>CAYOSI010000014.1:0-51969 GCA_964406615.1 uncultured Oscillospiraceae bacterium
CGCTTGATCTCGCGGGCGACCAGGCTCAGCGCCTCGTCCCAGGACGCCCGGCGATAGCCGGACTTGCCGCGGTTTTCAGTGTTGCGGTTCTTGCCGTCGGGCGTCTCGACGAAGTCCTCGCGGATCATCGGGTACTTCAGCCGGTCATAAGCATAGGTCTTGTCGCGCTCGCAGTAGCCGAGCAGGGACATGGTCATCTTGCGCTGAGGCGTATATTCCTTGCCGCGGGCCTTGATGACCCAGCCGGCAGGATCGTCATCCGACAAGACAACGGGCCGCACACGGCGGATCACGCCGTCCATCGTATGCAGGGTCATCGGGCCGCCGACGCATACGCTGTGGGTGATCTTCTCCTTCTTGCTGTCGGAGCGCATCGCTTTTTCAAAACTCATTTGGCTGCTCCTCCCTTACACCTTGACTTCGACCATCCGGCGGGCATAGTCGCTGCGCGGATCGATCTCAACCATCGTACCGACATATTTGCCGTCCTTGCGCTCGAAGGCGCGCATATCGTAATCCTCGATGACGGGGATCCAGAAAATACGGCCGTCCGGTCCCTGATAATGGGCGCCCAGATGATACTGATGCAGAAGCATCTCCACACCCTTATTGCTCTTCATCGCATCGGCAAAGCGGCGGTTCTTAAAGCTGGGGTCCACAACGCCGTACTTCTCCCAGCGCATGGGACCGATCTCTTCCCAATCCCCACTCAGGGAGCGGAGGGTCTCGACGATCGCCTCATAGACGTCGGTGCCGGGCATGCCGCACCCCTCAAAGCCCTCATACCACACACGGTAGGCATTCATGAATTCACTGGGATGATCCTTGAGGATCTCCCGGACGCGGGCGGTGAGTTCGTCCTTCGTCAGCGTCACGTTCTCCTCGGGCAGACGCAGAAGGTATTTTTTTACAAGCTCCACGGCTCTATCCTCCTTATCTCTTATTGTCGGCGTACAGCGCCGCTTTTTCCTCGGCCGTGCCGGCGCCACGATCATCGCCGTAGCCGTAGCTCCAATCGACGGGAAGCTCCGCGCTCTTCGTGAGGGTCAGGCGCGGCTCGTCGAGCAGCGTGCCGGAGCCGTAATACTTCGCAGCAAGCTTCTTCAGCGCGATCTCACGCGCCTGCTCCTCGGTCTCGGCGACGGCCCAGACCTTTGCGGGTGCGCAGAATACATACTTGGGCTCAGTGGGCTTCTCCCACTGCTTCTTATCGGCCTCAAAGAAATACTTTTTCATGCCTCAGCCTCCTCAGTACATACGGACGTCGGGAACTACGCGCCCGTTGATCCAGGGATCAAACTTCGCCATGAAATTTACGTCGTCGCCGGCAAATTCGCAGCCGCCCAGCTCCGAGGGATGGACCCACCGGAATTCGGCGTAAACGCCGGCCTTCGGCTCGGTCTGCCAAGTGTTCACGGCCTCGTAATAGAGGTGAGCGTCGCACTTCGTATGGGTGTTGTGGGTGATATTGCCCTCCGTCAGATGCTCAACGACGCCGTTCTTGGGATATTTGGCGCCGCGCATGGCGAGCTTGCCCACCGCGACGGTCATGCCGAGCTGCTCGGCCGCGACACGGGCCGCGGCGGCCTCATCGGTCTCGTTGGTGCGGACACGGTCATGGGGAAACTCCCAGACGCCGTCCGCATTCCTGCACAGCAGCACGTCGCCGGTCGGCCCGGCGTGATGCTGGATCAGAACAGAAACGGTTTTCATCAACACACTCTCCTTTTCACGCTTACAGGGTGTACTGGTTCGGCTCGGGAGCATAGCCCTCCGCCTCCAGCGCAGCCCCTGCACGCTCGCGGAACTGACGGACGGTCTCCTGATGCACGTCGCGGTCGATGCGTTTGACCTCCACGCCATCCTCCAGAGCGACCGCCCATTGCGTGAAGCCGCGGCGGGTGCTCCGGCACTCGAACTTATACGTCTTCATCCTCTGTCCTCCTGTCGTTTTATGACAATTTTTTTACGCCTCTTCGGCAGGTTCCTGCCATCCCATGAAGTCCACATCCTCCGCCGGGAGCTGGCCCGTGGCGTCCAGATAGGAGATGATCCCCCGCTCGGCCGCCGCCATGACGCCCATCGGGTCCATGTCCGGCTTCGGCGTGATCTCAAAAAGCTTGTCCGCCGCGGAGGTCAGGTTTTTGAACATAGCGGTGTTGCGCTCATTCACAGGCCACGCCTTGTACCGTCCCTCCTCCGCGTCCAGCTTGTGGATAAAGCACAGATACTGGCCCCGAAAGACGAAAATGTACATGACCTCATTGCCGGAGAGAACGCCCACCATTTTGGCATTGTTCAGCGCCGTCATCAGCTTGCCGCCGTCCATATCCATCAACCGAAGGCGCACATCGTTCGCGTGGTTTGCGCGCTCCTTGCGGTCCTTGCTGCTGCGAATCTGCTTTTTTTCTTCCATAGGATCTCTTCCTGTCATACCCGGGCCGCCGACATACAACGACCCAATAGTAATACTTATTATAAACTCTGGAACTGTATCAAGGTCAACGCTGATTTATAACATACCCCGATCATTTTTTCTGGGGCAGCCATCCCGAAAAGCCTTGATTTTCAGGGGCTTTTACTTTTTGGTCACATCATTTTAGTTGTGACCCTGCAACAACTCTCTGTCGCCGGAAGGAGAGAGAGTCTTCCGAAAGGTCTGAACGCTGAGGCCCAGGCACATCAAAAAGCCGCAGGAGGAGCCGAAATACCAGGCCCAGAGAAGGCCGGTATAGCTGGCCAGCGCTTTTGTCAGCACGAAGCACATGGTCACCCGCACGGCAAATTCCAGCAGGGTCTCCACGAAAAAGGCGGTGCTCCGTCCCACGCCCCGGAGAAGGCCCCCGGTGGCGATGATATAGCAGATGATGGTATACACCGGGGAGATGATCCGCAGATAATTTGTCCCCGCCTCTATCACCAGAGGGGACGACTCCCCGTCGATGAAAAGGCCGATAAGCGCCCCGGGGCAGAGCTGGAACAGGAGGATCACACAGGCGGTAATGATAAGGCACACCACCGTCGTTACGCGGAAGCCCTCCCGCACCCGGGTCCTTTTCCCCGCGCCCACGCACTGGGCGGTGAAGGTTGCAAAGGCGGTGCCGATGGTGTTGAGGCTCATATAGGCCAGATTGTGGAGCTTTGACGCCGCCTCGTATCCGGCGATGACGGCGGTGTCGTAAGTGTTCAAAATGCTCTGCACGATGGTATGGGTGAGAGCCACGCAGCTCTGCTGGAGTATGCAGGGAATCGCCGCTTTGAGTATCTCCCCCAAAATTTCCCGGTCAAAGGCCGCGCCGGCGCCGCAAAGCTTCCGGATGCGCCGGAGCATGAGCCCAAACGCCAGCGCCGCGGCCACAAGCTGGGAGAAGGACGTAGCCGCCGCTGCGCCGGCCACGCCCCAGCCGAGGAACCGCACGGCGATATAATCGAGAAGGATGTTCAGAACGGAGCTGCCAAGAAGCAGATAAAGGGGAAGCTTGGCGTCGCCGAGGCCGGTGAAAACGCCGGTGGCGGCGTTATAAATAAGCATGGGGAGCACGCCGGCGGCGTAGATGGCGAGATAGAGCCTCGCGGGGGAGAGTATCTCTTCCGAGGCGTTCAAAAGCTTCATCAGCGGCCCGGCCAGGGCAATGCCCAGGGCGGACAGGAAAAGCCCAAGCACCGCCATAGCGATGACCGCCGTGTACGCCGCCCGGCGGAGCTTTTCCCGGTCCCGCTCTCCGAACAGCCGGGATATGACCACGGAACATCCCATGGAGACGCCGGTGGCCACCGCCACGAAAAACAGGGTCACGGGATAGGCCGCGCCGATGGCGGCAAGACCGCCTTCGCCGGTAAACCGGCCCACGATCATGCTGTCGGCAATGTTGTAAAACTGCTGGAGCAGGGTGCTCAGAAGCAGGGGCAGAGAGAACCGCAGTATGACCTTGGATACCTTTCCTTGGGTAAGATCGCCCGTCATCTTGACGCCGCCTTCCGTTCCAGGGGAATGTCCCCCAGATTGACGCATTCGCGGGTGCGCAGGCGCTCAAAGAGCTTCACTTCATAACCCGGGGTCTGGATGGAGAGGTCAAACAGGCCGACCGGCAGGTCGTTGAACCAGAAATCGCCGTATTCATCCGTGCGTGTCTCCCAGCGCTTGCCGCCGGAATTGAGCAGGCACCGCGCCCCGATGACAACCTCTTTCTCCACGGGGTCATACACCGTTCCGGCGATGAACTTGCCGGGGATGTTGCGGTAATACACGCGCGGCGCGCAGCCCGTCTCCGGCCAGAGCACGGACGCGCCCTCGATGTAATCCATGAGGTCCTCTTCCTCGCCGAACATCAGCGCGTCGGTCGGGCAGGCCTCCACGCAGCGCGGCAGCTTTGCGCCATGGTCGAGCAGATGGGCGCAGCCCGTGCATTTCTGCGGCAGGTCAGCCTCCTCGTTCCAATAGACCGCGCCGTAGGGGCAGGCCTCGGCGATCTGCTTCTGGCCCGCGGCCTTTTCCGGGTCGATGATAACAAGGCCGTCGTCCCGGCGATACACGGCGCCGTCCTTCGCCGCAGCGATGCAGGGCGCGTTTTCGCAGTGGTTGCACAGGTGCGGGATATAGTGTATGCGCACCTTGGGGATCGTGCCCTGCACATGATCGGTCACACGGCACCAGAACTGTCCGGTCAGCGGCTGCGCCTTGGCGTAGGGCGACCAGTCGTTTTCCGCGTGCTCATCCTTGCAGGCGAGCTGGCAGTTATAGCAGCCGGAGCACTTCGCCACATCGATCACAAATGCTTTTGCCATTACTTGGCAGCCTCCTCTCCGCCGACCAGCCAGCCGGCAAGGCATACGCCGGCATCCTTATCGACGTGCCGGGCAAAGGCGTCCGGATAATCCCGGCGCCACTGTTCCATTTCCTCGTCCGTCACCTTCGCGACCTCCACGAGAAAGCCCGAAACCGCCATGCCGGTGGCGTTTTTCGAGGTCGTGGACGTCGGGGTGATGGTGTTGATATCGCCGCCCCGGTCGAGCCAGCCGGGAATGATCGGGTCCAGACGGGACCCATGGTCGACATAGCAGGTATGCGGCACCAGCCGCTCCGTCACATACGCGCCGCAGAGGACCACGCCGCGCTCGTTATAAATCTTCACGATATCGCCGTGCCGTATCCCGCGCTTTTCGGCCTCCGAGGTGTGCATCCACACCGGCTCGTACTGATAGCCGTCCTTCCCGCGGATCTTCATCGTCTCGACCTCGCGGTTCCAGACGATATCGTCGCACTGCGCATGCATGCGCCAGCGGCCGTGGTTCGACATGCACAAAAGCGGGTATTTCTCCGCCCGCTCAGAGGACAGGCGTTCGTCATGGCTCTCGCTCTTTTCGATCCAATGCGGCACGGGCAGGCGTTCGGGATCGTCGGGCGTGAACTGCGCGATCTGCGTCGAATAGTATTCGAGCTTTCCCGTCGGGGTCGAAAGCGGATTCTTCTCCGGGTCCTCATAGAAGCCGAGAAGGCCGGCCGGCAGCGTCTCGTGCTCCTCCTGCTCCTTGCAGGGAACGACAAAGATCTTGCGCCGCTTAAATTCCTCCCAGGTCATGTACTCCTCGCAGCCGGTGGCCTTATAGAAAAAGCGCACGCGCTCCTTCTCGCTCATGTTGCCGGTGTAGGCGGCGTAATATTCCGGGCCGAGCTTCTCGGCGACCTTTGCGCATACGTCGAAATCGCTCACCGACTCGCCGACCGGCGGGCAGCAAGGCTCTTCGAGATAGATGGAGGTGAAATTACCGGAGGACAGATCGTTTCCGAGGTCATTCATCTCGTGCTTTGTGACCACGGGGAAAATGATGTCCGCGAAATAGCAGTCATTTTCAAGCCACGGATGCTGCGCCACGATGCACTCGATGGATGGGTCCTGAAACGCCTTCGCCGTGAGGTTCCCGTCGTTCCAGCATGTCACCTGACAGGGGGCGTCCGTCCAGATCATGTGCACCCGGCTCAGGCCGTCTCGAGGATATTTCATCTCCTCGAACTGGTACTGCTGCGTCGGGTGGCGGTAGTTGTCCGGCCCGGGCTGCTGGCTCGACGAGAAGCACTGCAGGCCGCGCCACTCGGCGTGACCGTCGAGGATCGCCTTATGGATGCAGCAGCGGGGAATGAACTGCTTCGGCGCGGGAAGCTGCCGGAACAGGTCGATAAGCTCCGGGGCGCGCTCTTTCTGCGCGTCCGTCAGCACAAAGCGGTTCATGTTGATCTTCGGGTCAACGTCCCCGTCCACCGGGCGGAGCGGGTCGGCGATCGCCGTGATCTTCGGGACAAATTTGCCCTGGTACGGCACGGGATAATCGCGGTTCCAGAGGCTCCACTCGATCATCTTCGCCTGATGCACGCCGGGCTTGCCGACGCCGCGCATGCCGAGCAGCATGACCTCAAGCCGCGCCGGCTCGGAGGAGTACGGGCCGCGGATATAGCAGCCGCCGTTGCCGTGGATGATCGACGCGGTCTTCTTCGCCCAGTCGCGGGCGAGCGCCTTGATCGTCCACTCCTTCACGCCGCATTTTTCACTGGCCCATGCCGGTGTTTTGGGAACGCCGTCCTCCCGGCCGAGGACGTAGTCCTCGAACTTGTCAAAGCCATAGGCGTGGGTCGCGATATAGTCCTTGTCATACGTCCCCTCGGTGATCCAGATATACGCAATGGCGAGCTGGAGCGCCACGTCGGTGTTCGGCAGGATGGGGATCCACTTATCCGCGTGCACCGCCGCGCCGTAATTCAGGTCGGGGCAGACGTATACGCTTTTGAGGCCGAGCTCCGACAGCCAGTAGCACAGCCGGGACGGCATATGCGACACGACACCGAGCGGCGTGGTCTCCGGATCGCAGCCCCAGAACAGCAGCAGGTCGGTGTTCCTCGCAATGTCGGGATAGAGGTTCGTCTGCGGCGCCATCTCGCCTACCGGCTCACAGCCCCAGACGTATTTCGCGCCCCAGAACCAGCCCTCCCAGCTGTCCATGTTGCGCATCTGCAGCGTGTATCCGCCCATGAGGGACAGCAGGCGGTTCGGGCAGCCGTGGCTCGGCGCGACATTCTTACCCTCGCCGTGCATATCCGCCTGGCAGAGGACGGCCTCCGGGCCGTATTTCTCCTTCTGCCGCCGGAGCTCGTCCGCCACGATCTGCGCCGCCTCGTCCCAGCTTATGCGGACATACTTCGACTTGCCGCGGTTCTGCGGGTTGCGCTCGCCGTTCGGGTCCCAGTCCACGCGCTTGAGGGGGTACTTCACCCGGTTCGGGGAATAGACGCGGGACTTGTACCCAAGGCCGAAGGGCGTGATTGTCACGCGGTCAGGCGCCGAAAAGGTCTTGCCGCGGGCGTTTATCTTCCACGGATTGCAGTTTTTGTCCGTGTATTCCTTATCGTAAAAATACGGACGGATGCGCGTAATGCGCCCGTCGTTGGAGTCCACCTGGCAGGGTGCGCCGCTCTCCGGACCCATCAGACTGAAGGACACAATGCTCTGCTGGTCGGGCGTAAATTTATCCGCCATCGCTCCATCCTCCTTTGTGCAGACTGGACATGTCAGCATTATATCAAACTCCGCCGCACTCTGTCACACATTTTACGCCGTTTGTCGTGCATTTTTGGTTGTAACAAAACGGAATCGGCTGTAGCGATCCTCAAAAATCTCGTTTCCGCGGCACTCAAAACGTACCCGTCAAGCGCCGTTTGAACTCCAAAAATTCCCGAAATTATCAGCACTTTTGCCGTTCTTCCGACATTTACCCGATACCACTCATATTTGTTGTAACAGAATCATTTTTGGTTGTAACCGTTTTTTCCCCGTTGAAAAACGGCTCCGTCCGGATTTATAATGAGTGCGTAACAATTAATTAGGAAAGCGAGATAATTCCAATGAAAAAAATACTGACCCTCTTTCTGGCTCTGTGCATGGTGCTCGCGCTGACTGCCTGCGGAAGCTCCGCCGACACCGCTGTGCTCGACGACATTCTTGCCTCCGTGCAGGCCCTGCAGGAGCAGGTCGATGAGCTTGCCGCCCAGCAGGCCGCTCCCGCTGCGGAAGAAGCTCCCGCCGAAGAAGAGGCCCCCGCTGCCGAGAGCGCTTATGCCGGCGAGCTGATCGTCTTTGCCGCCGCCTCCATGACCGAGACGCTGACCGAGATCGGCGACAACTTCATGGCCGAAAACCCCGATGTGACCATCTCCTTCAACTTTGACTCCTCGGGCACCCTCAAGACCCAGATCGAGGAGGGCGCGGATGTGGACGTGTTCATCTCCGCCGGTCAGAAGCAGATGAACCAGCTCGACATCGAGGCCGACCCCGAAGTCAACACCGACGGCCTTGACTTCGTTATCGAGGAGACCCGCTTCGATATCCTCGAGAACAAGGTCGCCCTCTCCGTTCCCGAGGGCAACCCCGCCGGGATCGAGGGCTATGACGACTGGGCCGAGAAGCTCGCCGCCGGCGACATCTTCATGGCGATGGGCAACGAGGACGTTCCCGTCGGCCAGTACACGCAGAAGATCCTCGCCTACTACGAGATGAGCGAAGAAGACCTTGCTGCCGCCGGCTCCATCACCTACGGCTCCAACGTCAAGGAAGTCACCACGCAGGTTTCCGAGGGCTCCGTTGACTGCGGCATCATCTACCAGACCGATGCATTCTCCGCCGGCCTCGAGGTCATCGACACCGCCACCGCCGATATGTGCGGCCAGGTCATCTATCCCGCCGCGGTCATGAACGTGAGCGAGAATCCCGAGCTTGCCCAGGCGTTCCTCGACTTCTGCACCACGCCGGAGTCCTCCGCCATCTTTGAGGCCGTCGGCTTCACCCCGCTTGCGTAATCACAAAGGATGCATTATATTATAAGGGAGCGCCTGACCGCGCTCCCTTTACCCTCTTTTTCAGGAGAATATTATGGACTGGTTTCCCTTATGGAACTCCCTGCGCATCGCCGCGATCTCGACCGTCGTCATCTTCTTTCTCGGCGTTTGGGCGGCCTATGCGATCGCAAAGCTGCCCCGGCTCATCAAGGGTATTCTCGACGTTATCCTGACGCTGCCGCTCGTGCTGCCGCCGACGGTTGTGGGCTATCTGCTGCTGCGCCTTCTCGGACCGAAGCGTCCCATCGGCCTGCTGGTTCTGAATCTTTTTGACACCAAGCTCGTCATGACCTGGTGGTCGGCGGTTTTCGCGACCGTGGTCGTGGCCTTCCCGCTTATGTACCGCACGGCGCGCGGCGCATTCGAATCGTTCGACGAGACGCTCGGCTATGCCGGCCAGACGCTGGGCCTTTCAAACCGCTATATTTTCTGGCGCATCCGCATGCCCGCCTGCCGGCAGGGCATTCTCGCCGGCACAGTGCTGGCCTTTGCGCGGGCACTCGGCGAATACGGCGCGACGAGCATGATCGCAGGCTACACGCCCGGCCGCACCGCGACGATCTCCACAACGGTCTATCAGCTCTGGCGCACGGACAACGACGCCATGGCCTTCCGCTGGGTGCTTGTGAACATCGCGATCTCCGCCGTCGTTCTGCTCGCCGTGAACTTTTTGGAGAAAAACCAGAAGAATCCCCGCCGCCGAAGGGAGGCCGCCGCATGAGCCTTCTTGTCGATATCCGCAAAAACTTCGGAAATTTCCGGCTCGACGCCGCCTTTGAGACGAACGGCGACATCCTTGGCATCCTCGGCGCCTCCGGCTGCGGCAAGAGCGTGACGCTCAAATGCATCGCCGGCATCGAACGCCCGGACGAGGGCCGCATCGTGTTGAACGGCCGCATCCTCTTCGACTCGGAAAAAAAGATCGACCTGCCGCCGCAGCGGCGGCGCGTGGGCTATCTCTTCCAGCAATACGCCCTCTTCCCCACGATGACCGCAGAAAAGAACATTGCCGCCGGTACGCGGCATTTGCCCAAGGCACAGCGGCAAAAGGCCGTGGACGCCATGATGGACCGGATGCAGCTCACCGGCCTGCGGGAGCAGTACCCCGCGCAGCTTTCCGGCGGACAGCAGCAGCGCGTGGCGCTGGCGCGCATCCTCATAAACGAGCCGGAACTGATCCTGCTCGACGAGCCGTTTTCCGCGCTCGACGCGCACCTGCGCGACCGCATGGAGCGCGAGGCCATGGACATCCTGCGGGATTTCGGCGGCGACGCGCTGATCGTCAGCCACAGCCGCGACGAGCTCTACCGCATGGCGGACAACCTGGCGGTCTATAACCGCGGACGCATTGAGGCTATGGGCGAAAAGCATGCCCTGTTCAAAAATCCCGGCACGCACACCGCCGCCCAGCTCACCGGCTGCAAGAATTTCAGCCGCGTCTCCCATCTCCGCCACGAGGGCGGACGCACGGTCTTTACCGCCGATGACTGGGGTATCGAGCTGTCTGTGCCCGGCGAACAGACCGGCGAGATCGTGGGGCTGCGGCGGCATGCCGCCGCTCTGGCCGCCGCTCCCGGCCCGAACACGTTCGAGATGGAGATCGACTCCGTCATTGAGGACCCTTTTGAGATGGTTGTTTTCCTGCGCCGCCCCGGTCAAACCGGCGGCAGCTTCGGCTGGACCGTCACCAAGGAGGAATATGCCGCCCTGCCGGACGGCCCGCTCCTGCTCCGCTTCCCGGACGAGGCGCTCATGCTTCTGAAAGCGTAAAAACCGACCCACGGCGAAAAATTCTTCGCCGCGGGTCGTTAGTTTCGTGTCAATTGTAGACGAACGAAAAGCACCGTGGTATAATTCCAATGTTTGAGTTAATCTACTAATTTCATGTAAAAGAGGGATGTATTGTGAAAACCCGGAAGAACCCCTGGATCTCCATCATCGCGTGCCTCGTCGTGCAGCTCTGCGTCGGCATTCTGTACCTCTGGAGCGCACTCAAGGGCAACATCGTCGCCGCCTACGGCTGGTCCGACAGCGCCGCCACCATGGTCTCGTCCTATATGATCTTCGCGTTCGTGTTCGGCAACCTGATCGGCGGCTTCATCAACGACAAGAGAGGCCCGAAGCTGACCTGCATTCTCGGCGTTGCTCTGTTTTCCGTCGGCGTCATCCTGACCGCTTTCGTCCGGTCCGCCGGTCTGTTCGACCTGACCTACGCCATCATGGCCGGCCTCGGCTCCGGCTTTGCCTACGGCGCCTGCATTTCCTGCATCCAGAAGTGGCTGCCTCACAAACGCGGCCTCGCCTCCGGCCTTGCCTGCTCCGCCTTCGGCCTGTCCACCGTCGTGTTCACCCCGGTGTCCAACTGGCTTATGGAGCTTAACCGCGGTGCGGACGGCATCGTGAACTTCGTGCCGGTGTTCCTGACGCTCGGCATTGTGTTCGCCGTCCTCGGCTTTGTTGCCTGCCTGTTCATCTCCCTGCCCGACGACAAGTACCTCTCCAGTCTTCATCTGCCGGCCAAGGCCGTCTCCGGCAGCGTGAACTTCTCCCTCGGCCAAGCCATCAAAATGCCGGTCTTTTGGGCGTTGTTCTTCTCCATTTTCTTCATCAACGGCACCTGGAACCTCTGCGTCCCCCTCATCAAGGACCTCGGCGTAGAGCGCGGCCTGTCCGAGGCGATGGCCATCGCCTGCGTGTCCTTCACCGGCATCACGAACGCCGCCGGCCGGCTCATCATGGCCTCCCTGTCCGACAAGCTCGGCCGCTCCAACACCATGTATATCCTCTGCGGGCTGACCCTGCTCGGCGCCGTCCTGCTGACCTTTATCGGCGGCATGGGCTACTTTGTCACGATCGCGATCATCGCCTTCGCTTACGGCGGCCCCTCCGCGCTGAACGCCGCGCTCTCCACCGACCTGTTCGGGCCGAAGAACTCCGGCACCAACTACGGCGTCGCGATGCTGGCGCTGGGCTTCAGCTCCATCTTCTTCAACTTTGTCTCCAAGAATATCCTGCACGCGACCATCGCGAACGTGACCTCTACCTTCGTCATGGGCGCTGTCACTGCGATCATCCCCGTATTCCTGATGATGTACATAAACGGCTGCCTCAAGAAGAGGGACGCCTGACTCAATACCCGAACCGCCCTTGTCCCTTCCGGGCAGGGGCGTTTTCATAAGGAGAAGCGTTATGATAACCGAGACTACCGTCGCCGTCCGCTATCCCGACTGCGACCCCATGAGTATCGTCCACCACGCGGTCTATCCCGTCTGGTACGAGATTGCGCGCATGGACTTTTTCCAAAAGCTTGGATTCGGCTACGCCGCCATGCACGCGCTCGGCATCGACCCTCCGATGGTCGATCTGCACGTGCAGTATAAAGCCGCCGTATCCTACCCCGGCGAAGTGACGATCCGCACAAAGGCCACCTTCTGCGCCCCGAAAAAGCTTCGCCTGCATTATGAGTGCTTCTATGAGGGCGTGCTCGTGAACGCCGCCGACACCTTCCATATCTGGACAGGCCCCGACCACAAGAGCCTCGACCTCGAGAAAAACCTGCCCGATATCTACGCAAAGCTCACCGCCGCCATCGAACCGGAGGCGTAAGCAAGAACCGCCCGGTCATTTCACAATACCCCCTGTGCAGAATTATTCTCCTGCACAGGGGGTATTGTTCGTTTTTCACGGTCCTGTTCTAACCGTGAGGAGAGTTTTTGAATACAGAGGGCCTTTCAAGGCCCCGATGCCTCCGTCGGACAGTTATTTCCCAATGACGCTGAAATTGAGGAAATCCAGCGCATAATTCACGTCTTCTTCCCCCAGCACACCGTCATCGGAGTGGATCTCCAGAACGCAGTAACCGACGTCGAGATACCCATATACCATCGCCTGCTGTTCATTTTGACACACAACAAGCTCCGTTCCGTCTTTTGTCACATAGCTTCTGGACTGATAGTCATCCACGCCGGTTAAATAGTATCCAACCTCAAATCCTGTGACATACTCGTTCATGGGAGTGAAGCGGATATAGGTATCAACACCGCTGCCGGACGGCGCTTCTATGCCGTAGCTTGCACCGAAGCTGCCGCCGTCAAAGCAGTAGAATTTGTCAAAAGAGCTGACATCACCGGCAAAAAGATCGCCGCTGCACACGGATGACGCAAGATGGTTCATAAAATCACACGCCGCCGCACTGCCGCCTGTACCCGGCGTAATGTGAACTTCCTCATCATTCCGGACGGTGAGCCCGTATTCCAAGGCAAGCTCCTCCAAAACGGATTGTCTAGCGCTATCCCATTCTTCACTGAATATGCGGCATCTTTCGGCGTACGCCTCCGCTTCCTCGTCCGTCATGGTCACAGCCTCGCCGTTGTCAAGATTTGTGTAGGTGTGTGTTCCGTCTCCATTAGCCACCCCGAATACATTTTCATCGGGCGTAAACAGATAAGGCCGCACGTCCTCGGGGAACAGTTCCTCCATCCGTGCATCGAGGGCCTCGGTAAGGGCGGTGCACCGTGCGGCCCAATCCAAAAATTCCTCCGGCCCCTCCATGGGCATCGTGTAGGATACGGCAGCCAGTTCTTCACCTGTAACAGGGTGTTCGACCTCTCCGTCGGGAATGATAACCGTAGACAGTCCCAACAGGTTCGCCGCAAGAGCCGTGCCGGTCAGCAAAACGGCGGCAACAGCAGCGATCAGCGCGATTTTATAAATCTTTTTTGGTTTTGTCATATACTCCTCCGTTTCTTGATTCCGGGATTCCATGAGTATGCGTTCCCATAGTTCTGTTTTTTCGTCAGGGTCCAGACAGATATTGTCCAGTGAATGGCGGATTTTCTCATACATCGTATTCGCCTCCAAGTTTTTGTTTCAGTTCTGCCCGCGCCCGGGAAAGCCATGTTCGGATGGTCGCGGGCTTCTGACCGGTAAGCCGGGCAATCTCTACAGACGTATACCCTTCGTAATAGTGCAGATACACAGCGGTTTTATATCGCTCGGGAAGTTTCATTATGGCAATGGCCACATCGTTCATAGGCGGCTCTGGAGCGGTCAGGTTTGGGTGAAACTCCAGCGGCTCGTCTTTGCGATAGCGGCGGCGAAGCCGGCCTTTGCAAAGATTGGACGCTGTGACAATCAGCCAGGCTTTTTCCTGTTCAGCCCGGGAGAAAACCGGCTGGCTGCGAAGAAGCTGAACAAAGGTATCCTGAACGATGTCTTCGCTTTCCTGACGGTTCTTCATGTAAAGAAACGCGATCCTGAATACCATATCGGCATAGGTGTCATAAATACGTTCCGATGTTTCCTTGTCTATTGACTTCCCCTCCTATTCATTTCTTTGAAGGCCTTCCTATATAAAACGTATAAGATACCGCCAGTGTTTCAGGAAAATACATGCGAAAAAGCAAAAAGACAGGTTCCGCAAGAAACCTGTCTTCGCCAGACCGAGTGATTTTGTTACTGATGCACCTGCTCGAGCACCGAGGCAAACGCCGCGACCGTGGGCTTTTCCTCATCCTCATGCCAGAAGCAGAGCAGGTCTTCAGCCACGCCGATGTCGTAGCATTTGAGCTCGGAATGCAGGCTCATGCGTGAGAGCATCGTCGATACCAGGACGCCCTGCCCGAACTCCGCCGCCATGTAGGCCGACTCGAGGTTCGGAGAAATCATGATCTCCGACGGTGTGAAGCCCAGCTCCCGGCACTGCCGCCGGGCGCGGTTTTTGCTTTCCGAGAGCGCCTCCCGGCTGGAGGCCGCCTTGATGAACGGCTCGTTCCGGAAATCGTCCACCGTCGCGTCGTCCGTGGCCTTGGGATGGTCCGGAGAGACCAGCAGCACCAGCGGGGATTCCTGGATCTTCAGCTTTTTGAGCCCCGTGCCGTTCGGCGCAAATTCCTTATAGGTGATTATCAGGTCGAGCTTGCGGTCCAGGAAAAGCTCGTTGAGCTCATACTGCGGATGCTTTTCCCCGACAAACCGCAGCGCCGGATTGTTCTGCTGCAAAACGCGCAGCGCCTTGCCGATGCTCGCCGAGATCTCAAGCCATTCGAGATAGCCGATGTGCAGAGAGTTGAACATGCTGTCGTAGTAGTTCTTGGTGTCCTCCACCACGCTTTCAAATTTTTGGCTGAACTCTTTGAAAAAGGCGTAGAACGCCTCCCCCGCCTTCGTCAGCTTGACATAGTGATGCGTTCGGATGAAGAGCTGGAAGCCCAGATCCTCCTCCATCTTCGCAATATATTTGCTGACCGACTGCTGGGTCATATAGCGCATTTTGGCCGTTTCCGTAAAGCTCAGCGTCTGCGCGAGCGTCAGAAAGCAGCGGATCGACACCTCGTTGAGCATGGTTTTCCTCCCAAATCACAGCGGTTGAGTATATTATACCGAAGCAGCGCGGAAAAATCAAGTCTTCGGCGCTTCCCGGCGCTTCGCAGCCGCGCCCAGCAGGATGAGCAGCATGCCGACGGCAATGCCGAGGAAGAGCGAGTCAAACGGAAGCTCCATGAACTTTCCGAACAGCACCGCGGCAGGACCTGCGATGATCGAGGCCACTGCCCATTTGTGCGAGACGCGGCCCGGGAAGAACAGCGCTGCGCACAGGGACGCAAATACCGCCGCCGCGCGCAAGCCCATCGACATGAACGCAAAAGACAGGATCGTATCGCCAAGAGAGCCCATCGACAGCACACAGGCCAGCGCCAGCACCAGCACCATCCACACGCGGCCCATGAAAAGCTGCTTCTGCGGGCCGTCAAACTTATGCGTGAAGCGGTCGAGGATGTCCTCGTTCAGCACGAAGGACATGCCGAGCGCCAGTCCCGCGCCCGTGCCGACGATCGCGATGAACAGCGTACCGAGGACGATGCCGCCGAGAACGCCCGGCATATACGTCGTGACAAAGCTCGTCAGCGCGGTTTTTGCCGCGATGCCCGGGAAGTTGGCGCGCATGAACAGGCCGACGAGGATGCCGCCGATCCCGATGGGCGGGATCAGAAAGGTCGACAGCAGCGCACCGGTACGGGCCGCCGCACCGGACTTCGCCGACAGCACCGCCTGCGCATAGGTCTGCGTTGTCAGCACACCCAGCAGCAGGGACACGCCCGCACCGAGGTCCGTACCCGCACCGCGGGCGAAAAGGCTGAAGAAATGCACCCCTTCCGGGTCGTCGATGCCGCGCACCATTTCGGTGAAGCCGTGGAGGCCGCCCGTCATCTTCAGGACCATGACGCCGCTGCCGATCATCGCGATATACAGCAGCGCGAGCTTCAGCAGTCCCACCATGCCGGCGCCCTTGCGGCCGCCGATGACGACATACAGGATCATAAACACCGTCGAGATGATAAGCTCCCAGACAAGCCCCAGGTCCGGGAACAGCACCGCGAGCACCGCCGAGGCCGCAATCATCTGGGAGATGACGTTTATGAATGTGCCGATGGTGTTCAGAATGGATGCGGACAATCCGGCCGCCGGGCCGAACTCCCTCTCGACCATGCCGATCAGGGTGTGTCCGCCGTTATGGCGCAGGGGCTTGACAAAGAAAATCGCCAGCACCAGACAGGACAGGC
This sequence comes from uncultured Oscillospiraceae bacterium, assembly GCA_964406615.1. GTDB lineage: Bacteria > Bacillota > Clostridia > Oscillospirales > Oscillospiraceae > CAJOIG01. Next base: position 16,444 of record CAYOSI010000014.1, read on the forward strand.
CACCGCCCAGCGTGAACCACCACGCGCTCATGCCGTAGTTATAGGCAAGCTGGGCCGTGCCGACCGTGGACGAGCCGCCCACGAGCGTGCCCATGATGATGCCGGCTGTGACGGCGACGCCGTTTCCCGCGCCGCCGGGTTTCATCTTGGTACCGGAGTATATGCTCAGAGCCAGGATCAGCGCGACCGTGGCGATCACGCCGATCAGGATGGAAATATTCATTTTTGACGTGTCCTTCCTATTCAAATATTTTCTACTTGACAGAAGGATGCTGCAAACCCGCGCGGGACGACGCAAACGTCCCGGGAGCGAATCGCGTTAAACCCACAAAGCACCGGCACCGGCCGGTGTGCGTAAAATTCTGTCCTGCGGAGGCAGGAACCCTTTACTTACTTGCCGCGGACCTCGGCGTACTGGGCGCCGATCATCTTGATGCAGCTTGCGAGCGCCTTGCGCAAATGCCCCTGATACCGGCGTTCCGCCGAGGCCAGGAGCGGGTCGATCCCGCGGTTCATGTCATACCCGACCACAAGGCCGCATACGAATTTTTTCGCCAGATCGGTGGCTACGGTGCAGTCCGCCTCATGCACGACTCCGGTGTCCATGTCCACAACGGCAACGAGCACCAGCTCTTCATACATTTTCTGCGCCGGGGTATTGGCCGGAAGCCTTGCATAGCCGGAAAACAGCACGAGATCCATTGGAAAACCTCCTTATTCGTCGGATGCGGACGGGTGCCGCGAAAGGTGGAAGGGCGTTTCGGCGTCCTCCGCTTCCGCGGCGCATTCGCATCCCGCCGGGGGCAAAAGACGATCACACGGGATCGTTCAGGAATTTCTTCTCGAGACGGAATACCTCAAAGAGCTGCTTGTCGCGCTTCTGCTTCAGCTCGTCGATATCCATGCCGGAGTAGTCATAAAAGCCCTTGCCGGTCTTGATGCCGAGCTCGCCGGCGTCCACATGGGCCGCCAGAGAAGCGGGCATCTCGTCGCCATGCTCGGGCATGGTATAGGACTGGTTGCGGTAGTTGTTCGCGGTCATGTCGAGGCCGCCGAAATCGGCCCGCTTCACAAGGCCCAGCACACAGGCGCGCGGGATGAAGGAAGCCTTCGCCGCGAGGTCGATCGCCTCCGCGTCGCAGTAGCCGTTGTCCAGGAGGTAAAACACCTCGCGGTTCAGGCACTGCTGAAGGCGGTTCACGATATAACCGCGGATGAACTTCTTCATAAGCACCGCGGTCTTGCCGCAGCTTTTGAGAAGCGCCATGGCGATGTCGGCATACTCCTGGGGCGCCTGCTCGCTCTTCACGACCTCAACAAGGGGGATGAGCTGGGGAGGCGCATACCAGTGGCAGATGATCTGCTGGGGCAGGAGCTTTTCGGGCACGACCTCGAAAATGTTCATAGCGGAGGTGTTCGACGCGATGATAACATCGGCGGGCACGCAGGCTGCGAGCTGCTCATACAGCGCAACCTTGGCGTCGCGGTTCTCCACGATGGTTTCCTGAATGAAGTCGGCGCCGGCGACAGCCTCTTCCACGGTCAGAGCAAAGTCGATGCGGGCCAGCGTGGCCTCCACCTCGGAAGCGGGGATCTCGCCCTCTTCCGCGAAGGTCTCCAGCTGGGTACGGAGCGCGGCCTGCGCCTTCTCGCGCGTAGCCTCAGAGCGCGTCCACATGGTGACCTTGTAGCCGCCCATGGCATAGGTCTGCGCAATGCCGGGGCCCATGGTACCGGCGCCCAGAACGGCGATCTTTTGGATATCCGCTAGTGTTTTCATATGGTGTATCTTCTTTCTGCAATCGATTCTAGGTTTGTCATATCGTAAGTCTGTCTACGCCCTGCATAAAAGACAAGCCGGAGCGATCCGGCTTGTCTATAGCTTATGTAAGGTCGATCAGAAGGAACCCTCTTCCCAGGCGACCAGACGCACAAAGCCGCCGTCCGCCATCTCGCAGCGGAAGGGGAACGCGGCGATGGTCATGCGCTTGCCGGTGACCTCGTCGATGTCGCCGCCGGCGTTTTCGACCGTGCAGACGCCGTGCTGCATATAGATGCGGTGGCAGGGCTCATAGTCGGGATGGGTGACGGTGGGGTCGAGACCGGTAGCCTTCCGGTACGCCTTGTCGAGCCAGGGCATCTGCTCGCTCAGAGGGTCATGCCACAGGGGAGCGTCGGTAGCGCCCCAGGTGCCGGAAATGCCCTTGATGTGCTTCTCGAAGCAGAGCCAATTGGCAAGCTCCGGGCCTTCACCGGGATAGTAGTTGTAGTATTTATCGTTATTCTGACGCCAATAGTGATGGAAGCCGGTGTTGATGACGACCCAGTCGTTCTCCCGGATCTCCAGCCCGTCCTTCTTGCAGGCGGCCTCGACCTCGGCGGGCTTGATCTCGTGCCAGATGTTGCCCATCTTAGCAGGATCGCCCTGCGCGGCGTTCCACTTTTCCTCGAACTCATCCTTGAGGTAACGCATATCGACAATGACGCCGGAGCCGATGCAGCGCTCCAGGTGGATCTCCGCGAGGGTGTAGCCGTTGGCCTCGCGATCGACCTCCTCCTCGTGCAGGACGTGGTTGGGAGCGTCCATATGCGTGCCGGCATGCAGCGTGCCGGTGTAGGTCATGGTGCGCTTATGGAAGCGGCCCAGATACTGACCGCGGGGGAACACGAGGTCCTGACGAGCGCCGGGGAACGGCCAAAGCGGCGTATCGACGCCCCAGGGCTGGGACAGATCGTAGATCTTGGTCATCTTGGAATCGTCCAGATAAAACTTGCTTTTGTCAAGAGGCATGTAAGCCATAGTGATAGCCCTCCTATAAAAACTCGCCGCCCAAAAGGCGGTTATCTGTAATACATGTCGATTTTACACCTTGGAATTGTTCTAAAGTCAAGTCCCATTTTCATTGAATTGCGGCGGGGATTTTGCTATAATTACAGAGAATTATTGTGTTTGGGGTGTGTTTGTCATGAAATACAAGATCGGCGATGTGGCAAAGATTCTGGGCATCTCTCCCGATCTGCTGCGTTATTATCAGAAAAAGGGCGTCGTGAAGCCCACCATGGGCAAGAACAACAACTACCGCTACTATGACGCATGGGACATAAACTTCCTCATCGACTGTCTCTGGTTCAAGAATTTCGGCTTCGGCATCGAGCAGACCGCAAGGCTCGTCTCGCAGAGCGGCTTTGACGACGTACTCGCCGACATGGAGCGGAAGCAGGAGGAGATCCGCGAATCCATCCGGCACCAGCAGATGCTGCTGGAACGCGCCGACCAGTATTTCGCCTCCATGCGGCAGGTCAAGCAGACGGTCGGCCGCTGTGACCTCGTCTATGCCCCGGAGTGCTACCGCTTCCTGAACCGCCATAACCGCGACTATGAAAACATCCCCGAGCTGCAGGAGCTCTCCCACCAGTGGCTGCAATACATGCCTTTCGTCTCCCGCTGCTTTGAGATCAACCAAAACGACCTGGCGGAGAAAAACGATAATTATGACTGGGGCTTCGCCATGGGCATGGACTTCGTCAAGAAGCTGAACGTCCCGCTCGAGGAGCCTGTGAAGCACCTCCCCTCCGTCCCAAGCGTTCACACCGCCTTTGTCAGCTCCGGCAAGACCGGCTTCTCGCCCCGGCACCTCCGGCACGCCATGGACTATGTCCGCGAGCTTGGTCTGCGCGTGTCCGGCAATGCCCGGGGCACCCTCATCTGCTCCGTGCTGGAGGATGACCGGCTCACCGGCTATTTTGAGGTGTGGATACCCGTTGAGCCGAAGGAAGGGCTTGTATTCGCACCCCGCCGCGGCGGCACGGAGGCCCCGGCCCATGACTGAGCCGCGCACATACGCCCTGATCCTCGCCGGAGGCAGATCCTCCCGCATGGGCGACGACAAGGCCCTCCTTTCCCTTGGCGGACAGACGCTCCTTGACCGCGCCGCGGCCTTCTGGCGCGACTGTGAGGGCATCGACGGCGTTCTCATTGCCGCCGGAACGGAGGAGCACCTCTCCGTCCTGCCGGAGGGCTGCCGCGCCGTTTACGATATCTATCCCGGCTGCGGACCCATGGCAGGCCTGCATGCCGCGTTTGCCCGGACCGATGCGGAGCTTCTCTATGTCAGCGCTGTAGACATGCCCTTCCTCTCGCGGGCGGCCCTTCTGTCTCCGCCGACGGGCGACGCCGCCGTCTGTACCAGGCACGGACGGCCCGAGCCTCTTTTCGGCGTGTACCGCCGAAGCTGTCTGCCCGCGCTGGACGCAGCTCTGAAAGCGGGCCGGTGCAAAATGACCGCGCTTCTCGACACGCTCGATGCCGAATATGTCGAGCTGCCCGACGCGCTGGCGGACACGATCTCCAACTGGAACACCCGCGCCGATATGCTCCGCGCTCTCGCCGGGACCCCTCCCACCGTCGTGTTCATGGGCTGGTCCGGCTCGGGCAAGACGACTTTTTTGGAAAAGCTCCTGCCGGAGCTGACCGCACGGGGCGTCCGCACCGCGGTCATCAAGCACGACGCGCACGCCTTCCAGATGGATAAGCCCGGCAAGGACACCTGGCGCTTTGCGCAGGCCGGCGCTGCCTGCACCGCCATATCCGGCCCGAACGGCTGGGCGGTGCTCGGTCCGGACGAGATCGGCCTGGAGACGCTGCGCGAAAAGCTCCCCCCCGTCGATCTCATCCTCGTCGAGGGCCACAAATACAGCCGCTATCCCAAAATCCAGGTCCATCGCCGGGAAACCGGAAAACCGCTTGTTCCCATGGATGCGTCGCATTTTGCCCTCGTGACCGACGAACCGGCGGATGCCGGCATCCCGCAGCTTGGTCCGGAGGATATCGCCGCGTGCGCGGAGCTGATCCTGTCCACATTTCTTTCGGAAAGGAGTGATCCTGTTTGAAACAAAAAATTGACGGCGCCTTCCTGCTGCGCTGGGGAAAGCGCCTGTTCATCTACTGCCTCGGCCTGTACCTCATGGCGATCGGCGTGGTCTTCTCCTCCGCCTCGGGCCTCGGCGTCAGTCCCGTCGGCGCGCTGGCAAACGTCCTGTATCTGATCGGCTGCGCGGAAAACGCCCCCTCGTTCGTCACGCTCGGCAACTGCACCATCGCGGTCTACTGCCTGTATATCCTGGTCGAGCTTCTTCTCCTGCGCCGGGATTTTGAGCCGCAGATGCTCTTGCAGCTCGTGGCCTCCATTCTCTTCGGCAAACTTGTCGATCTGGCAAAGCTCATGATGGCGTTTCTGCCCGCGCCGGGCAATTACGCCGTGCAGATGCTCTACCTGCTTTGCAGCATTCCGCTCGTCGCCGTCGGCGTCATGCTCTACCTGTCGCCGAACATCCTGCCGACCCCGGGCGAGGGCATGAGCCTTGCGATCTCCAAAAAAACCGGCCTCACCCTCGGCTCGGCCAAGATCGTCTTTGACTGCTCCCTCGTCGTCCTCTCCGCGCTCACGAGCCTGGTTTACTTCCATGGCCTCGTCGGCGTGCGCGAGGGCACGGTCCTCTGCGCGCTGCTCGTCGGCTTCGTCATGCGCCAGCTCATGCGTGTCGCCGAGAAGCCCCTCATGCGCTTTGTCGAGCGTGAAACCAGGCTGCGCGAGGCCATGGGCGGCGAGGATTACCTCTTCGATGCGACCGGAAAGCCGAAGCTTCTCATCTCCATCGGCTGGGAGTTCGGCTCCGGCGGCTATGAGCTTGCGCAGGCGCTGGCCAAGCGCCTCGGCATCCGCTTCTACGGCAACGACGAACTGATCCCCCTTGAGACGGAGGAAAGCGGCCTGCCCGAATCCTTCATCCACAAGCACGAGCACAACATGGCCCATGCCGTGGTGTACGACTTCATGAACGCCGGCTACGCCATGCACATGGAGCTGTCCCCGCTTGAACGTCTCTTTGCCGCGCAGGTCAAGGTCATCCGCCGCATCGCCGCGAAGAACGAATCCGTTGTGCTCGTGGGACGCTGCAGCGATTATATCCTCTATAACGACCCGAACAGCTTCCGCATATTCGTCCACGCGCCCACGGATTACCGCGCCGCCCGCGTGGCGGAGACCATGAACCTCTCCCCCGAACAGGCCGCCGCCGACCTCGCTTCAACGGACGCATCGCGAGCCCGGCACTATGAACACTTTACCGGGCATCCCTGGGGCGATACGAAATACTATAACCTCGCCATCGACACAAAGGCGTTCGGCATGGACAAGAGCCTCGAGGTCATCGAGGACGCCATCCGCCGCTGGTGCGAGCACCGCGAGCTTGACTACGAGAGCGTGAAGAACGCAAAATAACATCCCCGATACGCATAAAAAAGGAACGGCCGGAGCCGTTCCTTTTTTTGTTGTGTGTCCGGATCAGGCGATCTCCGCCGCGACCTGGGCCGCGATGGCGTCCACATCGGGAACCATCTCCAGGATGCTCATCTGGAGGTCGTTGTCCACAATGTCGATCACATTGACCTCGCCGTTCACAAGCTCATAGGTGACGGTGAGATAGATGTCGCCGCCCACGATATCGCTGAAGGTGGTGATCTCGACGGTCTGCTCGCCCGCAGGGGCAGCTTCCGCAGAAGCAGCGCCCACAGGTTCCACGGTGATGGTGCCGTCGGCATTCTCGGTGATGGTGCCGTTCACGGTGCAGCCCTCGCCGATGGTCAGGCTGTCGATGATGGAGGTGCCGGTGACATTCCAGACAGCGCCGTTTGTGAGCGTCACGTCGATCTTGCCGATGGCGTTGTGGGCCGGGGTGTTGATGACGCGGCGGGCTGCGAGGTAGTCATAGGTGTTCTCGGCGGTGCCGTCCATCGGCTCACCGGTCTTATTGAAGAAGAACTGGCCGATAATGGGCTCGCCGTTTTCATCGCAGTGCTGGGCGTAGCTCGTGGAAATCACACCGGTCAGCTCCGCGTTGTCCAGGGTCACGTCGATGGTAGAGGTGGTCCAGGTGGACAGAACGTTGGTGCTGCCGTCATAGACCGCCATGGTGGATGCGTTGTTGGAGGAACCGATGGAGTTCCAGATATCGCCCGCGAGCGTGGAGTCCTTGATGGTGACGAGCTTGGTCGTACCCTCGGCGGAAGCGCCCTCGGCATCGCCCGGGGTATTCGCAAGGTATTCCTCATAGGTCAGGTCGAGCACGTCCATCTCCATGTCGTTGGCGTCGGTGCCGACGTCATCGGTGTCCATGAACTGGAAGAGCTTGTTGCCCCAGGCGTTGTCCTTCGTGTAGTTCACGGTGACGTCGTCGAGGGTAATGTCCACCGCGCCGGTAGACATGACGGCAAACAGAGCGTCCGCCACGTCGAAGTCGGAGTGGTCGATGTTCGCGACATAGGCCTGGCCGTGGCTCATAAAGCCGATGCGGTCGGACCAGCCATAGCCGCGCTGCGCGTCGGAATCGACAAAGTCAAACGTGCCGCCGGTCATGATGGCGAGATAGTCGGGAGCATAGAATCGGCAGCCGTAGAAGTTGTCGTCGAAGCCGTCGCAGTAAGTGACGTAGCCGGAGCCCTCCGTGGTGTCAAAGACATCGACGAGGTAGCTGTCGCCGCCCTCAAGCTCGACCGCGAGGTCGGCATCGTCCTCGGATTCAGCCTTCGCGCCGATGATGGCGACGGTGTCGGTGGCGTTCAGGACGCCCTTGCCGGAGTCGGTGGACAGAACGGCCCAGTTGTCGCAGACAGCGAGGCTGTTATAGAAGCTCAGGGTCGCGTTGCCATAGCAGATCGCGCCGCGCATGGAGCCGTAGAGGCCGAGCGCCAGAGGCGGGCACTGCAGCATGGGAGCGCTCCAGTTGCTGGTGGCGTTCTCGTTGGTGTAATAGTAATGCGTGCCCGAGCCGAACATGCTCTCGTAATCCTCGGAGTAGAACTCGCCGGAAATGCCAAGCTCCGCGATTTCCTCGTCGGTCAGGGGCGCGTCGGTGATGATAAACTTGTCATAGCTGTACGGGACGAAGTCAAAGTTATCCTGCGCGTCGGTCGCAAACAGGACGGTGTCATAGACGTTCACGACGGAGGTGCCGCCGGCCCAGATGCCGTCATGGAGAGGCCCCTCGGTATTCAGGGTGACGTTCCTGATGTCCATCTCGGCGCTTCCGGAGACGTTGATGCCGGTGCCCCAGCCGCCGTTGGTGCCGAAGTCGTTGCCGCCCATGCCGCGGGTGTTGATGGTGACGTCCTCCACCGTGACCTTGGAGCCGTCCTCGCTGCAGGCGTAGATCGCGCTGATATAGTCGGCGTCGATGTTGATCTCGCCGCCCTTGACGGAATCGTCGGTGACGGTCACGCCCGTCGCCGCGGCGGGGATGGAGCGGCCTTCCTCATAGACGCCGTCCTCGATATCCACGACCCCGGTGAAGTAGAACGGCCCCCAGTTGGCGGTGTTCATGCTCATGGCGACGGTGTCGGAATTGCCCTTGTCGATAACAAAAAGCTCGGCGTCCGCCGTCCAGTTCGCGGGATCGGCGAGGTTCACGACCACGCCGTCCTTCACGAGGACGAAGGTCTGCGCGTCCACATCAATGGTCCGGCTGGTGCCGTCGGAGAAGGTAACGGTCTCATACTGGCTGTACAGAGCGGAATCGACGTAATTGGCGTCCTTCTCGCTCAGCGCCACCGCGGTGATGACCTTCTCTTCGGAGGGCTCGCCGGAGGCAAACGCCGCCGCGCCGAGGCTCAGAACCAGAGTCAGGCAAAGAATGATGCTGAGAAGCTTTTTCATGGTGTCTCCTTTCGGATGGTAATGTTTTATGCGCGCATCATGCGTCGCATTTTTCACATACTCAAAGTGTAACACATTCCCCGCCAAATGGCAACGCGCAAATTGCACCCAAAAGCAGAAAACACCCCGTCGGATCCTCGGGCGTGTTCCCGAGCCTCCGGCGGGGCGCTGTTCATTACGGTGCTATACGCTGGTCCAGATCGTCGATCAGATCCTGCAGGGTAACGCTCTGCATCCGCTCAAGCATCTCTTTTTCAATCAAACTCAGCCTTCCGCCCAGCACGGCATGGACATTCCGCCCAACCGGGCACTGCGGGTTCGGGTTTTCGTGGAAATGGAAAAGCTCCTCCTTCTTTTCCACCGCGCTGAAAATATCCAACAGGGAAATATCCCTCGGCTCCCTTGCGATGGATGCGCCGCCCTCCCCGGCCCTGACCGTCACGATCCCGGCCGCTTTCAACTGCCCGAGCACGTTGCGGATGATGACCGGATTGACATTGACGCTGCCGGCCAGGAAGGCGGATGTGGTTTTATATTTGCCCTCAAACGCCCGGATCGCCAGCAGAATATGCACGGCGATCGGCATTCTGGATGAAAACTGCATGGTCTGCACCCCTTATCTTTCTAACCAAAGGATTATAGCACCGGCCGGATGTAATGTCAAGCATTACATCCGCATAAAAATTTTGTTGTAACTCTTGACATTACACCCGGAACATGCTATTATCTTGATGTAATTAATACGGTTACAACATATTTCACGGAGGTATATTTTTATGAACAAGGTTGTTGAATTTCTGAACGCGAACCCCGTCCAGTATCTCGCCACCGTCGGGCGCGACGGCAAGGCCAAGTGCCGCCCCTTCATGTTCCTGTTCGAGCAGGAGGGCAAGCTGTGGTTCTGCACCAACAGCACCAAGGACGTCTACAAGGACATGTAGCAGAACCCCGAGATCGAAGTCACCGTCTCCAGCCCCGAGTACGCCTGGATCCGCCTGCACGGCAAGGCTGTATTCGAAAACAACATGGCCGTCAAGGAAAGCGCCATGGGCAATCCCATCGTCAAGGGCCAGTACGGCGAGGCCGCAAACCCCATCTTCGAGGTCTTTTATATCGCGAATGCCCACGGCACCATCGCCGACTTCTCCGGCAACCCTCCCTACGAGTTCTGATTTCAGCATATCTATACGGCAAGGCGGACAAACCGAAAAAATCGGCTTGTCCGCCTTGTCCCGCTTGCGCGCAGATGATTCAGATATCTTCAAAGCCCACGAGGATGCCGCCGGTTTCCGCATAGAAGCTGCACAGGCCGCGGTTCGGGGTGATCGTCAGGTCGCAGTCCGGAAACTCCTGCCGAACCATGTCGGCAAAGGCCTGCGCGCCGTCCGGGTTGAAGGTATGCGAAATGCGCACCTTACCGCCCTTGTAGCCCAGCTCCTTCATGGTGTTCATAAGCTGCCGGATGGCTTTCTTCTCCCCGCGGCATTTATGCAGCGGCTCCAGCGTGCCGGTGTCGCTCGCTTTGCCGACAATTCGGAGACCGAGAATGCCGACCGCCTTCGCGGCGACGGGGCTTACGCGCCCATTTTTGGCGAAGTTATCGAGCGATTCCAGCGAAAAAATGAGGTGCGAATGCCGGCTGTACTCCCGGATACCCTCGCAGATTTCCTCATACGGCAGACCGGCGGCGATCAGCTCCTGATACTTCTCCATCAGAACCTCCAGCTCCGGTCCGGTGGACAGCGAGTCCAGAATGAACACCTTCGCATCCGGCTTCTGTTCCAGATACTCCCGCGCCGCAACGACCGCCGAGCTGTAGCATCCGGAGAGGCCGCTCGTCAGCGAGGCGCCGAGCACGATGTCCGCGCCGTCGAACGCATCGAGCCAATCCTGAATACTCGGACAGGCCGTACCGGAAGTGCCTTTATACGCCTTGAGCTCCTTCAGCATCCCAACGATGTCCAGATCCGGCGTATCACTGTACTCCTTTTCCCGCGTGACAATCTTCAGCGGAACATAGGAAATATCCTGCGTAATGTTCTGGCAAATGTTCGCGGAACAGTCCACGACTAATTGAATCTTCATGTTTCTTCCTTTCGGCACTCAGGTGCGGTAGATGATCCCGATCATATTCGGGCCGGTGTTAATGCCGATGATGCAGCCCACCGGGTACTCCGCCATCGGCGGAATATCGAACTGATCTGCGCACGCTTCCCGAAGCTTCTCGAGCGCCTCAATGTTTTTGCCGTACACAAAGGCGTAATTCGAGCCGGGCCTCCGCTCACGCAGGCATTGCTCCAGAAGCGCCGTGATTGCCTTGTTCTCACCGCGGACCTTGGAGAGAATTTTCGCCTCGCCGTCCTCAAACGTAATCATGGGCTTGAGGCCCAGCGCATCCCCTACGAACGCCGCCGCGGGCGTGATGCGTCCGGATTTTTTCACGCATTTGAGGTCGAGCGGTACGAACATCGGCCGGGCATGAGCGACCCACTCTTCAATATGCGCGGCAACCTCTTCGGGCTTTGCACCATCCTCGACCATCTGCGCGCCCTCAACCACCGCGATACCGTAGGCCATGCTGTAGGTCCGCGAGTCGATGAGGTGGATGCGGAAATCCGCGTCGGGGTGTTCTTCAAAAAACAGCTCCTTTGCCAGAACGCCCGCCTGATAGGTGCCGGAGCCTTTGGAGTTGATCGCGACATGGATGAGATCCGTATACCCCTCCGCCAGCACGCTTTCAAACAGTTCCGTGTACAGCGGCACCGCCACCTGCGACGATACGGGCAGCACCGCCGCCTCGTCCAGCAGCTTATAAAACTCCTGCGGCTCGATATCCACGCCGTCCCGGTATTCCTGTCCGTCCGCCAGGATCGTCAGCGGCAGGACCGTGATGTTCCACCGCTCACACAACGCCTTGGGGATGTCGGCGGTGGAATCCGTTGTTATTTTGATTTTCATATTTGCTCCTCGAACAGGCGCTTGACCTATCCTTATTTTCATGATATTTTATTGAAACAAAAAGCGCAGCATGCGACTAAAGTTGCACACTGCATTATAAAGAATCCGCGCCGTTATGACAAGCACGGATCGATAAAATGCGACTTCTCCGCAAAAAAGTCGCATAGGGAGTGTCATTGGATGAGCAGCAATAAAAGAGCAAACAGCTTTCTGAAGGAGTGCATGGCGGACGCACTAATCAGCCTCATGAAGGAAAAGGACTTCGCCAAGATCACGATCAACGAAATCGCCGCCACCGCCGGCGTGAACCGCTCCACATGGTTTCGGAACTTCGACACGAAAAGCGAGGCGCTGACCTTTAAGCTCGTTCACCTGTGGCTTCGCTGGGCGGAGGAACACGGTCTGAGCCAGCCCTACCGGTATACCGTCGGGAATGCCTGCGATCTCTTTTGCTTCAGCTACGAAAACCGGCAGCTTTTGGACCGGCTTCTGAAATCCGATCTGCAAACGGCCGTATACGAGGCGTTTTATACGATCATGATGCCGCAGTTTGACACGGACGCGGCGGAATGCTATGAGAGCCGGTTCTACTCCTACGCCCTGTTCGGCCTGCTCTGCGAATGGAGCAAACGCGGCTATCACGAGACGCCGGCCGAAATGACGGCGATATTTTATAAGATTATGGGCTGACTGCACGGCGTCGGGGATAAAGCATCCCTACCGCCCAGGCTAGCAAAAAAGCCTCCGGCCTTTTTTAGCAGCCTGAAAAATGCCTGTGCCCCGCCGCGGCACAAAAGTCCCCGTTTCACGCACCGCAAGCCATGCAGGGCAAGGCTTGCAGGAATGCAAGGTCAACAACATGGCAGAGCCGGTCAGCCGCTTTCTAAATCCTCCTTAGGGCAAGACCCTGTATACGAGCAGCAGCCCCTATCTGCACGCAGGCAGATAGGGGCTGAAACCCATCTAATTTGATGTGTTTTTAAGGCGGCGCCGCAGCATTCTGCAGGCGAGTCGTGCGCCGTGAATTGTGCGGTGCTGCCTTAGGTACACGAGCCGTTGCTTTGGGTTTATGGCAGTAAGACGCTTTCCGCCATTGCGGTCAGCTCATCCGCTGTAAACTGCTCCGCTATGATAGTGAATACAAGCGAACGTTCCCAGTCCACCCAAACGATTTTTCCATCCGACACTCCACCAGGGAGACCGTTGATCGTCACGGCCTTGCCGGCGCCATTGTAGGACAGGATCGTTTCTGCCGTATGCGGGTCGACATTATCTTCTTCAAAACTGAACGTCTCGTAGCCCAGATATATTTCCTCGTGTGCTGCGTTCTCATACCAGCGATACACATACCGATACCACTCAGAGGAGAGATCAGAGGCTGTCATATTCAGCTCGGAGTATCCCTCCGGCAGCGCCGTGATCGTATAATCGCCGATTTCCGCAAGCGTTTTTCCGTATTCAGCCGCAAGTGTCGGCGTCAAAGGTGTGTCGATCTCCTCCACACTGCGGGCAATTGTGAGCAGATCGAGTTCTATGTCATCGGTGCTCATGGTGAAGCCCAGGCCCCGTGTCTCGTCCGTCCAGGCCAGCAGCGCAATGCCGTCCTGACTGCGGAAAAGCGTCCCGCTGTGTTCGCCGATCGTGACCTCCTGCTCAGAAATCACATCATCAAGCACGACTTCCAGCCCCGGTCCCGCTGTCCCGATTTCCAGGTCGAAGAAATTTCCTTCCGCATTTTCAAACATAATTCTCTGATTCCGTCCACCGCCCAAGGTGTCGGACACAAACGTCTCTTCATACCCATCGGGGACGTCCTGCGGGTACCACGTTCCGAGACCGATCCATTCGCCGTCGATCTCCTCGAAGCTGATTTCCACGTTATACGGCTCCGTTTCCCCTGACGCGGTGACGATCGGCTCATCGACCAGGCCTTCCTGGTTATAGCGGGACACAACCATATTGACCCGCGCAGCTATGACCGCCAAGGCCGTTACGGAAAGAATGGCGGCGGCAATGATGGCGGCAACCGCTGTACGCGGCGCCTTCCGCTTGATTGATTTTATATTGTTCATGTGGATAACCTCCGTTTCCTTCTCGGAACAGGCAGCTTCCAGTACGCGGCGGATGCGGTCGGCCGCCTCCGGGGAGAGGTCGAGCTGCTCCCATGTCCTGCGAAAGTCGTATGTGTTCATATCGCGTCCTCCAATCTGTTCCGCAGATGTTTGCGGGCCCTTCCCAAACGGGACGTTACCGCCGATGGCGTGACGCCAAGGATCTTCGCGGTTTCTGCGACGCTGTAGCCCTCAAAATAATGCAGGTACACAGCGGCTCGTTCATGCTCTTTCAGCGCCATGAGTTCATCGTACAGCTCTGTCTGCTCCGGCGTTTCAAAGGTCAGATCTTCTGAAAGCGGTTCCGTCCTTCGCCGCCATGCGGAACGAAACAAGTCCCGACATAAATTCACCGTCACACTTGCCAGCCAGGATTTTTCCTTTCCCGGCTGGATGCTCCTGCGTTTTTCAATGAGCCTCAGGAACGCCGCCTGACAGATATCCTCTGCATCGGCACGAGACTTGGTATAGCTGAACGCCAACCGGTAAACCATGCCTTTATACTGTTCGTATAACGATAATACGTCCGTGGGAATCACCCCCGTCTAGTTTGATGTGTTGCCTCATGAGGTTTCATATGCTAGACGTTCCAGCTCGGCGTTTTGTCTCCGCCATCCCGGACTTTTTTGCTGTAACAGCAAAAAAAGGCAAGCAGCTTCCCGGTGTGCGGCGCATGCAATCCCATTCGAGGAGGACTCTGCCCCCTCGAGCTTCCCCGGCATACTCAAATGCCTTCCCCTTTGCAACAAAAGGTTCTTCGACATGCTGAGCGTTTCAGGCGATATCCTTTTTCGTGTACCGCCAAAACGCGGCGGCGACGCCGGCCAGCGTCATGACGGCGCCGGCCAGCAGATACCGCCGGTCCAGCGCGCCGTTTGCGATGATATCGGCGCTGTCCGTGTAGCCGAAGGGCGTGATGTATTTCAGCGCCCGCGCCTTTTCCGTGAGATTGGCCGCGATGTTCAGAAAATAGAACACGGCGGCAAGGCCCAGCCCCGCGCCGGCTCCGCCGTGCCGCAGGAACGCGGAGATGCCGAACGTGACCGCCGCCGTTTCGAGCTGCATGAAAAAGTACGCCGCCAGCAGCCGCACCATCGTGTTTGCCGGAACCGTCTCTTCGATGATCTCCACGCAGCCCCATGTGACCGCCGCGACGGCGAGATTCAGGACGGCTACCTGCAAAACGACCGCGGCCAGCTTTTCAAAAACCACACGCGCCCGGGAGATCGGATGGGTCAGCAGAAATTCAGCCGTGTGCTCCCTTTCCTCCTTGGCAAGCGCCGTGACGCCGGTCAGCGCGGCGAAAAACGCGCCGCCCAGGCCCACCACATTGCCGCATTCCACGCCGTAAAAACCGACAAACTCGCTGAAATTGATCCGGTCCATGCCGAACGCCGCTGAAAATCCGCCCATATCGGCAAACATCGCGCCGATATCGCCCATGTCGGACGCCATCTCCGGAAAGATGAGGATGCAAAGCGCGAGCATGCCGCCAATGGCGGCTGTCCAGACCAGGAGCGCCGTCCGTCCCTGCCGCAGCTCATGCTTACAGACCGTCATGTCCGTCCGCCTCCTTCTCGTAATAATGCAGGAAGATCTCCTCCATATCCGGCTCCGTGATTGTGATGTCGGTGATCGGCAGCACCGCCATGGCGCGCATGAGCTCCGCCGGCTTTCCGTCATACAGGAAGCGGACGCCGTCCTCCGACGCGGAAACGTCCCGCACGCGGTCCAGCCCCGAAATTTCACGGACGCCGCGGATATGGACACGCTTCGCCTCCGCGTGTCCGAGCCGCTGCACCCGGTTGCTGATCAGGAGCCGTCCCTCCCGGATGACGGCCGCATGCGTACAGTGTTTCTGCACCTCGGACAGCACATGGGAGGACAGAAAAACCGTCGCGCCTGCCTCATGACGTTCCTTTAGCAGCGCGAAAAACTCTCTCTGCATGAGCGGGTCGAGGCCGCTCGTCGGTTCGTCCAGAATATACAGCTCCGGCTCATGTTGCATTGCGCAGACAATGCCGACCTTTTTGCGGTTTCCGAGTGAAAGCTCCTCGACCCTCCGGGACGGGTCGATCTCCAGCCGTTCGCAGAGCCTCTGCGCCTGCGCCCGACAGTCCTTTTTGCGCAGCCGGGCAGACAGCTTCAGCACCTCCCGCACCCGCATCCGGCTATAAAACATCGTCTCGGACGGCAGATAGCCGACCCGCGCGAGGATCTCTGTCCGGTGCGAGCGGATGTCGAGGCCGAGCACCTCCGCCGAACCGCTCGTCGGGGCGATCAGGCCCAGGAGCGTGCGGATGGTCGTGCTCTTCCCCGCCCCGTTCGGGCCGATGAAGCCAAAGAAATCCCCCGGCTCCACGCGGAGGGATAAATCGGCGACACCGCGGTTTTTCCCATAATATTTCGTCAGGTCACGGGTCCGTATGCTCGTCATGCTCGCTCTCCTTTCTGAGATAAATTGACTTCCAGAACGCCAGCAGCCGCTCAAAATCCCGCTCCATCTGCGGCACATCGAGCTTTCCGCGCTGGAGCATCTCCCACAGATATCCCTCGGACGCCCAGTACATCTCCCGGTACATCATCGACAGATCCAGTCCCGGGACAAAGTCGTCCGGGTCCTGGACCGACAGCGCCTGAGCCGCCTTGAACTCAAACCACCGGCGGTAGCTCTTTTGGATCTCCCCGCAGATATTCTCATCCTTTTCGTAGAACGCCTTGACGGCGAACTGCGACATATACGGGTATCGCTCCATCAGGCGGAGCTTTGCGGCCATGCCCCGCTCCATCATCTCGAACAAGCCGCCCGGCTCATAGCATTTGTACGCCGTCAGGTACTCCATAGTGATCTCCGCCGCCTTCTCCCACAGGAAAAGGTACAGCTCCTTCTTGTTGCGGAAATAGAAAAAAAGAAGTGATTTGCTGATCCCGGCCGCAGCCGCGATCTCGCTCATCGGACTTTTCTTGTAGGCGTTTTCCGAAAACACTTGAAACCCGGCGTTGATGATCTTCTGCTGCTTTTCCGCCGACAGGCGGTAAAATTTCTCATTCATGCCCGTCCTCCCTGACCGCTTCGGTCAATATCCATTATAATCCATTGACCGTTTTTGAGAAGACTCCCCGGCGCAAAAAATAGGCGCCCTTTGGGATGGACCGCGTAAAGAAGTTGCTTTAATCTGCCGCAAGAATAATATCCTTAAAGTATGTAACCCACTATGACACTTTCAAAACGAAAGATGACATAGTGGGTTTTCTTTATAAGCCGGAATTTTATTTAGCAGATGTTTCGTGATTCCTACTTGTATTTCGGAAAGTAGAGAGGATAATTTTTCAAGGAGATATCTTCTCTACTTCTGTCACAGGTCTTATTGCAACAAACGGAACAAAGTATCCATTCGGTTTGACTCATTTCAAACACTTGCCTTTACAAATTGTTATTGTTTCCTGTTTTTCTTATAAATAGGAAATAGAGTGTGTATAGAGTAAACATGAATATATATTGCAGTCCTTCGGCATATGCAATGGACATATTATCAAGCAATGGAGCAAGAAGATAAGAAACCATAATACGGCTGCCCAATGCTAATATTCCAATCATGCTCGACACAAAGACTTTGCCAATCCCTTCAAGATACCCTCGTAACGCTGATGTTAAGCCAAAAAACAGATAAAATCTTGCAATACTTACAAAAAAATGGTTGCCAATTTCGATAGATTCTTGTCCCACGCCAAAAAGTGCAATCAGTGAGCCGCCGCATATTGGCATCAAGACCATCAGCAAAGAAGAAAAAATAAACATCATCAGAAGTCCAATGTACAAGTTGGAATGTGCCTCTTTTTGGTTATTCCTCCCCATGCTGTTTGCAACCTTTGTAGATATGGCTGAGCTTAGATTTATAATGGGAAGCAATAATACAGAATCAATTCGATATGCAGTTGTGACGGCAGCTACCGTATGTGTGCCAAACCCATTCATAAAACTTTGCAAAATAATATTGCCAAGAGCATTTATGGATGACTGAATAGCCGGGGGAGAACCCATCTTTGCACCGTTTTTTACTGTTTCCCAGTGAACCAGCTTTTCCCTGAATGTAAATTTAAGCACTGGATATTTCTTGATGGAATACAAAACAATAAAAACAGTCATTGCGATTTGGGACAGTACAGTTGTCGCCGCAGCTCCAATCACATCAAAAGGTAAAACGCTTACAAACAGGATATCCAGAATTACATTCAAAACAGAAGACAGCAAAACAGCGTAGAAAGGAGCTTTACTGTTATTCAACGCCCGAAGAAGCGCAGAATAAATGTTATAAATCGTAAGGAATGGAACGCCTAATAATATAATACGCAAATAATCCTTTGCTGGAATAAACATATCTTTTGAGGTTTTCATAACAGTAAGGATAAAGTCGGCAAGTCCAATTCCTGCGATGGATAACGCAACAAATATTACACCTGAAATGAGTAAAAAGGATGAAAGAATGCGGCGGATTTCTTCATACGCATTCTCTCCGCATTTGTGTGCGGCATATATTGACAACCCAAGTGTAAATCCTGTTATAACAAGCGTGAATAGATTGATGATAGTAGATGTTGCGCCTACCGCAGCTAACGCTTCTTCCCCTACAGAATGTCCGACAATGAAAGCATCCGCCCAGTTATAAAGTTGATGTAAAATCCCACTAAAAACCAGTGGTAAGCTGAAAAGAAGTAATTCCTTTCCTGTTCTAAAGACAGATTCCAATTTGTATTGTTTCATAGAGCCTCCCTAAAAAATAAGAGACGTTTTGAAGTTACCGCACAGTCAAACTGTACCACAGGGGTAACTTCAAAACGCCTCTTGATGTTTATTAAAATACTAAAATCTCATCTTCGTGTCAAGATTATTCGTTATCATCAAAATCATTAACAAGTAAAAATCGTAAACTTGAAAATGGATAGCACCTCTGCAAAGTACAGGAGGTACTATCCATTTTATTCATTACGCATAAATAATTTCTTTCTCTACAATCTCTCTTGCTCTTGCCTGTATGTTATTCATTGCACCTACCCAAGCTATTTGGTCGGCGCTTTTGAGTTCTTCTGTTATGCCTTCTTTTTCAGCAAGCTGCTTTACCAGCCGAAAGAACAATTCCTCTGCTTGTTCGTTTATATCAGCAAGATAGCTGTTTAACTTGCCGCTTGTCAGCTGATTGACATAGAACAGCCGCTTATGCTCCTTGTTATACCGTAAATGCCGCTGCCGCCATATCCCAATAGGCTTTTCTTCTTCGAGTAGTAAAGTAAGGTGCGGCAGATAGTAGTCACCTTACAGTTCGTACCAAGGACCGTTGTTTTTATCATAAATGTACTTGTCCATCGTGTAATCCTCCATTATGATTGAATTTCCCTACCATAAATTCAATATGAAAGATTACAAAGCCGAAGGGAAAAGCTACTTCCTTATGTAGCCTCTCCCTTTTCGGACGCCTGTATTTTTTGATACGCATATCTGACCGTTATTCTCCGCAGACGGCGGCGATGCTCGCCGCATAAATTTTGGTCGCCGTGAACAGGTCCTCCACCGGGTAACGCTCGTTTGCGCCGTGCATCCGGACGTCGACGCCGGGCATGCCATAGCCGAACGCCACGCCGCCGGGCACGTCGTGGACGTAGGTCCCGCCGCCCATGGCATAGCACGCGCCCGGCTTTCCGGTATATGTCTCATAGCAGCGCAGGAGCGTCTGAATGAAACCGCCCTCCGCCGGCGTGTAGTGCGGCGCGATC
The DNA here is from genome assembly GCA_964406615.1 of uncultured Oscillospiraceae bacterium. Lineage (GTDB taxonomy): Bacteria > Bacillota > Clostridia > Oscillospirales > Oscillospiraceae > CAJOIG01. The sequence continues at coordinate 35,993 of CAYOSI010000014.1, forward strand.
ATCATGCCCGCCGTTTCAAATCCGGCGGCGCTCCATTTTGCATCCGCCGCGTCCTTGCAGTTTCCGGTATCTGCGCACAGCGGGACGCGGCAGTCGCACAGGCCCTCCAGCCCGTTTTCATCGAGCCGCAGCATCGTGAAGGCGCAGGTCAGCTCGCCCGTGACCTCGTCTGCCTGCGCGATGCCGATGGCTCTGCCAAGGAAATCTCCGTGCGGCAGCAGCCGGTCAAGCGCGCGCAGCGCGCGTGTGGACGGCGTATCCGCCAGCGGCAGCTCCGTCAGCACGCGGACGAGCGCCGTGTTTGCGTTGACGCCCAGCTCCGGAGACGCGGCGTGGCAGCCCTTACCGACCACGACGAGCCTAGCTCCGCCCTCGGCCTCTTCCACGCGGCAGACAGCCCCCAGCTCCGCACACAGCGGCGCAGCGCCCGCCATAAGGTGCAGCGGCGCCATGCCCGCGAGCACCGCAGACGCCTCCGTCGGGATGGCGTTCGTCGTCGTGCCGCCGCGGATCTCCACCACGCGCGGCGTCGCCGTCTCCGGCGCAAGCCGTTTCCGGAAGCGCAGGCGGTACATGCCTTTTTCCGCGTTGCAGACCGGAAATTCCGCGTCCGGCGTGAAGGTATGGGGCGCCGGCTTCTCATGCCGGTAATAATCCGCGATATCGGAGGAGCCGCGCTCCTCATCCGTGCCGAGAATCAGGCGGCAGCCAGCCCTCATCGGCAGGTCCAGCTCCTTCACGCAGCGCATGGCGTACAGAGCCGCCACGGCGCCGCCCTTATCATCCGCGACGCCCCGGCCGTAAATATAGCCGTCCTCCCGGATGACCGGCTCAAAGGGATCGCTGTCCCAGCCGTCGTTTTCCGGCACGACGTCAAGGTGCGCAAGGATGTCCAACTCCCGCCCCGCCGGCTCGCCGAGATCGGCGGTCATCACCCGCCCGCGGTGGTCCTGCACCGCAAAGCCATAGCCCGCGCACATGGCCTCCGCCGCACGCAGAGCCTCGGCCGGGCCCTCGCCATAGGGCGCGTTCGCTGCCGGCTCCCCGGCCACGCTGCGGATGCGGCAGAGCGTTTTCAGATCCTCCAAAAGCTCATCCCGGTGCGCATCCACCCACCGGCTGATTCGTTCCGTCCTATCCACAAAAACAGCCTCGCTTCCTCATCCGTTCAGGTAATTATATAAATTTTGGAACATCGTTGCGACCTCCGCCCGGGTCGCGTTCGCCCGGGGCTTGAATTGGTTGCCGTCATAGCCCTTCACGACGCCGATCGCACGCATGGCGTAAACGGCATCCCGTGCGTAAGCGGATATATCCGCGTCGTCCGCAAACGCCGTTCCGCTGACCGGGAGCGTTTTGCCGAGGTACGCCGTCAGGTAGCGGTACATCAGGGCGCAGATCTCCTCGCGCCGGATGCTCTGCTCCGGGCGGAAGGCCGTGGACGTCACGCCGTTCATCACGCCGCAGATGTTCGCCCACTGCCCGTAGCCGGTGTAATACTTGCCTGCCGGCAGGTCCGTAAAGGCCCCGTTATATACCTTGAGCAGCGTTTTCCCGCTCGATCCGGTGCTCTGTTCCCGGACATACCCGGTCGTGCCGCCGTATTTCACCTTGTACCAGACCGCACCGTCCAGGCCGCTGTTCACCTTGTCGAGCACGGTCACAAACTCCCCGGCGGAGCCGATACGGGCCAGGACCGTGCTGGAGCTGTCCGTCGTCGTCCGGTCGCGCACCGCGACGCCGCCGGCGTTGGAAATGCCGAGTCTGCCCGACCACGACTCCAGCGCCGACCATGTCCCGCTGCCCGCGAACCGTCCAAGCACCGTCAGGAACATACCGCGCGTCATGGTCTGATTCGGCGAGAAGGTCGTGGCGGTCATGCCCTTAAACAGCGAATGGCTGTACACGAACGCCACGCTGTCGGCGTACCACTGGTTCGTGACATCCGTGAACGGATGCGCTCCGCCGGAGACCGTGACCGGGATCTTGCCGCCGTAGAAGGCGTCGGTATCCTGCTTCGTCACCGTGTTCGGCATGACGATGGACGTCTTTTTCGCCGGGACGCAGACAAGCCGCGTCAGGTCCTTGCTGTACAGAACGCCGTCGATGCTGGTGAAATAGGGGTTGTCCGCATCGACATAGATGTTTTCAAGGTTCGTGCAGCCCTTGAACGCCGTCGCCGTCACGGTCTTGACCGTTTTCGGCAGCGTGATGCTTCGGAGCGAGGCGCCGGTGCCGTTGTAGTTGAAGCAGAGCTCCCCGCTTTTGCCGATCTGCGTGATGCTTTCGCCGCCCTTTGTATAGGTGGTGTTCCGCTTCACCACCGTCGCCTTCGGCGCGGTCGAGGGGATGACCAGATGCTCCACATCCACGCCGTCATACTGGTACAGCACGCCGCTTTCAACGGACAGGCCGTCCGGGACCTGCGTCACGTCGAACGAGCGCGGTTTCGCGTTGCTGTAGCCCGCGTCGCCGATATAGTATTCGCCGTCGATGAGCGCGATCGCGCAGACATGCCCGGAGCTTGCCCCGGCATCCATGCCGGCCTTGCGGTTCCAGGCCCGGATGCCGACCAGCGTGCAGAGATCAACGATAAACTGCGAATTGGCGATGCAGTTTCCCGAGCCGCTGCTCAAAAGCGCGCTGACCGTCCAGTTGCTGCTGTAAGAAAAATTGTCCGCGGCATATTTCGTGATGGCATAGAGCTTCTCATAGTCGCTCATGCTCTCGGTGATGATCTTGGCGACGATCGCCTTTTCGGTGTCCTCATACGAGCCGTCGGTCACAGGCTCCGACAGCGCCGCCGTCAACGCCTCCTCCGAGACGATATCCCCGGCTTCAGCGGTCTCGCCGTCGTCGGCGTCTTCCGCGTTCCCGGACGGTTCTTCCTCCGTTTCTCCAGACGATTCTTCCTCCCCGGCCCCGGGCGCCTCGCCGGAAAGAGCCGCCTCCTCCGATGCCGTCAGGACCGCGTCCGGGTACTCCTGCGCGGCCAGTCCCGGCGTCACAAAGCTCAGCGCCAGCGCGAAAATCAGAAGCAAGCTCCCTATGATCTTTTTCATACTATCATGCTCCTTGATGAAGAATTCCGGTTTCTTATTATTATATTGTAACTATATTATCATGTTTTGTAACTTTTTGTCAACAATCATTGCGCTTCCGCAGCGATTTATGCTATAATCAAAAAACAAATTACTCTCCGTATCCCGGGAGGTGCCAAATGGTTGACATAACGATTGACCGTGCGCTTTGCATTCACTGCGGAAAATGTGTTCGGACCTGCTCGATGGGTCATCTTCGCATGACGGAGGACGGCCCGGCCATCCACCCGCGCGCGGGGTGCATGGACTGCCTTCAATGCGCCGCCGCCTGTCCCCGCAGGGCCATCCGCCGGAACGGGCAGGCCCCCTATGAGGCCGTGCCGGAGGATGCGCTGGAGCGCCTTATCATGAGCCGCCGTTCCGTCCGTCATTTCAAGCCCGATGCGCCGGACAAAGCGCTCATCCAGTGGGCCCTGCAACGGGCCGGCTATGCCCCCAGCGGCAAGAACCGTCACGATAACCGCTGGACCGTGGTCTATGGCACAGAGCATGTCGAGGCGGTCCGCGCCCGGGCCATTCGGCACTGCGAGGAAACCGGCGAAGCCCCGGAGCTTGTCCGTTTTGCGCAGAAAGGACTTGACCTTCTGACCTGCGGCGCGCCGGTCATCCTCATCGGCTGGTCGCCGGATGACTGCCTGAACCCCTGGCTGGATGCCGCCATTGCCATGGAGACCGCGGAGCTTCTGCTCGTCTCACGCGGCCTCGGCACCTGCTGGGGCGGTTATCTGCGCCAGATCGCCGGGCATTGTCCGGAGCTGAAAGCCATGCTGGGCATTCCCGACGGCTGTTCTGTGCGGGGCTGCATCATGCTCGGCTATGCCGATAAAACTTCCTTCCCCAATATTCCCACCCGGCCCGAGCCGGAAATTTTCTGGGCCTGAGTCAGGAGCGCTTTTATGGACCTGTGTCTGTTCGGCGCGGCGAGCGACGCCGTCCCCGAAGTTTACATAAAACAAACCGAGCTGCTCGGTGAGCGCATGGCCGCGCATGGTCACCGCCTGATCTTCGGCGGCGGCTCCACCGGCATGATGGGCGCGGCGGCACGCGGCGTCAAGCGCGGCGGCGGTCATGTCACCGGCGTTGCACCACGCTTTTTTGACCGGCCGGGCGTCCTCACGCCGCTGTGCGACGAGCTGATCTTCACCGGGACCATGGACGAGCGGAAAGCGCTCATGGAAGCACGCGCAGACGGCTTTATCATCGCGCCGGGCGGCATCGGCACGCTGGACGAATTTTTCGAGGTGCTCACTCTCCGCTCGCTCGGGCAGCTTGAAAAGCCTCTGACGCTGTATAACATCGACGGCTATTTCAGCCCGCTTCTGTCTTTTATGAAGAAGATGGACGCCGAGCATTTCATCGCGCCGGAGCTCTGGACCTGTCTCGGCGTTTTTGATGATCCCGACCCGCTTCTGCGCTATATGGAAGCCGGCCTGTGACCGTCCGATCGCATACAAAATGCCCGCGCCCTCAAAACAGGGTGCGGGCATCGCTGACTGTCGAAAAAATACGCAAACGTTCTTTTTCGTTCAGTTTTCCAGCAGGCGGATATAATGGTTTGCCTCGCGCAGAACATGATCGGCCAGCAGGGGGAGAATGATGGAACGGATCTTGCAGTCCTCGATCCCCTCGACGCCCGCGCGCTTGAAATCACGGAATTTCTGGGTCAGCACCAGGGCGTTCCCGCTGCGCATGACCCTGTCGTTGGCTGCGGCGGAGGCCTCCAGCAGGCGTTTATAATCCCCGGCGAAGTCGTTGGCGGTGCAGATGAGAGCCTCCTCGCTCGGGTCGAGCAGGCCGCGAATGAACAGGGCGTGTTCCATCATGATCTGATTCCAGAACAGCTCACTGTCGCGCAGCTCTTGGCAACTGCAATCATCCAGGCCCTCCAGCCGCCTGATGTGATCGCGGTAGAGACGGGCTTCCCGCAGGATATGCTCAATGAGCAGCGGATAATTTGTGGTGAACAGTTCGCACGAACCGACCTTGCACAGAAGATTTTCTTTAAAGGCAATGATGCGGTTTGCAAGCTGCAGCCCATCCCGGTTCAGCTGCCGCACCTGGTTGATAAGCGTTTGGGTAACGCACAGGTCGCCGCTGCAGGCCAGGCCTTTTAGCTGCATGGCCCGGGCGGTCAGCCTGCGGTTTATAAACGTGCCGGTAAAGCACTGCGTCTGACGCTCGGCGCAGTCGGTGAACGCGGTGAAGAGCTCGCCGGAATCCAGCACGCAGCAGCGGACGGCGTGATCGCTCAGCATGATCGCGCGGGAGAGCAGCGCCTCAAAGCTCCTCATAAGCTGTTCGCTATCTTTTGCAAGATCGGCGTTGGGCGGCAAAAAGCCCACCTTCAAAAAGAAGGCGTGTTCCTTCATGATGCGTGCGAAAAACAGATGCAGCTCCAAAGAATCAACGATGTAATCCTGCGTTCTGTCCATGACCGATGCTCCTCCTTATGACAATACATAATACGCCAGTATATGTGCAAAGGCGGAAATAGGTTCGGCTCATGGCGCTGCCTTTTGCCGGCAGCTGCAGGGGCGGAGACCGCGTTTCTGTGATCTGCGCACCCCATTGTTTTCGGAAAACCCGCTTTCTTCGACAGACTGGGACAGACCGGAAGGCCCGCACACCGCTCGGTGTGCGGGCCTCGCTGTTTTAAGCTTCGTTTTCGCCGTCCGGCTCCGGGTCCACCGGTTCGGGGGGCGGATCTGGGTCCACCGGTTCCGGGTCCACCGGCTCAGGGGGCGCGGGGGCTTCCGTTTCCGGCGGGGCGGGAGCCTCCGTCTCCGGCGGTACAGTGGGCGCTTCCGTTTCCGGCGGCGAAGCGTCCGGGCTGTTCTCCGGCGGCGCCTCCGTCGGTCCGGGACTCTCCGACGGATCAGGGCTTTCCGACGGGTCGGGACTTTCCTCCGGCGTCTCCGTTTCCTCGGGCGGCACCTGATGCTCGGGCGGAACGACCAGATAATCCTCGTCGCTCTCTTCCCGGGACACGCCGTATGTAGTGTAGAACACCTCGCTCTGCTCGCCGGGGAACACATAAATGACTTTCGTCGCATCCCTCGGCTGCATGAACATATCCGTCGGCGCATACGACTCCTCATAGAATCCGGTGCGGTACGCCCATTCGAGCTCTACATCACAGATATACTCCTCGCCGTCATCGTCGACCACAACGACCCATGCATGGACCTGGTTGCGTGTACCGACGCCGCCGCAGACCGGGTAGGCCTGATAGCCCACACGGCGGGCCACATACAGGAACGCGGACGCCCAATAGTAGCACATGCCGTATTTCTCGGTGAACATCGTCTCCGCGCAGCCGAGCGACCAGCTTGTGCTGCCGCGCACCCATCCGGCGTTGCGGGCGCGGTAATAGAAGCCGCCGTCACGGATGGCGCAGTAGCCGCGGTAGAGCTTTTCCCGTTTGGAAAGGGAGCTGTTCGTCAGGATATCCCGCAGGAGATCGTCCACGGCCTCGTCCACGATATCGCTGCCGGAGGTATACCGTCCGTTTTCGTCAAAATGCAGATACCCGAAATCGTCAGCCGTCATAAACGGGCCGTCGGTCTCCGGTACATAGTACATCGAGCCGTCGATCTCATAGAGATCCGCCTCCAGGCGGTCGAGAAAATAGCCCGCCTCGCTGACATGGTAAAGCGCACCGTCCACCATCTGGAAGCCCGGCTCGAAGCGGTCGAGCCGTTTTGTTTCCGCGTTCACATGGCAGAGCTTATCGCCGATCAGCAGCGTGCCCGGCTGGATATTCTCCGCCGTGCCCCGGATATAGTCGAGAAGCTCGGTGCGGCAGGCCGCCTCGAGGATCGCCGCATACGCCGGATCATCGACGGCCACATCGGTGTACGGCGACGTGGGATACAGCGCCGCCGCGTCCTCCGCCGTCAGGACCGCGCCGCGGAAGGCGACGGTCAGCTTCGCGGCGTTTTCGCGGGTGAGGGCCTCCCTCTCCCGGGTCCGGTCCTGCATCCAACCGGCTTCACAGGCGTATTCGACGGCGGCGTCGCCCCAGGAATCGTCCGGCGTTTTACCGACATGCTCTGCGCCGGGCATTCCGGCCAGCAGGTATAGGACCGTGACGAGGTCGCGGTCGGTTACTTCGTCATTCGGATGGAAGCTCCCATCGGAATAGCCGCTCATCACACCGCTTGCGCAGACCGCGCAGATCGCCTCATACGCCGGGTCTGCGGCGGTCACATCGGAAAACGCCGCCGCGGCCGCCGTGCTGTCCTCCGCCATCAGCGCCCGCGCGAGCATGGCAAGGTCTCCTCGGTCAAGGACCGCCTCGGGGTCAAAGTGATCGTCCTCCGCCGTGAGAAAGGCGCCGTATCCCTCCTGAAGGGACGGAGCATGCCATGCGTATACGGAGATATCCCCCGTAACGACGGCCGTCGCCGGGTCGATAAATTCTCCGTTTTCGGTGCGCCAGAGCAGAATGTCCGACGGCGCGTTTCCCAGCGTATCGCCCATCAGCCTCGGCTCTGTGCGAAGCAGCTTTTCGCCGTCATAGTAACGGACGTAAAACTCCATCACTTCCGATTCCTCGGATTGCTGCGACCGGCAGGCGCACAGGGCCAGAACGGCGGCACACAGCATCAGCCAAATCAAAATCTGTTTTCTCTGCATGAAAAGGCTCCTTTTGTATCCTGCGAGGCGATATTCCGGTCATAAAATCGCCCGTTGAAAAAGCGTCTGTTTCCACATTCTTAATAATATATCACATTTTCTCCTAAAATACCACATCCGGCTTCTTTCCGTCGAAAAAAACATTTTCCAGCTCTGCGCATTTTTGAGATATGCGGCCGTTCTTGTGATTGACCGGAATACATATTAATGCTATAATATCTTGATTTATTATACGGTCTGCAGGAGGCTGCCATGTGGGTTTCGGACAAATGGACGGATTATGAGCTTCTCGACGCTTCCAAAGGCGAAAAGCTTGAGCGCTGGGGCAGCAAGATCCTTCTGCGCCCGGACCCGCAGGCGATATGGGAAACGCCCCGCCGCGATCCGCGCTGGAACAAGCCGGACGCCGCCTATCGCCGCAGCTCCTCCGGCGGCGGCGCATGGGAGAAAAACCGTCTCCCCGCAAGCTGGAACATCCGTTACGGCATGCTGACCTTCCAGGTCAAACCCATGAGCTTCAAGCACACCGGCATTTTCCCCGAGCAGGCCGTGAACTGGGACTGGGCGGGCGAGCAGATCCGCGCCGCCGGTCGGCCCGTGCGGGTCCTGAACCTCTTTGCCTACACCGGCGCGGCGACGGTCGCGTGTCTGGCCGCCGGCGCGGAGGTCTGCCATGTCGACGCGGCGAAGGGCATGGTTTCCTGGGCCAAGGAGAACGCCGCCTGTTCCGGCGTTTCGGACCGTCCCGTGCGCTGGATCGTGGACGACTGTCTCAAATTCTGTCAGCGGGAGATCCGCCGCGGCCGGCAGTATGACGCGGTCATCATGGACCCTCCGTCCTACGGGCGCGGTCCCGGCGGCGAGATCTGGCGGCTTGAGGATAATCTCTGGGGCCTTGTCTCCACGGTGGCGCAGCTTCTAAGCGACAACCCTCTCTTCGTTCTCATAAACTCCTACACCACGGGCCTTTCCCCGTCGGTTCTCACCTATATCTCGGAGAGCATTTTCACAAAAAAATTCGGCGGCCGCAGCGACGCACAGGAGCTTGGCCTCCGCGCCTCCGATTCCGGCCTCGTGCTCCCCTGCGGCGCATCCTGCCGCTGGTCCCGATAACAACACAGGAAGGTACTCCATGGAACCTGTCATCGAAATCAAAGGCCTGACCTTTTCCTACCCGGAAGCGCCGGCTCCCGCGCTGAACGGCGTCACGCTCGACATATACCCCGGCAGCTTTGTCGCCGTGCTCGGCGCGAACGGCTGCGGCAAATCCACCCTCGCAAAGCACCTGAACGCGATTCTCCTCCCCTCGCAGGGCCGGGTCCTCGTGCGCGGCATGGACACCGCGAAGCCGGAAAACCTCATCCCCATCCGCCGCCGCGTCGGCATGGTGTTCCAGAACCCGGACAACCAGATCGTCGCGAACGTCGTCGAGGACGACGTGGCCTTCGCGCCGGAAAACCTCGGCGTGGAGCCGGCGGAGATCCGACGCCGCGTGGACGGCGCCCTGCGCCATGTCGGCATGTATGAGTTCCGCATGCACGCGCCCCATCTTCTCTCCGGCGGCCAGAAGCAGCGCGTCGCCATCGCGGGCGTTCTCGCGATGCAGCCGGAGGTGCTGGTGCTGGACGAGCCCACCGCCATGCTCGATCCCCGCGGCCGCCGCGAGGTCATTGACACCATCGAGGCGCTCTGCCGCAGCGACGGCATCACCGTCGTCCTCATCACCCACCATATGGACGAGGCTGCCCGCGCCGACCGGGTGATCCTCATGGAGCAGGGCCGCGTCGTCATGGACGGCACGCCCCGCGAAATTTTCCCCCAGGCTGAAGAGCTTCGCCGTCTTCAGCTCGCTGTGCCGGAGGCCACCGAGCTTATCCGCGAGCTGAACGCCGCCGGGATGGAGCTTCCCGCCGACGTACTGAACCCCGCCGAATGCGCGGACGCGATCGGAGGTGCGCTATGCCGCTGATGGAAGTCCGGGACCTGACCCACGTGTACAGCGCGGGCACCCCGTTTGAAAAGGTCGCGATCGACCACCTGAATCTCTCGCTGGAGGCCGGGCAGACCGTCGGTCTCATCGGCCACACCGGCAGCGGAAAGTCCACTCTCATCCAGCACATGAACGCCCTGCTCAAGCCGGATGCCGGCGCCGTTCTCCTGCAGGGACAGGACATATTCGCCTCCAAGGAGAGCATGCGCGATACGCGCTTCCGCGTGGGACTTGTGTTCCAGTATCCCGAATACCAGCTTTTTGAGGAAACGGTGTTCGCGGACATCGCCTTCGGTCCGAAGAACCAGAAGCTCGGCGCGGAGGAGGTAGACCGCCGTGTACGGCAGGCCGCCGCCTTCGTCGGACTGGATGAGGCCGTGTTTGAGAAATCGCCGCTCGATCTCTCCGGCGGGCAGAAGCGCCGCGTCGCCATCGCGGGCGTTCTCGCCATGGAGCCGGAGCTTCTGATCCTGGACGAGCCGAGCGCCGGCCTTGACCCCGCCGGCCGCGAGGATCTTATGAAAAACCTGTTCCACTGGCGCGAAGCACGCAGCGCCACCATCCTGCTCGTGACCCACGACATGAGCACCGCCGCCCGCTGCGACCGTCTGGCCGTGCTCGATCACGGCCGCCTCGTCCTCGAGGGCACGCCGGCCGAGGTGTTCGTCCACGCCGAGAAGCTGCAGGCGCTCGGCCTCGATCTGCCGGAGGCGGCACACATCGCGCTTCTTCTGCGCAAAAAGGGCATCGCCCTGCCCGACGGCATCTATACCGTCTCGCAGCTTCGCGACGCCATCCTGGCTCTCGCCGGAAAGGGGGCCTCCGCATGCTGAAGGACATCACCCTCGGTCAGTATTTCCCCGGCGATACCATCGTCCACCGGCTCGACCCCCGGACAAAGCTGATTCTGACCATTCTCTATATCGCCGCGCTCTTCACCGCGAACACCGCCGGCGGTTATCTTCTCGTATTCGCGGCGCTCGCCGCCTGCACCGCCCTCGGCCGCATTTCGCCCAAGGCCATGCTGCGCGGCCTCAAGCCGCTCATCTTCATCATGGTTTTCACCGGCATCCTGAACCTGTTTTTTACAAGCGGCGAGGATTATATCTTCCAGTGGCACTTCATCAAAATGACCTGGACGGGCCTTCGCAACGCCGTCGCCATGGTCGTGCGCGTGATGCTGCTGGTGTCCGGGACCTTTCTGCTGACCTACACCACCTCCCCGCTCGCGATCACCGACGGCCTGGAGATGCTCCTCAGCCCGCTCAAGAAGGTGAAGGTCCCCGTCTATGAGCTGAGCCTCATGATGTCCATCGCGCTGCGCTTTATCCCGACCCTCATCGAGGAAACCGACCGCATCATGTCCGCGCAGAAAGCCCGCGGCGCCGATCTGGAGACCGGCAGCCTGCTCCAGCGGGCGAAGGCGCTCCTCCCGCTCCTCATCCCCCTGTTTGTCTCCGCCTTCCGCCGCGCCGACGAGCTTGCCACCGCCATGGAATGCCGCTGCTACAACGGCGGCGAGGGCCGCACCCGCATGAAGGTGCTGCATATGGCCGGCCGCGACTTTGCCGCCTTTGCGCTCGGCGTGCTCCTGATGGCCGCCGTCATCCTTCTCCGGAGGCTCGGGCTGTGAGAAATATCGCACTGCGCCTGTGCTATGACGGCTCAAACTACCATGGCTGGCAAACACAGAAAACAGAGATCACCGTTCAGGAAACCGTCGAACGCGCCGTGGCCGCCGTCTGCAAGCAGCCCTGCCATGTGACCGGCTGCGGGCGTACCGACGCAGGCGTCCACGCACTGCGCTACTGCGCCAATTTCCGCACGGACGGCTCCATTCCCATCGACCGCGTCCCGCTCGCGCTGAACAGCCGCCTGCCGGAGGACATCGCCGTGTGCGGCGCCGTGGAGGTCCCCGAAGCCTTTAACGCCATCGGCTCCTGCATAAAAAAAGAATATATCTACCGCATTCATAACAGCCGCATCCGCGACCCGTTTCTCGACCGGGGCGCCTGCTTCTATCCGCAGGCGCTCGACATCGGGCGCATGGCCGCCGCGGCAAAGGCCTTCGAGGGCACGCATGATTTCGCCGCCGTGCGAAGCGTCGGCACCGAAACAAAAACCACCGTCCGCACCGTTCACTGGTGCCGCGCGGAAAAAGCCGGCGATGTCATCACGGTCTCCGTCTGCGCCGACGGCTTTCTGTACAACATGGTCCGCGCCATCGTCGGCACGCTGGTCTACGCCTCCTACGGAAAGCTGGAGCCGGAGGAGCTCCCGCGCCTGCTGGAGCTGGGCGACCGGCGTCTGACCGGCCCCACCATGCCGCCCCAGGGCCTGTATATGCACCGGGTCTGGTACGACGGGCCCGCCGGCCAGATGATGGAAGCGCCCTGACGCCTATTTCGCCTTGACGAAGTAGTTACAATATGTTACAATTTATATTTGACAGTGGGTGGTCAGCACCGAGGGACCCAATATGGCAAAAAAAGACGAAAAAATAAACGCCCCCATCGACCCGGAGGACGCGGATCAGACCGTTGTTTTCTCCAAGGTCCGGGAGGATGTGACCTTCCGGGAGGACGAGACGCCCGAGGAGAAGCTGCTCTCCCGGAAGGACTTCCGCAAGGCGGCCGCTTCGCTGGCTTCGGCCATTCTCCTGTTCGCCGCGTCCATCATCATCTGGGCCTGCCGCGACAAATTCGACACGGACAGCTTCATTGTGCTTTCCGCTGACAAGGTCGCCGTGGCGAAGGAAGAGTATGTCTTTGACGCGGGCTCGGCGCAGGTTTTCGCGGTCGCGGGACACGGCCTTGCCGCCGCCACATCCTCCGGCTTTGAGCTGATGGACGGAGACGGCACGGTTGCGGTCAGCTATCTTTACCGGATGGAATCGCCTGCCATTGCTGCCGGCAGCGACTTCGCCGTCTTTTACGACCTCGGCGGCACGAGCATGGCCGTCGCGTCCTACAGCGGCAGCATTCAGGAGATTGAGCCGGCCGGAAACATCATCTCCGTCACCGTTTCCGAGGGCGGCTGCATCGCCGTCACGACCGACTGCACGGGCTACCGCGCCCTCGTCACGGTCTATAATACGGACTGCGAGCCGATCTATGAGTGGTACTCCTCCTCCGCGTGGATCATCAGCGGCGAGGTCTCGCCGGACAACCGCTCTCTCGCGGTCTTGTCCTACACCGCCTCCGGCAGCGAGGTCCGCTTCTTTGATCTGTCCAAAACCGAGCAGCAGGCCGCCTTCTCCGTATCCGACACCGTTCTGCTGGACGTACACTGGTTCAGCTCGACGCAGCTTTGCGCCTACTCCACCACGCAGGCCATTTTCTTCAACAGCCGCGGTCAGTGGAGCAGCACCTACAGCTTCGAAAGCCAATATCTTATCAACTGCGCCTTCGGCGGCGATAACTGCGTCACCTTCGCCCTGAGCCCTTACCGGGCGGGCACGACCTCCGGTCTTGTCTCCCTCGACGCAAGCGGAAAGGTTTTGGGAAAGACGAACATTCAAGGCGAAATCATCTCCCTCACCGCATCCGGCTCCGAGATCCTCGTCCTGTGTCCCGACGGCGCGATCCTGCTGTCGAGCTCTCTTTCTGAAAAAGGCCAGCTCGCCGGGCTCACCGGCTTTAAATACGGACTGCTGCGCAGCCGCGGCGAGGCGCTGCTTGTCTCGTCCAACTACGCCGAGGTCTACACCTTCTAACCGGCTTTATCATTATTTTTCATATCCCTTTCACAGGAGGCGGAAGCGAATGGCTCTGAATACGATCATCAATCTTCTTCTGGTGGGCATCATCATCGTATGTGCCTGGCAGGGCTTCAAAAAGGGTATCATCATGGGAATTATCGGGGTGCTCGTGATAATACTATCTCTATATGGCGCGCAGCTTCTGAGCGACACCTTCTCCTACGAGATCATTCCCGTTCTGAAGCCGTTTGTCAGCGGCGTCATGGATACGCGTATCGAGGAAACGGCCTACACGGTCCTGGGCTACGAGCCGGACGAGAACGGAGATTATCACGTGACCGAATCCCTCACGGATCTCCTGGAGGACGCCCCCGAATCCCGCAAGGAGATCTGCCGCTGGGCTTACCGCGACCTCGGCATCTACGACGACATCGCCGAGGATATGGCGCAGAAGGCCGTCGATTACGCCGATGAAAACGGCGCCTCCCTCAGCTCGGCCGTCACCGCGATCCTGTGTCAGTCCATCTCGTGGTACGGCGGCTTCCTGCTGGCCTTTATCCTCGTGTTCGCGGCGCTGACCGTCCTTGTGAACCTGCCGAACCTCAGCTTCCGCCTGCCCTACATCGGTATCCTGAACGACCTCGTCGGCCTGGGCATCGGCATCTTTACCGGATTTTTGTTCTGCTCCATCCTCGTCTGGGTCCTGCAGTTTACCGGCCTCGTCCTTCCGCAGGACACGATCCAGAACGCCGGCGTCGCCGCGTGGTTCCTTGAACGCAACCTGCTGGCAAACTATATCACGCTCTGATCGCCTCCCCCCTTGCAAAATATATAAGGAGATTTCAATGCAACCTACTCTCTGCGCACGCTGCCATAAAAACATGGCTGTGGTCTTTATCACCAAGATTGAAAACAACCAGTCCATCAACGAGGGACTTTGTCTTTCCTGCGCCCGCGAGCTTCACATCAAGCCCGTGGACGACCTCATCTCAAAGATCGGCCTGTCCGATGAGGAACTGGACGACCTCAGCGGCGAGATGATGAGCGCGCTCGGCAATCCCGACGGCCTGGAGGGTCTCATGAATATCGAGGACGCCGATCACGGCGCGGATGATGACGACGACCAGGGCAAGACAGCCACCTTCCCCTTCCTGAACCGTCTGTTCGGCGGCCCCCAAGGGCAGGGAAACGACGTCCCCTCCGGCGACAGCCCCAATCCGCCCTCCCCCGGCCCGAGCCCCGAGCGCGGCAGCCGCGGCGGGAAGAAGAAATTCCTGGAAAGCTACTGCATTTCCCTGACCCGGCGGGCCCGGGAGGGAAAGCTGGACAAAATGATCGGCCGCGATGAGGAGCTGGAGCGTGTCATCCAGATCTTGAACCGCCGCCAGAAAAACAACCCCTGCCTCATCGGCGAGCCGGGCGTCGGCAAGACCGCCATCGCGGAGGGCCTTGCCCAGCGCATCGCCGCCGATCAGGTCCCCTATAAGCTCCGGGGCAAGGAGGTCTACCTTCTCGATCTGACGGCGCTCGTCGCCGGAACGCAGTTCCGCGGCCAGTTCGAGAGCCGCATGAAGGGCCTCATCGAGGAGGTCAAAAAGCAGGGCAATATCATCCTCGTCATCGACGAGGTACACAGCATCGTCGGCGCAGGCGACGCCGAGGGCAGCATGAACGCCGCCAACATCCTCAAGCCCGCCCTGTCCCGCGGCGAGATCCAGGTCATCGGCGCGACCACCTTCAACGAATACCGCAAGCACATCGAAAAGGACGCCGCGCTGGAGCGCCGCTTCCAGCCCGTTACCATCGCGGAGCCGTCGGTGGCCGACAGCGTGGAGATCCTGAAGGGCATCCGCAAATATTACGAGGATTTCCACGACGTGGATATTTCGGATGAAATGTGCCGCATGGCGGTCACGCTCTCCGAGCGGTACATCACCGACCGCTATCTGCCCGATAAGGCCATCGACCTGCTGGACGAGGCCTGCTCGGATGTCGACCTCAAGAACCCCGACAGCGCCCGCCGCATGGAGCTTGAAAAGGAAACCGCCGACCTCGACAAGGAGCGCGAGCTTCTGCTTTCGCAGGAGACCGACAATTTCGAGCGCCTTGCGCAGATCCGCAGCCGGCAGATGCAGATCTCCGACGAGCTCGCCATTCTGAGGGCCAAGGGCCGTCCCGCGCTGACCACGCAGAACCTGGCCCGCATCATCGAACTTTGGACGAAGATCCCCGCCTCCAACATCACGGAGGACGAATTTGATCGTCTGAGCGGCCTGAACCGCCGTCTCAAGGACCATATCATCGGTCAGGACGAAGCCGTGGACGCCGTATGCGCCGCCATCAAGCGCAGCCGCGTCGGCCTGCAGGCCAAGCGCAAGCCGTGCAGCTTTATCTTCGTGGGCAGCACCGGCGTCGGCAAGACCGAGCTTGTCAAGCAGCTCGCGATGGACCTGTTCGCCGCGCCGGAAAGCCTTATCCGCCTCGACATGTCCGAGTTCATGGAGAAATTCTCCGTCTCCCGCATCATCGGCTCCCCTCCCGGCTATGT
>CAYOSI010000015.1:0-51625 GCA_964406615.1 uncultured Oscillospiraceae bacterium
ATGCAAAAACGAGCCGTTTTCGCCGCTTGAAAATGACTCGTTCTTTGACAGACTGACCGGCGTTCGTCAGAACGCCGGTTTTGTTTTATTGTTTCTTGGCGGCGAGATAGTTCTCGCGGCGGTTTTCGATCTCCGGGCTCTTGGGCCGGATGTCGCCGGAGCGTGTCAGCGCGAACTTCGTCAGCACGGGACCGAACAGCTCGTAGACGAGCACGCCGAAGAGGATGATGTTGCGGATGAGCGCTCCCTCCGCGCCCCAGCCGGAGACGGTGACGCTCATGCCGAGCGCTACGCCCGCCTGCGGGAAGAGCGTGATGCCGAGCCATTTGCGGACATTCTTCTCGCAGCCGGTGATCGTCGTGCCGAGATAGGCGCCGGTGAATTTGCCGACGCAGCGGAAGAGGATGTACAGAAGCCCGATGCCCACGACGGCGGTGGATTGGAACACGCTCAGATCCAGCTCCGCGCCGCTGAGGATGAAGAACATCGCAAACAGCGGGCTCGTCCATTTGTCCGCCTTGTCCATCATTTCGTCGGCGAGCGGGCAGCGGTTGCAGAAGATGACGCCGAGGGCCATGCAGACGAGAAGAGAGGAGAAGGAGATATGGACGGGGCCTAGGTCAAACTCCAGCATGGCGAGCGCGACAGTCAAAAGCACGAAACCGACGATCAGCGCCATGCGGTTGCGGTTCGAGTGGAACATGGCCTCGAGCCGGGTGAGGACCTCGCCGAGCACGCCGCCGAGAACGAGGCTCAGCACGATGGAGACGAGCGGCTCCACGGCGATGGACACCATATCCACCATGCCGTCGGACATGGCCCGGGCGATGCCGAAGGAGACCGCAAAAACGGCAAGGCCCACCGCGTCGTCGAGCGCGACGACGGGCAGCAGCACGTCGGTGACGGTGCCCTTGGCCTTGTACTGGCGCACGACCATGAGGGTCGCGGCGGGAGCGGTGGCGGCGGCGATGGCGCCCATGGTGATGGCGCCGGCGGCGGAGAGCGTGCCGGGCAGGAAGCTGTGCGCGATCAGCAGCACGGCGTCCACGACGATCGAGGTCACGACGCCCTCCAGGATGCCGATGATGAAGATGCGCGAGCCGGTCTTTTTGAGATCGGAGAGCTTGAACTCGCTGCCGATCGTGAAGGCGATGAAGCCGAGCGCGGTGGTGGAGATGAAGCCGAGCTGCTCCACCTCCTCCAGACTCGTGAAGCCGAGGCCGCTTATGCCGAGACGGCCCAACACGAACGGGCCGACAAGAACGCCGGTAACGAGATAGGCGGTCACGTCCGGGAGATGAACACGGCTTGCGGCGCGGGTCATAAGCAGGCCGGCGATCAGCGCGATCGCCGCGGCGAGAAATAAATTCATAGGTCCGATACCTCGCAGAAATTTTGTGCAAATGGCATTATAGCAGGTTTTGTTATTTTTGCAAGATTCACAAACAATTTTCGCAGTAGGAGCGCACGTCGAACGCATCCAGGCCGCTGTCGCTGCGCAGATAGAGCGGGTGATGGGGGTGGCCCTTGACGGAGCGCTTTCCGGCGGTGTACCATACCGCGCCGTACTGCCGGCCGATGTCGATCATGTCGAGCACGCAGTCCTTGAGATACCCGCGCATCTCGATGATATTGCCCCATGCGGCCCATACGGCGGGTGCGCCCTCACAGTGCCGCAGGATGTACGCAAAGGCCGCCATGTTCTCGCGGTGGAGCGCGTCGTTGCGCGTGCGTTCCATGTCCTGCGGGCGCGTGGCGCGCTGGGCGTAGACGTTGAACATGATGAAGCTGTCAAAGCCGTTGCCGTCCGCGATGCGCCGGACGGATTTGAGCGTGTTGTCGAGGTTGTCCGGCTCGGCGGTGGAGGGATTGATGCCGATGCAGATGAGCGGGCGCTTGCCCCGTGTGCCGAGAATGTAACGGTATTCGGTGTAGAAATCCGGGACATAGAGCCACTTTTCCGGGTCATAGCCGCCGGAAGCGCCGGAGCGGGCGAGCGCCTCGTCGAAGGACAGAAGCGCAAGCCCAGCCGTGGGTGCGGAGGGGATGTGCATGACGCAGCCTCCTTTGTACGTGTCGTTTTGTACATATTATAATTGACGCGGACGGGAAAGAAAAGTAAAATTATGAAAATGACAGATTCGAGAGGAGGCATATGCCATGGCAAAGCCGATTGTGCTGGCCCCGGCCGGGGGCGAGGAGCAGATGATCGCCGCGGTGCGCTGCGGCGCGGACGCGGTGTACCTTGGGCCGAAGGACTTCAACGCCCGGCGGAACGCCTCCAATTTTGACGCGGCAGACCTTGCATCCGCGGCGCGGTACTGCCATGAGCGCGGCGCGGCGCTGTATGTGACCGTGAATACGATGGTGCTCGACGGCGAGCTTCCTGCGCTCGAAGAGACGGCGGAGTCGATTGCCGCCGCCGGTGCGGACGCGGTGATTTTGCAGGACATGGCGTCGGCAGAGCTGTTCCGCCGGCGATACCCGCATATCCGCCGCGTCGCCTCGACGCAGACGGCGGTGCACAACGCCGACGGCGCGAAATTCCTGCAGGACGCGGGCTTTCAGAGCTTTGTGCTGGCGCGGGAGCTGTCCCTGCGGGAGATGGAAACGATCTGCTCGGCCGTGGACATTCCCGCGGAGGCGTTCGTCCACGGAGCGCAATGTATGTGTGTGTCGGGTATGTGCTGCCTCTCCGCAATGCTCGGCGGGCGGAGCGGCAATCGCGGCCTATGCGCCCAGCCCTGCCGCCTCGACTGGCAATGCGGCGCGGGCGATCATGTCCTGTCGCTCAAGGATATGTCCCTTGTCGAGCACATCCGCGAGCTGGGGGATGCCGGGGTCGCGACGCTTAAAATTGAGGGCCGCATGAAGCGGCCCGAATATGTCGCCGCAGCGGTGACGGCCTGCCGGGCTGCGCGGGACGGCGCAGACTACGACGCGGGCACGCTCCGTTCCGTGTTCTCACGCAGCGGCTTTACGGACGGGTATCTGACCGCGAAGCGCGACGCGGCGATGTTCGGCTATCGCACAAAGGACGATGTGACCGACGCCGAGAGCGTTTTGAAGAACCTGCGCGGGCTGTATCACAAGGAACGGCCCCGCGTACCGCTGTCGATGGCGTTTGCTATGAACGCAGACGGCTCGCGCCTCACCGTCTCGGACGGGACGCATACCGTGACCGCCGCCGGCCCGATGCCGGAGCCTGCGCGCAGCCGTCCGATGGACGGGGAGACCGCCTCGAAGAACCTCTCGAAAACCGGCGGAACACAATATTATGTAAACTCGATAGAGACCGAGATCGAACCCGGTCTGGCTATGCCGGTCTCCGCGCTGAACGCCCTGCGCCGGAAGGCACTGGCGGAGATGGATACCCTCCGCGGCGCGGTCGCGCCGTATGAGCGGGGTGAGTATGCTCCTGTCCAAAAACCGCATCATCGGCCGGACGGAGCATCGCCGCTGTGGGCGCGGTTTTACCGCGCGGCGCAGATCGCGGAGGCGGACGCGCTCGAAAAGATTATCCTGCCGCTGTCGGAAATTACGCCGGAGCGGGTTTCTGCCAAACTCATCGGCGAGCTGCCGGCGGTGTGCTTCCCCGAAAACGCGGACGTGCTTGAACCGAAGCTCGAGGCGCTCAAAAACGCGGGCCTGCGTGCCGTCTGGACGGACAACATCTACGGCATCGAGCTTGCGCGGCGGCACGGCCTCGCTGTGTACGGCGGCTTTGGCTTGAACGCTGCGAATACGGAGTCCATTGCCTTTTATGAGAAGCAGGGTCTCTCCGCGCTGACCGTCTCTTTTGAGATTCCGATGAGCGCGGTGAAAAGCCTCGGCGGCGGCATAAAGCGCGGAGCCGCGGTCTACGGATATTTGCCGCTGATGCGGTTCCGGAATTGCCCGGTGCGCGCCAATGTCGGCTGTGCGGCCTGCGGTGGGAACGGTTCGCTCACCGACCGTAAGGGCGTTTTGTTTCCGGTGGAGTGCGGCGAAAAACGCTATTCCACGCTCCTGAACAGCGTGCCGCTCGACATCGCGGGGCGGGACGATCCCGCTGACTTCCGACTGCTCTGGTTCACGCGGGAGACTGCCGCCGAGTGCGGTCAGGTGATCGGGCGTTTCCTGCGCGGCGAACGCGCCGGCGGTCCGCATACGGGCGGGCTTTACTACCGCAGGCTGCTATAAAAGGACTGCCGTCGGAGGCCCGGCGGCAGACTTTTTTTGCCGGCCGTGAAACATTTTGCCTTTGCCCTGCGTATTCCGTGTGAAAGCGCTTTCTAAGGAGAACATCATGTTTACAAACGAGCATTTTACCTATATCGCGCAGCGGTACATGGATACCGTGTTCCGCGTGGCGTTCAGCTACATGAAAAGCCGCGCGGATGCCGACGACATTACGCAGAACGTGCTCCTGAAGCTCTACCGATACGAGGGGGACTTCCAAAGCGAAGCCCATTTGAAGCATTGGCTCATCCGAGTGACGATCAACGAATGTAAATCGGCGTACAGATCCCTCTGGCGCAGGACCGAGAATATAGAAGATTATGTAAACTCGCTTGAAATGCCGTCGGAGGAGCATTCCGAACTGCTGGAGGCGGTGATGGCTCTGCCGAAAAAGTACCGCGTGGCGATCTTCCTGTTTTACTATGAGGGCTATTCGACCCGGGAGATCGCGGAGCTTCTGGCGACGCCGGAGGCGACGGTGCGGACTCATCTGGCGCGGGGCCGGGAAAAGCTCAAAACGATTTTGACGGAGGCGGACAACTATGACGGACAGACAGCTTTTTAAGGAGACCTTTTCGCAGCTGCGTGCCTCCGAGGACATCCTCACGGAGGTAATGAAGATGGCAAATACACAGAAAAATGGAAATAGAATGCGGAAACCCGCCCGCATAGGCGCGCTGATCGCGCTCGCGGCGGTGCTGCTGATGGGAACGGCCTTTGCCGCGGTGACGATTCGCCTGCATACAGAGCCCGTCGGCGATTTAGCGCTCGCGGTCAGCGTCGCGGCGGAAGGCGATGCTGCCGGAACGATTGCCTTTTCCGGCGAGGCGGCGGAGACGGCGTTTACCGGCCTCGATGTGACGCCCGGCTGGCTGCCGGAGGGCATGGTGCTGAACGGCAGTGAAACGGTCAAGTGGAGCTTTGAGGATAACTACCAGCGCGGCGGCTTCTCGCTGGCCGATATGCCGCTGAACACCGGGAACGCCACGTTCTGCGAGCTGAACGGCGACGCGGAAAGCCAGGAAAGCCTTGACGTCAACGGTCATGAAGCGATTTACATCAAAATGGCCTGCGACGGCTTCAACCAGCGCATGTATGTTTCGTATCCTGAGTTCAACGCGGTGCTGGTGATCGATATCGGCGACGACGTTGATTTCGAAACCGCTGTGCAGTTTGCGGAGAATCTGACTGTTTCCGCCGGCGATCGGGAGATATCCGCCGAGGACCTTGCATACTATGGGAAGACATATATCGACGCGGCTGCCGCTATCGAGACGGGCGTCTATGTGAATACCGCCGACAGCTTGGAGACTGACGTAATACCTGAAGATGTCCTCCCGGCGCAGACCGTTGCGGCGGAGGATATGGCAAACGCCAAGGCCATCGGCGAGAGCTTCCCGGTTAGCTTCAGTGACTGGAACGAGGAGACGGAGCAGGTAACACTCCTGAATCTCTCGGTGAAGATCGTGGATTATGCGATCGCGGACGACACGAGCATCCTGCGCGATGCGAGCTGTCTTGACAGCGATGTGGTGAAGCTTCTCGACGAAAACGGAAAGCTGCCGGAGGACACCCTGCGATTCTATGCAACTGGAAACGGCATCGACTCACCGAGCAGCACCGTCGTTGCCGAGCAGACGCAGCAGCCCAAGCTGGTCGCGGTGACCTTTGAGGTGACGAACAACACCGACAACACCATCTCGGATATTCTCTACAACGGCCAGCTTATGGCGGTTGAGGAGACCGCAGATGGCTGGACGGAGTATAAGCCCGTGCCGGAAAGCGGCGCGGTGGAGTACGACAGCTATGGCGGCGAAAGCTGGGAGAGCCTTTCCATCATACGCTACCTGGACGTGGTCGATACCGAATCGAACGGCGGCAACCATATCCGCGATCTCGCCCCCGGTGAGAGCGTGACGATCCAGGTCGCATTCATCGTGAACGAGTGCGAGGCCGATCATCTCTGGTTCTTCTTTGACGCGGGCGATCTCCGTGATGTGACCGAGGGTTACGTTGCCCTGCGCCCGTAAGGAAAGAAAATTGAAGCCCGGCGTAAAGCCGGGCTTTTTTCCTGCAAAAAAGCGAGATAACCTCTTTTCCTTTTGGATGGATTGTGTTAAGATAATGGCGCTATGAGTACTTATAATAATCATTATGGAGCCCCGTCGCCGGGGCCGGGGCCGGGAAATCCCCGCCCGAACCGAAACAACAACGGCAGAGACGATTTCATCGAGACGCTGTCGTGGATTATCGACGTGGGCCTGATCTTCGCGTGGTTCCCGGTCGGGCTGTTTCTGACGATCGCGAACGCCAACGGGCACAATTTTGTCGGCAGCATTCTCCGCTCGCTGCGGCGCTCCTTTGGCGGCGCAGCGGTGCAGCCGGGGGCTTCGCAGGCGCACCGGGGAGGGGCGGCATCCTCCGCCCGCCGGGACGGGCATGCCTATTCCCGCCCGTCGGAGCAGGTGCGGGAAGAAAAGCGGGAGGAAAAGACCTCGGACGGCCCCCGTCATGTGGACGCCGGCGCGAAGGTCAAGGAGGTCTTTGGCTGGATCATCGCGGCCCTCGGCCTGCTGACGGCGATCAGCGCCGACGGCTTGTGGGCAGTGCTGACCGGCGTGGCCATCATCCTCGGCGGCGGCGCAATGGTCTGGTCGGGCCGCAGGGCAAAGCGCAAGGCGGCCGCGTTCAAGCGCTGCCTGACGGTTTCCGGCAGCACCGGCATCGTGAAGCTGGAGGGGCTTGCCAAGACGCTCGGCATGTCCGGCGAAGAGCTGGAAAAGCAGCTCACGGAGATGATCGACCACGGCTATTACGGCGAACGTGCATATATCGACCACGCCCGCGGCTTGCTTGTCATCCAGCCGGAGGACATGCGCTATGTGTACCAGGCCGAGGATGAGGCGAAGGCCGCCGGGGCGGCCGCAAAGAAAGAGGCCGCCCGCACGGAGTATGAGAAGATCATCGAGCAGATCCGGCAGGCGGATATCGACATCGAGGACGAGGTCATGAGCGAGAAGATCCGCACGATGCAGGAGCTGACCGCCGCGATCTTCCGGGAGGTGGAGGCCCACCCCGAAAAGAAACCGCAGATCCAGCGGTTTATGAACTACTACCTGCCCACGACGCTGAAGCTTTTGGACTCCTATGCCCGCATCGAGGAGCAGGGCGTGTCCGGAGACAATATGGCGAAGGCCAAGGCGGATATCGAGCGCATCGCCGATACGCTGGTCGAGGGCTACAAAAAGCAGCTCGACACGCTCTACCAGTCCGAGGCGGTGGATATTGCCGGCGACGTCAGCGTCATCGAGAACATGATGCGCCGCGACGGGCTGACCGGGCATAACGATTTCAGGATGCCCTCGGAGGATGAGCCCGGCGAGACGGGACAGGTCATGGGAGGTCATTGAAATGGGCAGCGTCTATTACGAAAAGCTCTTGCGCTGCACCGAGCAGGTGCGGGCGAGGCTCGGCGGCTTTGCGCCTCGTATCGCGCTGGTTCTCGGCTCCGGCCTCGGCCCCCTTGCCAAGGCGATGGATGTGAACGTCAGCGTGCCTTACAGCGAGATCGACGGCCTGCCCGTTTCCACCGCCCCGGGTCATGCCGGACGGTTCCTGTTCGGTCATATCGCCGGCGTGCCGGTGGTGTGCATGCAGGGCCGGCTCCACTATTACGAGGGCTACGACATTCATGACGTCGTTCTGCCGACCCGGATCATGGCGATGCTGGGGGCCAAAACGCTGTTTCTGACGAACGCCGCCGGCGGTGTTGACCCGACCTGGGAGCCGCCCACGCTGATGGTCATTTCCGACCACGTGCTGTACAGCGTGCCGAACCCGCTGATTGGGCCGAACATCGACGAACTGGGCACCCGGTTTCCCGATGTGAGCCGCTTGTATACCCCGGAAATCCGCGAGCTTCTGCTCCGTAAGGGCCGCGAGATGGGCCTTCCCATGGAAGAGGGCGTCTATGCGCAGTTTTCCGGACCCAGCTATGAGACCCCGGCAGAGGTGCGCATTCTCGGCAGGCTCGGCGTCGGCGCGGTGGGGATGTCCACGGCGGTCGAGGCGCTGGCAGCGGGCCATATGGGCATGAAGGTCTGCGGCATCTCCTGCATCACGAACAAGGGTGCGGGCCTGACGCAGAAGGAGCTGAATCATGCCGAGATCGTGGAAATGGGCGAGATCATCGGCGAACGCTTTTCCGCGCTCGTGGCGGCAGCGCTGCCGGAGATCGACGCGCTGTGAAGGAAATAGCCAGAAACATCGCGCTCTCGGAAGACGGGAGCGCGGTGCGCATTATTGACCAGACGCTCCTGCCCGGAGAGCTCCGGTACCGCGAGCTGCGCGGGCGGGACGAGCTGTACGAGGCAATCTGCACGCTCCGGGTGCGCGGCGCCCCCGCGATCGGCATCTTCGCGGGCTACGCGGTGTATGTGCTGGCGCGAAGCTATGGGGAAGAGGACTTTTTTGCAAGGCTCGACGCGGATTGCGGCTGCCTCATATCCAGCCGCCCGACGGCGGTTAATCTCGCCCGGCAGACCGAACGCATGCGTGCGCTCGCCCATGCGATGGAGGGAAGTACGCCGGCGGAAATTGTCGCGGCCCTGCGGGCGGAGGCGGAGGCTATCCACGCGGAGGATATCGCCATGTGCCGCGCCATTTCGGAGTACGGCCTGGCGCTTTTGCACGAGGGCGATACCGTGCTGACGCACTGCAACGCGGGGCCGCTTGCGACCTCGGAGTACGGCACGGGCCTCGGTCCGCTGATCCTCGCAGCGGAGCGGGGCATGGACATCAAGGCATATGTGGACGAAACGCGCCCGCTCCTGCAGGGGGCGCGGCTGACGGCGTGGGAGCTGCAGAACGCCGGCGTCGACTGCACGCTGATCTGCGACAACATGGCGGCTCTTGCCATGAAGCAGGGCAGAATCCAGGCCGTGCTTGCCGGCTGCGACCGCATGGCGGCAAACGGCGACGCGGCCAATAAGATCGGCACCTCCGGCGCGGCGATCCTCGCGAAGCACTACGGCGTGCCGGTGTATTTTTTGCTGCCGTCCTCGACGATCGACATGGACTGCCCGACCGGGGCGGATATCCCTATTGAGCTGCGAAGCGGGGAGGAGATCCGCTCGCTCTGGTATGAGCGCCCAATGGCGCCGGAGAACGTGAAATGCTGGAATCCGGCCTTCGATGTGACCGATCATGAGCTGATTACGGCGATTATTACCGAGAAGGGCGTATTGTATCCGCCGTTCGCGGAGAGCCTGCGCGAGAAATTCGGAGGGAAACGACATGATTCGATTCTATAACGGCCGCGTTCTGGAGAACCTGAGCGTGACGGAAAACGAGGTATGGACTGACGGCGACAGGATCGCCTATGTCGGCCCGGTGAGGGATGAAAAGCCCATCTTTGAGCGTGAGATCGACTTAAACGGCGACCTGCTGATGCCGGGCTTTAAAAATGCCCACACCCATTCGGGCATGACCTTCCTGCGTTCGCTGGCGGATGATCTGCCGCTGCAGGATTGGCTGTTCCGGCAGGTATTTCCCCGCGAGGCGCGGCTGAATCCGGAGCGTCTGGCCGCGTTTGCCAAGGCCGCGTTCCTCGAATACCTCGCAAACGGCATTACGGCCTGCTTTGATATGTACTACTACACCGACGAGTTCGCCGCGCTGGCAAACGACTGGGGCTTCCGCGCCGTGATCTGCGACGCGCTCTCCGCGAACAACGACTGGGCGGAGGTTTATCGGAGCTATGAGAAATACAACAGCATGGGCCCGTTCGTGAAATACCAGCTCGGCTTCCACGCGGAGTACACAGCAAGCGTTGACATGCTGCGGTATGTCTCCGAGGCCGCCCATGCGCTGAAGGCCCCGGTGTGGAGCCATAACTCCGAGACACGCTCCGAGGTGGAGCAGTGCATCGGTCGCCACGGGATCACGCCGACGAAGCTCTTTGACGAGCTCGGCCTGTTCGAGTACGGCGGCGGCGGCTATCACTGCGTCTGGATGACGGACGAGGATATCGACATTTTCCGCCGGCGCGGGCTGTATGCCGTCCTGAACGCCTGCTCGAACGGCAAGCTCGCAAGCGGCATCGCGCCGCTGCGCCGGTTCATGGACGCGGGCGTGAAGCTCGCCGTCGGCACCGACGGTCCCGCCTCCAACAACGCGCTCGACATGTTCCGGGAGATGTACCTCATCAACATCCTCGCAAAGCTCGGCGAGAAAGACGCCGCGGCGGGGGACCCCGGGATCATCCTCGAGGCGGCTGTCGGCGGCGGTGCGCGGGCCATGGGTCTTGCGGACTGCGACCGCATCGCCGAGGGGAAGCAGGCGGATCTGATCGTCGTCGATATGCACCGGCCGAACATGCGCCCGGTGAACAATGTCGTGAAAAATCTCGTGTATTCCGGAAACCCCGGAAACGTGCTCATGACGATGATCGCGGGTAAGGTCCGTTATGAGAAAGGCGAGTTCTTTGTTGGCGAAGACCCCGAGACGGTTTACCGCGACGCGGAGCGTCTCACCAAAGAAATCATCGACGAAGCGGGCTGATCCTTTCACAACGGAAGTGGATCGTCTCGTTTGGGAGGTAAAAAGAAATGCTGACAAGAGAGCCGACGAAAGAAATGATAGAAGAGTGGAAAAATATTTTTGCGGCACATCGACATGAGCTGTTACCCAATCGGAAAACAGGTGTGGAGGTTGATGCGTATTTTAGAAATAAGTATCAATATCAATGCTTTTCATCTCCGGAGTTTACTCAAATCATAGAGGAGAACATAAAAGAGAATGATTATACCAGAACCAAACTAAAAGGGTTGCAGCCACAAATAAATACATATTGCGTAGACAACGTTTTGGTCGGAATTGATTTGACGAGTGGAGAGTTTCACGTTGAAAGCGAGGATACGGAGAAAATGACACAAGTCTATGACGACCTGTTTGTTTTTCGCGGTTTGGACGAGTATGATATAAGCAATTTCTTTTTGGTCGCAGAATATATTACTTTGGCTTCACAGAAAAGTCCTATCTGATTAAGGGTTTGGGATATTCTCAACAAGCAAAACTCTCCCTGTCGCAGACAGAAATGAGTATTTTTGCGGAAAGGGTATCCCTTTTGAAATGTTGCGCAATTAGAGAGCGCTTTTAAGGGAAGTTGTATAAACGCTTACAAATGCTTATAAGGCGGTTTTCGTCTGTGAAATCAATAAAAACAGGAGCCTGTCGGGATTTGACAGGCTCCTGTTCCGTCAGACGAGAAACAGCTCCAGGAGGAATACAGCCGCGCAGCAGGAGACGGCGACCGGGAAAAGTCCCGCGCCGAACCAGGCGAGCACGACGCCGAGCACCAGCGCCGCAACGCCGGCGATCGGGGACTGCGTCGCATCCACGATGGCCGGAAAGGTCATGACCGCGAGAGTGATGTAGGGGACATAGTACAAAAACGACTGGATAAAGCGGTTTTTGATCGGCCTGCGCACGAGCGTGAGCGGCAGAACGCGGAGGGCGTACACGACGGCGAACATGACGAGCAGATAGATATAGACGTTATGCTTCATCGCCGGCCTCCTCCCCTTCCTCGGGCTTTACGGGGAAGGCCGCCGCCGCGGCGCCTGCCAAGACGACGGTCAGCAGGATGACCTTTGTGCCGGCGGATATCCCGGCAAAGCAGGACAGGCGGGACACGGCGAAGCTCGCCGCGAAGCCCAGAAGCACGAACAGCAGGACGACGCGGTTTTCTCTCGCAGGCGGGATGATGACCGCGATAAACATGCCGAAAAGCGCCACGCTCAGCGCGCTGATGACGCGCATGGGCAGGATGTTTCCGGCGATGACGCCGAGTGCGGTTCCAACCGCCCACATCGGAATGGCGACGACATAGGAGCCGTAGCTGTACAGCGGGTCGAGCGGCTTCGGCTGATGGACGGCGATGCCGAAAAGCTCGTCCGTGACGGAGTAGCCGATCATAAGACGCTGAAGCAGCGTGGTGTCCGGTGACAGCCGCTGGCTCAGCGCAAAGCTCATGAGAAGATAGCGTGCGTTCGTGACGAGCGTCACGAGTGCCATTTCAAAATACGGCGCGGAGGCGGCGATGACGGTGACGGCGGCATATTCACCGGCGGAGGCCATGCCGAGCCAGCTCATCAGAAAACCCTGAAACGCCGTCATACCGGCGTTTTTGACGGTTATACCCAGCGCAAAGGACACCGCGAGGTAGCCGAGGCCGATGGGAAAGCCATCCCGCATGCCGCGCAGGAACACCGCCTTCCGGGTCTGCGTTTGTTCATTCATAAGAAGCTCTCCCGGTTTGCGGATTTATTCGGTCATATCCGAAAAACGATTCAGAAACGCTGCAAGCTGGGCGCGTGTCACGTTTCCGTCGGGGTCCAGATAGACGCCCGAGCGCTTTTCAACGCCCTTCTGCAGGCCGGAGGCAATACTCCAGACCACCGCGTCCTCCGCCCAGGAGGCGACGGAGGCGCTGTCCTGGAAGCCGGTGAGGGAGGTCGTCTGGGAGACGTCCAGGCCGTTTGATTCCGCGAAGCGGTAGAGCACGAGCATGAGCTCCTGCCGGGTGATCGGAGCCGAGGGGCGGAAGCGTCCGCTGGGGTAGCCGTTTACAATGTCGTTCTCGCTCGCCCAGGCGATTGCGTCGGAATACCAAAGACCGGTCTTGACGTCCGGGAAGTCGGCGGCCTTGGCGGGGGCCGGCTCACCGGCGAGACGCCACAGGGTCGTAACGACCTGCGCGCGGGTAGCGGTTCCGTCCGGCTCGTAGGTGGTGGCGGTCATGCCTTCTATGAGGAGCTTGAGCCAGCTGGCCTCCACATCCTCATAGTACCAGTCCGATTCCGAGACGTCGGTAAAGGGAAAAACAGCGTCTGCGCTGTCGGTGTAGGCCTTGATGCGGACGTTCGGCGCGCCCGTCAGCGTGTGGCAGTCGACCCAGGCGGCGCCGTCAAGGGATACAAAGCTCTGCCCGGCGGCGGAGTCGTTTACGCTGTACCAGGTGGAGGAGGTGGTGCAGCCCGGCACGAAAACGGAGCCGTCCGGCGACATGGCCACGCGGAACACCACGCTGAACATCTCGCCCGGCTCGAGCGATACGGCCTCGGGAAGCTCGACGGTGTGGTATCCGGCGTAGGTGAAGGTGCCGGAGATCGTTGCGGCCAGCGTGCCGGAGAGGGGAGAGTCTGTGTTTTGGAGGTCCTTGTAGACCTCGACGGTGTAGGGAACGCCGGCGCGGTAGGAGTAAGTGGAAACGGCCTTGAGCAGCTCGCTTCCGCGGGCGGAGCTGCTGCCGTTCGCGGTGAAAATGTTGGCGTACCAGCGGCGCGTGTCGGGGCCGGCGGTGGTTGTAGAGACGCCCTTACCGCCGATCGAGTCGTTCACATAGCTGAGGATGGCGGCACCGTCGTATTCGTAGTTGTTTTCGTAGTTGTCGGCGGAGCCGAAGTCAAACACGGTGACGCGGGCGCTGATGGAGCCGTTGCTGTTCGCGCAGATCGACGCGTCGTAATAGGAGATCCAGAAATAGCCGCCGTCACCCCAGGAGGTGCCGTAGGAGTTGCGGCAGAGCCACGCGCCGTCGCCGGGCGGGGTGCAGCCGGCGGCGGAGTATCCGAAGTTCTCAGCGGGATAATCGTCGTCCCAGCCGACAATAATCACCTCGTGGTTTGTGGAGAAGGCGGCCGTGTCCCGATAATAGCAGGCGGTGAAATCCTCCGCGGCGCTGTCCGGCGCATCGTCGCCGGACTCCTCGGGGGCGCCGTCCAGAACGGGGGCGGGTCCGTCCGACGTTTCCGCCGGCTCGGACGTCTCCGCCGACTCGGTCGTCTCCGCCGGCTCGGACGCTTCCGCCGACTCGGACGCTTCCGCCGACTCGGACGTTTCCGCCGGTTCGGACGTCTCCGCCGGATCGGACGTCTCCGCCGGATCGGACGTCTCCGCCGGTTCGGACGTTTCCGCCGGCTCGGACGTTTCCGCCGGCTCGGACGTTTCCGCCGGCTCGGACGTCTCCGCCGGCTCGGACGTCTCCGTCGGCTCGGACGTCTCCGTCGGCTCGGACGTCTCCGTTAACACAGATGTCAGTGCCGGCTCAGAGGCCGAGGTGTCCCCGGCTTCCGAGGGTGAACCAAGGAAGAGGTAGTCGCTGTCATAGTACAGGCACAGAACGGCGCCGCCATGCTCTCGGATCATGGATTGCAGCGTACTGCGCGCTTCGGCGGTGTTGATATCGAGCGCATAGGTGTTTTCAAGGTGAAGCTCGTCGGCGTAGGCGTAGGCGGCGGGCAGAATGTCGGAGCCGGACAGGCCGCTGTAGGCGGACTCGGTCGCCGCCTCGGAGGCCGCGCCGTGCCAGCTTGCCAGCGTCATCATGGCGAGCTGCGGGTTTCCGCCCCGGGTGATCCAGTAGGATTCGTTGGTGTTATAGTCTCCGGAGGAGTTGCCTAGCGGGTCGTCCGCCTGGTGGGACAAAAAATAGAGAAGGTGCCGCTCGCTTAGGTTGGTATCGGCGGCGCTGGTGGAGAGCAGACCGCGGTAAAGGCCGTCCAGCTCGGCCACGCCGATGGCGGCTATCGCCCAGCAGGTGTTCCACTCGCCCTGCGCGCGCACGGCAGGGAGCGTGCCGTCCGTGCGGGGGTCATAGGATGTGCCGGCGCTGCCGGATGCGGCGGTCATCACGCTGTATGCCGCTATGGCCGAAGCGGCCTCCGCCGCCTCGTCCTGCAGGGGGATATGACCGTACTCGGAGACTTCGCCGAGCGTGAAGATGTCATCCGGCGCAGGAAGCTCACTGCCTTCCGCCGCCACCGCCGGCAGGCTGCCAAGGACGGTCATCGCCAGCAGCAGAGCTGCAAAACGTTTGGATTTTTTTTTCATATCATGTCACCTTTAAAATGTACGGGCCGTTGTTTGTATCGAAATTGTAACATATTGTAACATATCGACCACAATGTGTCAACCTCACATGGGCCCCGGGCGGCGCCGGGGAGGATTGAAAAGAAGGGGCGGCTGTGATAAAATCACTGCAGTAAGGTTTGGGAGGTTCGCCATGTTTTTTCGCCGCGCCCAATGGGTCACGGATAAATATATTCTGGTCATGCTGGGAGTGTTTCCGCTTTATTGCGGTCTCCGGCTGCATGCCTATACCGCCATCACGGCGTCAAAATTCCACTTCTTTGCTGCGGCTACCTGTCTGTGGCTGGCGGTGGTGCTGGCGC
The DNA here is from genome assembly GCA_964406615.1 of uncultured Oscillospiraceae bacterium. GTDB lineage: Bacteria > Bacillota > Clostridia > Oscillospirales > Oscillospiraceae > CAJOIG01. The sequence goes on from CAYOSI010000015.1 coordinate 15,456, forward strand.
TGCTCGTGGTCGGTGCGGTGCGCAAAGAGCGGTACAGGGTCGAGGTTCGTCCGGCGCATATGCTGATGGCGGTGTTTCTGCTGGTGGGAGCGCTCTCGGCGCTGTTTTCTCCGTATGGAAGAGTCTGTCTTTTGGGGGCGGACCGCTATGACGGCTATCTCACGACGCTGCTGTATGCGGGTATTTTTTACGGCGTGTCGTTTCTCGCCGTGCCGCGGCGGCGCTATGCCTGGGCGCTGGGCGTCTCGTCGGCGGTCTGCTGCGTCATCGCGGTTTTGCAGCTCGGCGGGCTTGACCCGTTTTGGCTGTATCCCGAGGGGCTGAATTATTACGACAAATACGAGGCGCTGAACGCGCCGTTTCTGGGCACGATCGGGAATACCGGCCTTCTGGCGGCCTATCTCTGCCTGGCGGCGCCGCTTCTGGTTACCTTCGCCGTGCTCTCGGAGGAGCGGGCGGACAGCTTTCTGCTTCTGCCCGGGGCGCTGTCCCTGTTCGTGCTTTTTGCCTGCGATGTGGATGCGGGCCTGCTGGCCGCAGCCGGTACGGTGCTAGTGACGGTGCCGGTGGCGATCCGAAAGGAAAAAACAGCCCGCATCGCGGCGGGGGTGTCCGGCGGCGTAGCGCTTCTGGGGGCCGGCGTGCTGTATTTCTGGCCGGGACAGTCCGGCACGATCCATGAGATATCCCGCGTGCTGCACGGGGAGCTGTCGGATGAGTTCGGCTCGCACCGGGGGCAGATCTGGAAGCAGGGCTGGGAGCTGGTCTGGGAAAAGCCATGGCTCGGCGGCGGTCCGGGCACAACGGCGGAGCGGTTCGACATCCGCTGGAGCCGGTACATCGAGGCGCTGGGCCGGGAGCGCGTCGTGTTGGTCGGAAACGCCCATAACGTCTATCTCGGATACTTCATAAATTTCGGGATCTTCGGCGGCCTGGCCTATGTCGCGGCGGCGGTCTGCTCGCTCGTGACCTGGGTGCGGCGCCGGAAGGAAAACGCGCTGGTCCCGGCGCTCGGCAGCGCGTTTCTGTGCTACTTGATCCAGGATTTCTTCGGCCTGGGCCTGTGCCTGACCGCGCCCATGATGTGGGTCGTATGGGGCCTTCTGGAAAGTCGCGGGCCCGAAACGGAATAAAAGACACGGAACGAGGATGCGTCCTTGCTCCGTGTCCGTTTATGTCGGGCGGTTCAGGCCCTTCCATTTCATCAATGCAAGATAGCGCTCGCGCGCAGCGCTGAGCCGGTCGCGGCCGACCGGAAGATCGCCTCCCGTGTCCAAAAGGACGCTGCGGGAGGTGATTTTTTTGATAAAGCGGTAATTGACGAGAAAGCCCTTATGGATGCGGATGAAGCCGTGCGGGAGGAGGGTCGTCTCGAGCTCCTGCATGGAGGCGCGGATGAGCTGCGGCTCCTCGGCGGAGAAAATGAGCTTCTGCGTTTTCCCGGCGGCCTCGGCGTAGACAAGCCCGGCCGGATCGACGGAGAGGAGCTCGCCGCTGACGCCGGTCAGGAGGACCGCCCCGGCGGTTTTGCGCCGCGAGCGGACGTATTCGGCCAAAACGCCGGGCAGCTCCTCGGCATAGCGGCTTTTGCGGATGAACGCCCACGGATGTACGGGAAAAATCTCATAGACCTTGTCGTCCATGTTGGAGACGTAGATGATTTCCGAACGGCAGCTCTGGCTGCGGAGCTGTTCGCCGAGGCGGATGCCGTCCATGCCGGGCATATCAATGTCGAGAAAGATCAGGTCGAAGCACAGGTGTCCCGCGGTCTCCGAAAACTCCGCGGCGGAGGCGGACTCAAAGCAGACGGCGGAGAGACCCGCGTCCGCAAACGCCTGCTCTGCGGCGCGGCGCAAAAGGCCGCGGAACACCGCGTCGTCGTCGCAGAAGGCGACGGTCAGCTTGTTCATGGCTCGTCCTCCATATACATCATGGCGTCGGCGGTGAACCAGCCGTCCTCGACATGGAAGGTGATGATGCCGTCGTACTTCTCCGTGATCCGCCGCAGGATCGGGATGCCGAAGCCGTGGGCGGAGGCGTTTTCCTTGGTGGACAGAAGCGACGGGTTCTCTCTGAGGATATCCCCGGAGACGGGGTTCGTGACCGTGATAAAGAGGCAGTTCCGGTCGGTGTGGAGCGCGGCCCGGACGAGGCTCTGTCCGGCCCGGAGACAGCCCTCCACACCGTTGTCGAGCATGTTGGAGAGCACGGAGCAGAGGTCGTCGTCCGCGATGCCGAGCTTTTCCGGCACGGCGGCGATCACGTCGAGCGTCACGCCGGCGGCCTGCGCGGTGTTCATCTGGTGGGAGATGACGGAGCTTATAAGCGGGCTTGCGCAGCGGAATTCCGCAAGCTGCGGCGTGATCTTCCCCGAGTAATCGGCGAAGTACCGCTCCAGCTTGTCGTACTGCTTGTCCCGCAGCAGGCTTTCCATAAGGGCGATGTGGTTTTTCAGCTCATGCCGCAGGGCATGGTACTCCTGCAAAACGGCTTCCGAGCGGCGGTAGAACTCAAGGTCCTGCTCGAGCTTGGCCTGCATGGCCTTTACGGCCGCGGAAGCGCGATACTCCCGGACGAGGGTATGGTAGAGGTAATAGATCAGCAGGTTCACGAGGTAAAAGGCCGCGAGGATGACGGTGATGACCAGCCAGGTCGGATAGTTGAAATAGAGCCTCTGTCCGCCGACGATGCGGATGCTGTAAAGACAGGCGGTGGACAGCACGGCGATCACAAGCATGGAGCACCAATAGCCGGTGGGAATGCTCTCCCCCGTGTCGGACGGACGGAAAATGTAGATCTCCGCCAGCGCGGCGGCGAGAAGCAGAAATTGGAGGAGGTTTGAAAGCCCCACCGGGAGCACCGGCATGAGGCACTGCGTGCATATGGACTGGGAGAAATTGATATTCGTCAGGATCGAGGCGGCCAGCACGACCATGGACGGCACCGGCATGCGGCAGCAGAACGCGGCGTACAGGATGACGAGCGACATCAGCATGACGTGGCTGACGGTGCCGATGCTCGTGAAATTGCCGATGACCGGCGCGCAGAGAAGGTACAGCCCCGCTCCGACGAGCAGGACGCCGAGGATTTCGGCGGCGGCGCGGAGGGGCCGCCCACGCTCCGAGCAGAGCCGGAGCGTGAGGACGGCCAGGAAAAGGGGGATCAGGTATGCCTGGTAGAAGAACCCGGTGAACCGGGAGAGGGTCGAGCCGAGAGAATAGGCGATCGGCTCTGCGGGCAGGGGGATCATCGCGTTACGAGGCCTCGCCGGAGGCCGCCGGCGCGATGGTCAGCGTGCCGTTTTCGTTTTCGGTGATGACGCCGTTCACGGAGCAACCGTCGTTGATGATGAGGTCGGTGACGACGGAGGTTTCGGTGACGTTCCAGACGGCGCCGTTGGCGAGGTTGACGGTCACGCCCCACCAGGTGTCATAGCCGTCGGGGTTCAGAATGTACTCGCCGTCGAATTCAGCCTCGCACAGGGTATTCCAGTCCTCGCAGGTGTTCGAGTAGATCGCGCCGGTGAGGGTGGTGTTGTCGAGGTTGAGGTACAGCTCGCGCTGATAGTCGTCGTGGACGATATCGCCGGTGACGTCCATATCCTGCATGGTGACGGTGCTGCCGATGGTCTCGTCTCCGTCGGCGATGTCGTTGACGTTGGAGTCGGAGTTTATCATGCAGTGGATGAGAACGCCGTTCCAGCTTTCCATCGTCGTGCCGCGGAAGAGCGCGTTGGTCTGGGCGGATTTCGTGACGAGGCAGGCGCCGGCATAGTGCTGATTATAGGAATCAAGAGAATCGAAGCCGCCGTTTATAAGGCTCTCGTCGGTCACCAGTGCGCCGCCCTTCATGTAGAGCGTGCCCTGGGTCTGGTTCTTTGCGCCGGAGTGGCCCTGGTCGGGCATGTGGAACTGAACGGCGGTCTGACCGCCCTTGATGACGCTGTCCATGGGCTCGGCGACGGCGCCGGTATCCGCCCAGCTCAGGTCGCGGGCGGAGGTGGTCTTGCTCATGACGGCGCGGAGCTCGGTGGTGTTCGTCGTGTCGTCGCTGCTCGTGACATAGATCTCGCCGTTGTTGGAGGCAACGATGCCGTCGGAGCTGCCGATGAGGGTGCTGCCATACAGGAATACGCGGCAGCTCGTGTCGGCGTAAGCGCCGTAGCCGCATTGGCTCAGGCCGAGGCTGCGCCAGGCGACGAGGTCGAGGCCCTGGCGGGCGGAGTCCGTGCTCCAGGCGCCCCAGGTGCGGGACACGATGGCGGAGCTGATGAGATAGGTGACGCTCTTGCCCTGGGGCTGGATGCCGCGGGCACGGCCGCCGGAACTGCCGACGGAGATTTCGCTGTCGATGTCGCCGCCGCCGGTGGTCTCGAGCAGGGAATCGCGCACGATAACGACGGGGGCTTCATTTCCCTGTGCGCCGCCGGAGCCGGGGCCGGGGACGGTGCTGCCGCCGGAAACGTCGGAGTAGAACGCGCTGCGGGCGGCGCCATCCGCCAGCAGAGCGACGCCCTCGATGGTGAGGTTCGTCCAGCCCTTCGCGGAGATGACCGGAGGACAGGAATCGGCAGCCTGATCGTCGCCGAGGATAATCACGGAGTCGGCGGTGTCCACGCCGACGGAACGCAGAAATTCAACGGCCGTTTCGGAGCCGGGGAAGTCTGCAAGATCATAGTTGATGGCGTTTCCGCCGATGGAGAAGGTCACGCCGTCCTCATCGGTAGGCTCGGAATACAGAAACGCCGCGTCGGAGCTGTCGGAGGTGAAGAGGAAGCCGTGGATGCCGTTTGCGTCGATACTGCCGCCGTCATAGTAGGTCAGGCTGAAACCCTCGGTCTGCTCTTTTTCCGGCTCCTCGCCGTCGTCGCCGAGCACGAGGACGGCCTTGGGGCCGGTATCCTCCTCCGCGGTGGCCTCGCCGGAGGCATAGCCGAGGACGCCCAGGCTCAGGACGAGCGCCAGTGCCAGCAGGGTGGACAGAAGCTTCTTCATGGGGATTCTCCTCTCGAAAATTAATTGTTTCACAATTATAGCATAGAAAACAGCCGCTTTCAAGAAAACGGCTGTGCAGAACCTCAGAAGGGCCGCCATATGTTTTGCATCTTAAAGCATTTTAATGTCCGTGTCAACGGCGTGTCATTTAAATAAGGGATTGTTTTTTTTCGGGAAAGCGTTATAATGATTTATAGAATGTCATGAAATAAACAAATAGCGGCAGAAAGGAAAAAGCCTATGAAAACGACCAAAGTTCTCGCATTGCTTCTGATCCTGTGCATGGTTTTGTCCATCGGCGTCCTCGCCTCGTCCGACATGCCGGACACGTCGCAGGGCGGCCGCGCCACCAGCGCACCGCCGGATAACTCCACCAAGGCGGTGGACATCCTCGGCGCCCGTGCCGCGATTTATTTCGAGTACGGTGACGCGGGCTATACCCTGTCGCAGAATCTCACCGACGATTATACACTGGAGACGAAAACGGCCGTGACCGCACCGGCCTCCGGCGAAATGAACGTCCTGGACGGCATAAGCCTCTACTGCGGCGCGGAGGATTGGGACGAGGAGAACGCCGTCGGCAACTCCGGCGTCGTCATCAACTCCCTGACCGATACCGAGACGACCTATAAGATCGGCGGCGCGGAGGATTACTATGAAGCGCCTGACGGACAAATGTATAACTCCGTCATCGTGATGGACGTCGCGGAGGATGAGGAACTGGCCACCAGCGCGACCGAGACCGCGCCCGGCACGGGCATTGCCTTCAACGGCCGGTCTCTGGAGCTTCAAAATGTCTACGGCGAGGCGGCCGGCACGGGCCGTCCCATCGTCCACATCCCTGCCTCCACCCGCGATAAGAACGTCTCGCAGCTTTCCGATCTCATCATCGTGGACAGCTATTTCCTGAACCACAGCACCCGCGCCTTCCTGCTCATGGGCGGCGACGTTTGGTGTCTGAACAGCACGGCGCTGACCAACGCCTGGGGCGCGCTGAGCTTCGACAACACCGCCGCGACCATGTATGTCGTGAACTCCGACGTGGAGAACATGGGCCTTGGCGGCTACGCGATCTATGATGCGGCCGGCTGCGCGCTCGAAGCCTACGGCAGCCGTGTTGTTGCGGGCAACGCCGCGATCACCATCTGCCGCACCGCCTCTGCGATCATCGACGGCCTTGAAAATGCCTCCGATGCGGCGGTCGCCCCCTATGACGGCGAGGCCGACCTGCTGGTCCCCGCCGCGACGGCGGATGGCCGCACGGAGCTGATTGCGAACGATTACCCCATCAAGATGCACGCGGATATGTCCGGTGCGGACAGCCAGGCCGCCGCCGAGATCCGCAACACCTATATGTCCACCATGCCCGAGGATATCGTCTTTGCCGACGGCACGACCCCGGCTGACTATGAGTCCACGAGCACCGGCATTTCCAAGCTGATGGCTGAGCATGTGAACGGCGCGATCATCGACATCGCCTGCCATAACGGCAAGGTCGTGTTTGACAACTGCGAGCTGAAAAGCCGCACCGGCGTTCTTGTTCACTCCGCCTACGCCTACGACCCCATGGCCTCCGGCATCTATCCCGTGGACGGCGCAGAGTATGTGGGCGACGAGATCGTATTCAAAAATATGAGCGCCGAGGGCGACATCCTGCACGAGGACTACTTCCGCAAGATGGTTCTGTCCCTTGAAAATGCCGAGCTGACCGGCGCGGTCGTCGGCGGCACGGTGACGAGCTGGAACAACTACTGGAACGAGGTCGTGGCCTCCATGCCCGAGGAGGAGCTGACCGAGGCGACCGAGGATATGACCGCCGTCGAGGCGACGCTGGCGCGCTGCATATACAACGAGAGCTATGACACCGTATGGGGTGTCCGCATGGCGATGGATGCCGATTCCGTCTGGACGGTCGCCGGCGATTCCAACCTGTACAGCTTCACGATGGAGGACGGCGCGGTCGTCAAGGCCCCCGAGGGAAAGACCCTTGCCATCTATGTCGACTGCGGCATGAGCGGCAGCGAGGCGGCGTATGACACCTCCGCCGGCACGAGGATCGAGGCCTTCCAGCCGGGCGTTACCTACACCGGCGTGGTCATCCTTGTCGAGGACGGCGCGGATACGACGACCGTCGAGCTTGGCGAGGAGGAGCTGAGCGCGCTCGGCATTGAGACCTATGTCGAGGACGGCCAGCTCAAAATCGCCCTCGGCGGCATCCTCGATGCGCTGGGCGCAAGCCTGCACTATGATGAGCAGACCGAGACCGTCACCGTCACGGACGATACTGGCGTGATGGACCTTCTGGTTGGCTATCTGGCCGACTGAGCCAGAGCAAAAACGAGCACGATGGAACCGTGAGCAAGCTCACGGTTCTGTCTTTGATGGAAAGGGCCGTATGAGAGAGAAAGGCCGAAAATGGAATATCGCGTGGGCTGCGGGGCTGTTGCTGCTGCTTCTGTGCGGCTGCGGCGCAGCGCCGGTGACGGCGGAGGACGCCTCCCCGTCGCCGGAGCCGCAGGTTTTGACGGCCTTGACCACGACGCCGGCGGCCGCGCTGACGCTGGCCGCGCAGGACGGGCATCCCGCGCTCATGAACAACCGCGGAAGCGGCGATTTTCATCCGGAGCAGATCGTGACAAGAAGCGCGCTGTGCCGTCTGCTGGCGCCGATGCTCGACGGGCTTCCGTCGGCGTCGCCGGCGTTTTCAGATTATCACGCGGGCGATTCTGGCTATCGAGAGGCGGCGATGCTTTTTGCTGCGGGGCTTATCCCGGGAACGGAGGACGACTGCTTCGGCCCGGACGAGGCCGTGTCACGGCAGGAGCTTTCGCATATCCTGCGTCGCTTGGCACAGGCGCTGCCGGAGGCGGACGACGTGCGTGTGCTGGCTGCGGACGTCCTCGCGGGCGTGACCGCCCGGAGCGGGAAAAGCGCCGGCAACGACGAACCTGTCCGGCGGGAGGAGCTGGCGGTCGTGCTGGTGCGGCTCGCGGGCAGGAGCCCGGATGAAACGGCACTGTTTTTGGCCGAATGCCTTCCGGCGGATATAAGCCGGGACGATTATGCATGGGCGTATATCGCCGACGCGGTCACGGACGGGGACATTCCGGCCCCGGAACCGGGCGTGCATCGGGCGTATAACTGGCTCTACGCGGTCTGGGAGGACGGAACACTTGTCCGCGACGCGGACTACGATGTGTGGAGCTTTGCTCCGGACGGCGGGTATACCACCGGGAGCGCGGAGCTGGACGGCTTCCTGCGCGACGTGCTGGAGGAAATCGGCGCGGGCGCGCTTGATGACGAGGCTGCGCTTCAGGCGGCGTATCTCTATGTGAAGTATTACGGCGAGTACCTCGTGCAGCCGGAGGATATGACCCCGCTGGAGCCGGGCGTGATGGGCTGGGAATACGAGCGGGCGCTGCGCTTTTTCCAAAACGGCGGCGGCACCTGCTACGGCTTTGCGGCGGCGTTCGGGCTGCTGGCGCGGGTGCTGGGGCAGGAAGCCTATATCGTTTCGGCCGAGGTGAACCAGTATCACGGCGCGCATGCGTTCGTGGTCATCCCGGAGGACGGGATCGACTGGATCTACGACGTGGAGCTGGAGGCCACCCGTCAGGAGCGGCATCACGACCTGGCGCTGTACCGCATGCAGAACTATACGACCTACTTCTACTGGTATGAGCCGGTCTGGTGAGAGCCGATGACGGAGATCTTTGTTTTTGACCGGGACGGCGGGCCGCTGCCGGATACGGCGGCGCTGGCGCTCCCAAAATGGCGCCGCAGACGCTGGGAAGCGTTGAAAAACGAAAAAGCCCGGGAGGAGAGCCTGGCGGCGGGGCTTTTGTTCGCCGCGGCGATGAGGCGGCGCGGGCTGACGGACGGCGAGATGGACCGCGTGACCCTGCGTCCGGCGGGAAAGCCCGTGCTGGCGGATCGGAGCGACGTATGGTTCAGCCTGTCTCATTCCGGGCGGTATGTCCTCTGTGCCGTGAGCGGCCGGCCGGTGGGCGCGGATGTGCAGCAGCTTCGCCCGACGCGCCTGAGCCTTGCGCGGCGGCTTCATCCGGCGGAGCGGGAATGGCTGTCCCGCCAGCCGGAGGAAGAGCAGAACGCGGCGCTTTTCCGCCTCTGGACACGCAAGGAGGCATGGGTGAAGGCTGTGAGCGATGAGCGGATGCTGACGCTCTCCGAAACGGATGTCATCCACCGCGTGCCCGGCCTGTTTTTCCGGGATTACACACTACCCGGCGGGTATGCCGCGGCGCTCTGCGGCGAGACGGAGCCACTGCCCGGCCTGGCCGCAATCGGCCGGGAGGAGCTTTTGGCGCAGCGGTGAAAAAGCCGATATCTGCAATATGATTATCATGCTGCCGGCAGTATTGTTCGGAACGCGGACGGGTACTGGGAGCGTCGGACGCCGTGTCGAGGAAAACGGAGCAGCAGAACGGAACCCGGCTGCGTGAAAGCGGCAGGATTCCGTTCTGCCGCGGCTGCAGGCAAAATGGTTAAAAAATGCTGACAAAACGCCGGAAGGACTTTCATTTATCGGGGTGGTTTGCTATAATGTATAGCGTCTGTAATTATGCGCATTCGGGCATAGGGATGGACACAGAAAGATATAAAAATTTATATTATTTTGGGTAGGGGGATCAGTCCAATGATATCTCAGGGAAAAACCATCCAGCTCTTCGCGGGAAACTCAAACTCCGCGCTGGCGCAGGGCATCAGCGATTGCCTGGGGCTTCCGCTCGGCAATGCGGTCTGCACGAACTTCGCCGATGGCGAATGCTCCGTCTCGGTGTATGAACCGGTCCGCGGTGCGGACGTGTTCCTGCTTCAGTCGACCTGCGGCCCCGTAAACGATAATCTCATGGAGCTGCTCGTCATGATCGACGCCATGCGCCGGGCTTCCGCCGGCCGCATCACGGCGGTCATACCGTATTTTGGCTATGCCCGTCAGGACCGCAAGGCCAAAAGCCGCGATCCCATCTCCGCGAAGCTCGTTGCGAACCTGCTGACCACCGCCGGCGCGGACCGTGTCCTGACCATGGACCTTCACGCGGCGCAGATCCAGGGCTTCTTTGATATCCCCGTGGACAATATGCAGGGCGGCGTGGTGTTTGTCAATCATTACATCGAGCGCTTCGGCGTCGGCAATGAGGACGTCGTTGTCGCGTCCCCCGATGTGGGCAGCGTGGCCCGCGCCCGCAGCATTGCGATGAAGCTCGGCACCGGTCTTGCCATCGTGGACAAGCGCCGCGAGCATGCCAACCAGTCCGAGGTCATGAACCTCATCGGTCATGTCGAGGGCAAGGACGTCATCATCCTCGACGACATGGTCGATACCGCTGGCTCCCTCTGCGGCGCGGCCACGGCGCTCAAGGAGATCGGCGGCGCCCGCCGTGTTTACGCCTGCGCAAGCCACGGCGTTTTGTCCGGCCCGGCGCTGGAGAGCATCGAAAACAGCGTGCTCGAGGAACTGCTGCTTCTTGACACCATCCCCTATCCGAAGGATAAGCCGCAGATCGGGCGCATCAAGTATCTCTCCGTCGCGCCCATGTTCGCGTCCGCGATCCAGAAAATCCACGACGACGAGTCCCTGTCTGACCTGTTTAGCTGATGTTCGGCAGAGCTTCCGGCATACAATGGCTCGTGGTCTGCCTGGGCAATCCCGGCCCGAAGTATGCCGGGACGCGGCATAACGCCGGCTTTTTGGCCGCGGAGGCGCTGAGCAGAAAGCATAACGTCTCCGTGACCCGGCTGCGCTTCCGGGCGCTGACGGGGAAATGGACGCTCCCGAACGGCGAGACCGCGCTTATCATGAAGCCGCAGACCTATATGAACAATTCCGGCGAGGCCGTGGGCGCGGCGGCGCGGTTTTTCAAGCTCCCCGCCGATCATGTGCTGGTATTGTCGGACGATATATCGCTTCCCTGCGGAAAGCTCCGTATCCGCACCAAAGGCTCCGCCGGCGGACATAACGGCCTCAAGAGCATCATTTCCCATCTCGGCACGGAGGCCTTCCCCCGCGTCAAGATCGGCGTGGGTGCGCCAGGGTCCGGCGGGCAGGAGCAGATCGACTGGGTTCTGGGCGTGCCCCGGAATCAGGACGCCGAGGCGTTCGCGTCCGCCTGCGATGCGGCGGCGGAGGCGGCGGAGGAATATATCCTCCACGGTCCGGAAAAGGCCATGGGAAGGTTTAACTGAAGCGACCCAATATTAGTCCCCAACAGGAGGTGTTCCGATGAAAAAGGAATGTATTGCCATGCTGCTGGCGGGAGGGCAGGGCTCCCGTCTGTATGCCCTCACGTCGAATGTGGCCAAGCCCAATATGCCCTTCGGCGGGAAATACCGCATCATCGACTTCCCGCTGTCCAACTGCGTCAATTCCGGCATCGATACCGTCGGCGTGCTGACGCAGTACCGGCCCATGAAGCTCAATGCCTATGTCGGCAGCGGTCAGCCCTGGGACCTGGATGGGGACGACGGCGGCGTGTATATCCTGCCGCCCTATATGTCGGCCGGGGAGAAGGGCAACTGGTTCTCCGGCACGGCCAACGCCATATACCAGAACCTGGACTTTATTGACCTTTGGGACCCCGAATACGTCCTGATCCTCTCCGGCGACCACATCTACAAGATGGACTACTCCGACATGCTCCGCGAGCACAAGGAGAAGGGGGCGGCCTGTTCCATCGCCGTCATTCAGGTAAGCCTCGCGGAGGCGACCCGCTTCGGCATCATGAATGTCGCGGAGGACGGCTATATCTGCGAGTTTGAGGAAAAGCCTGCCCATCCGAAGAGCGATCTTGCCTCGATGGGAATTTACATTTTCACATGGAAGACCCTGCGCCAGGCCCTCATTGACGACGATAACGACCCGGACAGCGAATTTGATTTCGGCAAAAACATCATCCCGCGTCTTTTGGCGGCGGGTGAGAAGCTCTGGCCCTATCGGTTCCAGGGTTACTGGCGTGACGTGGGTACGATCACGAGCCTGTGGGACGCCAATATGGACATGCTGACGCCTGAGCTCATCGGCCTGTATGACCCCGATTGGCCCATCCTGAGCCGCAGCCCCATCCGTCCGCCGCAGGTGGTCGGAAAGACTGCGGATATCCGCCACTCCATTGTGACTGAGGGCTGCGTCGTAGAGGGAAGCGTCTTCAACAGCGTCCTGTCGAATCAGGTAACGGTGAGGGAAGGCGCGAAGGTCGAGTACAGCGTGCTGATGCCCGGCGCCGTTGTGGAGGCCGGGGCGGAGGTTCGCTTTGCGATTCTTGGCGAGAACGCCCGCGTCTGCGCCGGCGCGAAGGTCGGCGCAGAGCCGGACGGCTCCGAGGGTTGGGGCGTTGCCACCGTCGGCCCGGACGTGACAGTGCGCGAGGGCGCGATGGTCGCTCCGAACGCCATGATCTATGACGATGTGGAGGGCGTAAAATGAAAAACGATTTTCAGGGCATCATCTATACGCTCCGCTCCGACCCCGCGCTTCAGGAGCTGGTGGCGCACCGTAACACCGCCTCAATCCCGTTCGGCGGACGCTACCGGCTGATTGACTTTGCGCTGTCCGCGATGGTCAACGCCGGCGTGCGCGATGTGGGCGTTATCATGGAGCGGGATTACCAGAGCCTTCTCGACCATCTGTCCAGCGGCAAGGCATGGGGCCTTTCCCGCCGGAACGGCGGTCTGCGCCTGCTGCCTCCCTTCGGCCTGCGCGAGGCCCATTCCGGACATTTTTCCGGCTGTATGGAGGCGCTGCGCAGCGTGCGCTCATATATTGAGGATATCCCCCATGAGAATATCGTTCTGGCCTCGGGCGACGTTGTCGGCAATGTCGATCTGGGCGCCGCCATGGAGCGGCACCGCCGCACCGGCGCGGAGATTACCGCAGTCTGTGTGACGGGCGAGCCGGCGTATGCGCATCACCGCTTTGTCCCCGGTGACGACGGGTTCTCGACGGAGCTTGTTTTCTCAAACGGTGATAGGCGCGAGGGCCTTGTTTCGACGGAGATCTACCTGCTCCGGAAGGAGCTTCTGCTTTCGTTCATGGATTTTTGCTCCGACGGCAGCCGTATCCATTTCCACCGGGACGCGCTGGCGAATTATCTTGCCGGGGGCGGCCGCGTCGGACTCTATGTTCACGACGGATATCTGCGCCGCATTTCCACGGCGGCGGAGTACTATCAGGCGAGCATGGATATGCTGGAGCCGGCGGTGATGACCGGCTTCTTCCCGGAGGAGCGGCCGATCCGCACCAAGGAACGCGCCGAGGTCAGCACCTATTACGGCGATGAGGCGCGGGTGTGCAACTGCCTCGTGGCCGATGGCTGCTATGTCGAGGGTGAGCTTGAAAACTGCGTTCTCTTCCGCGGCGTCCGGATCGGTAAGGGCGTAAAGCTGCAGAACTGCGTCATCCTGCAGGACGCCGTGATTGAAGCCGGCGCACACCTCAAATGCGTCATTGCGGACAAGGATGTCGTCATCCAGAAGAACTGTTTTTTGGCCGGCAGCGAACGCCTGCCCATTGTCGTGCCCAAGGGGGCCGTCGTATAATCATCCAGGCAAATTCAAGGAGTAATTATGTCAGAAATCACAACCAGTGAACTGCATGCAGCGATCGAAGATAAGCTCTGCGCCCATTTCGGCGTGAACGGCAAAGCGGCTACCGACGCGCAGGTTTTTCAGGCGGCGGCGATGGTGATTCGCGAAATGATGAGCCGCAGTCTCTCGGTTCAGGAGCCGACGCCGTACCGGCAGGTGCATTACCTCTCAATGGAATTCCTGCTCGGCCGGAGCCTGATGAAGAATGCCTACAATCTCGGCATCGGCCGGAATCTGACAGAGGCGCTGGCGCAGATGGGCCGCAATGCGTCGGACATCTTCGAGTGCGAGCCGGATGCAGGGCTCGGAAACGGCGGCCTCGGCCGTCTGGCTGCCTGCTATTCCGACAGCATGGCTACGCTGAACATCCCCGCGATGGGATATTCGATCTGTTATGAGCACGGCCTGTTCCGCCAGGTCATCAAAAACGGCGCGCAGACCGAGGTGGCCGACGACTGGCGTCTCGGCGCGGACAGCTGGCTCGTGCCCCGGGTGGAGGACTCCTGTGAGGTGCGCTTTGGCGGGCATGTCGAGGAGGAGTGGGATCACACCGGTATGTGCCGCACGACCCAAACGGGCTATACCAGCGTTCTCGCGGTGCCGCGTGACATGCTCATCAGCGGCTATCAGGGCCGCGTGAATACCCTGCGCCTGTGGGAAGCGCACAGTCCCGAAAGCCTCGATATGTTCCTCTTTTCCGGCGGCCAATATGAAAAGGCGCTGGCTGAGCGCACGAATGCGGAGGTCATCACAAAGGTGCTGTACCCTGCGGACGATCACCCGCAGGGGAAGGAGCTGCGCCTGAAGCAGCAATATTTCTTCGTTTCCGCCACGGCGCAGGATCTTGTGAAAAAGCACCGCGCGGCGTGGGGCGATGTCCGCTCCTTCCCGGAGCATCACGTCATCCAGATCAACGACACCCACCCGACGCTCATCATCCCCGAGCTTATGCGCATCTTCATGGATGAGGACGGCCTCGGCTGGGACGAGGCGATGGAGGCCGTGCGCGGCAGCGTCGCCTATACGAACCACACCGTTATGTCCGAAGCGCTCGAGAAGTGGCCGCAGGGCTTGGTGCAGCAGCTTCTGCCCCGTGTCTGGCAGATCATCCGCGAGATTAATATCCGCTGGGGCAATTATCTGCGCGAGGCGTTCCACAACGATCAGAGCCGCGTCGAGCGCTGCCTGATCCTCTCCGGCGGCAGCGTGCATATGGCGAACCTCTGCCAGGCGGTTTGCTTCCGCATCAACGGCGTGTCCACCCTGCACGGGGAGATCCTCAAAAACGATCTGTTCCGGGACGTCTGCTCGCTGACGCCGGAGCGCTATACGTTCGTCACGAACGGCATCGACCACCGCCGCTGGCTCGACCAGGTGAACCCGGAGCTGTCCGCGCTCGTGCGGGAGCTGATCGGCGACGGCTGGCGCACAAGGCCGGAGGAGCTCAAAAAGCTCCGCGCCTACGAAAACGACGCCGCGGTGCTCGATCGCCTGAACGCGATCAAGCGCACGAATAAGGTGTCCTTTGCCGCGTGGCTCGACCGGGTGCAGGGCTCGAAGCTCGACCCGTCCGCCGTTTTGGACGTGCAGGTCAAGCGCCTGCATGAATATAAGCGCCAGCTTCTCAACGCCATGCTCATTGAGAGCCTGCGTCAGCGTCTGCATGAAAACCCGAATATGGATTTTCTGCCCCGCACCTTTGTGTTCGCGGCCAAGGCTGCGGGCGGTTATGCCGCCGCAAAGCGCATCATCGAGCTTCTGAACTCACTGTCCCTGGACATCAGCAGCGACCCCGTCTGCCGGGGAAAGCTGCAGGTATTTTTTGCCGAGAACTACCGTGTATCGATGGCGGAGGCGCTCATGCCCGCCGCGCAGGTGTCCGAGCAGATATCCACCGCCGGCAAGGAGGCCAGCGGCACCGGCAACATGAAGCTCATGATGAACGGCGCCGTCACGATCGGCACCATGGACGGCGCGAATGTCGAGATGCATCAGCAGCTCGGTGACGGGAACATCTTTATCTTCGGCCTGCGCGCCGATCAGGTGGAGGCGCTGCGCCCGCATTATAATCCGCAGTCGTATTACGACTCCGACCCCGTGACTCGGGCGGTGCTTGAACGCTTCCGCCAGGGCTTTGGCGACGGAAAGAGCTATCCCGACGTCGTTGCCGGTCTGCTCTACGGAGGAGATCCCTATATGCTGCTCGCGGACTTTGCGGATTACCGCCGGGCGCACGAGGAGCTGTACGCGCTCATGGCCGACCCGCGTGCGGCCGCCAAGCTATCTCTTGTGAATATCGCGGAATCCGGCGTTTTTGCCGCGGACCGCGCGATTCAGGAATATGCCCACAATATCTGGCACATATGAAAGGAGAAAGAACAGCATGAAGAAAACCAGCAGGATACTGGCTCTCATCGTGGCGCTGACCATGATCCTGAGCCTCGGCGCATTCGCTTCCGGCGAGGCGTCCGGAGAGGGCTCTGACGAGACCGTCATGTCGATGAACGCGAGTGCGGAGGCGGGCATCACCGCCTACGCGATCGACGAGAACGGCCTGACCGAGACCGTCACGGACGGCGTCAGCGTTGCTTCCGGAGAGATCACCGCTTCCGGCGCGAAGAACGTGGTCATGGAGATCACCGACTTCACCACCAACGGCTTCCAGGTCACCGGCGGCGAATTCACGATTGAAGACTCCGTCATCACGAAGACCGTGACCGAGCCTGTGGGTGAGAACGATGCCGGCGGCTACATTGCGGGCGTCACGAACGGCACCCTCATCATCAAGAACTCCACCCTGACGAATGCCGGCAAGGGCGGCCGCAACGGCAACTATACCGTCGACTGCGAGCGTTCCGGCATTATGGTGGTCATCAACTCCGAGATCAGCCAGACAGGCTTCACTGGTGATGAGGCCGGCTACACCGCCGACATCGCCGATCCCCCCTCCAACCTCGGCCTTCTGATCTCCGGCTATGCCCGCGCCAATATGTCCGTCGGCACCAGCCAGACCTACTACTACGGCTCCACCGTCACCACCGAGGGCTGGGCCGCCATGTCCACCGACTCCGCGCAGTCCGGCTTCACCTTCTACAGCTATGACTCCATCGGTCAGGCGCTGTACGGCGGCTACGGCACCTATGCCGACACCTCCTGCGTGGACTGGTTCTATGCCTCTCAGCTCCTGAGCGCAGAGGTTGGCGCGATCATCTCCAACAACGGCGAGATCCATATGCGCAGCGGCGAGGCGGCCGACGAGGCGGTCCTGGCCTATCTGCCCGCCGACTACGAGGTCTCGGAGACCTATGGCGACGGCCGTTCCCTTGTGGCGGCCGGCCGCAATGACTTCCAGCTCCACTCTCCCGATATGGGCGGCGGCGGCGCACGCGGCGATTTTGTGGCGATCCTCGACCTTGAGGATACCGACCTTGTCACCTCCGCCGAGCTTGA
Organism: uncultured Oscillospiraceae bacterium; assembly: GCA_964406615.1. GTDB lineage: Bacteria > Bacillota > Clostridia > Oscillospirales > Oscillospiraceae > CAJOIG01. The sequence goes on from CAYOSI010000015.1 coordinate 32,504, forward strand.
CGCGCAGGCGACCCTCATCGACTGGAGCACCGATTACGGCCCGGCCGTCGGCGCGTATGTTGACCTCGTCAAGGGCGCGAACATCCTGGTGAAGTCCACCGGCGCGGACATCGACCTCAAGAATGTCACCGCCGAGAGCTCCAGCGGCGTCCTGCTGATGACCGCCCTGAACTCCGACTCCATGAGCCGTTATGCTCTGGCGACCGATGACATGAGCGAGAAGTACGTCACCATGACCATCACCGACAGCACCATCGCGGGCGATGTCGACCACTACGACTATCAGCGCAACACTGCGGTCGAGCTTGTGAACTCCACCTGGGACGGCGCGTATGTCACCATCGACAAGGCCGCATGGGATGCGATGTGGTCCGAGGAGGTCGCGGCCGATGAATATTGCTACTGGCTGCTCGACACCGAGAAATACTTCGACGGCGAGGGTACCGTCTCCGCCCTGAGCGTGGACGCAACCTCCACCTGGAACGTTACCGGCGAGTCCAACCTCGACAGCCTGACCGTTGCGGCGGGTGGCGTCGTGAACGGCACCGTCACGGTGGACGGCGCTGTGGTCGATGTGACCGCAGGCGGCTCCTGGACGGGCGATATCGTCGTCACCCCGGCGGCTGCTGAGGCGGCTGCGGCCGAGGATACCGGCGCCAACGGCGAGCCCGCCGGCTTCGACGCCAGCATGAACGCGGGCCTTGACGCGGCGGCGTATCCCCACTTCGACGAGTACCGCGACTATGTCGCGGCGTTCATCGCGGCGGATGCCTTCATGTCCGGCACGGCGGCGATGGAGGACACCTACGCGGCGGCAAGCCCGTACATTGCTCCCTTCATCGACATCAACCCCGTCATCGGGGCGATGGACTATGCGGACTGGATGACCGCGAACTATCCCGGCGAGGAATTCCCCGCCGCGTAAAAAACCTGTATAAAGACACGGCCTTTTCGGGGGCCGTGTCTTTTTGTGCGCAAAAAACCGCCCGGTCATATTGACCGGACGGTTTTTGGTATGGGGTTTCGGGTCACGCCTCGGCGGAGCCGCCTCTGCGGCGGCGGCGCTGACGGCCTTCGGGAGCGCCGACGGCTGCGGCGTTCTCCCAGCAGACGCCCTTCATGCAGCGTTTGCGGCGGTGGTTATTCCAGTCCATGGTGTTGTTTTCCAGACTCCAGAGAATGTCGGAAGCGGCCTTGGCGGAATGCTCACAGCCGGGCGTGGTCATGATGACGCTGCAGATCTCGCGGACAAGCTCGATGTCATCGTCCTCGGCGTTGCCGGTGGTCAGGTCGGAAAGGATCTGCGCGAGCTGGGTCATGCCGTCGCGGCCCATAACGTTTTTGCCGTCGCTGGCCTCACGGGCGGCGCGGGCCACACCGAGAGCCCACTGGACAGGGCACATTTCCGCGGTCAGCGTGTCGCGGGAGGGGACTTCGGAAAAATATTCTTCACGATACATAGTCGGGGCCTCCTTACTTAATGGAATACTCCGTCCAAAGACGGGTCTTGGCGATATCCTTGCGGAGGTCGCACTGCAGGCAACGGGTCGCCTCGCAGGTGGCCTGCTCGCAGGTGTAGGTGGTAAAGACGGACTGCCAGGGGTTGGCCAGACGCTCCTCCGGCGTCAGCAGAGGCATCTCGACCTTGGGCAGCATGCCGAAGCAGGGGATCTCGCCGATCTCGGGGTTGCGCTCGCGCTCGACGAGGGTCTCCTCGATGTTGCCGTCGCCGCCGAGGTATTTATCGACCAGGGGGACGACCTCACGGCCCTGCGCGATCGCCTTGATGACGAAGCTGATGCCCGTGATGCAGTCGCCGGCGGCAAAGACGCCGTCGAGGCTGGTGATATGCTCGGGCTTGCCGTTGGCGGGGTTGATGGGGAAGCCGCGGGACAGCTCGATGCCGAAGTTCTCGAAGTCGTCGAGACCCGGACGCTGGCCGGTGGCGAAAATGACGGAGTCGCAGGGGATGACCATCTGGCTGCCCTCCTCGGCGACCTCGGTGACGCGGCCGGTGGCCTTGTCATAGGTGGAGGAGATGACGGTGTGGACGCGCAGACCGGTGACCTGATCGGGCGTACCCTCGATCGCCTCGAAGGAGCGGCCCTCGTAGGAGACGATGCCCTCCTCACGGCCCTGCACCTGGTCCTCCATGTCGGCCAGGATCTTATCGCCCTTCTCGAGGCAGGCAAGGTTCACGTTGATGCCCATGCGGACGAGCGTGCGGGCGCAGTCGTAACCGACCGAGCCGGCGCCGATGATGCAGACGGTCTTGCCGAGCTTGTCCATGCTCTCCCCGGCGTGGACCTCGGCGAGAATGTCGATGGCGGTGTAGACCTGCTTGAAGTCGGAGCCGGGGATGGGCAGCTTTTTGCCCTTGGAAACGCCCGCGCAGATGACGACGGCGTCGTTCTCGGCCTTGAGGGCGGCGACGTCGGAGATCTCACGGTTGACCTCGTACTTGACGCCGGTGCTGACGATGTAGTCAAGCTCCGCCTGAACGTACTCGAGGGGCAGACGATAGGCGGGCATGCCGCTGGTCATCGGACCGCCGAGCTGCGGACGCTTCTCATAGACGGTGACGTCGTGGCCGAGCTTGTTCAGGTAGTAGGCGGTGGTCATGCCGCAGGGGCCGGCGCCGATGACGGCGACCTTCTTGCCGGTGCGGGGCTTCATGAAGCCCTTGCTCTTCCAGGCCTGCTCCTTGTCGTTCTCAACGGCGAAGCGCTTCAGGTCACGGATGGACAGTGCGGGGCCCTCCTCGGACTGGGGACCGACGAGCTTGTGCTTGCAGCCGGTCTGGCAGAGATGGTTGCAGATATAGCCCAAGGTGTGGGGGAAGGTGACCTTCTCGCGGATGATGCCGACGGCGTCGGAATAACGGCCTTCCTTGACCGCGCGGATGTAGGCGGGGATGTCGATATGTGCGGGGCATTCGACCTGGCAGGGAACGATGCTCTCGTCCGCGGGGACGTCCTCGCGGAACATGCCGACCTGGTCGGTCAGTGCGCCGGTGGGGCACACGGCTACGCAGGCGGAGCAGAAGCGGCAGCCGGCGTCGAGCAGGGGCAGATCATTTTTGGTGCCGATGTAGGTCTCGCCGTTCTTCTTGTTGTACTGGAGAACGCCGGCCTTGCGCAGATCCTGGCAGGCACGCACGCAGCGGCCGCACTGGATGCAGCGCTCCATCTCACGGTTGACGATGGGGTTGCTGGTATTGATGTTGTTGCAGTTTTTGATGACATGATGCATACGGGCATGGACCACGCTCAGATACTGCATCAAGGTCTGCAGCTCACACTTGCCGAAGCGCTTGCAGCCGGTGCAGTCATGGGGATGACCGGCGAGCATGAGCTCCATCGCCATACGGCGGCGGCGCATCAGATCCTCGGATTTTGTGGTTACGCGCATACCGTCCTGGACCTTGAGCTCGCAGGAGCAGTGCACGCCTTCCTGTCCCTCCACGTTTACGACGCACAGCTTGCAGTTGGACTGTACGGGCAGATCGGGATGGGAACAAAGATGGGGGATGTAAATGTCGGCGGCAAGGGCCGCGTCCAGCACGGACTGGCCCTCGACGGCCTCAATTTCCCGTCCGTCGATGTAGAGTTTCACCATGTTTATGACACCTCATACTCATATTTCTGACAACCTATATTAACACAGAAATCGACCGATTGGTAGTCCTATTTTTCATAAAATTTATGGAAAGGGTTTTAGATTAACATAACATGGAATCTACGGTACTTTTATTAGAATTGTTAGAGCAGCCTGCGCCGTTGACAGCGCCGCGAGCGGGGTGCTATACTGGACCTGACAAAGGCCGGACGATAGAAACAGGCGGCCGATGAGGAGGTACTATGAGCAAAAAACAATGGATATGGCTCATCGTGGCGGTGCTCGTGTTCGCAGCGGCGGGTACGCTGAGCGTTGTTACCAATACATGGTCGCAGAAAACGGCGGCCGGCCTTGTGGAGACGGCGCTTGGCAGCGGCATTTCCGAGGGCTATGAGGACACGATGTTTCCCGTTGAGCCGTTTATTGCGCGGCTGGATATCGAGGGCACCATCGTCAGCGGCGACAGCGTGGCGGGCCTTGCCTCGACCGGCTTCGAGCTGGATTATATCCTCGATTACATCGACCGGCTGACCGACTGTCCGAGCAATGAGGGCATCCTGCTGTATGTGAACTCCGGCGGCGGGGAGATAGGCGCATCGGACGAGGTGTACCTGAAGCTCCTCGACTACAAAGAGGCCACCGGCCGTCCGGTCTATGCCTACTTTGACGGAACGGCCTGCTCCGGCGCGTATTACATAGCGATGGCGGCGGATGAGATCTGGGCCAACCGCAACTGCCTGTGCGTGAACATCGGCGTGTACATCGAGACCTACAATCTCAGCGGCCTGTTTGAAAAATACGGCGTTGAGGAGATCATGATAAAGTCGAGCGAGAACAAGGGCATCGGCGCCCTGGGCCAGCCCTGGACGGAGGAACAGCTTGCGATCTACCAGACCATCGTCGACCTGTATTACGACCAGTTCCTGGAGGTCGTGTCTGCGGGACGCGGCATGTCGAAGAGCACCGTAAAGGCGCTCGATGACGGCCGGGAAATGCTGGCTGTTCAGGCACTGCAGGCGGGATTCATCGACGGCATCGGCCGCTTTGAAGAGTATAAGGAGCAGGTCTGCGGCTATTACGGCGGCGACATTCTGATCTATACGGAAGAGCCTGCGCAGCTCGACATGCTCTCCACGCTGCTTCAGAACATATATGGCAAGCTGGAGGCACTGACGCCCCGCTCCGAGATGGAGATCCTGCAGGGGCTTATGGACGGCAGCGACGGGATCGTGGTGATGGCCTATGCCGGATAAGGAAGTGACACGGGCGGGCTTCGGCCCGCGGGCGGCGGCGTATATCATTGATCGGGCGATCATCCTTGTCGCGTGCGCGCTGGTGCGCGTGCCGGCGTGGCTGATGTCCCTGTCCGGCGGGGGCGCCCTGACGGCGAAAAGCTTTCTGTTTCAGTACAGCGCCCTTGATGTGCTGTGCTGGCTTTTGGCCTCGGCCTATCTTGTTCTGATGACGTATTACACCGGCAGCACACTTGGAAAAAAGCTCATGCGCCTGCGTGTGGAAAAAGACGACGGCGCTGCGCTGGGCTTTGCGGACGCGCTCTATCGCGAGACCGTGGGCCGCTTCCTCAGCAGCATCGCCCGCATCGGCTATCTGATGGTGCTTGCCGATCGGAAAAAACGCGCGTTCCATGATTACTTATGCGATACCCGCGTCGTGTATGACGAGGTTGTCTTCCGCGTCCGGGAGAAGAAAACGCCCGCGGCGCTGCCGGCAGAGCCGGGCGCACCGGCGTATCCGGGCTATTCCATACCCGGAGGGACCGCAGCGCCGTTTATCCCGGAGGATGCACAGACGGGGGAATAAGAGGGATGTTTGTAAAGAGAGACGACGGACTGGATAAGGCGTTCCGGCCGTTTCACGCGGTGGCGCTGGTGATCGCGGCGGTGCTCACCGTCTGCGGCGAGGTGCGCGGCTGGCGCTTGCTCCCGGCGTTCGTGGGATGGTGGGCAGGCAGCTTCCTGGCGGTGCTGCTGCTGTTTTATCTCGGGCTCCTGCTGTTCTCCCTCACGGTGAACACGAAAAAGCCTGCGCCGGAGGAAAATCACCCCTTTTACCGGGCAGTCGTGGTGTTTGTGATCGGTCAGTTGTGTCGCTTTGCCCGCATCCGCATATACTGTAAGGGGGCGGAAAAACTCCCGGAGGGGCGTTTCCTGATCGTGTCGAACCACCGCGCGGCCTATGACCCCATCGCCACGGTCTGGGCGCTGCGGCGCCGGGACGTTGCGGTGATTACAAAGCCCGAGATCGGCCGTATCCCGATCGCCGGGCCGATGATCTATAAAGCTAATTACCTGCCCATCGACCGGGAGAACCCGCGCGAGGCGATGAAGACCATCAACGCCGCGGCAAAGCTCCTTGAAAACGACGAGGTTTCCATCGGCGTGTACCCGGAGGGTACGCGGAATAAGCACCCCGAAAACGGCCTGCTGGCGTTCCATAACGGCGTGTTCAAGATTGCGCAGAAAGCGGGCGTTCCGCTGGTCGTTGCAACGATCACGGGCGCGGAGAACGTCACCAGGAACCTTCCGTGGCGGCGTACAGAGGTATATCTGACCATCTGCGAGACCATCCCGGCAGAGGAGCTGAAGGGTCCGACCGCCGACGTCAGCGAACGGGTGCGGACGATCATGGAGGATAGCCTGGCCGTCCGGGAGGCTGTGTTAACATAATAATTTTCCTGGGGAAATCAAGCATTTTTCTGTTCCCTTCCCGGTCATTTTGTGGTATGATGGGGCATAGGCAGAGATCCACCGTCTTTGGAGAGGAGGGAGCGTATGAACAAGAAGGTTATGGCCGGCGTTGCGGCTACCGTGGCGGTAGCGAGCATCGCGACGAATCTGGCGTTTACGCCGGACGAGCTTTTGCACGACCAGGCCTATCTGGAAAGCCATACCCGCTATATCCAGTTGGACGACCAGGGCGAATACGAGATCGAATACTCCGAACCGGAAGAGCTCGGCAGGAAGGACACGCTGCGTACCTGGCTTCTGAAGCTCCCCGTCCCGATCAAGGCGCTGTTCCTGCTGCCTCTGTGGGCGCTGGGCGCTGTCCCGGTTGCTGTCGGCACCGGCATTTTCTCCGCGCTGTCTCCGATCTGGGCGCAGGTGGTGAGCTTTCTGCTGCAGGCCGGCGTGCTGGTCGGCGTGTTCTGTGCCGTGTATAAGCTGATTTTTCCGAACCGCAAGATCCGGGAGCTGTTCCAGAAGAAAAACCGCCGCTGGCTTCTGCTCGGAGCGTTTGGCGTGACGGCGCTGAACTTCATCCTCGCCGCGGCCTGGCCCGGCTGGAGCATCGCCCGCGTGATCCTCATGATCGCCGCCGGCTTCGGCGTGCTGTGCCTCCTATGGAAGCGCATCTGCGGAAAGCTAAAGGGCCCGGAGCCCGGGATTATCCGTACCAAGCTGAAGCTCGAATACTGATACAAGCTGCAAAGCAGCCGTTCCAACATCGGAACGGCTGTTTTTTCGCGCAGGGGGTTGACAAGACTGTGTTTACTGTATATACTGTTCATATACGGAAGGGGCGATGAAATCAATGGAATTGTTTATTGATGTGCGCAGCACCGCTCCGATCTATGACCAGATCTACTCGCAGATCAAGGCCTGCATTCTTCGCGGTGAGCTGGCGGAGGATGCGCCGCTGCCGTCCATACGGGGTCTTGCGAAGGATCTGCGCATCAGCGTAATCACGACGAAGCGGGCCTATGACGAGCTGGAGGCCGAGGGGCTTATTTACACCATCGCCGGAAAGGGCTGCTTTGTGGCGGAGCAGGATCGGGAGCTTATGCGGGAGCAATATCTGAAAAAGATAGAGGAGCATCTGAGCGAGGTGCGGAAACTGGCGGAGATCTGCGGTTTGAGCGACGGAGAGGTCGCGGAGATGTACCGCTTGACGGAGGAAGAAATATGAATGCGCTTGAAATAAACGGACTGAAAAAGGAATACGGCGATTTTGCGCTGTCGATCGACGGGCTGGCCCTGCCGCAGGGCTGCGTTATGGGCCTTATCGGCGAAAACGGCGCAGGCAAGACGACGCTCATTAAGCTGCTGTTGGGCCTGATCCGCGGCGATGAGGGCGGCTTTACCATTGCGGACGAAAAGGAAAGGCTTGGCGTCGTGCTGGATGAGGTCGGCATCCCCGGCCTGAATGCCCGGCAGACCGGCAGGGTCATGGCGGGCATCTACCCGAACTGGGACGCGGAGCGGTTTGCGTCGCTTTTGCAGCGGCTGCAGGTGCCGGAGGATAAGGGATTTGAGAAGCTGTCGCGGGGCATGAAGATGAAGCTCGGCATCGCCGTGGCCATGTCGCACGGGGCTAGGCTGCTGCTCCTGGACGAGGCGACAAACGGGCTCGACCCGGTCGCGCGGGATGAAGTGCTGTCGCTTTTGTGGGAGTTTACGCGAGACGAGGAACACTCGGTCCTGATTTCCAGCCATATTGTCAGCGATCTCGAGAAGATCTGTGATTACATCGTGTTTCTGCACGAGGGGCGCGTTCTTCTCGCGGAGGAAAAGGACCGCCTTGCGGAGGATTACGGTATGCTTCGCTGTCCGGCGGAGCGTTTGGCGGAGCTTGACGGGGACGCGATACTGGCCCAACGCTTAACCGCCTTCGGCGCGGAGGTGATCGTCCGGCGCGGCGGCGTTCCTATGGGTACGGAGCTTGGTCCGGTGAGTATCGAGGATATTTTTGTAGCGATGGTGAAGGGGGCGTAAACATGAAGGGGCTTTTGTTAAAGGATTGGTATGTGGCGACGCGGAGCTGCCGCCTGCACCTCGCGGTCATTGCGGGAATGGTAGTCCTCACTGTTTTTAGGAATGTGGGGAATATGTACATGATGTATGCCATGCTTTTTGCGGGAATTATCCCGGTTTATATCCAGTCGGTGGAGGAAAAGTGGGGGTGGAACGCATACGTGCAGACCATGCCCGTGACGCGGCGGACGGTGGTTTCGGAAAAGTATATCGCGACGCTGATTGCGGTGGTTGGGACGATTTTGCTGCTTGTGGCGGCCTGGGCGATCCGGTGCGTAATGACGGGCGGCGAATGGCAGAGCGCCGCCGCGGTGTTTCCGCTTCTGCTGATCTTCGGACTGGTGTTCCCGTCGGTCATTCTGCCGGCGATGTTCCGCTTCGGCGTCGAAAAGGGGCGGATCATTACGCTGGTTGTCTTTGCCTTCGGCTGGGGAGCCATATTCGCGGTGACAGGGGGCTTTGAGACGAGGTCGCCGGAGCTGCTGGGACGGCTTACCGGCGTCCTGCCCGCGCTGACAGCGGCCATTGCAGTACTGTTTGCACTGTCGTGGCTGCTGGCGGTGAAGCTCTACGAAACGCGCGAGCTGTAAAAAAGCGAGATCCCTCCCGGGTTCTGCCGGGAGGGATTTCTTGTATCGGTATGCTGTATTATACGCTGGCTTTGGCCTCTTTGGCGGCGCGGAACTGCTCGATCATCATCGGCACGACCTTAAACAGGTCGCCGGCGATGCCGTAGTCCGCGATCTCAAAGATCGGCGCGGCGGGGTTCTTGTTCACGGCGATGATGCAGTCGGAATCCTGCATGCCGGCCTTGTGCTGGATCGCGCCGGAGATGCCGAGGGCGATGTACAGCTTCGGGTGGACGGTCTTGCCGGTCTGTCCGACCTGATGGTCGGCGGTGAGCCAGCCGGAGTCGATGGCGACGCGGCTGCCGCCGAGGACGCCGCCGAGGACGTCCGCCAGCTCCTGGCCGAGGTCGACGCCCTTTTCGACGTCCGCGCTGATGCCGCGGCCGACGGAGACGACCACGTCCGCGCCGAGAAGGTCAATCATCTCGCGGGCGGCCTTGACGACCTCCAGGACCTCGGTCTGAACGTCTGCCTCGGTGAGAGTGAAGGCGGGGCGGATGACCTGAACGGCCGCGGCCTTTTCCTTATCAAACGGCGCGCGGGCCATGACGCCGGGACGCACCGTCGCCATGGCCGGACGGAAGCGCGGACAGACGATGGTCGCCATCAGGTGGCCGCCGAATGCCGGGCGGGTCATCTTGAGGTCTTTTTCAAATTTTTTGTGCAGCAGCTCCTCGCCGATGCCCTTGTCGTCGAGCGTCGAATTTCCGCGCAGGAATTCAACATAGGTCGCGACGTCCACGTCGAGGTGGGTGCAGTCGGCGCACAGGCCGGTGTGAAGACGGGCCGCACAGCGGGGTGCGAGGTCGCGCCCGATATTCGTCGCGCCGAAGAGCAGCACCTCGGGCTTATACTCCGCGACGAGGTCGCAGATGAGCTTTGCGTGGGCGTCGGTGGTGTAGTCGTGGAGCAGGGGGGACTCGCAGACATAGATCTTGTCCGCGCCGTAGCCGCCCAGCTCGCCGGCAAGGCCGGCAACGCCGTCGCCCAGCAGGACGCCGCATAGCTCGGCGCCGAGTTCGTCGGCAAGCTTGCGGCCCTCGCTGATGAGCTCAAGGTCGGTGCTCATGAGAGCGCCGCGGCGCTGCTCGCAATATACCCATACGCCGTGAAAATCGGCGGTGTTGGTATTTTCAAAGGTAAACTTTTCCATGGTGCCGCCTCCTCAAAGGATGTGCTTCGCGCTCAGACGGGAAACAAGGTCTGAAACCGTAGCCTTGTCCGCGCCCTCCAGCATGACGCCCGCGCCCTTGAGGGGCGGGGTGAAGGATTTGGCGATATTCGTCGGGGAACCCTTGAGGCCGATCGTGTCCGGCTCGATCAGCGGCTCGTCTTTGAGATCCTCGTAGGTCAGGACGGTGACGGGCTTGTCCCAGCACTCCATAATGCCGGAGACGGAGGGATAGCGCGGCTCATTGAGCTCCTTGACACAGGTGATGAGGCAGGGCGTTTTGGCACGGATCGTCATATAGCCGTCCTCCAGCATACGGCGGACGGTCACGGCGCCGCCGCCGAGTTCGATGGCGCCGGCATAGGTGATCTGGGGCAGGCCCAGCTTCTCAGCGATTTGGGGGCCGACCTGCGCGGTGTCGCCGTCGATGGCCTGCCGGCCGCAGAGGATGATGTCGTCCGGGCCGACGCCGATGCGATGCACCGCCGCGGCGACGATCTGGCTCGTGGCGAAGGTGTCGGAGCCGCCGAACGCGCGGTCGGAGACGAGGTAGGCCTCGTCCGCGCCCATGGCCATCAGGTCGCGGAGCATGCTCTCCGCGGCATTGGGACCCATGGTGACGAGCGTGACCTTGCAGCCGTACTTGTCCTTGAGGCGCAGAGCCGCCTCCACGGCGGAACGGTCGTCGTGGTTTGTGATGACCGCCATGGAGGCGCGGTCGAGAGTGCCGTCGGCCTTGACGGAGACCTTGCCCGAGGTGTCGGGAACCTGTTTTACGCAGACGATGATTTTCATAGCCGGTCCCTCCTCAGTTCACGCCCATGTACTTGGCGATGACCATGCGCTGGGCTTCGCTGGTGCCTTCATAGATCTCGGTGATCTTCGCGTCGCGCATCATGCGCTCGACGGGATACTCGCGTGTAAAGCCGTAGCCGCCGAAGAGCTGGACACAGCGGCGGGTGACGTCGCTGGCGGCCTCGGAGGCGAAGAGCTTTGCCATCGCGGCCTGCAGGGTGTACTCTTCGCCGCGCTGCTTGGCGTCCGCCGCGGCGTAGACGAGATACTGCGCGGCCTGCATCTTGGTCGCCATGTCCGCGAACTGGAACTGCGTCCACTGGAACTGGCTGATGCGCTTGCCGAACTGGATGCGCTCCTTGGTGTAGGCGACGGCCTCGTCGATCGCGCCCTCTCCCAGACCGAGGGCCTGGGCGGCGACGCCGATGCGGCCGCCGTCAAGGGTGTGCAGAGCGATTTTGAAGCCCTGCCCCTCTTTGCCGAGCAGGTTCTCCTTCGGCACGATGCAGTCGACCATGACAAGCTCCGCCGTGGAAGAACCGCGGATGCCCATTTTCTTTTCCTCACGCCCGATGGAGAAGCCGGGGAAGCCGCGCTCAACGATGAACGCGGAGATGCCGCGGTGACCCTTGGCCTTGTCGGTCATCGCGAAAATGACGTACACATCGGAAGCGCCGCCGTTTGTGATGAAGATCTTGGAGCCGTTCAGAACATAGTGGTCGCCGTCGAGAACCGCGGTGGTCTCCAGTCCGGAGGCGTCGGTCCCGGCGCTGGGCTCGGTCAGGCCGAACGCGCCGACCTTGCGTGCGGTCAGAAGGTCCGGAAGATATTTCCGCTTCTGCTCCTCGGTGCCGAATTCGTAGATCGGGGCGCAGCAGAGAGAGGTGTGGGAGCTGACGATAATGGCCGTCGTGCCGCAGACCTTGCCGAGCTCCTCGATCAGCATCGCGTAGGAGACTACGTCCGCGCCGCCGCCGCCATATTCCTTGGGAAAATAAACGCCCATGAGGCCGAGCTCACCCATTTTTTTGACGGTTTCCCAAGGGAAACGCTCGTTCTCGTCCACCTCTGCGGCCAGCGGCTTTACCTCATTCTGGGCGAAATCCCGAAAGAGCTGCCGCAGCATGGCCTGCTCTTTAGAGAGCCTGAAATCCATAAAGGGTTCCTCCGTTTGCTACATGATTTTATCCGTTTGTGTTTTATTATCCGGTGTTTTTGTTGGTTTTTCCAATAAAAACGCAAAAACTCACATATACATTATACCTATTTTATTTATGCAGGTCAAGCGTATCCGGGGATTTTGTTACGAAAATATTAAAAATAATGTAGAAACAGGAAAAAAACGGCGCAGCAATTGCTTGCTGCGCCGCTCTCTGCGGAGAATGCGGTTACTTCATGCCGTCTTCGTAGGCCTTGATCATCTTCTTGACCATCTGGCCGCCGACGGAGCCGGCCTGCTTAGAGGTCAGATCACCGTTGTAACCCTGCTTCAGGTTGACGCCGACCTCAGAGGCGGCCTCCATCTTGAAGCGGTCCATCGCCTCGCGGGCATTGGGGTTCACAAGATTGTTGGAATTAGCCATTTTCATTTGCACTCCTTTCCGTTCATTGGACGGAAGGGCGGGCGGTTCAAAACGGAAAAGACCGATTTGAATTGCTGCCCTTGTGTCGTCCGCGTATAGGTTTTGCGAAAACAAAAGGATTATGACAGGCAAATTTTGTTTGTTGACGCAAAGGGAAAACCGGCGCAAAAGCGGGAAAATGGCATCCGGAGCGCCGTCACGGCGGCGTTTTCGCAAAAGAGTTTGACGCGGACGGGCGGTTGATGGTATATTGACATATTAGTATTATTTAGATCCGCATGCGGGAATGGCGGTGCAGGATGAAAAAAGTGATGTTGGTTTTCGGAACTAGACCGGAGGCGATCAAAATGTGTCCGCTGGTGAACGAGCTGAAAGCCAGAAAACAGATAGAAACGGTCGTCTGCGTGAGCGGACAGCACCGCCGGATGCTGGACCAGGTGCTGGAGGCGTTCCATGTCGTGCCGGACTATGATCTTTCGATCATGAAGCAGCGTCAGACGCTTTTCGACATAACGGTAAATGTGCTGGACGGCATGAAGGAGGTCCTGGAGGAGGTACACCCGGATATCGTCCTGGTGCAGGGCGATACGACGACCACGTTTGCCGCAGCTCTCGCCTGCTTTTACAGGCAGATCCCCGTCGGCCATGTGGAAGCGGGGCTGCGTACCTATAACATTGCCTCGCCCTATCCGGAGGAATTTAACCGCCGGGCGGTCAGTCTGCTCAGCCGCTACCATTTTGCCCCGACGGAGCGTGCCCGGCAGAATCTCCTGAAGGAGGGCTGCGGCCCGGACTCGATCTATGTGACCGGAAACACGGTCATCGACGCCCTGAAAACCACGGTGCGGGGCGATTATGTCCATCCGGAGCTTTCCTGGGCGGAGGGCAGCCGGCTTCTCCTCGTCACGGCGCATCGCCGGGATAATCTGGGAGAGCCGATGAGACGCATGTTCCGCGCGATCCGCCGGGTCGTGGACGCATACCCCGATGTGAAGGTGATCTATCCGATCCACATGAACCCCGTGGTTCGTGAGACGGCGGAGGAAATATTGGGCGGTCACGGACGGATTCACCTCATCGAACCGCTCGACGTTCTGGATTTTCACAATTTTCTCAGCCGAAGCTGCTTCCTCCTGACGGATTCCGGCGGTATCCAGGAGGAGGCGCCTTCGCTCGGAAAGCCCGTGCTCGTCATGCGCGGCACGACGGAGCGTCCGGAGGGTGTCGAGGCCGGAACGCTGAAGCTGGTGGGCACAGATGAAGAGATCATCGTCCAAGCCTGCCGCCGTCTGCTCGACGACCCCGGGGAATACGCGAAAATGAGCCGCGCGTTAAACCCTTACGGCGACGGCTTTGCCAGCGCGAGGATCGCGGATATCATCGAGCGCGGGCAGTAAGCCGGGAGCAAAAAGCCCGTGCGGCACAGGAAAGCGCACCGGGACCCTGGTTTGGGTCCCGGTGCGCTTTTTGGTTATGTTCAGGGAAATCAGATGCGGTTCGCAACGCTCCAGGCGTGGCGGTTAAGCTGCTGCACGGAGGCAGGCTTCTTGCAGTCGCCGATCATGTAAAACTCGGGCGCTGTGCCGTAGAAGGCAAGGGCCTCCTTTTCGCGCGGTACACGGCCGGCGCACATGACGACGGAATCCGCCGCCAGGGAATGCTCCGCGCCGTCCTTGTCGGCATAGACGACGGCGCCGTCCTCGATCCGGGCGACCTTGACGCCGGTGATGCCGTGGAAGTTCGGCTCGGCGAGCCAGGCCTCCTCGAACATGGAGTAATAGTGGATCGCGGTGGAGTCTGCGGAGAGACGGTCGCGCATCTCAACGACGGTCGTGTCATGGCCCTGCTTCGCGATGTAGAGGGCGGTCTCGACACCGACCTCGCCGCCGCCGATGACAACGACCTTCTGGCCGAGATTCTCGGGATGGGCGAAAGCCTCCAGCGCGTAGACGAGCTTGTCCTTATCCGCGCCGGGGATGGGCAGCGTCAGCATCTCAGCGCCGTTTGCGACGACGACCGCATCGTAGTTCTCGGCGGCGATCATCTCGGGCGTAGCCTTGACGCCGGTGCGGACCTCGATCTGCTGCTTGTTGAGCTGGTAGATCAGCCAGTTCTTGTAATCGCGGAGGGTCCACTTGAAGTCGGCGTAGTCCGCGTGGATAATCTGGCCGCCGAGGACGGATTCGGCCTCATACACAACGGGCGTGTGACCCCGCTCTTTCAAGAACAGGGCGCAGCGCATACCGGCCGGGCGCCGCCGATAATGGCGACCTTCTTCGAGCGCACGGGCGGCTGGATGAGCTGATGCATGCGGTGCTCGAGGCCAATAGACGGGTTAACGGAGCAGACGGACACGAAGGGGTCATGCTCGCCGCGGCCATGGCACTTGTTGCAGCGCAGGCAGGGGACGATGTCGTCGCCGCGTCCGCTGAGGATCAGGTCGCCGTAGTTGGGGTTCGAGACGAACGCACGGGCGGCGCAGATGAGGTCAGCCTTGCCGTCGGCAAGCGCCTTCTCGCAGGTGTCGGCATAGTGGAAACCGCCGATCACGCCGATAACGAGGCCGGGGACATGCTGTTTCATGTATTCGCCGTACTTGAGGAACGGCGTTTCCTCGAGATTGAAGCTCGTCGGATGCGCGGGATCGACCTCGGAGGTGCGAAGCTGCACGATGTCGATGTATTTCTTTGCCTCGTTCAGGAATGCGGCGCTCTCCTCGATGGTAAAGCCGCCGGGGGCGTCCTCGGCGCTCCACTCGATCTCAAGCAGGAAGTTCCTGCCGACCTTCTGGCGCACACGCTCGAGCACCATCAGCGGAAAACGCATGCGGTTTTCGAGCGAGCCGCCGAACCTGTCGGTGCGCTTATTGGTAAGCGGCGAGAACATCTTGGCGGGCAGGTTTGCGCGGTAGCACATGTGGATGGACAGCATGTCAAAGCCCAGCATCTGCAGGATGCCGGCCTGCTCGGCGTAGGACAGCGCGATCTTCTCAAGCGTTTCCTCGTCGTAGAAGGAGGGGTCCTCGTGCGCGGGGATGAGCTCCAGCTCAAACTCTGCGGGAGGGGGCGCGCTCAGATCCTTGGTTTGGTCAAAGGCGCTGTTCTGACGGCCGAGGGAGCTGCCGTCCTTGGCTCGCATGAGAGGATACGCGGAGGGCGGGCCGACGAAGATCGCCATGCAGGCGATGGAGTCGAAGTAGTGGATATTGTCCGCGAGCTGAAGCAGATAGTTCTGGCAGTTGGTGTCATACAGGTCGTAGTCGGGGAAGTGACCGAAATCCATGTCCATGGGCATTTGCTTGCCGCGGCTGAAATTGTTGATGCCCATGCAGGTGACGATCCCGGCGCTGCGCGCCTTATTGGCGTAGTGAGCGATGACGCTCTCGGCGGGATAGGGCTCGGGGCCCTGCAAAAAGTGGGGCAGGGAGTTTGAGGCCTCCAGGCGGTTCTTCAACGTGAAGCCGCGGATCTTGAGAGGCTCGCAAATATGGGAGTATTTGGGTGCGCTCATGGCGGTTCCTCCTAAGAAATACAGTATTACAGCAGGAAATTCGACGTTTGAAAAAAGCGCTCTGTTTATCCGTGCTGATAATAGGTCTCAAGGAAGTCGCGCATTTTATCCGCGGCCTCCTTCAGCACGCTCAGACGGGGCAGGTACACAATGCGGAAGTGGTCCGGCTCGTGCCAGTTGAAGCCGCTGCCGGGGACGAACAGCACCCTTTTCTCGCGCAGGAAATCCAGCGCGAACCGGCTGTCGTCGGTGATGTTGAATTTCTTCGTGTCGATCTTCGGGAAGATGTAAAACGCCGCCTTGGGCTTGACGGCGGTGATGCCGGGGATGTCGTTCAGGGCGTTGAAGATGAACTCCCGCTGCTCGTAGATGCGGCCGCCGGGGACGATGTACTCGTTCACGCTCTGGTATCCGCCGAGGGCTGTCTGAATGATGGACTGCCCGGGGACGTTGGAGCACAGGCGCATGTTGGAGAGCATGTTGAGTCCGTCGATATAGTCCTTCGCGATGGCCTTGTTGCCGCTGAGGATCATCCAGCCGACGCGGAAGCCGCAGACCATGTGCGATTTCGACAAACCGCTGAAGGTCACGCAGAAAAGGTCGGGCGCGAGGGAAGCGATGGAGATATGTTCCAGGCCGTCCATGACGAGGCGGTCATAGATCTCGTCGGAAAAGATGATGAGCTCGTGTTTGCGGGCGATCTCGACGATCTGCTCCAGGAGCTCCTTTGGATAGAGCGCGCCGGTCGGGTTGTTGGGGTTTATGATGACGATGGCCTTGGTGCGGTCGGTGATTTTGCTCTCAATGTCGTCGAGGTCGGGATACCACTCGGACTGCTCGTCACAGATATAGTGGACGGCCTTGCCGCCGGCGAGGTTTGCGCAGGCGGTCCAGAGCGGATAGTCGGGGGAGGGGATGAGGATCTCGTCGCCGCTGTTCAGAAGAGCGTGCAGGGAAAGCTGGATAAGCTCGGATGCGCCGTTTCCCGTGTAAATATCCTTCATGGTGACGTTGGGGATGTGCTTGAGCTGCGCGTACTGCATGACCGCCTTGCGCGCGGAAAAGGTGCCGCGGGAGTCGGAATAGCCCTGGGAGCCGGCGATGGAGTCGCGCATGTCGAGGATGACCTCGTCCGGGGCGGAAAAGCCGAAGGGGGCGGGGTTGCCGATGTTCAGCTTGAGTACCTGAAGGCCGGCTTCCTCCATGCGGGCGGCCTCGTCCACCACGGGACCGCGGACGTCGTACAGGACGTTGTCAAGCTTGCTGGATTTGGAAAAGGTTCTCATAAATATATCCATCCTTTCGCCGTGCGGGATGCGGGACGGCCTGCTTGAAAAGTATTATTTCTATAATACCACGCTTTTCCGACGGATTGCAACCCGTTGTTCACGCGCCGGCTCCCATATTTGCGGCGGCGGACGGGCGGTATTTTAAGTAAATGTGTCCTATTGCAATTCCCGGTGCGGAATGGTAAAATCATTTTTTGTGTAAGATAACGAAATATAAGTGAGAAATGAAGGATAATAAGCTATGGCGAATCTGAGAAATATTGCGATCATTGCCCATGTTGACCACGGCAAAACGACGCTGGTCGACGCCATGCTGGGCCAGTCCGGCGCTTTCCGTGAAAACCAGCAGGTGGCCGAGCGCGTCATGGACTCCGGCGACCTTGAGCGCGAGCGCGGCATCACGATCCTGGCGAAAAACACCGCCATCCATTACGGCGACACGAAAATCAACATCGTCGATACGCCGGGGCATGCGGACTTCGGCGGCGAGGTCGAGCGTATCCTCAAGATGGTGAACGGCGTTCTGCTCCTTGTGGACGCGGCGGAGGGCCCCATGCCGCAGACGCGCTTTGTGCTGGAGCACGCGCTGCAGCTCGGCCACAAGGTTATCGTTGTCGTGAACAAGATCGACCGTCCTGATCAGCGCGTGTATGAGGTCATCGACGAGGTGCTGGAGCTTCTCATGGATCTCGGCTGCACGGACGAGCAGCTCGATTCCCCGATGCTCTTTGCCTCCGCGCGTCAGGGCGTCTGCTCCGTGTCCCCGGACGTCCCCGGCGCCGATTTGAAGCCGCTGTTTGACGCCATCGTGGACTACATTCCCGCGCCGGAGCAGCCGGTGGACGAGCCGTTCCAGATGCTCGTCAGCTCCATTGATTATAATGAATATGTCGGCCGCATTGCCATCGGCCGCATCGAGCGCGGCCGCATCCGCCAGAACGAGGAGATCGTCGTCTGCGATTATCACAACGACCGCCCCGTCCGCAAGGCGAAGGCCGTGAGCCTGTATGAGTACGAGGCGCTGGGCCGTGCGCCGATCACGGAGGCGTATGCCGGCAATATCATCGCCATGAGCGGCATCGGCGATGTGACGATCGGCGATACCGTCTGCGCGCCGGGCCTGGTGGAGCCGCTGCCGTTTGTGAAGATCTCCGCGCCGACCATCGAGATGACCTTCTCGGTGAACGACAGCCCCTATGCCGGACGCGAGGGCAAATGGGTCACGAGCCGCAACATCCGCGACCGCCTGATGCAGGAGACGCTGAAGGACGTGTCCCTGCGCGTGACGGAGACCGGCTCGACCGATGCGTTCAATGTTGCCGGACGCGGCGAGATGCACCTTTCGATCCTCATCGAGACCATGCGCCGCGAGGGGTATGAGTTCCAGGTCTCCCCGGCCCGCGTGCTGTTCAAGGAGATCGACGGAAAGCTGTGCGAGCCGATGGAACGCGTCGTGCTGGACGTGCCGTCGGAGAGCATGGGCTCCGTCATGGAAAAGCTCGGCATGCGCAAGGGCGAATTTTTGCAGATGACCCCGGTGGGCAGCCGCATGAAGCTCGAATTTCTCGTTCCGACCCGCGGCCTGTTCGGCTATCGCAGCGAATTTCTGACCGATACCCGCGGCGAGGGCATCATGGCCTCCACGTTTGAGACCTACGCGCCGATCAAGGGCGAGGTGAAACGCCGCAACACCGGCTCTCTCGTGGCGTTCGAGACCGGCGAGGCGCTGGCCTACGGCCTCTGGAACGCGCAGGA
>CAYOSI010000016.1:0-50779 GCA_964406615.1 uncultured Oscillospiraceae bacterium
GATATGGAATCTGGTAATTAAGTTGCGCAAAAACAGATCATGAAATCATAAAACGCGCTGCCGGCGGAATTGCTTCCGCGGGCAGCGCGTTTGTATATCGGCGAGTACGCTATATCCTGCTGATGATCGGGCGGACAGAAGTCTGCCATGCTTGGCGGCCTTGCGCTGTGTAGTCTCCATGCATCCGGGCGAGCCGGCAATAATCGGGAAGCGCTTTAAAGCTCCAAGAAGGACATCCGAGCCATGAAATCTGCGTTAGCCGCGCGGATGCTGTTTCCGGGCGTAGAAGGCTTCCCTGTATTTACTAAAGGTATCCGGCAAGGTTGTTTGAAGATAGTCTAAGAAAGATTTGGAGGCTAGTGTCATGTAGTGGCCTTTCAATGTGATGATACCCAGCTCATATCTGCATTCTGGATTCCGAATACGCAGAGGAACAATCTGCTTAGACGGCTGGCCGGCCGGTTCATTGCCGGTATCCATACGCATCTGTAGTACGGCCGGTATGGGAGATACTACATAATTGCTGTGCAGTAGATCATGCATGACGGAAGCATCGTCTCCCTCAAAAATGGTGCGGGGGACAAAGCCAGCCTGCCGGCAGTATTCACCGAAGATGCTCATATAGTCTATACAGGAGTTGTTGATGGCGATCCGTTCGTCGCGAATATCGCTCAGGTCAATGACCTCTTTCTGCGCCAACGGATTGTCAACGGAGACAAGCATGAACATTTCGTCCTGCAGCAGCGGGACATAACTGAAGCAGTCGTCTTCCTGGCCGGGCCTGATGAAAGTAATGGCAAAGTCTAGATCCCGGGTGAGGAGAAGCGCTTTGCTCTCTTGGTTTGAGTGCAGATATTGGTTGATCTTCACGCCCGAATGGTTTTTCATGTAATCTGCCATCAGTGAGCTGAACAGGCGGTGCTGCGGGATGGAGAAGGAAATGACGCCTGTCTCCTTACCGTTATAGTCCTCCAGTTCGCGTATGCCTTCCTGCAGCTCTCCAAAGGAGCGCTCCACCCGCGCCAGAAAAATTTTACCGGTGTGGTTCAACTGGATTCTGTTGCCGCCAACCCGGTCAAAAAAATGCACGCCCAGCTCCTTCTCCAGCCGGGCAATGGCGCGGCTGATATTGGGCTGTGTGACATACAGCTGTTTGGATGCCTCGGTAACGCTGCCAAGCCTTGCGGCAGTCTTAAAGTAGAGTAATTGCGTATAGTCCATGCTGCCTTTCCTTATCCTTGATCGACGTATTTTGTTTTAATTTGGTCGATTGCATAATGAAGTTGAACACTTGAATAAAAATCCATAGCGATTTTCTCCGTATGGTAAAATATAGTTCCCACACCACATCTGCCAAAGGAGGCAATCACTATGGACTGCCAATATTATATCACAGTTCCCGCAGAGCGCAAGAAGGGACAACACCTTCAGCGTGAAGAAAGAGGGACTATCCAGCACCTCAAGGGGCAGGGCCTCTCCAACAGGGCCATAGCCAAGGAGATAAGCTGTTCTTCAAGCACTGTGGGTATGAGCTTGCTCGTGGCACACCGCCTCGAAAGAGTAACAAGGTATGAGGACAAGTTTTCCCAGGTTTTTAAGACCATCACTGTGGACAACAGCTCCGAGTTTGTCGACTTCAGAACGGTGGAACACTGGGGCACAGGAGTCTACTTCGCTCCCCCCTACATCTCTTGGGAATGCCCCCAAAACGAACGGCACAACGGCCTGTTTCGTGCGTTCGTGCCAAAGGGAATGTCCATTGAATCCTTCTCTCCCGAGTATATCCTGGCTGCTGCTGACAAGCTGAACGGACGGCTCCGCAGGAAGCTGGGCTACCGTACCCTGGAGGAACTGTTTGACGCTTTCCTTGACAGGCTTTACACGACCTGACGGTTGCGGCACCCCCGTTCCCGGCAGAAGTCTCCGGCTTCCACCGTGACCGAAGGTTTTAGAGCTAAAGTTTTACCGTGCGGGTGTTCAATTTGTACTTGCAATTTGCGAAGTTTAAGAATGGTTTAGGGCAATGCAATGAGAGCACGAGATTACGAGCTGATGGAGAAAATCAAGGCGTATGTGGAAGATTACGCCATGAAGAACGGCGGCGCGACGCCTTGTATGCAGAACATTGGCGCAGCGTTCGGCTTCCATCACGTTACGGCCTATAACTATCTGCTCGCAATGGACGAGCGCGGGAAGCTCCATACTGACCGCATCGACAAAATGACCACCGATCTGAAGTTTGCTCCCGCCTATTCCAGCGCCATTCCAGCGGGTACACCGGACGAGATCGAGGCGCAGGTAGAATATTCTCAGCTTTATTGACGGCCGCAATGGCGATTATTTCGTTCTGAGAGCCTCGGGCAACTCCATTATCAGCTCCAGAATCGACAGCGGCGATTTAGTTATGGCGATTTAGTTATTGTAAGAGTACAGGTCGAAGCTCGTGATGGCGATATCATCGCAGCGCTCACAAACGGCAGCGGAAGCACGCTCAAACGGGTCCGCTATGATAGTGAGGGTACTATCTGTGGGCCGAGAACGACTCGTAGTCGGATGAGGACCGTTTTATGGCCGAAGCTTCACCGTCCAAGGCGTAGCATCAAAGTGCTCAAGGACATTTAGTGATTCCTGATACGGTTTCAAGGGGGTATATCTTTTGAAGAAAGTATAGACCGTAATCTGCTCCGCCTGCCATCGGCAGCATTTACGTTCCTTGGCGCTGGTGGATGACGCCGACCGAAGGTGAAGGTTTACGGACAAACTGTTATGGCCGGCGGATTTGCCGATGAAGGAATATTAAAAGTAACACAATGGTCTAAGCCGGAAGGTCGAGCCGCAGGATAATAGAGCTCGGCAAGAAAGACGTGGCCAGCCGTAATTGAATAGCTGAAATGCAGCCGTGCAGGAAGTGACCTGTACGAAGGGCTAAGTGGGGTCGGAACACACCGCAGACGTGTCTAAACTCTGCCAGTAAAGGGATTGCTGTTTCCTAAGGCTCCGAGTTTTCTGGACTTGGACCCGCTGACTGCGATTGCCAGGATAGTTGAACCCGAGTACTAGGAAAAGAGCCCCCGCCGAGTCAATAACCGGCTCCGCACTGCATATCTGTTGGGATGTACGCAGGAGTTTGCCATCTGCGTGGACTCCGCAGAACGGGAATACCTGCCCGCAGGGATAACGCAAGTTCTTTCTGCAATGGACTTCGTTGAGAATGGCCTAAACGTGTGCCTGTCGGGACCGTCCGCCAGCGGCAAGTCCTATCTGGCAAAGGCCATTGGCATTGTGGCTTGCTCCGGTCACAGGGTGGGCTACCACCATTGCGAAGAACCGATCGAGGAACTGGTCATGCTGCAAGATATGGATTATCTCAAGTTCCAAAAGCGTCTGAAGAAGACCTGTGGGCTTGACCTGCTAATCCTAGATGACTTTCTCCTCCATACGCTCACGGATGAACGCGAGGTAAAGCTCCCGTTCGACATTCTGGAGAAGCGCAGCGAGATGAACCTATTCACCTTCATCCGCTCTCAACGTGAACCGGCTAGCTGGAGTTCTATGATCCTCAATGATGAGGTATCCGCCAACGCCATCCCGAAACGTGCCACGAAGCACTACACAGTGGTCATTAACCCAAAATCCACCCCCTGACAGGGGCGGTCGTTATGCGCGCAAGGTGGCCGCTGATGAAACGCATCCGTGACCACCGACCCGCGCAGATTGCAGTCATGTCAGCAGAAACTACGAAATACTGCATTTGATTATAGCAGAGATCCATTTAAATTGTTTATCGGTTATTGTAAAAAGTGTTGCGATGCTTTATTTTTCTTTTCGGAAGCTTTTCGAGCCGGAGTGAAAGCTCGGGTTAAGCAATCCCATATATATAGAAGAGGCGCCAGCAAATCTGCTGACGCCTCGGAATAAGATTGTGACCGTTTTGATTTGTTATGAGTATAGATCCTCCGCCGTATAATATGTGTAACCATCCTCCTTTGCGGCAAAACCATTGGCCGCAATGAAGCCGATATCCGTCACGGAAAGCTCGCGGATCGCGTGGATCTGCCCGATCTCACGGTGGATCTCATCCAGTGTCATAGGAGCCTTATAATATTTCACCTCAAACAATGTATAGCGCTCGCCATAATCCAAGGCAACATCAAACTCTCCGTTGGTTCGTGTAGAGGGATCGTCGTAGTAATAACTCCCGATGTTGCAGACGCCCGGCAGCTTTCCGGACTTTGCCTGATAGGAGAAAAAGTCTCGGCATAAACCTTCGAAACGATGGGAAATAAACTCCGTGATCGTGGGGGCGATATACTGGTCATAGAAAGCATTCGCACCCAACATCTGCAGCGCGCTCTGATTGCGGTACACATAGGTGAAGTAGAACCACATCAGGTTGTCGTTCAACTCATAGCTGCTCTTCTTAGCATCGCCGATCCTGTTGATGGGAGCGGTGCGCTGCAGGATCTCCATGGAGATAAGGGACTTCAGCTGCTTGGCTAGGTTACCTGTCTTGTTGACATTCAGCCTGCTTTCCAATTCGGAGTACTTTTTCTTTCCGTTTCCCAGCGCTGCGAAGATCCGCTCCGCGTTGATGCTGTTGGAGTAATCCGAAAGGAGCAGATGCGCCGCATACAGATATACCGGATTGCTTTCCCCCAGTATTGTCCGGATGATATTCTGCTGCAGGGATTCCTCCCCTCGGAGCTGCTCCAGCACGAAGGGGGAACCGCCGAATACGCCGAAGAAGGCGATTTTATCATAGGGAGTCTTGGAAGGGTAGAAGGCAACAGCCTCGCGATAGGACAGCTCCCGCAGGCGAATAACCGTTCCAAACCGGCCATATAAGGCGTTTCCCTCCTCCAGCATCTCCTTCATGATGCCGATATGAGAGCCGGAGAGGATCAGGTTGATATTTCCCAGATGGTTGTCGATGATGGACTGAAACTCCGAATCCACGATCTCCCCGGAGGTCATCGACTTCAGATAAGGATACTCGTCAATGACGATTATGAATTTCCGGGGCAGGGTGTTCAGATACGCAAACACATCCCGAAGCCCGCGGAAGTTGGCGGAGAAGGTCAGAATCTTCTCGTTGGTGAGCACTTGAGTGAACGCATCAACATTATCTTGGATCGTACCCTTCAGGCATTCGTAGTAGACGACCGTCTTTTCTTGAACCCGCAGCGCCTGTTTTATCAGGGTCGTTTTCCCTACGCGTCGCTTGCCAAACACCAGGGTGGCAGATCGATCCTCCCGGAGCGCATCCTGTAGCTGGCGGAGCTCTTCTTTTCGTCCAATGAACATAGGGAGCACCTCAAACATGAATTTTATTTCAGTGAAATATTTTTCAGTTTTATAATACAATAGCTAAATAAACTTGTCAAGCCTGCAGACACAAGCCTTGTAATACATAAACCAAGTGTCCTATCCATTCTGCAATCCTCGGTTTTGTCACTGACGCGGCGAGAACGAAAACTGTTGACGTTGAATTCTGTCGTATAGCTCAGTAGTTCAGCGATGGAGCGATCCTCTGCCGCAACATCCTCCGTGACAAGATACTTCAGCTCCTTGCATCCATCATGGGTTATAGGAACAGCATACATCGCCTGGGTTCCATATCCAAAGGGCTGGATATGTTTTTGCGGATGCGTTCCGTCCTTCCGGCCTCAGCCAACTCCTTTGACAGAACTGTCTGTCGGAACACATCTTCACTGGGGATCAGGAGGATCGCCCGAACGGCATTGCGGTCCAGGCGGACACCGAACCGCGTCCGACTGTTTTCCGCCAACAGAGACTGATCCTTCATCCAGGTCCTAGCCTCCCAGTATATAATGCTGTGCGCCATGGATACATATACCGGTATCACGCGATCGCCGTAACAAAACAAACCGGCACACTGTCCGCCGCGGTAGAGTATCGCAGATACGCCGTGACGATCTCATCCCTGCCTCTGGAAGAACCAATCATACGGAGCAGGCCATCGGGTATTTCCAGTTCTTCGGACCATGGAATGACCTCCTGCAACTCGCACAGCTATCGAAGGCCCTGTGGCGTAAGAACGAGGTACGATACCTTCAGTGGTTTCTTGCCCTTCCTCTTCACGCCGTATTTTACCTCGCGAATCAGGCCTTCCCGCATCGCGCTCCTTATCTGACGATATACCGGCGAAGGTTCTGCGGCGAATAGACTGTCGTGTTCCATGCCGAGGTCATCCACGATAAGCAGACGGTAGGTGCGCAGTCTTTTGATGTATTCGTTTCGTCCATCAAAGCCATAATTGATCTCCGCTGCCATGTTCGTCATGCGTACGCTGACCTCTTTTTCTATCACCTCGTTGGCAATACAGGCTGCCAGATAGCTCTTCCCGGTACCTACGCGGCCCCATAGGAGCAAACCGCAGTTTTCCTTTTCAATCGCGTCCCCGTGCACTGCGTAGCGACGGCACTTTTCCATTTACGGCGTCTGGGTCTCGGCGTTCTCAAAGGTCCAGAAGGCCATCTCCGTCGTAGAAATCATTGCCTACCCAAGAGATGTCAGCCTTGCGGTCACGAGCAGCCCGCATTCGAACAGCGGCGCATGGTTGCTGTAGCTTCTGTTGTTGGCAGTCATGTATGTACTCAATTCCTCGATGTAGCGTTCCAGATCCAAAGGGCAGTCTTCCCGCAGATGGGCAAGCTCGTCTGCAGTGAAATACAGATTCCGATAACGTCCATGTGCTTTTGGCGCATCGCTCAAGGTAGTCTCATTCTGTTCGGTCATTATGGTCATATTATTTAGGGGCAAATATTCGCCCTCCCCGGGGTCTGGAAGCTGACCGACCCGGGGTCTATTAATTGCCCGAGAGGAGGTTGGCTTTTTGACCGGGTCGGAAGCCTGCCCTGCTGGGAGGCTGACATACAGCCGGTTTGCTCTGCCAGGAACCGCCTGACGCTCCAGCAGGCCCAGTTCCTCTAACTCTCGAACTGCAGACTTGATTATAGACAGGCCTCTATTCAGAGCCTGCATCAGGGAGGCGTTATCATAGATGATGTACACACGCCCTCGATCATCAAACCAGCCATTGTGCTGTGACAGCATCGTGACCGGATCAAAATACCGCGTCATCATGAAGTACGGTCATCCCGTCAGGTACGCCATCAGCGCAGCGCTGGCTCAAAAGCCCGGAGGAGACTATCGAACCTCTGAAACATCTGATCGAAGAGGCAAAAGCCGCTGCCTCGGATACTCTTACAGACGTTCTTCTTCGGCGAAAACAAGAATCGGCGACAGAGCGCCAAAGCTCCGTCGCCGAAAGTTAGATTTTACACTTTCTATCTACAAAACCATCCACAAATGCCGCTGAACCACAGATGCGCCACAAATTTCAGCCTTTCGACCCATTCTTCACTTGGCGAAAGATATAATAAAAACCCTAGAACCGTTGCGGCTCTAGGGTTTTCTATATGGTTGCGGGAGAGGGATTTGAACCCCCGACCTCCGGGTTATGAGCCCGACGAGCTACCGAACTGCTCTATCCCGCGTCATCCGGGAATATAAATATACCACACCTGCGCACCTATGTCAAGAGAAATCTCCTGTCTTATTTTGTCAGGCGCGAAAAACCGGGGACATGCCCGCCGGCATGCCCCTGACGCTTGCCATTCAGCCCTTCAGAGACTGGATATACTCCCACATTGCCTCGGCGGAATTGAAGTTTTCCGGCTCGAGGTCGGCCATATCCAGCTCCACGTCAAACACGTCCATGATCTCGTTCACGAGAGACGTGATGTCAAAGGAGCCGAGGATGCCGTCATCCACCAGCGCCGTTTCCGTCTCAAAATCCACGTCGGGACGAAGCTCGCGCAGTATTTCCATCAGATCTTCCATAGCAGATTACCTCCCAAAAGCTTTGCCGGCCCGCTTACCGCCCGCCGGTCATTTTCTTTTCAAATTCCAAAAGCCCCTTTTCCCGCTCCCGGATCCGGCGGGCGGGGGAGCCGATATAGATGCCCCAAGGCTCCGTGGACTTATTGATCAGCGTCATTGAGCCGAAAGAGCAGCCCTCGCCGATCGTCACGCCGGGCATGATGGAGCAGCCGGTGCCGATCAGCACGTGCTTTTCCAGCACGATGGGCAGGTTCTTTTCAAACCGGAACGCCTTCGGCACGGTCGGATTGTTCATGCTCGCGCCGGAAAAATCGTCGCTCGTCGCATAAAACGAGCAGCGGGACGAGATGCCGCAGAAATCCCCGATCGTAATGCTGGCCTCCCCGGCATACAGCTCGTCGTTCGAGCTGATGTGAACATGGTCGCCGATGTTGATCTCGCCGTTCAGGATCGTAAAATCGTCGATCAGGACATGGCTGCCGATCGAGATCAAGTCCGGCGTGTAAATGCGGCAGGTGCGGCTGATAAGCACATTCCGGCCCAGCGCCTTGAAGCCGATCGCTTTCAGCTCGCGATTGGTGTAATACGGATTGAGCTTCACAGAAATTGCCCCCTTTATAAAACCGCAGCCGCGTATAGAATACACGGCTGCGCTGTGTTTTGCAATAGTTTTTTACTCGATGCCGACGATATTTTTCGCCAGCTCCTTCTTGCCGGCCAGATCGCCCTGGCGGGAGATCATGATGCGCTGCGCCTGCGGCGAACCGGCGCCGTGGAGCGACTCGGTGCGATAGCCCACCGCGGCGGTGCCGAGGGTGAGGTTCTCGATCAGGCGCATGATTTTGAGCCGGTTAACCGTGGGCACGGGGCTTACGCCCATGAGATACTTCTCGACATACGGGCCAAGCTCGGGATCGCGCAGGTCGGTTTCGGACGGGCAGGTGACCATGATGCCGCCGGCGAGATCCTCCGCCAAGCGGGCGATCTCGTACGGGAAGCGAGTGACGTTCTGCTTGCAGACGTTCGCGAGCAGGGTATCGACCATGTAGTTGCCGGACTCGGTTTTCCAGCCGTTTGCCGAGCAGGCGATGCCGCCGGAATACAGCGTCTCGTTCAGATGGATCATCTCGATGAGCTTGTCCTTGACATGGGAGGCCTTGGCCGCGCCGTTATAATCCGCCGCGAGCGCGGAGGCGCCGATCAGGACGTCGCCGACGCCGACCTTGCAGCCGCCGTAGCTCTGACGGTGATAGGACGCAAAGCGCTCGACGAGCATCGTGGCAAACTCGGTCTCGCCGTTGAGGAAGATGCGGTCGTTCGGAACGAACACGTTGTCGAAAACCACCAGCGCCTCCATGCCGCCGAAGGTCGGGTTGCCGCGGTCCAGGCTGCCCTCCTCGTACTTGCGGGTATCGCAGCTCTGGCGGCCGACGATCATGAACACGCCCTCCGCGTCGATGGGGACGGAGAACGCGATCGCGTAATCCTTGTCGGCCTCCTTCATGGCCTGGGTGGGCATGACGAGGATCTCATGGGAGTTGGACGCGCCGGTCTGGTGCGCCTTGGCGCCGCGGACAACCACGCCGTCGGGACGGCGCTCCACGACATGCAGGAACAGGTCCTCATCCGCCTGCGCATGGGGCGCAAGGCCGCGGTCGCCCTTCGGGTCGGTCATCGCGCCGTCCACGACCAGGTCCTCCTCCTGAACATACGCGAGGAACTTCTTGAAATTCTCAAAATAGCTGGTGCCATGGACCTTGTCCACCTCGTAGGCGGTGGAATACACGGCGTTGAAGGCGTCCAGGCCCACGCAGCGCTGGAAGCAGGCCGCGGTCATCTGACCGCAGAGGCGCTGCATCTTCACCTTGAGCATCAGATCCTCGGGGCTCTGGTGGATATGGCAGAAGCGGTTGATCTTCTTGCCGGTCAGGTGGCTCGTGGTGGTCATCAGCCCCTCGTGCTCGGGCACCTGGGCCAGATCATAGGTCATTTTTACGGAATTCACGCTGGGCCGAAGAATGGGGTCGTCCACCGCGCAGGGGATCTGCTTGCCGAACATATAAATGCGGGGATGCAGCCTGCGCAGGCTCTCCAGATACTGTTCGCCGGTCATCAGTGCCATTTTGCTGTTTCTCCTTTTTCCTCCGCCGCGTCCAAAGACGGGCGGATATGTGTTTTTCCTGTTTTTAGATCGTCTGCATTATAACATACTTTCCTACGGTCTACAACCACCGATTTTTGTATGTTTCAGCAGCCGTTTCCTACGCCTCCAGCGACAGCTCGCGGTAGACCTCGCCCTCCAGCGTTTTCCACCGGAACACGTCGTTTTCGAGCGTCATATAGCTGTGCGGCGAGCCGTTTTTCGGGATGGATACCGAGCCGGGGTTCAAGAACCACACGCCGCCGCTGTTCCGGAAGCTCGCCGGGACATGGGTGTGCCCGGACAGCATCACATCCTCCGCGCCGATGGGCGGGAGCTTTTCGATCGGGTCGTACAGATGCCCGTGGGTGAGAAAGAGCTTCCGCGAACCGTACTCGATGACCCTGTGATCCGCCATGATCGGAAAATCGAGCACCCACTGGTCTACCTCGGCGTCACAGTTGCCGCGCACCGCGAGGATATGCCCGGCGAGACCGTTCAGCATCGCGAGGACCTGCTTTGTGTCGTAGCCCTCCGGCAGCGCGTTCCGCGGCCCGTGGTACAGCAGATCGCCCAGCAGCAGGAGCGTGTCCGCCCCCTCCCGCTCCCACGCGTCCAGCAGCCGCGCAACATGCGCCGCGGAGCCGTGCAGGTCGGAGGCAATCATATATTTCATAAAAACCGTCCTTTGCTTTTTTCTTTATTGTAGCACACTCCGCAAGCGTTTGACAGCGCGGGGCGGAGGTGGTACAATTTTTTAATTACAATCTGTTCAAATCGGAGTGATGACCTATGAAACCATTTTCGGGAAGCGCGGGGTATGTCGCCTCGCCGGAGCTTCTTTCCAGCGTAAACATCGCGATGGCCCTGCAGAAGCCGCTGCTCGTCAAGGGCGAGCCCGGCACCGGCAAGACCATGCTCGCGCAGGCCGTGGCCGAGGCGCTGGACATGGAGCTTCTCGTCTGGAGCATTAAATCCACCACCAAGGCGCAGGACGGCCTGTATGTATACGACACGGTGCAGCGCCTGTATGACAGCCAGTTCGGCGCGGATGTCTCGGATATCGCAAAATACATCAAGCTCGGGAAGCTCGGCGAGGCGTTCCGGCGCGATAAGCCGTGCGTTCTTCTCATCGACGAGATCGACAAGGCCGACATCGAGTTCCCGAACGATCTGCTCTGGGAGCTGGACCGGATGGAATTTTACATCCCCGAGACCAAGGAGACCGTCAAGGCCGCCGTCCGCCCGCTCGTCATCATCACCTCGAACGCCGAGAAGGAGCTGCCCGACGCATTCCTGCGCCGCTGCGTTTTCCATTACATCGACTTCCCCGACGCGGCGATGATGGAAAAGATCCTCCGC
The DNA here is from genome assembly GCA_964406615.1 of uncultured Oscillospiraceae bacterium. Taxonomy (GTDB): domain Bacteria; phylum Bacillota; class Clostridia; order Oscillospirales; family Oscillospiraceae; genus CAJOIG01. The sequence continues at coordinate 11,369 of CAYOSI010000016.1, forward strand.
GCACATTTTGAAACCCTCGATGAAACCTTGCTCCGGCAGGCACTCGAGAGCTTTTATGCCGTCCGCGCCCTGCGCGGCCTCAACAAAAAGCCCTCCACCTCGGAGCTGATCGACTGGGTGCAGGCGCTGCAGATCGGCGGCATCGCCCCCGAGCGCATTGAAAAGGAGCTGCCGTTTGCCGGCGTCCTGCTCAAAAAGAACGAGGATCTTGACACGCTGACGAAATCGAAGCAGACGCCGCGTCGCTCCTGGTAAAAGATGTTCACGGACCTTTTCTATCTTCTGCGGCTGCGGGGCCTGCGCGTTTCCATGCAGGAATGGCAGACGCTGCTGCGCGGATTGGAGCTTGGCCTGCACCGGTCCTCCCTGACGGGATTTTACCGGCTGGCCCGCGCCGTTTTGGTGCATACCGAGTCGGATTTTGACAAATTCGATCAGGTTTTTCTGGAATACTTCAAAAACCTCCAGCCCTTCGATGAGCTGCCGCAGGAGCTGGAGGACTGGCTGAGCAAGCCCATTGATCCCGTTGAGTACGATCCGGCCGCGCTGATGAATCAGGGCCTCGATATCGAAACGATCCGGCGGATGCTTGAAGAACGCATGAAGGAGCAGACCGAGCGCCACGACGGCGGCACGCATTGGGTCGGCACGGGCGGCGCATCGCCTTTCGGCAACGCCGGCTATTACCCCGGCGGCATCCGCGTCGGCGGGCAGGGCCGGAACCGCAGCGCCCTGCAGGTCGCGGGCGAGCGGCACTTCCGCGATTTCCGCGATGACACCGTGCTGGATGTGCGCCAGTTCCAGATGGCGTTCCGGCGGCTGCGCCAGTTCTCCGCGCAGGAGGACGGCCCAAAGGACGAGCTGCAGCTGGAGGACACGATCAAGCAGACCGGCGACAATGCCGGGCGCCTGAAGCTCGTATTCGGCCGGCCCCGGCGCAACACCGTAAAGCTTCTGATGCTCTTTGACTCCGGCGGCTCGATGTGGGAATTTACCCGCCTGTGCGCCAGCCTGTTTCAGGCCGTCAGCCGCGAGTCGAAATTCAAGGACCTCAAAACCTACTACTTCCACAACTGCTTCTATGACGACCTGTACACCGCCCCCGGCTGTCACCACGCCGACAGCGTCAGCACCGAATGGGTGCTCAGCCAGCTCGGGCAGGATTACAAGGTCATCGTCGTCGGCGACGCCTCGATGTCGCCCTACGAGCTGCTGCGTCCCGGCGGGTGCAGCGACTACTATACCTACAACAAGGAGCCGGGCATCGACTGGATCGGAAAATTCGTCCGCCGCTATGACCGCATGATCTGGCTGAACCCGCTTCCGCAGGCGAACTGGGAGTACGGCTACGGCAGCGAGACCATCCGCATCATTCAATCGAAAGTCCCGATGTATCGCCTGACCCTCGAGGGCCTGCAGGAGGGCCTTAAGGCGCTGATCGCCGCGCGATAAAAACGGTCCCGGAAGAAAAAACTCTTCCGGGACCGTTTTTTATGACAGCAGCATGCGGTCGTTGTCGAGCGCTTTGCCGACGCCGGCCTTGAACTTCAAAAGCAGGTCGTTGACCGTCAGGCCCCGGCGCTCCTCGCCGCCGACGTCCAGAACGATGTTTCCAGAATCCATCATCAGCGTGCGGTTGCCGAGATCGAGCGCAGACTGCATGTTGTGCGTAATCATGAGGCAGGTGAGGTTGCCATCCTCCACGATGGATTTTGTGAGCTCCAGCACCTTTTCCGCCGTGCCGGGATCGAGCGCTGCGGTGTGCTCGTCGAGGAGCAGAAGCTTCGGCGGGACCATCGTCGCCATCATCAGCGTCAGCGCCTGGCGCTGACCACCGGACAGGAGGCCGACCGGCTGCTTCATCCGGTCCTCCAGCCCCATATTCAGAAGCGACAACCGTTCCCGGAACGCATCCTTTTCCGCCCGGGTCACATGGCTCAGCCATCCGCCGTGACCGGCGGCAAGGGCGAGGTTTTCCTCGATCGTCATGCCCGGCGCGCTGCCGCGCATGGGGTCCTGAAACAGCCGTCCAATGTCCCGGGCACGCTTATACTCCGGCAGGAAGGTGATGTCCCGGCCGTCCAGCACGATGGAGCCGGAGTCGGTGAAGAAGCTGCCGCCGATGGCGTTGAAAAGCGTGGATTTTCCCGCGCCATTCGCGCCGATGATCGTGACGAAATCGCCCCTGTCCAGGTGCAGGGACAGATCCCGGAGCGCCGTCTTTTCGTTGACCGTGCCGGGGTTAAAGGTCTTTGATATATTCTTCAGCGTCAGCATATCAAGAGCCCTCCTTATCCGACACGCCATGCGTCAGACGGCGGCGCAGCATCGGGACCTGGCCCTTCAGATACGGGCCGGAGATCGCGATGATGACAATGATCGAGGACACGAGCTTCAGCATGGACGCCGGCATATCGAACCGGAGCGCGATGGCATACACCAGCCGGAAGATGAACGAGCCGAGCACCACGCCGCCGGCGCGCTTGGGGATACTGCCGCGGCCCATGAACGTGCCGCCGATGAGAAGGCTCGCCAGCGCGATCGTCACCATGCCGGTGCCGATGTCGATGTTCACGGACTTTTGCGACTGCGCCAGCAGGCAGCCGGACAGCGCGGTAAAGGCGTTCGCCACGCACAGGCCCACGACGGTCGTGAACGCCGGGTTGATGGAGGAGGAGCGGACCATGTCGGGGTTATTGCCCGTCGCCCGGATCGCAAGGCCCAGCCGCGTCCGGAGAAAAAGTGACAGGAACACGATCACTACCACCACCGCGATCAGCGCGATAATGAGCTTGTACTGCCCGGCAAGGAATGTTCCGTCGAGCAGCTCCTTCATTTTGGTGAACACGGTCTCGGTCTTGTTCATATTGAGCAGGGACGAGTTGCCCATGATCGCAATATTGATCGAGTACAGCCCCGTATTGACGATGATGCCGGCGAGTAGGCTCTCCACACCCATGCGGGTTTGCAGGATCGCCGTGACAAAGCCGGAGATCATGCCCGTCAGCATTGCCGCCGGGATCGAGAGATACGGATGCCCCGCAATGGCGACCACCGCGCCCACACAGGCGCCCATGGTGAAGCAGCCGTCGGTGGACAGATCGCAGACGTTCAGCATGGAATAGCTCAAAAACAGCGCCAGCACCGTCAGGGCGTTGATAAGCCCCAGCTCCAGCGCCGTCTGCCCCAGGCCGAGGACAGCGGACAGAGACATATCGTTTACTCCTTACAAGCAGTCGGATGGGATAGGGGCTTTTCCGCCCCTATCCCTGTGTTATTGGTCGGCCGGGTCATCATCCGAGGTCGTCAAAGCTCTCCGCGGTGGTGATGGGAACGACCTGCGTGCAGAGCGGCGCAAACGCCTCGGCAATTGCGTCGTAGTCATAGCCCAGCGCCTCGGTGGTCTCGGTGTTCACGGTAGCGGTGCCGTTATCGAAGGTCAGCACGGGGGTGGATGCAGGGTCCGCGCCGTCCACGAGGATCTGCGCGATCAGGTTCGCGGTCTCGACGCCGAGATTCGCATAGTCGACGCCGTAGCCGACGAACGCGCCGTTCAGCGCGAAGGAGTCGGCACCGGTGTAGTGGGGGATGCCGGCCTCGGCCAGCGTCTCATAGATGGACAGCTCGGCGGTCATGATGGTGTTGTCGGTCGGGGTAAAGACCGCGTCCACACCGTCGGCGATCAGCGCATCCACCGCAAGCATGACCTCATCCACCGTCGTGCCGTTGTAGTCCTTGTAGGATACGCCCTGCTCGTCGAGATACGCCTTGGCCTCGGCGATCGGGGTAGCGGAGGAGTCCTGGCCTATATCGTACAGGAGAGCAATACTGTCGGCCTCGGGATCGGCGGCGAAGATGAGCTTCATGACGGCGGCGGTGTCCAGGCCGTCGGAGGTGCCGGTGATGTTGGCGCCGGGAGCCTCCAGGGACTCGACGATGCCGGTGGAGACGGGATCGGAAACAGCGGCAAAGACAACGGGAATGCCGTTATCCTCGGTAGCCGCCTGCATGGTCATGGCAACGGGGGTCGCCACGCCGACCATCAGGTCGACCTCGTCGGCGATGAAATTCGCGACGATCTGCTCGAGCACGTTCGCGTCGGCGTTGCAGTTATCGTAGCTGATTTCAAACGTGACGCCGGTCTCGGCCTCCAGCTCCTCCAGCCGGGCCTCAATGTTGTCCACGATCTGGTTCAGGGATGCGTCGTCCACATAGTTGCAGATGCCGACCTTGTAGACCGTGCCGTCCGCCTCGGGCTCCTCGGCTGCGGCGGGCTCTTCCGCGGTGACGGCTTCTTCGGCCGCCGCAGGCTCTTCGGCCGCCGCAGGCTCTTCTTTGGTGGTACCGGCGCCGCAGGCGGCAAGCGCCAGCGCCATGGTGAGCGCAAGAATGAGTGCAAGAATCTTCTTCATGATGATTTCTCCTTTTCCGGATAATATTCTATGGTTTTTTCTCGCCGACACGTTCGGTTTTTATGCCGGCGCCGCCAACAATTTCTGTTCCGCCGGGAAATAAAAACTGTCCCAGCAGAAATCTGCTGGGACAGGAATTTTTTCCTGCGGTGCCACCCGGCTTGACGCATACGCGCCCGCTTAGTCCGTGCCATCACACGGCGGCTTTGGTAACGGAGTGCCGCTCCGTCGCACATAGGGCGGATGACTCCGCCTTCCGATTGCCCTCCGAAGTCCATTCACTCGGCCCTGTCTGTGCCGCGCTCTCAGCTATGCGCCGCTCTCTGTGACAGCTCCCGAACCGGTTACTTACTCTTCATCAACGGTTTGCTTTATGAAATTAATCGCATTGTAACCCTTTACTCAGCCAAAGTCAAGAGGAAATTCAAAAAAATTTTTCCGCTTACCTCTTTGCCAGCTCTGCGGCGGTCCGGGCGGCGAGCTCGGCGTTGTTGAGGACGAGCCGGATATTCGCCTCGAGGCTGTCGCCGCCGGTGATGTCCTTGACGCGGGCCAGCAGGAACGGCGTGACCTTTTTGCCGTGAACGCCCTGCGCCACGCTCTCAGCCACCGCCTGGTCGATCGCGGCGTTGATGACGTCCGCGGGCATGGAATATTCCGCAGGGATGGGGTTTGTGCAGAGCAGGCCGCCCTTATAGCCGAGACCGCGCTGCGCGGCAAAAACCGCCGCCAGCTCCGCCGGCGTATCGACGCGGAAATCCACGCCGAAGCCGCTCTCGCGGGTATAGAACGCGGGCAGCTCCTCCGTACCAAAGCCGCAGACGGGCACGCCCTTGGTTTCCAGGTATTCCAGCGTCAGGCCAAGGTCCAGAATGGACTTCGCCCCCGCACAGACGACCAGGACCGGCGTCTGCGCCAGCTCCTCAAGGTCGGCAGAGATATCCATGGTGGTCTCCGCACCGCGGTGTACGCCGCCGATGCCACCGGTGGCAAACACCTGGATGCCGGCCATCGCCGCGACGATCATGGTCGAGGCGACCGTCGTCGCACCGTCCGCGCCGCGGGCGCAGAGCACAGGCAGGTCACGCCGGCTGGCCTTGGGGATCTCCTGCCCCTTCCGTCCGAGGTGCTCGATCTCCGCCTCCGTCAGTCCCGCCTTCAGCTTGCCGCCGATGATCGCGATCGTCGCGGGGACCACGCCGAGCCCGCGGATGGTCTTTTCCACCAGCAGCGCCGTTTCCACATTCTGGGGATACGGCATGCCGTGGGAAATGATCGTGCTCTCCAGCGCCACGACAGGCTTTCCCGCCGCCAGGGCCTCCGCCACCTCGGGCTTTATATCCAAGTACTGATTCATGCTTGACGCACCTCCGTGAAACAAGTAAAATTAATGGGATACCACATAGAACAGAAGCAGGAAGAACAGCACCTGCATGCCCAGGATCACCGGCACGCCGACGGAAAACCGCGGCTTGCGCGTCTTATGACGGAACAGGTACATCCCCCCGAGCGCCCCTATGCTGCCGCCGATCACGGCAATCAAAATCAGCGTGGCCTCCGGGATGCGCCGGCGGCCGCGCCTTGCGCGGAGCTTGTCGGCGCCGTACAGAGCAAAGGCCGTCAGGTTCACAAGCTCCAGATAGATCAGGATGATGGTATATGCGCTCATAGCGTCTCCTTTGCTTCTCCGGGAATTATACACTCTTTTTCTCTTGAGGTCAACCGATGAATACGATCAAGCTCTATTACGAAAACGCCTACACCAAACGCTTCGACGCCGCCGTCCTTGCCTGCGAGGAACGAAAGATCGGCTATGCCGTCGCGCTCGACCGCACCGCCTTCAATCCCGAGGGCGGCGGGCAGACCGGCGACACCGGCGTGCTCGGCGGCGTACACGTCACGGACACCCACGAGACGGCCGGCGTGATCTGGCACTATACCGACGGCCCGCTTCCCGTCGGCGGGACCGTCCGCGGCGAGCTCGACTGGGCCGAGCGCTTCCGCAAAATGCAGAACCATACCGGCGAGCATATCGTATCCGGCCTCATCCATACAAAGTATGGCTTCCACAATGTCGGCTTCCATCTCGGCGGCGACGGCTGCACCATCGACCTGGACGGCGAGCTGACGCGCGCCCAGCTCGACGAGCTGGAGGACCTGGCCAACGCCGCCGTTTGGGACGACCGCCCGGTCACTGCACGCTTTCCCGCACCGGACGAGCTGAAGACCCTCGATTACCGCTCCAAGCTCGACCTGACCGAAAACGTCCGCATCGTCACCGTGGAGGGCGTCGATATGTGCGCCTGCTGCGCGCCCCATGTATCCCGGACCGGCGAGGTGGGCCTCATCAAGCTTCTCGACTTCATGCGCCACCGCGGCGGCGTCCGCATCTGGCTCAAGGCCGGCGCCGACGCGCTTCGCGATTACCGCGCGCGCTATGCCGCCGACGCTGTGATCTCCGGTCTTCTGAACCTGCCGCAGACCGACATCGCCGCCGGTACGGAAAAGCTTCTGGCCCAGCGGGACGCGCTGAAATCCGAGCTTACCGGCCTCCGGCGCCGGGCGCTCGAGGATATGGCGGCCTCGCTCACGCCCACGGACGGGAATCTGGTCCTCTTTGCCGACGGCGACGACGCGGGCATGCGCATCCTCGCAAACGCCGGCATGGAAAAATGCGGCGGCATCTGCGCCGTTTTCTCCGGCACGGACGGCGGCTATCAATTCGTCATGGGCAGCCTGCGCCGGGATATGCGCGCATTCGCCAGGGAGCTTCGCGAACCGCTCAACGCCCGCGGCGGCGGGCAGGAGCACATGATCTCCGGCCGCTGCGCCGCCTCAAGAGAGACGATCGAGGCGTTTTTCGCCGCGCTTTCATAAGAAAACCGGGACGGGGTGTATCCTCGTCCCGGTCGTTCGTTATCCGGTCAGTCCGTGCCGCCCTCCTCGACCTCGGCCTCGTTCTCACCGCTCGAAGCCAGGCTGAGGATCGTGTCGCGCAGGGACTGCATCTCTTCGCTGTCACAGGCGTAGCTGATGCTGACCACCTGCTGGATCGTGTCGCCCGTGAAATAGAAGATCGGGCCGCTCAGATCGGACAGCGTGACCGATACCGTGATGCGGTCGCCCTCCGCGCTCTCCACGGTCTCTGCGGAGGCGTTCACGGAGCAGACAAGCGAAACGAAATTGCTCGCTTCCTCGCCCTCCAGGGCAATATAGCCGCTCTCCTCGCCGATGGCATACTCCACAAACACGCCGAGGACAGATAGATCCTCTTCCGAGGCGCCCATAGCCGCCTCGGCCGCGCGCTGGATATCCTCCCGCAGACCGGAGATCGCGCCGCCGCCGAACTGACCGTTCCAGTTCTCGGAGGCGATCTCCACATCCCAAAGCGCGTCGATCCCGCTGAGCCAGTAATACACCGGGCCGACGCTCTGGCTCACGGTCACCGCAAGGCAGCGCTCGGCGAAGCGGAAGGTATAGGTCGTGCCGTCCTCCATCGTGAAGATATAATCCCGGCTCTGGTTGAGGTCGAGGTTCTGATCCGGGTGGTTCTCCACAACGATCACCTCCGCCTCGTCCAGCACGCGGAACGCCGCCTCGATCGCCTCGGGGTCGGTGCTTGTGATCGTCGCGCCGCTGTTCATGCGGTACCCCACGGACACCGGCCGGTCCTCCTCAAAGTTATCCGCAAACGCACGCATATCCGCGTCGAAGAACAGATCGAACACGTCGAACGACTCGCTGTACGCCGGGAATTCCGTGCTCCAGATCGCGTCGCCTCCGTCGATCGTATAAGCGCCGGTATAGGTGCTCAGCACCCGCGTGCTCCCGTCCGCCAGGAGGCCGAAGGAAAACGAAATCTCGCTGCCGTCGTCAAAGCTCAGAACGTATTCCGCCGACGATACCGGCTCCTCCGCCGCACGCCCGGTCACGGTCATGTCCCGCAGCGCGTCGCACACGGCGATGATCGCCGAACGGTCGAAGAGATAGGACCTGCACCCGACCGAGCCGTCCGCCGTCGTGGGCTGATAGCTCAGCGCCGCCGGCGTATCCTCATAATAGGTCTCGGCGAAGGTATCCCGGCTCATGAAGGAAAGCAGCGGGCGCGGCTCAAAGCTCTCGCCGGCCGCCACATCCCCGCTGTTTTCCGCGGTCAGCTCCTCCGCCGTCTCCAGCTCCGTCCCTGGCATGATGCTCACAAAATCGCCGCAGCCGCTCAGGCACAGCACCAGCGTCAGCGCCAGCACCGACAGGATGATTTTTTTCATATCCATACTCCCTTCCTGGGAAAGCTTTTTTATCCATTATAGCATGAGCCGCCCGATTTGTAAAAGCCCACTCACAGGCTCCGGAGCCAGAAGCTTCCATCCGCACGGGACACGCCGCATTCCAGCGTCTGTCCGCCGCCGGAGCGCGTAAAACGCAGCACGCCGTCCGCCGCCTCCAGAAAGCGGATATCGCCCGTCTGCAGGGCGGGATTTTCCTTTTTCCGCCGCGCCAGCTCCCGATAGAGAGCCTGCAGCTCCGCATCCTCCCGGCCCCACGGGAACGGCAGCCGGTTCATCGGGTCGCGCCCGCCGTTCAGGCCCGCCTCGTCGCCGTAATAGATCACGGGCGCGCCGGGCAGCGCAAACTGCAGAAACACCGCTGTCCGCCGGGCGCTGCGCTCCGGCAGGAGCGTGCCCACGCGCTCGGTATCGTGGTTTCCCAAAATGGTCATCGTGCAGTCCAGCGCCCCGGCCGGATAATTCTCCGCCAGCGTCATCACCGTCTCCCGCAGCGCCGCGCCGTCATCCGCGCCGGCGGCAAAATCCAGGATCGCCTTCCGGAACGGGAAGTTTATCACGCCGTCCAGCTCCGCCGCCGTGAAATACTGCCGGCGAACGCCGTAGGCCTCCTTGGCGGAGGCATCCTCCCATACCTCGCCGATCACGACCGCCTCCGGCTTCTCCGCCCGTACACGCTCGCGCAGCTCCGCGATGAACGCATCCGGCAGCTCATCCGCCACGTCCAGCCGGTATCCGTCCGCGCCGAGGCGCAGCCACTTGGCGACCACGCCGTTTTCGCCAAGAATAAACTCCCGGTACGACGGCTCCAGCTCGTTCACGTTCGGAAGGGACTCAATTCCCCACCAGGCATCATATTTATCGGGAAAATGATGAAAATTATACCACTTGTAGTATTTTGAGTCCGTTCCTTTCGATACAGCTCCCCCACCAAAACGATGGAGCGCGTCGAAATAAACGCTGTCCTTTCCCGTATGCGAGAACACGCCGTCGAGCACGACCTTCATCCCCCGCGCATGGGCCGCCTCGCACAGCGCGCAGAAATCCGCCTCCGTGCCGAGCATCGGGTCGATACGCGTGTAATCCGCCGTGTCGTAGCGGTGGTTCGACGCCGCCATAAAGATCGGGTTCATGTACAGCACCTCGACGCCCAGCCCCGCGAGGTAATCGAGCTTTTCCAGGACGCCGCGCAGGCTGCCGCCCGCAAAATCGGACGCATCCCTCGCCGTGGGCACAAAATCCGCAAACGGCCGCAGCGAATACGGCGTCAGCTTCTCCGTCAGGTCACACTCGCCGGCCTTGGCGAAGCGGTCGGGGAAGATCTGGTACCAGACCGCCCCGCGGAACGCCTCCGGGACCGCGTAGCCGGCGGGCAGCACGGAAAGCTGCCACCGATCGCCCGCGCCGATATTCGTTCCGCTGCCGGCCTTGAACAGATCGTAATCGCCGTTTTGGTCCCAAATGTGGAACCGGTAGAAATACAGCCCCGTCCCGGATGGCGCCAACTCGCCCCGGAACACGTCATACGGTCCGTCCGTCTCCGTTTTCCGAAGCTCCGCCGCCAGACCGTCCGCCGCCAGGCACGCGCGGTAAGCGCCGCATGCCGTCGGCACACGCAGCCGGAGCATACAGCGCTCACCGACCCGCAGGGGGCCGAAAATGGATTTGTCCGCGCGATCGCGGCTGTCAAACAGAATGTTCATGGAAGGCTCCTCATAATAGAAAAAGCGCCCGGCCGACGCCGGACGCTTTTGGAATTTTACTCAGCCAGGGCATTGATCTTCTTGGCCATCGCGGATTTTTTGTGCGCCGCGTTATTCTTATGAATAAGACCCTTGGAGACAGCCTTGTCGACGGACTTCACGGCAGCTTTATAGGTTTCAGCAGCCTTCGCGCCGTCGCCGGCCTCAACAGCCGCGTCAAATTTCTTGATCTCAGTCTTGAGAGCGGAGCGCGCAGCCTTGTTCTTTGCGTTCGCCGCCTTCTGAAGCTGATCTCTCTTAGCCGAGGACTTGATATTCGGCAATTCCATGCACCTCCCTATAAAAAGCTGAACATGATGTCCGCAGAGTGGCATTATATCAAGTATTGGAGAAAATTGCAAGACTTTTTTTATTTTCTTTTTGTTTTGCACATAATAACAGGCAGAACAAGCAGGGAGAGGATGCAAATGCAGGGTTTTCGGACCGACCTGGCCTCCGAGGAGCTGCCCCAGGGCGGCGGGGGGCTGCCCGGCGTCAAAAGCCGTTCTTATGACCGGGACGGCTTTCAGATCACCGAGGTAGAGGTGCTCGACCAGCGCGGGGAAGAATCGTTATGTAAACCAGTTGGGCAATACGTCACCATGACGCTTGATTCGTTCTTTCAGCGGCAGGAGGATGCTTTTTCGCGGGCGGCAACGCTTTTGGCGGACTGTCTGCGCCCCCTTCTGCCGCTGGGGGACGATGACAGCGTCTTGGTCGCCGGTCTCGGAAACGCCGCGATCACCCCGGACGCGATCGGTCCGGAGACGGCCCTGTCCACGCTCGCGACCCGGCACCTGAAGCAGCATTACAGCGCGGAGTTCGCCGCCTTTCGCCCGGTAAGCGTTTTCCAGACCGGCGTTCTCGGGACGACCGGCATGGAAAGCTCCGACCTGATCCGCGCGGTGTGCGGGGCCGTTTCCCCGGCTGCCGTCGTCGTTGTGGACGCCTTGGCTGCGCGGGCCTCGGAAAAGCTCTGCCGCACCGTTCAGTTGACGGACAGCGGGATCGTCCCGGGCTCCGGGGTCGGCAACGACCGCGCGGAGCTGTCCCGGCGCGTGCTCGGCGTACCGGTGACTGCCATTGGCGTGCCCACCGTTGTGGATGCCGGCGACGGCCTGATTGTCACGCCGCGCGATATCGACAAATACGTCAAGGACGCCGGGCGTCTGATCGGCTACGCGCTCAACCTGGCGCTTCATCCCGGTCTCACCGTCGCCGACGTGGATATGTTTGTCGGATAAAGGGGGAATGTTTCACGTGAAACATTCCCAAATTCGTCTGTATAAGACGTTGAAATCCGGGCGGAATATGCTATAATAACAGAATACAGCAACCTGCTCACAGCTTTTTACGGGAGGTGCGCCATGGCTCGCGTGATCTGCTTTGCCAACCAAAAGGGCGGCGTCGGGAAAACCTCGACCTGCGTGAATTTGTGCGCCGCCATTAAAGAGAAAAACCGCAATATCCTGCTCATCGACGCCGATCCGCAGGGCAACGCCACCACCGGCATGGGCGTGGACAAGCACCGGAGCCCAACGCTGTATGACGTGATTTCCGGCGCCGCCTCCGTCGAGGACGCGATCGTGACCACGCCTTACGGCGACATCCTGCCCACGAACCTGAACCTGTCCGGCGCCTCGATCGAGCTGGTGGACGCCCCGGACCGCGAGATCGTGCTCAAGCGCATGATCGAGCCGATCCGGGACCGGTACGAATACATATTTATTGACTGTCCGCCCTCCCTCGGTCTGCTCACCCTGAACGCGCTCGTCGCATCGGACGGCATCATCATCCCGGTCCAGTGTGAGTATTACGCCATGGAGGGGCTGGCCGACCTCGTCACTTCGATGAAGCGGACGAAAAAACGCTTTAACCCCGGACTGCAGATCGAGGGCATCCTGCTCACCATGTATGACCGGCGGTTGTCCTTCACCTCGCAGGTCGCCGCGGAAATCCGCAAATACTTCGGCCGCGCGGTCTACTCGACCGTGGTGCCGCGCAACGTCCGCATCGCGGAGGCGCCAAGCCACGGAAAGCCTGTCGGCGCGTACAGCCGCATGAGCCGCGGCTCCACCGCCTACGACTGTCTGGCCGTTGAATTTTTCCGCCATGACCACACCTATGATATTTAGCGTTCAAACGCGGAGGTACATATGACAAGAAAAAAAGGACTTGGCACGGGGCTTGACGCGCTGTTCGGCGCGGAGCCGGAGCTGGCCCCGGCGGACACGCTGCCCATCAGCCGCGTGGAACCGCGGAGCGGTCAGCCGCGGACGGTTTTTGACGAGGCCGCGCTCCGGGACCTATCCGAATCCATTGCCCTGCACGGGGTCCTGCAGCCGATCACGGTGCGGAAGCTCGATAACGGCTATTACCAGATCATTGCCGGCGAACGCCGCTGGCGCGCCTCGCGCATGGCCGGCCTCACGGAGATCCCTGCCCGCGTCGTCGAGGCCGACGACCGCAAGGTGCAGGAGCTGGCGCTCGTTGAAAATCTCCAGCGCGAGGACCTCAACCCGCTGGAGGAGGCCCGCGGCTACAAGGCGCTGATGGAGGAATTCGGCCTGACGCAGGAAGCCGTCTCCCAGAGCGTCGGCAAGAGCCGCTCCGCCGTGGCAAACGCCCTGCGGCTTTTAAATTTGCAGCCCGACGTCGCAAAAATGCTGGAAAACAGCGAGCTTTCCATGGGCCACGCCCGTGCGCTTCTGCCGTTGGAGGAAGCCGAAAAGCAGCTCGCCGCCGCAAGACAGGTCGTGGAAAAAGGCTTGTCCGTGCGGCAGACGGAGGCCCTCGCCGCAGCTCTTTTAAAGGCCCCAAAGCAAAAGGCGGCCAAAAAGGCCGACGAGGTGGACTATGCCGCCGTTATGAGCGCACAGCTCGGAGAGGCGCTCGGACGCAAGGTCCATATCGTAGACGGGCGCAAGTGCGGGCGCATCGAGCTTGAATATTACGGCGCAGATGACCGCGAGGCGCTTCTGACGGCGCTTATGCAGCTTAGAAAATAACAAAAACAGGAGATAGAGAAAATGCTTGATATAAAATTTGTTCGGGAAAATCCCGAGGCCGTGAAGGAAAATATCCGCAAAAAGTTCCAGGACCAAAAGCTCCCCCTTGTGGATGAGATCCTCGACCTCGACACACGTCTGCGGGCCGCAAAGACCGAGGCGAACGAGCTTCGCGCCAACCGCAATACGCTTTCCAAGCAGATTGGCATGCTGATGGGCCAGTCCAAAAAAGACCCCGCGAAGCGCGAGGAGGCCGAGGCCGTCAAAAAGCAGGTCGCCGCGCAGGCCGAGCGTCTGGCGGAGCTGGAAAAGCTGGAGCCGGAGCTGGAGCAGGAGCTCACCAAGCGCATGATGGTCATCCCGAACATCATCGACCCGTCCGTACCCATCGGCCCGGACGATAGCTGTAACGTAGAGCTCCAGCGCTTCGGTGAGCCGGTCGTTCCCGCTTACGAGATCCCCTACCACGCGCAGATCATGGAGAGCTTCAACGGCCTTGACCTCGACGCCGCCCGCCGCGTCGCCGGCAACGGCTTCTATTATCTCAAGGGCGACATCGCCCGTCTGCACTCCGCCGTTTTGGCCTATGCGCGCGACTTTATGATTGACAAGGGCTTTGTTTACCACATCCCGCCCTACATGATCCGCGGCGGCGTCGTCTTCGGCGTCATGTCGTTCGCGGAAATGGACGCAATGATGTATAAGATCGAGGGCGAAGACCTCTATTTGATCGGCACCTCCGAGCATTCCATGATCGGTTCTTTTATCGACCAGATCCTGGACGAGAAAGAGCTTCCCATCACATACACCAGCTATTCTCCCTGCTTCCGCAAGGAGAAAGGCGCCCACGGCATTGAAGAGCGCGGCGTTTACCGCATCCACCAATTTGAAAAGCAGGAGATGATCGTCGTCTGCCGCCCCGAAGAGAGCATGGAGTGGTACGAAAAGATGTGGCGCTACTCTGTCGAGCTGTTCCGCAGCCTGGATATCCCCGTCCGCCAGCTCGAGTGCTGTTCCGGCGATTTGGCCGATCTCAAGGTCAAGAGCTGTGATATCGAGGCCTGGAGCCCGCGCCAGCAAAAGTATTTTGAGGTCTGCTCCTGCTCCAACCTCGGCGACGCGCAGGCCCGCCGCCTGAAGATCCGCGTCCGCGGCGCCGACGGCAAGCTTTATCTGGCCCATACGCTGAACAACACCGTCGTAGCCCCGCCGCGCATGCTGATCGCATTTTTGGAAAACCACCTGCAGGCCGACGGCTCCGTGACCATTCCCGAGGTCCTTCGCCCTTACATGGGCGGCAAGGACGTCCTCGTCCCGAACAAATAAACCCATTGTTTCACGTGAAACATACGTCAAAGCGGCTGTCCGGTTCCGGACAGCCGCTTCTTGTATTGTCTTGGGTGCATCACCGGCCGATGGTCGCCACTATGATCGCCTTGATCGTGTGCATGCGGTTCTCCGCCTCGTCAAAGACCTTGCTGGCGGAGGAACGGAACACGCCGTCCGTGACCTCCCGGATGTCGTAGCCAAGCGCCTTCTGCTGGCGCGCCATATCCGTGTTGAAGTCATGGAAGGAGGGGAGGCAGTGCATAAAAATGCAGCCGGGGTTCTCCGTGGCTGCCATGACCTCCTCGGTCACACGGTACGGGGTCAGAAGCGCCACGCGCTCGGGGATCTTGTCCTCCTCGCCCATGGAGGCCCAGATATCGGTGTACAGAACATCCGCACCGCGCACGACGGAAAGATCGCTGCCGTACTCGATCTTCGCCCCGCTCCTCGCCGCCTCGGCAAGGCAGTAGTCCATGACGTCCTGCGCCGGCGCAAGCTCCGCCGGGCCCCAGCCCATGTAGTCGATGCCGAGCTTGGCGCAGATATACATCAGGCAATAGGCCACGTTGTTGCGCGTATCGCCGCAAAAAACGATCTTGCACTGGTTGAGAGGCTTCCGCGTGTTCTCCCGCAGCGTCAGGATATCGGCCAGCGCCTGCGTCGGGTGGTCGATGTCCGTCAGTCCGTTCCACACGGGAACGCCGGAATGCTTTGCCAGGGACTCGACCAGCTCCTGATCGTAGCCTCGGTACTCGATGCCGTCAAAGAAGCGGCCGAGAACCTTGGCGGAATCCTCAATGGACTCCTTTTTCCCGACCTGAGATCCGTTCTTGTCGAGATATGTGACCCCGGCGCCCTCATCGCGGGCCGCGACCTCAAAGGAGCAGCGGGTGCGCGTCGACGTCTTGTCAAACATGAGAACAATGTTTTTCCCTTTCAGCGTATCTCCCAAAATACCGGCGCGCTTTTTCTGCTTAAGGTCTGACGCCAGGTCCAAAAGATAATAGATCTCATCCGCCGAAAAGTCCTTAAGCGTGAGAAACGAACGTCCTTTTAAATTTACTGCCATATTTTTAAACTCCTTAAAATGTAATTGGCTCTCTTATGCGCCGGCCCTTCGTAGAACCTCCGCAAAATCCGTCGCGTCCCATACCTCCGGACACGCACACCACGGATTTGCCTCCGCCGCCGAAAGCTCCGCAATCTCGTTTACCGTATCGCGGCCCATAATCGAAAGCGATTCCGGCAGGCCGATGCAGAAGATGAGCTGGCGGATGCGCTCTGCCAGCGCCGCCGCCTTTTCGGCTTTTGTCATGCCGTCTGCCGCCGCGCCGCAGCGCTCGGACAATTCGGCAAGCCGGCCCACGGCTTGATTTCCATATTTTTCCAAAACCGCAGGAAGAAAGACAGCGCATGCCTCCTGGAAGGGCATTTGTGTCACTTTTACTGTGTTGCGGCTGAGCGCCTCGGCATAGCCGAAGCCGGCCCGTGACGCGGCCTCTCCCGCATCGTGGGAGGCGGAGAGCAGCCGGCAGCGATGATCGGCCGTTCCGCCGTTATTCCAGCATGGCTCGGCCGCATCCAAAAAGCCCCGAACGGCGTCTGCCGCCAAGGCGCGGGCCGTATCGTCGGCAAAGCCCGATAGATAAGCCTCCACCGCCAGGCACAGGCCGCGGATCGCGGCCTCCGTCACCGCCTCGCGGGACATATCCGTCAAAAGCTCAGGGTCCAGGACGGCAAACGGCGGCTGAAGGACCGCGTCCTCCATAAGGAACCGGCTGCCTCGGTCATCGAGGATCTCCGCCCGGGACAGGGCCTCCGCGCCGCTTCCCGCGACGGTCGGGACCGCGATGACCGGCGGAAGCTTGCGCCTTACCTTATCCCGCCCCACCATATTCAGGATCGGCCTGCTGCGGACGGCAGTCCGCGCGGCGGCGGCTTTGGTGATATCGATCACGGCGGCGTCTCCGACGGCGATAAAGCAGTCGCACTGTTCGGTGATCCATTGCAGCCGGATCTTCTCGCCGTCCTCCGCCGTCGGACAGTCCGGAAGCTCCTCCCACAGAACATAGGTCAGATCGCTCTCCTCCAGCGCGTGGACGACGCGCTCACGCGCCGTATCATCGCCCCGGCCCGCGACGATCATCGGTTTCCGCAGGCGGTTCGACCGTAATAGCTGCGCCACGGAAAACACCGAGCCGGCTCCCTCCTCCTTGACCGGATGGATGGATCGCAGGCTCCGCCTTTGGGCGCGGATCACCGCCTGCCGAATCCGGCAGACGGCGGCCGTTGTCATGCTCATTGCCTCAGCCCCTCACAATTTTTTGTTTTTTTCCCATTTCATGGATTTTATCATACCACATTCCGGAAAAATATTGTATACTTTTCTTTGGGGTGATACCATATGAAACTGATTTGGCATGGTCATAGCTGCTTTTCCGTCGAAACCGAAGACGGCTCCGTTGTATTCGACCCATACGCCGACGGCTCGGTTCCCGGTCTTGCGCCGCTGCGCCTGACCGCGGACGCCGTCTGCTGCTCGCATGACCACCATGACCACAATGCCCGTGAGCTGGTCACGCTCACCGGACGCCGCCCGTCCTTTACGATCGGGACCGTCGCCTGCCACCACGACGATAAGCACGGTCTTCTGCGCGGCGGAAACACCATCCATATCCTCTGCGCGGAGGGTATGCGCGTGGCGCATCTCGGCGATCTGGGCCACCGCCTGCGCGGCGGCGCGCTCGAAACGCTGCGCGGCGTGGACGCGCTTCTCCTTCCCGTCGGCGGCTATTATACCGTCGACGCGGCCACCGCGAAGAAAATCGCGGACGATATCGCGCCCCGCGTCATCATTCCCATGCATTACCGTCTTGGCGGCATGGGCTACCGCGTGCTGGCGGAGCCGTCCGATTTCACAAGGCTTTTTGACCGCGTTATCCACTACGACACGAACGTGCTCGAGCTGACCGCCGGCATGCCCGCGCAGGTCGCCGTACTGCGCTGCGCCGATGCGTAACTATTATGGAATTGACGTCGGCGGCACGACGGTCAAGCTGGGCCTGTTTTCCGACGGCCAGCTTTTGAAAAAGTGGGAGATCCCCACCGATAAAACGGAAAACGGACAGAACATCATCGCGGATATCGTCCGCTCGCTACCGGAAAAGGCGGACGGCGCCGCCATCGGCGTGCCCGGCGCGGTGCTGCCGGACGGCACAGTCAACCGCTGCGTAAACCTCGGCTGGGGCATATGCCGGCCCGGGGATGAATTCACCGCCCTGACCGGCATCCCCTGCCGTATGGCCAACGACGCAAACCTCGCCGCCGTCGGGGAACATTGGCGCGGCGGCGGTATGGGTTTTCAGAGCATCCTTCTCGTCACGCTCGGCACCGGCGTCGGCGGCGGCATCGTAAACGAGGGAACGCTTCTCACCGGCGCACATGGCGCGGGCGGCGAAATCGGTCATATCTGCGTCAATCCGGACGAGGAGGAGCCCTGCTCCTGCGGCAATCACGGCTGCCTGGAGCAGTATTGCAGCGCCACAGGCATCTCCCGCCTCGCGAAAAAGGCCGGTCTCGGTATTCTGACCGCCAAGGACGTTTTTGACCGCGCCGCCGCAGGCGATCCTGCCGCGGTCTCCGTGGTGGAAACCGACTGCGACCTGCTGGGCCTCGGCATTGCCAACGTCTGCGCGGTCTTTGACCCGGACGCGGTCGTTCTGGGCGGCGGCGTATCCAAGGCCGGCGAATTTCTGCGCATCCGCGTGGAAAACGCTTTCCGGCGCTTCGCCTTCCACGCCTGCCGGGAAACGCGCATCTGCCTCGCAGCACTCGGAAACGACGCCGGTATCTACGGCGCAGCCAAGCTTGCGATGCTTTGATCCTCCGAATATGCAAAACACGCCGGCTCACAGAAGCCGGCGTGCCGATTTTCCTTACAGGTCTATCTTTTCAAAGCTTGCCTCCGCCCGGCGGCAGGAGATAAGGGTCACGAGCGCGTAAATGACCAGGCCCGCCGCCAGGAAAACCGTCTGTACCGGCGAATAGCCCGTGGCATTGAGCTCCGACAGCCCCGGCAGGTGATGCAGCGTCTCGCCCAGCCCGACAACAATAAAGCCCAGCACCGTGAAAATTACGAATGGCTTTCCGATCTTATAAGCCGTGCGGAAATATCCGCCGACGAACACGCCGTTGAACAGCGCGAACAGAACCGCCGCGAACGCCAGGTACACGAGATTCGCGTTCATCATGACGTTGCCCGTATATACCGCCGCGCCGGAAAGCGCCGTCATGCGCAGCACGGTGAGCGCCGCCATCAGCACGAACGCCAGCAGCTCGACCGTGCATACAAGGGCGTATCGCGCCCGCACGACGTCCCGCTTGTCGATCGGGAGAAGGATGGTGTAGAGGATGTCGTTTGCCTCCCGGCTCTGCTGGAACGTGTAGAAAATGCCGAGGCACACAAAAAACGAGCCCACCAGGATCGGATAGCCGGGGATCATCGTCATGGCCGCGAACAGGATAAAAATATAGGTGAGCGGATGCGCCGCCAGCTTCCATTCCTTAATCAGCAAGTTTTTCACGGAAATCCTCCTTTTCATAGCGGAGCATGATCTCCTCGAGTCCGCCGCCCGCATGACGCTTGATGAAATCGCCCGTCGGCTCGGACGCTACCAGCTTCCCCTTTTGGATATAGGTGATGTGGTCGGCGCATTTGTCGAGGTCGGAGGTGATATGCGTCGAAAACAGGATCGCCGCGCCCGCATCGCGCAGGACGCCGAAAATATCCAGCAGCTCCTCGCGGGACACCGGGTCAAGGCCGCTCGTCGGCTCGTCGAGGATCAGAAGCTCCGCCCGGTGCGACATCGCGATCGCGAGACTGAGCTTCACCTTCATGCCCTGGGACAGCTCGCGGGGCGTTTTCGCCGGGTCGAGCGAAAACGCATCCATGTACTTCCTGTTCGCCGCCTCGTCCCAGTTATCGTAGAACCGCCGGGTGATCGCCAGAAAGTCTGCGATCTTCTGGCGCGGATAGTAGTCCACCGCGCCGCCGGCATAGCCGATGCGCTGTTTGATCGCCCGCTCCTGCCCGGCAAACTCCCGGCCGAAATAACGGATGCTCCCCGCGTCGGGATGCACGATATTCAGGATGGATTTCAGCGTGGTCGTTTTGCCGGCGCCGTTTCTGCCGATAAAGCCCATGATGCTCCCGGCCTCCACCGAGAACGACACCGGGCCCAGTTCAAATTTTGGATAGCTCTTGCAAAGCCCCCGGACCTCCAAAACCCCGCTCATTCCTCGTCCTCCTCAAATACGGCCGCCCGCAGCGCCGCGAAGCTGCTTTTCGGCGGGATCGCGATGCCGCGCTTATCATCCCCCAGCAGAAGCAGGGTATCCCCCGGCCGGATCCCGAAAACCTCGCGGGCCTGCTTGGGAATCACGATCTGGCCCTTCTCGCCGACCGTGGCGGTCCAGGCGTAATGGCCCTTCGGCGGTTTTTTCATACGATCACCTCACAAAGTATGATTTGTATAACAAATTATACTTTATCTCACTCCCGGCGTCAAGTATATCTTGCGAACGGGGTTATATTCTCTTATAATGGGAATCATTCCAGCAACAGGAGTTCTCTCTATGATTCGCCTTGCCACACCCGACGACGCCGCCGCGCTGCTCGCGATCTACGCGCCGTATATCGAGACCTCGGTCACATTTGAATATGTCACGCCCTCGCTTGCGGAATTCCGCGGGCGCATTGAGAGCATTTCGGGGGATTACCCCTATATTGTTTGGGAGGAGGACGGCGTAATCCTCGGCTATGCCTACGCGCACCGGCATATGGAGCGGGCGGCATACCAGTGGAATGCCGAGCTGTCGGTGTATCTCGATATAAACGCCCGCGGGAACGGTCTCGGCACAAAGCTCTATACCGCACTGATCGAGCTTTTGAAGCTGCAGGGCATCCGCAATGTCTTTGGCTGCGTGACCCTTCCGAACGAGCGAAGCGAGGCGCTCCACAGATCCATGGGCTTTGAGCTCGTGGGGACCTATTCCGCGGCGGGCTATAAAAACGGCCGCTGGCAGGACGTCGGCTGGTTCCAAAAAGCGATTGCCGCGCATGGCGCCCCCACGCCGCTTGTCGCCTTCCGGGATGTGGATGCGGCCGGGGCCGCCGGGATCCTGGACCGATACAACTGAAAAGGAACAGGAGCACCGCATGGCGCCCCTGTTTTCTTATGCAAATTTTTCGCGTTCGGCAACGGCCATTTTGTCGCAGCGGTTGTTGAATTCATTGTCGGCATGGCCCTTGACCCAGACGAAGCGGACGCTGTGCTTTTGCAGCAGCCCGTCCAGCTCGCGCCACAGCCCGGCGTTTTTGAGCCCGCCCTTTTTCGTAAAATTCGCGGCCTTCCATTTTGCCAGCCAGCCCTCGTTTATTGCCCGGGAAATATATTGGCTGTCGGTATAGACCGTCACGGCGCAGCGCTCGCGCAGCGCGCTCAGCCCCTGAATCACGCCAGTCAGCTCCATACGGTTGTTCGTCGTTGCAGGCTCGCCGCCGGACAGCTCCTTTTCAACGCCTTTATAAAGGAGGATCGCGCCCCAGCCGCCGGGGCCGGGATTGCCCGAGCAGGCTCCGTCGGTATACAGCGTTACTTCCTTCATGCCTCGGCTTCCGGCGCTTCGGCCCCGGCGGCGTCGGCGGCCTCTCCGTCATCGGCCTTTTCGGTGCAGGCCACGGAGATGACCTGGCTGCCCTGCGCCACGCGCATGACGCGCACGCCCTGCGCCGCGCGGCCGTAGACGGAAACGGAGCCGACAGCCGTGCGGATCATCGTGCCGTCGTTCGAGACGATCAGGAGGTCTTCCTCACCGCCGACGATCTTCATGTCAACGACCTTGCCGGTCTTGTCGGTAATGTTGTAGTTCTTCATGCCGTATCCGCCGCGGCCCTGCGCCTCGCCGCCGCGGAGATATTCCTCTGCCGGGGTTCGCTTGCCGTAGCCGTTTTCGGTGACGGACAAAACGGCTGTACCGGGTGCGGCGCAGCCGGCGCCGACAACGCGGTCCCCTGCGCGCAGCTTGATGCCGCGCACGCCCGCCGCCGTGCGGCCCATCGGGCGAACGTCGTTTTCGTTGAAGCAGATCGCCATGCCGTTTTCCGTGGCGATGAGGATGTTCTCATCACCGCTTGTCAGGAACACGGAAATGAGCTTGTCGTCCTCGTCGATGTTCAGCGCGCGGATGCCGACATTGCGGATATTTTTAAGCTCGGACAGCTTCATGCGCTTGACCGTGCCGTTCTGCGTGACGAAGAAGATATAGTACCCGCCGTCCATGTCGCGGACATGCAGACCGGCCTGAATCTTCTCGTCCGGCTCGACCGGAACGAAATTCACGATCGGCAGACCGCGGGACGTGCGGCCGGCCTCCGGGATCTGGTAGCCCTTCTTTCGATAGGCGCGGCCGGCGGAGCTGAAGAACAGAATATAGTCGTGGCTGGAGGTCGTGAACACCGTCTCGACATAGTCCTCTTCGCGAGTAGACATGGCCTTGACGCCGCGGCCGCCGCGGTTCTGGGCGCGGTACTCGCTGGCGGGCAGGCGCTTGATGTACCCGTTGTGCGTCATGGTGTAGACGCATTCCTCCTCCGGGATCAGGTCCTCGACGTCGATCTCGTCGAACACGTCCTCGATCTCGGTCTTGCGCTTATCGCCGTACTTGTCGCGGATGGCAATAAGCTCCTCCTTGAGGAGGTTTTTGAGCTTCTGCGGGTCGCCGAGAAGCTCGAGATACCAGGTGATCTTCGCCTGCAGGTCGTCATACTCCGCCTGCAGCTTTTCGCGGTTCAGGCCCTGCAGGGCGATGAGGCGCATATCACAGATCGCCTGCGCCTGCACCTCGTCGAGGCCGAAGCGGGCCATCAGGTTTTCCTTTGCGTCGTCATAGCTCTTGCGGATGATCTTGATGACCTCATCGATATTGTTCTGCGCGATGAGAAGACCCTCCAACAGATGCGCGCGCTCGCGGGCCTTGCGGAGATCGTACTCCGTGCGGCGGGCGACGACCTGTTCCTGAAATACAAGGTACTCGTCCAGCATGTGGCGCAGGGAGAGAATTTTCGGCTGGGTCTGGTTCTCGACCAGCGCGAGCATGTTGATGGAGAAGGTAGTCTGGAGCTGGGTCTGTTTGAGGAGGTTGTTCAGAACGACCTGCGCGTTGGCGTCGCGCTTGAGTTCGATGACGATGCGCATGCCGTTGCGGTCGGACTCGTCGCGCAGGTCCGAGATCCCCTCCAGGCGCTTTTCACGCACCTGCTCGGCGATGGCGCCGACCAGCGCGCGCTTGTTCACCTGGTACGGCAGCTCCGTCACGATGATGCGTGTGCGGTGGTCGCGGCCGTATTCCTCAAACTCCGTCCGGGCACGGACGACCACGCGGCCGCGGCCCGTGGCATACGCCTGACGGATGCCGCTGCGGCCCATGATAATGCCCTTTGTGGGGAAGTCCGGACCTTTGACGTACTGCATGAGGTCTTCGAGCTGCGCGTCGGGATTATCCAGAACGCAGACCGCCGCGTCGATGACCTCCGCCAGGTTGTGGGGCGGGATATTCGTCGCCATGCCGACCGCGATGCCGGAGGAGCCGTTCACGAGCAGGTTCGGGAAACGGCTCGGCAGGACGCGGGGTTCCTTACGGGTCTCGTCGAAGTTAGGGTCCCAATCGACCGTGTCTTTCTCGATGTCGCGCAGCATCTCGTCCGCCATCTTCGCCATGCGGGCCTCGGTATAACGGTAGGCCGCAGGGGGGTCTCCGTCCACGGAGCCGAAGTTTCCGTGACCGTCGATCAGGGGATAGCGCATGGAGAAGTCCTGCGCCAGACGGACCAGTGCGTCGTACACGGAGGCGTCGCCATGCGGATGGTACCGGCCGAGCACGTCGCCGACGGCGGTGGCGCACTTGCGGTAGGGCTTGTCGCGGGTCAGGCCGTCCTCGTACATGGCGTACAGGATACGGCGGTGTACAGGCTTCAGACCGTCGCGGACGTCCGGCAGGGCACGGCCCACGATGACGGACATGGCGTAGTCGATATAACTCGTCTGCATTTCCTTGACGAGCTCGCTCTCTTCGATATGCTGTTCCGGGAACGCGATGTCCTCGGGCTTATAGTCTCGGTTGTGTGCCATTTTCCGTCACCTCCTTAAAAGTCCAGATTGACGACGTATTTGGCGTTTGTCTCGATCCACTGCTTGCGCGGCTCGACCTCTTCGCCCATGAGAATGGTGAATACCTCGTCGGCCTTTACGGCGTCGTCGAGCGTGATGCGGCGCAGGGTGCGCGTCTCGGGATTCATGGTCGTCTCCCAAAGCTCCTCCGGGTCCATCTCGCCTAAGCCCTTGAACCGGCTGATGTCCACCTTGGCGTTGGGGTTGTCCCCGCGCAGCTCGGCGGAGATCTGATCGCGCTCCGCGTCGGAATAGGCGACGCGCTGGGTCTTACCGCGGGAGATCTTATACAGCGGCGGCACGGCGGAATAGACATAGCCGTTCTCGATGAGCGGACGCATATAGCGGAAGAAGAAGGTCAAAAGCAGCGTGCGGATATGCGATCCGTCCACATCCGCATCCGCCATGATGATGATCTTGTGATAGCGGAGCTTTTCCATGTTGAACTCCGGCCCGATGCCGGCGCCCAGCGCGAGGATCATGGGATAGAGCTTATCGTTGCCGTAAATTTTGTCGGCGCGGGCTTTTTCGACGTTCAGCATCTTGCCCCACATGGCCAGAATCGCCTGGAAGCGGGAATCGCGGCCCTGGATGGCGGAGCCGGCGGCCGAATCGCCCTCGACGATGTATATCTCGCACAGAGCCGGGTCGCGCTCGTTGCAGTCCTGCAGCTTATCCGGCATTTGTCCGCCATCCAGGCCCGTCTTGCGGCGGACGCTTTCCCGGGCGCGCCGGGCGGCCTCCCGCGCACGGGAAGCGGTCATGGCTTTTTCCAAAACGGCCTTGCCGACGGCGGGATTTTCCTCCAGAAATTGCTCGAGCCTCGTGCTGACGACGGTGTCCACCAGCGTGCGCATCTCGGAGTTTCCGAGCTTTGCCTTGGTCTGTCCCTCGAACTGAGGGTTCGTGAGCTTGACGGAAATGACCGCCGTAAGCCCCTCGCGGACGTCCTCGCCGGAGAGGGATTCGTTGTCCTTCAAAAGCTTCGCCTTGTGGGCGTAGGCATTCAGCGCGCGGGTGAGAGCCGTCTTGAAGCCCGTCTCATGCATGCCGCCCTCCGGGGTATGGATGTTGTTCGCGAAGGACACGAGGTTTTCATTGAAGCCGTCGTTCCACTGCAGGGCGACCTCAGCCGTCGCGTCCTCGCGGTCGCCAGACATATAGATAACGCTCCCGTGCACCGGGGTCTTGTTCTTATTTATAAAGGTGACGAACTCGCGGATGCCGCCCTCATAGCACATCTCGTCGAATGCCTCCCGGCCGGAACGCTCATCCTTCGTGGAGATGCGCAGCCCGGCGTTCAGAAACGCCTGCTCGCGCATACGGATGTGCAGCGTCTCATAGTCATATACCGTCTCCTCGAACATCTCCGGGTCGGGATGGAAACGCACGACGGTGCCCGTGTGGTCGGTGGAGCCGATGACGGTCATGTCCTTGGTCTTATCGCCGCGGGAAAACTCCATGTGATAGATCTTTCCGTTTTTATGGACGTCTACCTCGAGCCAGTCGGACAGGGCGTTCACGACGGAGGCGCCAACGCCGTGCAGGCCGCCGGAAACCTTATATCCGCCGGCGCCGAACTTGCCGCCGGCATGCAGCACGGTATAAACGACCTCAAGAGCGGGCTTTCCGGTCTGCTCCTGGATATCCACGGGGATGCCGCGGCCGTTGTCCGTGACCTTGATGACGTCGCCCTCCTCGATGACGACCTCGATATGGCTGCAATAGCCCGCCAGCGCTTCGTCGATCGCGTTGTCCACGATCTCATAAACGAGGTGATGCAGCCCCGAGGAGGAGGTCGAGCCGATATACATGCCCGGGCGCATCCGAACGGCCTCCAGCCCCTCCAGCACCTGTATTTTGGATGCGTCGTATTCCTGCGTTACTTTTTCATTGAGTTCAGCCATTCCACTTCTCCTGATCGTTCAGCCGCCGGGCAAGGATCGCCGTATTCGGCTGCGTTAATATAACCGTTTCATCCGCGCAGACGACGAAGGATTTCGGTATGTCCTCCGCCGCGTTCCGCAGCTTTTCAGTTTTTTCCGCCGCGGACAGAAATTTTCGCGTGTGGACGGACCAGGACGCATTGTCAAGGTCGAATATGCCCACGATGTCCCGTTCCTGCACGGCGGCGTCGTTTCCGAGATAAAGATACATATCCGCCGTCCCCTCATTCCGCCGGGCGGATTCGTCCGCCGTGGACGGTAAACACCTTGCCGCCCGTGCGGCGGCTTATGTTCTCATCCTCGCAGCAGGTGATGAGGGTCTGTCCCCCGCCGATGCGGTTGAGGACAAATTCCTGCCGCCCGGCGTCCAGCTCGGACAGCACGTCATCCAGAAGCAGGATGGGGTATTCGCCGGTCTCCGCGCGGAAGATCTCGCGCTCCGCGAGCTTTATCGACAGCGCCGCCGTCCTTGTTTGCCCCTGCGAGGCAAAGGTACGGGCGGAGGTCCCGTTTATCCGGATATCCATGTCGTCCTTATGCGCGCCGGTGAGGCATTGACCGGCGTCCAGCTCCGCCTGCCGGTGGCGCTCCTGGTGCTCGCATATCTGATAATAGATCTCCTGCACCGGGCCGAGCGGGTCGGTGACGGTGCCGACGGTTTTATAGGTGAGGGAAAGCTCCTCCCGGCCGCCGGAAAATTCCCGGTGGATGGGAGCGGCTTGTTCCGCCAGCCGTTCCGCAAAGGAGGCCCGGTAGCGTATGATACGGGCCGAGCAGCGCGCCAGCCCGTCGGAAAAATCATCCAGCGTGTCGAGCAGGCGCGGTTTTTCGCGATAATCCTTCAGGATACGGGTCTTGTTCTCATAAAGCCGGTTGAAATCCGAAAGAAGCTGGGCATAGCCGGTGCGAAGCTGGGCTATGGCGGTGTCCATGAGCCGCCGGCGGGCCGCCGCTCCATCCTTAATCAGATAGAGGTCGTCCGGCGAAAACAGCACCGCCGTCACGACACCGGCAAGCTCAGACGAATTCTTTTTCGCTCCGTTCACCGTGACCTGCCGCCGCATCCCTTTCCGGAACAAAAGGCGGATGGTCTGCTCCCGGCCGCCGGCAGTCACATCCGCCAAAATGCTGGACCAATCGCAGTCAAAGCCGACCAGGTCCTTATCGAAGCGGGTGCGGAAGCTGTGTGCGCCGGTCAAAAGGTATACGGCCTCGAGCAGATTCGTCTTGCCCTGAGCGTTCACACCAGTTATGACATTCACGTCCGGTCCGAGATCCACCGCTTCTTCATCGTAGTTGCGAAAGCCGGAAAGGGCAATGCGCCGTATTTCCATTATTCCGCCCGCAGCCGGACAGGCAGGATCATATAAGCGAAGCCGTCGCTGCCGTCCGCCGGGAGAATCACGCAGGGGGACGAAGCTGTATTCAGGCCGATATGGACCGTTTCCGTCGGAGCCGCCTTCAGCGCATCGAGCAGATAGCGGTTGTTGAAGCCGATGGTCAGGCCCGCGCCGGCGTTTACCTTGACGGCGCACTGATCGGCAGCGCTGCCAATGCCGGTGCGGCAGCGGATATCCAGCTTATCCTCCTCCACCGTGAGACGGATGGGGTTTTTTGTCTTTTCATCAATGATGAGGGAGACACGGCCGACGGTTTTCATCAGGTCGTCGCGGTTTGCTTCTACGATCGTACCAAACTCCATGGGTATGCTCTTTTTATAATTCAGAAATTCTCCCTCCAAACGGCGGGATACGAGAACGGTCTGTCCAACGGCAAAGGAAATATGCTTCGTGCCGACGGTGATATCGACCTTATCCTCGGTATCGGCGCAGAGCTTTTCCACATCGCTCAGCGCGGCGCCCGGCACAACGAAGGAGCAGTTTTCCACGTCGCCCGCATCGACGCTCTCCCTGCGCAGCGCAAGACGGTAGCCGTCGACGGACACGATCGTCAGCGTATCGTCCTGGATCTCAAACAGGGAGCCGGTGTAGATCGGACGGCTCTCGTTGTCGCTGACGGCAAAGATCGTCTGACGGATCATTTTGCTCAGGATGCTCTGCGGGACTGCGACCGCGTTTTTCCGGTCGACGGAGGGCAGCTCGGGATACTCGCCCGGATCGGTGCCGAGAATGGAGAAATCGGAGGCCTCGCAGGTAATGGAGGCGGAAAAGCCGTTCGCCACGTCGACCGTAACGACGCCGTCGGGCAGGCTGCGGACGATCTCGCCGAACAGCCGGGTATTCAAAACGATAGCGCCGGGGTCGGATACATCCGCGGGAAAGCTGGTATAGATGCCCTTTTTCAGGTCATAGCCGGTGATGCGCACATCCTGTCCGGCCTCGACCAAAAGTCCCTCCAGTGCAGGGATGGGGCTTTTCGCGGCCGAGCAGCGGGAAGCGATCGCGATGGCCTGCTGCAGCAGGTATTTCTCACAGGAAAATTTCATGGTGTCCCTCCGTTTGCATATAGAAAGAAAGATAGAATATATTTTAGTAGACTTAGTAGTAGGCGGTTTTTTTGTTGAAAACCGGGTCTAAGTCCTGAAATTGCCGGGAAAAGAGTGTTCAAAAAAATGTGGAGAAAATTTCCGGTTTTGAACACCGGACCGGGCAAAGAATTTTTTCATCCGGTTTGAACCGGACGTTTTGAACATTGTGGAAGAAAAATGTGGAAATCAGCGGTCGTGCAGCGCGTGGATATTGGAGGAAATGTCGCGGATGGTGGAGGACATTTCCGAATCGGTACGAAGGAGATCCTCGACCTTTCGCGTGGAGGAGAGTACTGTGGAGTGGTTGCGGTGGTCAAACTCCTCGCCGATATCTACGAGGGACAGATTTGTCAGCGTGCGCATGAGGTACATGGCAACCTGACGGGCCAGAGCGGTGTTTTTGGAGCGGCGCTGTCCGCGGATTTCCGCCTCGTCGATGCCGAAATAGCGGCCGGTCTCCGAGATAATGACGTCCGGCGTGGGGATGTAGATGCCGGTGCGGATGACGTCCTCGATGGCCTTTTTGACGCTGGCGACGGTGATCGGCTCGTTCATGATGTCCCGGTAAGCCGTGAGCTTATGGATAACGCCTTCAATCTGGCGGATGTTGGAGGTTATGTTGTCCGCGATGTAGTTCACGACCTCGTCGGACAGAATGAGGCCGAGCGCCTGCGCCTTGTTGCGGGTAATCGCCATGCGGGTTTCGAGGTCGGGAGGCTGTATATCCTGCAAAAGACCGGATTCAAAGCGTGTGCGCAGCCGGTCCTCGAGCGAGGCCATATCCTTCGGCGGGCGGTCGGAGGTGATGACGATTTGGTGTCCCGCCTCGTAGATCGCGTTGAAGGTGTGGAAAAACTCCTCCTGCGAGCCCTGGCGGCCGGAGATGAACTGGATATCGTCCACGAGGAAGAGATCGACCTGCCGGTAGCGCTGGCGGAACTGGGCCTGTGTGTTTTCGCGGATGGACTGGACCATGAGATTTGTGAATTCGTCGCCTTTGACGTAGCCGATTTTTGTGGAGGGATTTTTCTCCCGGATGGCCTGGCCGATGGCAAGCAGAAGATGCGTTTTTCCAAGGCCGGAGTTGCCGTAGATGAACAGCGGGTTATAAGCTGCGCCGGGCTTTTCCGCGACGGCCATCGCGGCGGCGTGGGCAAATTTATTGGACTCGCCCACGATAAAGCGGTCGAAGGTGTAGGCCATAGCCTCCGGCAGGTCGTCGCTTTCGGCCTTGCGGCTGTTGTAGTCGTCGACCTCGTCGGGCAGAAGAACGAGAATCTCCATATTGCAGGCCATCAGATCGGACATATACTTCCGGATAGTCGGCTCAAACCGCTGCAGGATGAGACTGCGCTTGAATTCGGTCGAGGTCTGGAGAACGAGACGATGGTCCTCCAGGGCGATCGGCGCACAATCGGAAAACCAGGTGTTGATTGCGGTGGGCGTCACCTTTCCGTCCGCGCCCAGAGCCTCCAGCGCGCTGTGCCATATGTCGTTCAGGGAATTCATACGGCTGTCCTCCCCTTATCTGTACTGTATATTAAATAGGAATTCATTATTATATAATATATCCAACTAATTTATTATAGCACTTTCCCGCTGTAAGTGCAACACAAATTGACAGCGGCGGAAAAAGGAGCTTGCAAGTAAGGGAAAGCTGTTTTAAAATAGTACGCGAGGTAAACGACGTGAAAACATTATCTCTGGCCATTTTGGAAAATAAAAACCTTACCCCCCTCCCCGAAGCGGTCGAGGGGGGCGCTTTGCCTGCCCTTGTGTCCGGGCTCGGGCCGGTGCACCGGGCGCATCTTGCGTCGGCTCTGCGGCTGAAAACAGGGCGGCCGCTGGTCGTCGTGTCCCCGGATGAGCCGTCGGCGGAAGCCATGGCGGCGGAGCTGCGGCATTTCCTTGAAGAAGAGGTGGCCGTGATCGGCGGCCGTGAATTCACGTTTTACGGCACCGAGACGGTGTCGCGCCAGACGGAACAAAGCCGTCTGCGGGCCCTGGACGGTCTCAGGGAGCGAAATTTTGAGGTGGCAGTATGTACGGCGTCGTCGATCGTGCAGCGCGCTATGCCCCCTTCTGCGGCCTCCAGAGCATGCTTTACGCTGCGGCCGGGTCAGACCATGGCGCCGGAGGATGTGATCGACGGGCTGCTCCATGCGGGCTACCGGCCGGCCGATCAGGTGGAGGGTCCCGGTCAGTTTGCCCATCGCGGCGGCATTCTGGATATATGGTCAACGGGCGCGGAAACGCCGTCCCGGCTTGACTTTTTCGGCGATGAGATCGACACGATCCACGCCTTCGACGCGCTGAGCCAGCGCCGGACGGAGGAGCTTCGGAGCCTGCGCATCCTGCCGGGGGCGGAGACGCTGCCCGCGCTGTGTGAGGGCGGCGTTTCCGCGCTTGCGTCAAGGCTGCGGGAGATCGCTGCGCGGCTGAACCGGAACGCGGTGAAATTTGACGTGAAGAAGCTGCGCGAAACCATTGAAAAGGATGTCGAAGCGCTGGAGAACCACGCGGAATTTACCGCGGCGGACCGGTATATGTGCCTCATTTACCCCGAGATGGCGACGGTTATGGACTATTTCCCGCCCGACGCCGTCGTGGTGCTCGACCAGCCGGGAAAATGCGGCGAGCGGGCCAAAAGCGGGCTGAAGCAGGCGGCGGAGGATATCCGGCTTTTGGTGGAGGGCGGTACGCTCCTTGGCCGCATCGCGGAGTTTTACCGAAGCTGGGAGGACGCCGTCGAGCGTCTGCAGGATTATCCGGTCGTCATGACGGACGCGTTCACGGTGGGCCGCTATCCGATGGAGCCGCGAAGCACCATGGCGGTTACGGCAAAGCAACTGCCCTCCTATGCCGGCAGCGCGGACGCCGCGGCGGACGATGTGAAGCACTGGCTGAGCGAGGGGTACCGCTGCGTTCTTCTGGCGGCGGACCGCCGCCGGGCGGAGGCGCTCAGGGAAATTCTCGAGGGAAAAGGCGTGACGCAGCCGTATCTCGACGAACGGCTCCGGGAGCTGCCGCCGCCGGGACGCTGCGTGATCTCCGTCGGAGGGCTGTCCGCGGGCATGGAATACCCGCAGCTAAAGCTCGCCGTGCTCGCCGATACGCAGATCGCCCGGTCCGGCCTGCGCGTAACGCGGCGCAAGCGAGCCGTTCCCGCCGGCGCGAGGCTCGGCTCGTACGAGGATTTGTCCGTCGGCGATCTTGTGGTGCATGAAACGCACGGCATCGGCCGCTTCGCGGGTATTTTCAAAATGCCGGTGGACGGCGCGGAAAAGGACTATGTCAAGATCTGCTACGCCGGGACGGACAGCCTGTATGTTCCCGCGACGCAGCTCGACATGGTGACGAAATACATCGGCGCGGGAGAGGACAGCCCCGTCAAGCTCTCGAAGCTCGGCGGCACGGACTGGACGCGGGCCCGCTCCCGGGCAAAGGCCGCCGCGAAGGAAATGGCGGGCGAACTCATCAAGCTCTATGCCGAGCGGCAGAAAAGCCCCGGTCACGCCTTTGCGCCCGATTCGCCCTGGCAGGAGGAGTTTGAAAGCGCCTTTGAGTATAACGAGACGGAGGACCAGCTCCGCTGCATCCGCGAGATCAAGGACGACATGGAAAAGGCCACGCCGATGGACCGCCTGCTCTGCGGCGACGTGGGCTACGGCAAGACCGAGGTCGCCCTGCGCGCGGTGATGAAATGCGTGCTGGACGGCTATCAGGCCGCCATCCTCGTCCCGACGACGGTTCTGGCGCAGCAGCATTATCAGACCGCGGTCAGCCGCTTTTTCGGCTATCCGATCCGCATCGCGTGCTTGTCGCGCTTCACAACGCCGGCGCAGCTCAAGGGCATTCTCGCGGAGCTTCAAAGCGGCGCGTGCGATATCGTCATCGGCACGCACCGGCTCCTGCAGAAGGATATCCGGTTCAAGAAGCTGGGCCTTCTCATCGTGGACGAGGAACAGCGCTTCGGCGTCGGACATAAGGAGCACATCAAGGAGATGTCGAAGCAGGTGGACGTGCTGACCCTGTCGGCCACGCCCATCCCGCGCACGCTCAACATGGCGCTGTCCGGTATCCGCGACATGTCCACGCTCGAGGAGCCGCCGCATGACCGTCTGCCCGTGCAGACCTATGTCATGGAGCATGATTGGGGCGTTGTGTGCGACGCGATCCGCCGGGAGGTGTCGCGCGGCGGACAGGTGTATTACCTGCATAACCGCATAGACACGATCGAGCGCACGGCGTCACGCATTATGAGCATGCTGCCGGAGGTCTCCGTGGACGTGGCCCACGGACGCATGCACGAAAAAGAATTGTCGGCCGTTATGGACAAGGTCTCGCAGGGCGAAACGCAGGTGCTCGTCTGCACGACGATCATCGAGACCGGCATTGACATCCCGAACGTGAATACCCTCATCATCGAGGACGCGGACAAAATGGGCCTTGCCCAGCTTCATCAGATCCGCGGCCGTGTGGGACGCTCGTCCCGCCGTGCCAGCGCATATCTGACCTACCGCAAGGATAAGGTCCTGACCGAGATCGCCGAAAAGCGTTTGGAGGCCATCCGCGAGTTTGCGGAGTTCAACTCCGGCTTCCGCATCGCCATGCGCGATCTGGAGATCCGCGGCGCGGGCAACCTGCTCGGCTCGGAGCAGTCGGGCCATCTCATCGACGTCGGCTATGATATGTATCTGAAGCTGCTCGAGGAGGCCGTCATGGAGGAGCGCGGCGAATCCCCGCCGGTGCGCACGGAATGCGCCGCCGACCTCGCCGTCAGCGCGAACATCCCCGAGACGTACGTCAAAAGCCCGGAGCAACGCATGGATCTTTACCGGCGCATCGCGCTCATCCGCACGGAGGAGGAGGCGGACGACGTCACCGACGAGCTCTGCGACCGCTTCGGCGACCCGCCGCCGAGCGTGAATACGCTGGTGCAGGTGGCGCTCCTGCGCGGGGAGGCCTCCCGCAGCGGCATCGTCGAGATCGCGCAGAAGGGCGGCTTTATCCGGTTTGTATTCGCGGAGTTTGATTTTGAGAGCGTCAGCGCTCTGTATGCGCAGGAGGCCTGGAAGGGCCGCGTGAAGGTCGAGGCCGGCGGAAAGCCCGCCGTGGCGCTGAAGCTTCTGTCCAAGCGCCGCATCCTGGAGGAGGCGCGTGCCTTCGTGCGCGACTTCGCGGCGATCCGCGCCCAAGCCGCGCAGTCAAGAGCTGAATGATTTCCCGGGAAATAGGACGCCGCCCGAAAGGGCGGCGACTTATAAAGCGGCACACCCTCCCTATGACCGCACGGCGGTCATAGGGAGGGCCTTTTCGTATTTGCTCAGCCCAGCCGGCTATAGATGAGGGAGGTTTTTTCTGTAACGCCGCAGATCTTCTTCGCGGACTTCGGAAATGATTTTGTCAAGCGTTTCCAGCAGCATTTCCTTATCCTCCGGCAGCCGCCCATTAAGCCGGAAGGCGTTGGACGCTCCCATGGCGGCAAAGCAGGTCGATATATTCAGGTTGTCCACAAGCACTTGAAGCTCACGATATTTTTCAAGCTCTCCCTCTTCTTCCCAATTTCCGTTTTGGACCTCCTGATACAGATCGGATTCCGGATAAATCGTCAGCATATTCGGGCCGATAAGGAACGGATGAAGCTGATTGAATATTTCCGCGGAGGCTTTTGCCCCGATCTCACCGCGTCCCTTACCGGAGATACCGGTCAAATAGAAGAAGCCGTATTCGATGCCCGCCTGTTCCAATCGTTTGCACTGCGTCAGAATATCCTCAGGGGTATAACCCTTGCGCATAAAGGTAAGCGCGGCGGGATCTCCGGTTTCCACGCCGATGGTCAGCCCGTTGTAGCCCGCCCGGCGGAGCTGGAGCAGCTCTTCGTCCGTCTTATTTACAGAATCCGTAATACGGGCAAAACAGCCGATCGAAGCAGCCGTGGGAAAGTATTTGTGAATAAGCGATGCGATCTCGAGCAGCTTTTCTGTTTTCAGAACAAACGGATTGGCGCCGGTCAGGAAAACGCGCCGGACCGGCTTTGGGCCTTCCTTCCCCGACAGGCGGGTCAGCGTCTTTGAAAAGGGGCTTGTGCGCAGGACCTGCGCTTCCAATAAGTCGCTCTCGATATCTCCCATCGGCGACAGTCTGAATGGGAACGGCAGGTCATGGTACAGCGTACAAAATTTGCATTTGTGATGCGTGCAGCCGGCCGTGGCCTCCAGCAGAAGCGATTCTGCTTCATAGGGCGGACGCCAAATCGTTCCTGTGTAATGCATGAATAACCACCTCGTAAAAGTCTCGTTAGGGTGATTATAGCAAAGCGCGCCAAAAAGAAAAGTACGGTACTTTTTTGCAGTACTCATCCATTTGATGTAAAATAGGATGGAAGGGAGAGGGTAAAATGAGAAAATCGGAAGCAGCCGCCGCCCGGTGCAGGACGATCTCGATGGTGCAGAAGCTGTTGGGCGGAAAATATAAGATCGAGCTTCTCTGGTATATCGGAAAGTGCGATATCCGACGGTTCGGACAGCTTCGCCGTCAGATCGGGGAGATCACGGAGAGCTCGCTTACAAAGCAGCTCCGGGAGCTGGAGGCGGACGGCTTTCTTCTTCGGCACGACTTCTGCGAGGTCCCTCCGCGGGTGGAGTATACTTTAACAGATCTCGGCAGGAGCTTTTTGTCCGTTCTCGACTGCATGAAGGCGTGGGGAGATGAGAATTTGCCCGTATAGCCGGATGCCAATCTGCGGCGGCGTCATATTTTTCCGCGCAGCCTCCCGACGATCCACAGCAGCAGAAAGCCGCCGAAAACAAAGAAAATCATCAGCAGCGGAATAAGAAGCTCCGACCATAATTGGAGCGCCTCCGAGGACGGCGCGATGAAATGAGCGCAGAGATACACCGCGAACGCTTCGACAAGATACAGCCACCGGCCCCGGTGGAAATCGAAGGTCGGCAGATACTCCGATTTCGGCAGTCTGAACACCGTGCGCAGGGCCTCGAACGCGCTGCGAAGCAGCAGTATGCACAGGATGAACTCCGTAAAGACCCACACGACGATGACGACGGCCTCCACCCGCTGGGCGACGTTAAAGAGGGATATGTCGCGCACCATGGTGAAAAACGGAAAGCTGAGCCTGGTCGTGAGGACCTCTCCGAAGGTGCCGACGGTCTCCAGGCACAGGAGGATGCCCACCAGCGAGAAAAGCGCGATATGCCGGAGCGAGTACGAACGCGGCTTTTCAAGCGGCTCCACATAACCGTTCAGGAAGGAGAAAAGCGCCGCGAGGCCTCCGACAGCGACGATGGGCCATGCGCCCAGGAGAATATCGGGCGCATCCTCCAGGTAGAGCGGGAAGAGATTTTGGAGCGAGACGTTCGGCGCGGAGAAGACGGCCGCAAAAAGCAGCACCGCGAGCAGGATAAACCGCAGGATGATGCCCATGCGGGCCGTCGCCCGCAGCGTGCCCAACGCGGCGGGAAGGCATACGATGAGCATGATAACGACGAAGGGGTCCGGACCGCTTTGCAGGTAGACCGTGGCGGTGAGCCGCTGGGCGCCGGCCCGCAGCGTAAAGCCTGCGTACAGCAGGAACCATGCCGCATACAGCAGGAGCATTATCCGGCCGGCCGCCGGGCCGAGGACACGGAGGATGAGGCTGGCCATCCCCTCGCCCGGAAGCTGACGGCGGCGGAGCGCGTCCATCAGGAGCGACAGCGCGAACAGGATCAGCGCCGCCGGAAAAACGCTGAGCCAGGCGCCCTTTCCGGCGATCAGCACGGCGGCCCGGGGCAGCACACGAAGCTGCGGGGACAGCATCGCCGTGAAAATAACGGCGGCAAACTGCCTGCGTGTGACGGCGGTATCGTTCATGTGTGCCTCCCTGACTTATCCGGAAATGTCATAGCTCTTGTCGATATGCGCACGCACCTGCACCGTAACGGGCAGCGTGGGGAAAATCTCGTCCCATACAACCTCATCCGACTCGTTCGGAGCGTTTTTGAGGACCGGCGTTTCCATATCGAGGAAGTCGCAGGAAAGAGCCTGGGAGCGCTCGGCGACGGCCTCAAGCCACGCGGTCACGGTGTCCGAAAGCTCGCCCTGAAGCTGCGTGATATCGGTCTCCTCGCCGGGACTGCGCTCCAGAATGCCGGTCTCCAGCTCGCAGTCGATGTGAATGCCGGTCAGTGCGCCGTCGAGCCATTCGCCGGAAAAATCCGTGCGGCTGCTGAGCAGGGACAGCGTGTGATCGGCCGTGGTGATGGTCATGCCGGTGCCGCGCTGGTCGGCGATGACCGCGCCCTTTGTCTCTTCCTCGGTCAGATACGCGGCGATAACGCCGTCCTTCAGCACGGCGTAGCCGGCGGGGATCACGGACAGCGTCGCGTCCGAGCCGACGGGCACGGTGTCCTCGGACGATTTGAGGACGACGGAAAGACACAGGGCGCTGCCGCGCTCGTACAGATTCGTCGCGACCTCGCGCAGGGTATAGATCGGTTCGCCGCGGGTCTGCTGCTCCCGTTCGAGCGAGGCCAGCATCATGGTGATGTCCGTATCCTCGCCGGAGGCCGTGACCGCGTCGGCGGCGGCACCGCGCACCGCAAACAGGGGGGTGCCGAGCCGCATGGTGGGGCTTCGCTCGACCCAGTCCAGCACGGGCAGGATACCGCTCTGCGTCATGCTCTCGCCCAGCAGGATATACTGGACGTGGGCATAGAAAAGCTCATCCTGGGGCGAATCGTTCTGAAGCGTGGTGATGGTGGTTTCGATGCCGGGACCGCTGTCGGACATGACGAGAGGTGGGTCCTCGTTCGGGCCGATGCCGGTGGACACGCTCAGGATATAGCCGTCCTCCCCGCGGTCGAGGCCCAAGGTCTGGATGGGCCGCAGATGCTCCATATCCCGGCGGCTGGCGAGCAGATCGCCCTTGCAGGCGCTCAGCAGCAGGGTGAACGCAAACATATATAATATAAGGAGTGACCGTTTCATGCCCGCCTCCGCAGATCGCCGCCGTTTATGTCGGCGTCACGGATCGTGTCGCGCCAGGGCGGCTTCCGCAGAAAGATCGAGGCGGCGCCCGGCTCGCTCTGTCCCGCCGGAGGGGTGGAGACATAGGCCCGGCCGAAGCTCTCGATGGAGCAAAGGTGCCACAAAAGAAAGGCGACGCCCATGACGATGCCGTAAAGCCCCCCCAGCGCCGCCGCCGCCGAGAGCGCAAAGCGGCACAGCCGCAGAGCGGTGCTCAGGTCCTGGCTGGGCATGGTGTATCCCGCGATGCCGGCGGCTGCGACGACGATGACCGCGATGGGGCTGATGACCTTGGCGTCCACCGCAGACTGACCGACGATCAGCGCGCCGATGATGCTGAGCGTCTGCCCCACCGGCTCGGGCAGGCGCAGTCCGGCCTCCTGCAGCAGCTCAAACGCGATCAGCATGCCCAGGATCTCCGCCGTCGTCGAAAACGGCACCGACTGCTTGGAGTCGATAACGGAAAGCAGAAGCTGCACCGGGATCATCTCCGCGTGGAATATGGCGATGGCGATATAAAGGGACGGGAAAAGCAGGGTCGTGGCGAGCGCGATCCAGCGCAGGAGGCGGATAAAGGAGGCGGCAATAAAATGCTGTGCGCCATCCTCGTTGGTTTTCATGAATTCCGGCAGCGAGGCCGGCGCGATGAAGCCCACGGGAATGCCGTCGGCCAAGATGCCGATACGTCCGTCGAGCAGCGAGGCCGCGAACTTATCCGGCCTCTCGGTGTGGATGAGCTGGGGAAAGGGCGATTTCGGCGCATCGGACAGCGCGCTGTCGAGGATGTCCGGCAGAATAAGCCCGTCCACGTCCAGCTTGCGCAGCCGCTGCAGCGCTTTCTGCGGCAGATCGGGCGCGGCGACGCCGTCGATCCAGAGAACGGCCGCGGCGGTCCGGCTTTTGCGCCCAACCTCAAGCTGCGTGAGCTTGAGCTTCGGGGTGCGCAGGCGGGAGCGCACGAGGTTCGTGTTTATACGCAGCCGCTCGACGAAGGCGTCCTTGCTGCCCTTGATGGATTTCTCGATGGTGGGCTCCTGAATGGAGCGGTGCTGGTCCGATTTGAGCTGGAAAACATACGCAATCTCCTCAAAGACGACGGCGCAGTTGCCGTAGGATACGGCCTGCACAAGCTCGTCCATGGAGGAGACGCGCTTCATATCGTTCCCGTAGACCGCGCCGGCGTCCAGGAGCGCGGCGACGTCCGCCGGGGTACGGACCGTCCCGGAACGCGCGGGGTCCGTCAGCGGACGAATGACGTGCTCCGCCACATCCGTGCCCGACACCGTCCCGTCCAGCCAGCAGAGAAAGATCCGGACGCCGGCCGCTCCGACGGTAAGCTCCCGGCTCACGAAGTCGTCGCAGCCGGAGAAAACCGCTTTTGTGTTTTCGGTCGAAATCGGGCAGGGAAATTCCGGTTCGGGTGTGGGATGTTCGCCTATATCTTGTGGTCGAAAACGCTTGAAATTCAACATAATGGTAGTATTCCCAAGGGGTTGGGGTTTATCAAAAAAATTTTAAAAAATTACGAAAAAAGGTGTTGACATTTCAAAATCCGGATGGTATTATAGCAAAGCGCTCGCGAGGAGGTGCCTGAGGAAAGGCCTCTGGAGAGCGCGGTGTACCTTGTAAATTAAACAATGTAAGAACAGCTTATGCAAATAAGCACCAGCAGAAGAGGGTTCTTTACGATCTGCGCAAAGCGCAGGTCAGATTTTCTTTTGAGAGCTATGAAATAGCGATCAATGAATGATTTGGACAGAGCCGGAAGGCGCTGTTTAGATACGATTTATTGAGAGTTTGATCCTGGCTCAGGACGAACGCTGGCGGCGTGCCTAACACATGCAAGTCGAACGAAGCACTGCGGAAAGAGACTTCGGTCAATTGACCCTTTGACTTAGTGGCGGACGGGTGAGTAATGCGTGAGCAACCTGCCCTTCAGAGGGGGA
>CAYOSI010000017.1:0-50508 GCA_964406615.1 uncultured Oscillospiraceae bacterium
GGTTCGTCTGATCCATGAACTGGCTCAGCGGCGAGGAGCCGAAAAACTCCTTGATCGCGGCGGAAACGGGACGGATGTTGATAAGGCTCTGCGGCGTGACAGAGTCAAGATCCTGCAGCGTCATGCGCTCACGGATGACGCGCTCCATGCGGGAGAAGCCGATGCGGAACTGGTTCTGCAGAAGCTCGCCCACGCTGCGGACACGGCGGTTGCCCAGGTGGTCGATGTCGTCGACATGGCCGATGCCGTGGGACAGGCCGTTAATATAGTTGACGGACGCAAATACGTCGTCCACAATGATGTGCTTTGGGATCAGGATGTCGAGGTTCTCGACAACGGCCTCCTTAAAGGCCTCCTCGTCATCGCCGAACTGCTCCAGGAGCTGACGCAGGACGAGCCAGCGGACATTCTCCTTGACGCCGATCTCCGCCGGGTCGAAGGAAACAAAGGCGTTCATGGGCACCATGCCGTTGCCGAACACGCGGATGGTCTCGCCATGCTCGTCCAGCACATAGGCCTCCAGCAGGCCGCGGGCATCCAGCGCCTCGGCGCGGTCGCGGTCGATGACCTCGCCGGCCTCTGCCACAATCTCGCCGGTCTGCAGATCGGTGATGGGGGCCGCCAGCTTCCGTCCGACGATGCGGTTCCAGGCGGCAAGCTTCTTGTTGACCTTATAGCGGCCGACATTGGACATCTCATAGCGGCGGCGGTCGAAGAACAGGCCCTCGAGCATCGCCTCCGAGGTTTCCACCGTAGGAGGATCGCCCGGGCGCAGACGGCGGTAGATCTCGATCAGGGATTCCTCGCGCGTATGGCAGGTATCGCGTTCCAGCGTGCTCACCATGCGCACGTCCTGACCGAACACCTCCAGAAGCTGCTCGTCCGTGACGCAGCCGGCCTCCGTGTCGGCAACGCAGGTCAGCCAGGTATGGGGCTTTGCCGGGTCATACGCGCCGAAGGAACGCAGCAGCCACGTCACCGGCAGCTTGCGGTTCTTGTCGATGCGGACGTAGAAGATATCGTTCACATCCGTCTCGTACTCGAGCCATGCGCCGTGGTACGGGATGGTGGTCGCGCCGTACAGAGGGACGTTCGTCTTGTCCGCGTGCTCGTCGAAGTACACGCCGGGCGAACGGACGATCTGCGAGACGATCACGCGCTCCGCGCCGTTGATGATGAAGGTGCCGCTGTCGGTCATCAGCGGGAAATCACCCATGAAGATCTCCTGCTCCTTAATCTCCTCCGTCTCCTTGTTGCGCAGACGGACCGAGACCTTGAGCGGAGCGGCATATGTGGCGTCGCGGGCCTTGCACTCCTGCACCGAATACTTGGGATTCTCATTCATGGAGTAGTCCACGAACGAGAGCTCCAGATTACCGGTGTAGTCCGTGACCGTGGCGACGTCCCGGAACACGTCCTTCAGGCCCTCTTCCAGAAACCACCTGTACGAGTTCTTCTGGATCTCCAGCAGGTTGGGCATGTCGCGGACCTCTTCCACGCGGGCAAAGCTCTTGCGGAGGGTTTTGCCGTAGTATACGTCCTTCGGCATAGAATCAGATCACTCCTTTGGCAAATGATACGCCGGGGTATGTTGTTACAAAAGAACGCTTGCATCTTGATTTTTCCGTGGTGAATTGGTACAATAACCACAGAGTTGGAATGGTATGTTCCGCCCATTTTCAATCGCATAGCATATCATTCTAACACTTTTTCCAACAGCTTGTCAATACCATTCCAATAATTCGCGGCGGTTTTCACCGCCGTTTTTTGTTAGGGGTGCTTTTTTTGGATTACCGCGCCACGATACTGCTGTATTTTGAGCTGCTTTTTGCCCTCGCCCTTCTGTGGCGTGAGGGCCTCATGCGGACGACCAGCCAGCGCGTCGCCGCCGTCGGGATGGTGTCCCTCGCCTTCGTGCTGCGGTACTGCTGCCTCACCTACGAGACGCTCGACTACCAGGACTGGCTCCGCGTCTGGATGGCCTCGCTCCGGGAAACGGGCGCATGGCGCGGCCTCGGGCAGGAGATCTGGAGCTGCAATTACAACGCGCCGTATCTCTACATCCTAGCGCTCATCACGAAATCCGACATTTACGAGCTGCTGCTCGTGAAGCTCGTCAGCATCCTCTTTGACGTGCTCATGGCGTTCGTCGTCATGCGCCTTGTCGGCCTGTTTTCGGACAGCTCGGCGCGCAGGCTCACCGCGTTCATCGGCGTTCTCTGGCTGCCCACGGTGTATTTGAACGGCGCCTATTGGGGCCAATGCGACGTGATCTACGCATTTTTCGCGGTGCTGGCGGTGTATCTCGCGCTGTCGGACCGCCCCGCCTGGAGCGTGGCGGCGATCGCGGTCAGCATCTCCTTTAAGCTGCAGGGCATTTTTCTGCTGCCGGCATACCTTGTGTTCCTGTTCGCGGGAAAGGTCAAGCTCCGCCACCTGTTCGTATTCCCCGCGGCTTATGTTCTCACGATCCTGCCGGCGGTACTGGCCGGCCGGGATTTCTGGGAGCTTCTGACGCTCTATTATAACAACACCAGCACGATCGGCGACGGACTCAACTACAATTCCTCCTCCCTGTACGCGCTGCTGGACTTCTCCTCCCTGCCGAACGAGACCGCCTCGAAGCTCGGCATCTTCCTCGCCTTTTTCCTGTGCATGACGATCTACGTCTGGATGCTTCTGCGCCGGAAGGAGATCACAAACCGGACGCTTTTGGGCGTGTGCGTTCTTTTCTGCCTGGGCGTTCCGTTCTTCCTGCCGCATATGCATGACCGCTATTTTTTCATGGCGGACGTGCTGACCTTCGCGCTGGCTGTCATCGCGCCGCGCATGAGCTTTACGCCTCTGCTCGTCAGCTTCGGCTCGTTCCTCGGCTACTACGCCTATTTGCGGATGCAGTACCTCATGCCCATGCGCCGGGGCGCCCTCGCGATGCTGCTGGCCCTGCTTCTGGCTGCGGGATTTACGGCTTTTTCGCTGGAACAAAAGGATTCCGAAAAAAATGTATTGACAAATCCCGCAGATTTGATATAATAATCAGGCCCTGTGCGGGGGTGCTGGAATAGGCAGACAGGCAGGCTTGAGGTGCCTGTGCTCGATAGGGCGTGTGGGTTCAAGTCCCATTCCCCGCACCAAAGCGAGTTTTCTTATAGTATCTGAGTTCAGATGTATAAGAAGACTCGCTTTTTTGTTATATGCAGGTCCCGTGACGCTCACGATGCCGCAGATGCCGCCGCACGGTTTACGAATATGCCTTTGCGGAGGTATATTTGCGCACGGTGGATAGGAACATATCCGCCGCGACTGCTTTTGCGGCGGACTTATCCATAGCGTCTCACGCGGCCTTCATCTTCTCGGTCAGCTCCTTGCCGACGATCTGTGAGATTCATTTTCACAAGTTCACCGGCTCTGCGTCTGCACGGCTGGCGCTTTGATGACGGTTATTTGTAAATTCTTTGCTTCAATCAACGATTCCTGTTTGCATTTCGGACAGTAAAAAGGATCGTTTTTCAACGCCGCATCTTCTCCTATTCTGTCACCAGTTTTTTCCGCAGACAAGGGCAGCGTATCCATTCTGATTTTTCCATAATCACGCCCCCTCCAATTTAGTATCTGGAAGCACAATACAAATACTGAATCTACGGTTTTCATACTTTGCCGATATCGTTCCATTCATCTGCTCAATTAGTGTTTTGGCAATCGCCAATCCTAAACCTGTCGATTTTCTGGCGGCTTCAACGGTATAAAATCGGTCAAACAGCTTGCCAATCTGTACTTCATTCAATCCCGATGCTGTATTGGTAAAAGTAATTTCGCCTGTTTCAGATAATGTAATATCCAAATCACCGTCACTATACTTAATAATATTGTTTAGAAGATTGGAAAACACACGAGCTAAAGCGGAACTGTCAAGAGTTCGGATAACTTTGTCTTGAGGCATTTGGATATTAGGGACAATGCCCCGTTCATTTAGAGCGATATAAAAAGCAGCGATACTTTCTTCCAATATGCTGCCTATCGCAACAGGCTCTTTCACTGCATTTTCTTCGCTTGAAACAATGACGGAGGAACGGAAAAGTTCCTCCGTCAACTGTGCTAATATTTCTGTTCGGTTTCTAATTATTTCAAGATACCGTTTCACCGTTTCCGATTTATCTTCTTGTTCCAGTAAATCCAAATAACCGCAAATAGCAGTCAGAGGCGTACGCAAATCGTGCGAAATGTTTGTAACGGCATT
This sequence comes from uncultured Oscillospiraceae bacterium, assembly GCA_964406615.1. Lineage (GTDB taxonomy): Bacteria > Bacillota > Clostridia > Oscillospirales > Oscillospiraceae > CAJOIG01. Next base: position 4,238 of record CAYOSI010000017.1, read on the forward strand.
TTTCAGTTCGATGTCTCCCTGCCTGAAGCGGTGTCGTTCTGCACGAAGTTTTCGAAGCTGAACATTAATAGCATTCGCCAGACTTCTCATGTACTTATCGCCGGTTGAAATATCCATCAGCGTATTCGTATCGGTTATGAGCCTATCGGCAAAGGCAGTTTCAATTTCCTTTGCGGCTTTTTGTAATATGCAAATTTTTGCAAACAGGGCAATGATAATCATAGCCATAATGCCGATGAAGGCCCATAACCATATTTCCATAGCAATCCCCTTACTTTATGTTCTTCCTTTTGAAAGCAAAAACCCCGCCAACGGTTGTGAATATAGTTATAAATACAGATGAGATAAGCATACGAATTGGATTACTTATTTCCAACTGCCACATCCTCAATCCCTGTCCTGTAGGTAGAAAATCTACTATAAAATCATAGACTTTCCGTGTCAAGCCAGTAATATATTTTGGATTAGGGGTCGGCTCAGCCATTTCGAGTCCATTTGCCGTTAATTGAACGCCGCTTGTCATTTCCGGTTCGCTAAGACCGTTATATACCATACTCGCGAAAAGAAGAAGCCCCAAAAACAGTAGAATGGAGATAACGACTGTAACGGCCTTATTCGACGACAGTATATTCACAACCGTGCAGATTGCAGAAAAGGCCAATACAAACATTACGGCAATCAGCAAATATTCGAGTAAATGCAGAGCACCCATTTTCCAAAAGCCGAGAGCAGGAACGGCAATGAGCGCCCCCAAAAGCCATGCTGACATAATGAGCAATGTCGCTGTAAATGTGGTAACCAAACTTGACATATAGATGTCTACTCTTGTGTGCCCGACAGTAATTTTATTTCGGATTGTTCCATCACTATATTCCGTACCAAAAAACATACTGCTGAACAATGCGCAGAAAAAACCTATCCATAATGCAAAATGGAAATAATATTGATCGAGGCCATATTGATACTCCGACATATCCGTTGCAGCCTGTCTGCACCCATTCAGCATATACACAATAGAATAGACAAGCATAGCTCCCATGCACAGCCAAAATAATTTATTTTTCCAAAGCCTTGAGAAATGGGACCTCAACAATTTATTCATCTCTACCGCCTCCGACAAGACCTACATAATAGCTCTCCAAGCTTTCATCTCTCTCCTGCATGGAAATTACTTCGCAATTTTCTTTCGCAAGTGCCGCAGTTAAACGGGAAATATTCACTTTCGCATAGACATCGGATGTCGTGTCACTCAGGATTTTATAATCGATTTTCATGCTATCCAAAACACGGGCAAGGGCTTTTACATTGGTCACTTCCATGCGGACACATTTTCGGCAGGCTTCTTCCAATTCTTTTGCGCTGATTTCTTTTACCATTCGTCCGCTGTCAATAAAGCCATAGTGCGTGGCAAGCCGTGACAGTTCATCGAGGATATGGCTGGAAATCAAAACGGTGATTTGACGTTCACGGTTCAGTTTTAATATCAGTTCCCGTATTTCAATAATGCCTTGCGGATCAAGACCGTTTGCAGGTTCGTCCAATACCAAAAAATCAGGGTCGCCAACCAGTGCTATGGCAATGCCTAATCTCTGACGCATACCCAGAGAAAAGTGCTTCACTTTCTTTTTCCCTGTATTATCAAGCCCCACTAATTTCAAAATGTCGGTGAGCCCGTCAAAAGACGGGAGTCCAAGAATGCGGTATTGCTGTTTCAGGTTATCCTCCGCCGTCATGTCAAGATAGATAGATGGCGTTTCCACCACCGCGCCCATTCGTCTGCGTGACTTAACAACCTCCTTATCGGTGTTTTTCCTGCCATACAGCATATAGTCGCCGGATGTAGGCTCTTGCAGGCCGCAGATCAGTCGAATAAGCGTTGTTTTGCCAGCACCATTTTTCCCAACGAAACCGTAGATTGCCCCTTTGGGGACATTCATGGACAGTCCGTTTAACGCTTTAAAATCTTTATAGTTTTTGCTTAAAGCGTTGGTTCTAAGAACATAATCCATAAGACCGACCTCCTTTATGTGATGCTGACATTCTACGGCAAAATAGTTGAGAAAACAGTAAAGGAAACCGTTGAGAAATGGTTGAGATTTATGCTCCTTTCATTTTGAAGCCGATTCCCCATACTGCCTCAATATAATCTTTGTCCTTTACCTTACGGAGCTTTGCCCTTAAGTGGCTGATATGTGTTTTCAACGAATTTTCTGTGCAATCAGGAGTATCTTCACTGATACGGTCTAACAATCGTGATTTTGTAATAATTTGTGAGGGGTTTTGCATCAGCAGCTTGAGGATAGCGTATTCCGTGCGGGTCAGTTTAATTTCACTTTCACCGATGGTTACAATGTGCGTATCCGTATTGAGCGTTATATCATCAAAGGTCAGGTTAGAAGCGGCAGGGGCAATTACAGAACCCCGAAGCTGTACGGCAATTCTGGCCAATAGCTCCTTTGTATTGAACGGTTTTGTTACATAATCAGCAGCACCGCCAAGCAACAAATCCACCTTATTATCAACATCAACTTTTGCGCTCAATATAATAACAGGTATTCCTTCTATCCGCGGAAGAACCTCTTCCCCGTTTAATCCCGGCAGCATTAAATCGAGCAGCACAAGGTCTGGTTTGGACTGGGATAAAACAAACAAAGCCTCCGTTCCAGAATAAGCACGGGAAACACGATACCCCTCTTTTGTGAGCGCTTCCTCAAGCATATTTCCAACATAAATATCATCGTCAACAATCAAAATATTCTTCAACGTCCGTCATCTCCATTTCGCTTTTTGCTTTTCTTTAATCTGCCGTCAGCAGGCTTTTTTGCACCTTTGGGGATAAGCCATACCCGGCTCAGACGAACAACACCGTCTATTCTATTTTCATTGCATAATATCTGTATTCGCCGTTCAGAAATATTCCACTTTTGAGCCGCTTCCTGTACCGTCATATACTCGAACATAACAAGCCTCCCTAAAACGCTGTATATATTATACTCGGTTGACCGAATAATAGCAACCGATGAAATTTGAGCTTCTTTAGAAAAGAAAAGCAGCAGAGCCTTACACTCTGCCACCAGTCCGCTATGCGCGAATGATTTCCTCCTTCACAATCTCCATCACACACCCGTACGTTATTCATTCTTCCTATCCATTCTAAGATGTTTCCTTCTTTAATTGCTCTGTGATACGCTCTCCCAAAAGGTGATAATAACCTACCCCCATGATCGAAAGGTCATGGGGGTACATTTGATGTCGGGGTCAGCAGGTTGGTATCAGTCTCCGACAAAGGCGTCTGCGATGTAATCGTACAGATCCTGCGCCGTCAGCTCGGCCAGGCTGTGGCCCATGCCCCAGGCAATGCCGATGGAGACGCTCGCATCCGTGTATTTTTCGAGGCCCTGCGCGATAAGCCATGCCGCCGGCGCACCGTGGTCACCGTCCTCGGAGCCGATGCGCAGGCGCCAGTAGGGGGCTATGGTACGCTCGGCGAAGTCGCCCTCGCCCAGAACGTAGTTGATGGGGCTCATGATTTCCAGCATGGCCGCGGCCTCGTCGGTCACGGCGTCGTAATCCTCCGCCAGCGCGGCCAGATAGGCGATGTCCTCCTCCGACCAGTCCGGGTGCAGGCCGTTTTCGGCCTCCTCCAGCAGCTCGTTGAGGCAGTCCCGGACCATCGGACTGAAATGCACCGTCGTGCCGTCCGGCTGGGTGAACGCGCCGTTTTCGTTGCTGCGGTAGTTGTAGGAATCCAAGCTGGGGCACATCTTCTTGCGGTCGATGTGGTTGGCCATCACGGCATCCAAGTCCTCGATCGTCACCTTGCCGGTGGCGGGATCATAGGTGAACCAGCCCTCGCCCAGCGCGGCGAGATATTCCCTGACGGTCTCCGGCTGGCCGCCGGTGCGCAGCTCGTCATAGCGGGCGATGTATTCTTCCAGCGCTGCCGCATACAGCGCGCCGAAGTCGTCGTAGAACGACCCACTGCGGCCGTCGTCGCCCAGATCGAAGCCCATGGACTGCACATAGTCCACATACCGGTCATAGAGCTTTTCCGCCAGCTCGTCCTCGTGGGCGCCGCCCAGGATGTTGCTGCCCAGCTCATACACGTTTCCGCGTCCCACCGGGAACACGTCGCTGATGTCGTTGCCCTCCCGGTCATAAGCCATGGCGGAAAACAGCCAGTAGGAGGTGTTGGCCCGCTGATACCACTCGTAGGAGGCGTCCGCAGAGCTGAGATTCGTGATGGGCGCGGAGCAGAGAGCCATCCAGATGTCGTCCCGCACGTCCGCCGCGCCGATAGCCTCAAGATACGGCTCGAAGATCGGAGAGTTGCCGGAGGCGCCCAGCATCGCGGAAACCGCTCCGCCGGAGGAATAGCCCCGGGACACGATGCGCTCCGCGCTGCCGGGCAGCACCGCGTCATTGGCCCGCAGCCAGCGGATGCCCGCCTTCATATCCACGATCAGCGCGGGGAACTGGCCGATGTACTCGCCATCCTCATTCTTCGTGTCCTTGCCCCGCGTAGCGATGGAGACATGGACATAGCCCTCGTTCAGATAGCCGGTATCCACCGCCTGAATGGTGGAGGAGGAGTAGCCGCCGCTGGTATTGAACAGGATGATCGGAGCCGTTTCGGCGGTATAGACCGTACCGGTGGAGCCGGTGACGGAGCCGTCCGGATCGAGCACGGCGGAACCGTCCGCCTCCTGCCGCATATAGGCGGCAGGGGCGTAGATTACGAGATGCTCCGCCGAGGCGAGGGCGGGCTCGGCGCAATAGGCCGCGTCCAGCATCCAGTAGGCCGTGCCGTCCTGTGCCTCGCAGAGCTCCCAGCTGCCCGCCAGCGCGGCCGCGTCCGCCTCGTAGGGCACGGGGACGTATTCAGCCTCGCCCGATACTTCGCCCGATACTTCGCCCGACGCGGCGGCGGGAAGCGCCAGCAAAAACGCCAGCGCCGCCGCGAGCACGAGGGAAAAAAGCTTTTTCGAATCTTTCATAGTCGGCTTCTTATTCTGCCACCCAGCCGGTGTTGATGATCGGCAGCCACGCGGTCATGGACTGATCGAGCCAATTGGTGCCCAAGACATAGCCAGGCAGCGTCTCAAGCTCCGGATCAACATCCAGCGAGCCGTAGAAATCGAAGGCAGAGGTGGGGATCGCGCTGGCATAGGATTTGGTGAAGGTGTAAACGGTGTCGCCGACGGCCTTGTCCTCCGTCTTGTTCGACAGCAGCGTCACATAGACCATGCACCCGTCCACGAGCTGATAGTTCATCTCATCAAGGCCGGTGGCGTCCCAGGCCGCCGCCTCGTCCTTATCGGTGGTGAGATACCCGACGCCGTCCTTCTCGGCATAATACTGCGTCACACCGTCCTCGTCCTTCAGGGTCAGGCGATACAGGGCAGGGGTCTGCACCTGCTCCCAGGAATCCAGCACCACGCCGAAATACGCATAGCAAACCGCGTGATCGGTCGCCAGCGCGCCGCCGGATTGTACGCCATGGACATAGACCGAGGCTATGTCGAAGGTCTCGCTCAGGCCCCCGAAGGTGAAGTTTTCCCGGTCGTAGTCGATGGCGCTTTCATCCACGCTGATGGTCATGGTGGAATACACGGGGGTATAGGCCCAGTTGCGGTAGGTGACGGCCAATACCGTCTTGCCCTTGCCGGCGATCAGAAGATAATAGTCCGTTCCGGGCTCCAGGGTTTTCTCGTCGCCGTATTCCGATCGGATGGTGACGGTGATGTCGTCGGCGGTGATGCCGGAGGCATCCGCACCGTTGGGCCACAGGATATCAAAATCGTCCTCATAGGCGTCGCACAGAACGGGCAGGTCATAGTCGCCGCCCTCCCAGCGCCAGGCGGGCGTGAGGGTGCCGTAGTTCATGATTGCCAGATCCGTTGCGGCCCGGCCGTAGATGTATACATGGACGGGGATCACGAAATCCGCCAGAGGAAGCCCGTCATAGGTGATGCCGCTGACGCCGAGACGGAAATAATAGTTTCCCGCGCCGTCGCCGCCGAAGCAGCTCCACTCACGGCCGCAGCCCTCTGCTGCGATGGCGTAGCCGTCGTTGTTCCAGACAAGATCGGGCTGCGTGAGCGTGTAGCTCGCGGCGCCGTCCGTCCAGTCGACGGGGAAGGCGGGTGCGGTGAATTTCAGCTCCGAGGGGAAATAGCCGTCTCCCGGCAGCAGCGTGACGACGGCATGGGATGAGTCGATGAGGCTGTTATCCAGCTCCTCGTCAACGATGCGGATGGTAGCGCCCGTCTCGTCAAAGGCAAGCGCCGTGGGATCCACAAGGCAGCTTGCTCCGGCGGTGTATGCCTCGGCGTAGATCTCGCCGTCCACCACGATCTCCGGAACCTCGACGGCGGGCTCCTCCGATACCTCTCCGGATGCTTCTCCGGATGCCTCTCCCGATGCTTCTCCGGATGCGTAGGCCGGCAGTGCCAGAACGAGAAGCACCAGCACCAGACTCAGACAAAGCCACAGATGTTTTTTCATTACCGTTTCCTCCGTTTTTTAATTTTTTCTGCTCTTAAAAGGATGCCTCGCCGGAGGGCGAAGCGGTCGCTCCTGCCGCAGCGGGAGCGGCGGTGATCTCGTTGACCCAGTCAACGAACGTGCCGGTGGATGTGCCCTCGAGCTCGCCGCCGTGAATCATGGCCCAGACCAGGCTGTAATCACAGTCGATGCCGTTTTCTAGCACTGCAAGGGCCGTGTTGTAGCCGATGGTGAAAGAAGTATGCTGATCGGCCGTGCCGGAGCGGATGCGCCAGTAGGGGGCGATGGTCGTCTCCTCCTGCCCGGCGGCCGCGGCCTGCATGATCTCCATGGCGTCCATGAGATAGGTCTGTTCGATGAGGAAGTCCGCTTCATCGCCGGTCAGCGCCTGCGCGATCCACAGATCAGCCTGTGCGCGCTCCTCGTCCGTCATGAGGCCGAGATAGCTGCCGTAATGATCCGCCAGCACCTGCGCGACGGTGCGGGAATAGTGGACGGCGGACTGGTCGGCGTAGCCGAAGGCGTTGTTCTCTGCGTCCAGGGCCAGCGTGTCAAAGCCGGGGATGTTCTTGTTGCGGGCGAACACCGTGCCAAGCTCATCCGTGCTGCCGTAATTGCCGAAATTGCGCATAAAGCCGTCCAGATCAATCACGGCACAGGCGCCGTCCGTGTTTTGGACGATCCAGGTCTCTTCCGGGGTGTTGGTCGCCATGAGCAGCCCGATGTAGGCCGCCGCGTCGGCGGGCGCGAGCTCCGCCAGATAGGCGTTCAGAGCGTCGCTCATGTTGCCGAGAATGGCGTCGTAATAGCTGCCGGAGCGGATGCCGTCCAGCGTCAGGGCGTTCCCGTTTTCATCGACAAGGCCCAGAGAGTTGATGTAAGTGACAAAAGCCTCTGCCTCGTCCTCCTGCAGGGCCAGTTGGAAAGGCGTGAAGTCCGCGTCCGTGGGGAAGGGATCGTTGGTGTGAACGCCCGTCTCACCGGCGTTGACGCGCATCCACGCATACGCGAGGTCGGCGTTGTCGATATCTGCGATGGGATAATAGGCCATGCAGCCGAATACGTCGTCCGCGATCGTGCTGGTATACGTCCCCGTCGCCGCGTCATATTCGATGCCGGCCGCGCCGATCTCGTAGAGATAGGGATAATAGGCAGCCATGTTGCCTGTCGCGCCGACAAGCGTGCTCATCTCGCCCGCGCCGGAGCCGCCGATGGAGATGATGCGCTCCGCATCGCCGGGGATCGCCGCGTCGTTGAGGCGCAGATAGCGGATGCCCGCTTTGAGATCGACGATGGGCGCAGGCGCCTTGCCCACGCTGTAATAGTCATCGCCCTCGCCCCCGTTGTCGGCGTCGCGGCTGCGTGCGCCGCAGGCTACATAGATGAAGCCGCTTTCCATATAATCGTTCAAACCGATGGAATTTTCACTGTCGCTTTCCGGTGAGCCGGAAAACCAGCCGGCGCAGTTGTTGCGGAAGATGATCGGAGCCGTGCTGACCGTCCAGCCGTTCACGGATGCTTCGGTATTAAAGCTGCCGTCCGCGTTCACATAGGCCGCGGGTATCCAGATATTCATGTACTGGTATTCTTCGCTCAGCACATTGGTGCAGTAGACAACACCGCTGATCTCATAGCAGGCTGTGGTGAGATAGCTCTGCGCTGCAGGGGCGATGGTGTAAGTGCCGTTATCCATGAGCGCCTGGAAATCCAGGGAGACCGCCGTGGGTGCGGTGTCCTGCGCCGCTACGGGCTCCGCCGAAGGCGGCTCCGCAGATGCGCCTGCCTGCGCGGCGGGAGCGGCGTCTGCTGCCGGCGCCTCTGCGGCCGTATCCCCGACAGCCGCCTCGACGGCCGCAGGCTTATCGTCCCCGCGGTTGCTGATGGACGCCGCAATGCACAGCACGACTACCACGGCGATGCACAGCACGACGGCGATGGTCTTTTTTGTGTATTTGAGACCGTTTTCTTTCAGGTTCAGTTTCATGTCCGTAAACCTCCTTGTCAGGACGGATCCAGCGCGTCATATACGGCGCTGCTGCCTTCCGCCGCAGTAAAGCCATAAGGATATGCCTCCGGGTAGGGGAGCCCCGTGGGCTGCGGGCTGGAGACGTCCCATCCGGACTGATAGCGGATGGTCCAGGCCCATTTCGGCACGGCGGCGCTTGAGCGGTTGTAGCCGGGCAGAAGCTCCGCGGCGGAGGTGTCGATCTTGACCGAGGCGTTGACGACAGCCTCGTATTCGACGCCGTCCACCGTGATCGTTCTGGTCAGGTCAAAGGAGCGCGTGCCGACGTACACCGCGTGCCCGCCGCCAACATAGATGCAGTAGTGCTCAAAAATATCCGGGTCGTCCGCCTCGGTGGCGGTGAAGGTCGTACCATCGTCCGCCGGATCGCCGCTGCCGGAGCTCGCCTCGGAGGAGGCCTGCCCGCTGCCGGCCACCAGGGACGTGCCGTCGTAGTAGAGAGTCTCGCCGTCGACGTCGACGGTCATGGTATAGGTCACGTTCACGCCGTTTCCGATGGCAAGGCCGGTGACGCCGTAATAGTTGCGCACGGTGGTGGAGTCGTCGTTGTCCCCGCCGCCGCCGGTCTGGGTCATGCTCGTGCCCACCGAGGCGACATCAAAGGTGTTTGCTGCGGCCAGCTCGCCGTTTCCGATCGTGATAGTCATGGTGTCATACACCGGCCAGAAGGCCCACTGCTCATACGTCACGGCGATCACGGTCTCGGCTTCGTCCGCGATGACGGAATACTCATATTCCCCGAACGCCGTCTCGGTCTCCAGAACGCGCTTCTGCCCATAACCGTCGCTGAGCGTGATCGTCACATCCTCCGCGGTGATGCCGGAGGCGTCCGTCCCCTCGGGCCACACAACGGAGATATAGTCCGCATAGGCGTCGTTGAGATACGGTCTGCCGTCCTCGGCGGAGGCCGTGTTTTCCGTGTACCAGGTCCACCGGACCTCATCGGACGGCGCCAGACCGGAGCGATAGGATGCGTCCACGGTCATCGGCGTGTAGCCGCTGGCGCCGGAATAGGCGAGGTCCGTGCAGGTCCTGCCGTAGCAGTAGACCGCCGCCGGGATTATGATGGGGCCGGCCTCCTCGCCGTCGCATACGACGCCGGTCAGCGCGAGGTTGATGTAATACACGCCGTTGCCGTCGCCGCCCATGATGCTCCACTCGCGGCCGCTGTTGTCATCGGTGTAATAGGTGTTGTCCCAGTCGTTCCACTCGATCGCGCCCTCGGAGAGCGTAATCTCGACCGCGCCGTCCTCTGCCGTGATGCTGATGCAGTCGGGGTTGATCACATAGTCGTCGAAATAGTAACCGCTGCCCTCCGCGAGAACGACCGACGCATTCCCGGCATCCAGCTCTGACGCGCCGCCGAAGGCGACCACGGCGGAGCCGGTATAGCGCACCGGATCCATCGGTATGCGCTCGAGGTTCTCCTCGTCGTCATAGACGACCCGCTCGCCGTTCTCATTGTAATAATAGAGATTGATGTCCCCCGGGCCGGAGGTATATTTGAGAAACGCCTTGGCCGATGTCTTGTTTCCTGTGTCCACCATGCCGAGGATGTCGCTCGTCACCGTGACGGTGACGTCCGCCGCGGCGGGCTCCGCGCCCGCCTCCGCAGAGGCGTCGGATGAGGCTTCGCCGCTGGCGAATGCCGCCGTGCCGCACAGCGATAACGCCACGGCAAGGGCCAGGATAAGGGCTGCCCATTGGATGTGTTTCATGTGATCCTCCTTTTCTCGTTATATAGTTTGTTAGTTACCACAGATATTCGGACGCGAAGGGAATCATCAGCTTGATCCAGATGGGCCAGTTGTGATCGCCTGCCGCGATCCGGTAGCCGGCCCCATCGTATGCGTTGTGCGGGATGCCGTAATGGTCCATCCACTGCGCCAAGTCATAGACGGAGGCGGAATTGCCGTCGCCGGTGAACATGTTGAAATCGGTGGTGCCGCCGCCGAGGAAAATCACGGCGTCCGAAAGCTCCGCGATCCGCTCGGGGCTGAGTTCCTCGTATTCGTAGCCCTCCTCGCTCACCCGGAACACGCTTTTTTCTGCGCCGCTCAGGAAGCCGTAATACCCGAAACAGCCGGGCTCCTCCAGCCAAAGCTGCGTGGCGGCGACGCTGCCCATGGATACGCCCACCAGCGCGCGCCGATCCGCAGTGTCTGCGGCGTGGAAGTTCTCCTCGACATAGCGCATGATCTCGTCGAGATAGCCGCCGTTCGCGTCCTCCCGCTGCATGGAGACGAGGAGCGTGGGCTCGGTCTGCCCGGCCGCGGTCAGATTGTCGAAAATGTTGTGTACCATGCCGTTAGTGAACCAGGACAGGTAATTGGAGCCGCCGCCGGGGATAAGATACACCACGAGGTATTCCGTGTCCGGGTCGTAGCCGTAAGGCGTGTATACGCTGACGCTCCGTTCCGAGCCGTCCGAAGCGGTGACGGTCAGATCATGGAGCGTCCCGGCCTGTTCTTCGGCGGGAAAGGCCGCGGACCAGTCGAAGGACTCCGACTGCTTTTCCGCGTCGTAGGGCACGAAAAACGACAGCTTCTGCGGCTTGGGATCGACCAGATCCGCCTCCGCGACGTCATGGTAGGCGATGACGCCCATGACGCTGCTGGCCAGCGGCAGGGTCAGCGACCAGCTCCCGTCCTCACCGCGCACCATGGGGATCACGGAGGAGCTGCAATAGTCCATGCCGTTTTCCCAGTCGTCGGGCGCATACATTTCGGTGCTGTAGGAGCTGGGATCGTCCGGATCGGTCAGCTCCATCCGGACGGCCAGCCAGTCGCCAAAGACAAGAACGCTTTCATAGCCGTCGTCCGTCACGGTGATGGTGGTCGTATAGCCGGTGGGGGAGGCGGGGTCCGCGGCCGTCTCAAATCGATAGGCGTTGTCGTCCGTGATGAGGCCCTCGGATACGTCGATGCAGATCGAGAAGGCGCCCTCCCCCAGGGAAACGGAGCCGTCGCCGTACCACGGGATGACGCCGGCTGCCCGCAGCCGCCTCTCGCTGATCTCGTCGAAGGACACACTGACCGTCGTGCCCCAGAAGGCCGTTTTCACTTGGCAGGTATAGGTACCGCTGAGCTTTGACAGGCCCGCCGCGCCGATCAGAGTGAACGTGTCGTCCGCCGCCAGCGTCAGCGTCATGCCGCCGCAGGTATAGACGCCGGAAACGTCCGTTTCCTCATCGGAGGCTTCGCCGCTGACCTCCCCGGAGGCCGCGGCGCCGATTGCAAGACACGAGAGCGCCAGCAGGAATACAAGCAGCCATGCCAAGCATTTTTTGATCCGTCCCATGATCATAGATCCCCCTTTTCAATGTTTTATGGATAAGCCGTTTGTGTCCGCCGCGCTTTGGCGGCGGGATCATAAAAAAACACCCCAAATGCGCCGGGCGCAAAAGGCTGCGCCGGTGATTTCGGGTGATGCTCCGATCCGGTCGGATAACAATCCGTAGTTTTATTATTGTGGATATTATAACAAATTCGCCGCCAATTGTCTATTTGGTTTTTTGCTTACTTTTTCACGGCGAAACTTGTGCAGATTGCTGTTTCCCTTCCGCCCCGCCCCGCCGGGCCGCCGGATCGACGCAGATCGGAAAAATCGTCAGGTTGCTTAAATCCAGGTCCGTTTTTTCATTCCATTTTCCAAATAGACAACGCGGAGAACGTCTGCTAAAATAATAACATAAACAAGCGATCCGGGATTGTTATCCGTATCAAGGAGCATTACCTGGGACGATCAAGGCGCATACCGCTTTGTGATCGTCCCGGGTTTTTGTTTTTTCTGCGGATCGGCCGCCCCCGGTCATCGCTTCGGTCACAAAATACAAGGAGGAACCAATATGAAAAAAACACTGGCATTTGCACTGGCCGCGATGCTGCTGGCCTCACTTCTCTTCTGCCTGTCCGGCTGCGGCGGCGGAAAGACCGAGGCTGTGGACGTCACCGGCACCTACACCCACGACTTCCCCTCCAGCATCTCGGACAAGGAGACGGTGGTCGTCACGCTCAATGTGGACGGGACGGCGTCCCTCTCCATGCCGGACAATTCGCTGGGCTTCGTCTTCAACGGCACCTATACGAACGACGGCACTACCGTTTCCCTCAAGGGCGTGAAAGAAGACGAACCCAAGGCCGGCGAGGGCTATCCCGGCTTTGACTGGTCACTTTCCTGGATCAACGCCACCGGCGACGGGCAGATTGTGGTTGACACACAGGCGGGCACTTACGATATAATCGAACTGCCGGAGAGCGAGCGGCGCGAGGCCGTCGTGGCCGATGCCAGCCTGGAACCCAGCGGCGAGCCTGCCGCGAACTGATTGAACAGGTGCTTTTGAAAGGAACCATCCTATGAAGATCTTTACATATACGATCACCGATCCCTTGGGCATCCACGCGCGTCCGGCGGGACTTCTGGTGAAGCAGATCAAGGGCTATCAAAGCACCGTCACGATCGCAAAGGATGACGCGGAGGTAAACGGTCTCAAGCTCATGGCGCTCATGGGCATGTGCGTCAAGCAGGGCGATACCGTCACCGTCCGCGTGGAGGGCGAGGACGAGGATGCAGCCGCCGCTGATCTGGAGCGCTGGCTGAAGGAAAATCTTTAAGGAGGGCGCGGGTATGCGGATCATTCAGGGGACGGGCGTGTCCGCCGGCATCGCGGTGGGAACGCTGCGCTTTTTCCGGCGGGGATCGGACGAGATCGAACGCCGCCATGCGGACGACGCCGCAGCTGAACGGAACCGCTTCGCCGACGCCCAGGCCCGGGCCATCGAAGAGCTTGGAGCGCTGGCGGAAAAAGCCCGCGACGAGGCGGGGGATGACGCCGCGCTCCTGTTCGAAACGCATCAGTTGATGGCGGAGGACCTTGATTATGTCGAGGCCATCGAGGCCCTCATGGACAGCGGTCTCAGCGCAGAGGCGGCGGTCAGCGATACCGCGGAGCAGTTCGCGGATATGTTCACGGCTACCGGCGACGATTATATGATGGCCCGTGCCGCCGATGTGAAGGACGTGTCCCGCCGTATTCTCGGCATCCTGCAGGGGAAGGCGGGCGACATCGCTGTGGACGGGGAGCCGTTCATCCTAGCGGCGGACGATCTGTCCCCCAGCGAGACCGTGCAGCTGGACAAAACGAAGCTCCTGGGTTTCGTGACCGCCGGCGGCTCCGCCTCCGGCCACACCGCGATCCTCGCCCGCACCATGGGCATCCCCGCCGTGATCGGCGCAAAGGACACGCTTGCAGAGGCGTCCGAGGGCGCGGAGGTCATTCTGGACGGCGGCGAGGGGAAGCTCTATCTCGATCCCGATCCGCAGACGCGGGAGGGCCTGCTGCAAAAGCAGGCAGAGGAGCGCATCGCCAAAAACGCCCGGGAAGCCCTGCGGGGCGCGGAGAGCGTGACCCTTGACGGGCAGAAAATGCGCGTCTTCTGCAACATCGGCAGCGCGGCCGACGTTGCTGCTGTTCTTGAAAACGACGGGGAGGGCGTCGGTCTGTTCCGAAGCGAGTTTTTATATCTCTCACGGGAGGACTACCCGGATGAGGAGACCCTGTTCCAGGCATATCGCAGCGTTCTGTCTGCCATGGACGGGAAGCAGGTCATCATCCGCACGCTGGACATCGGCGCGGATAAGCAGGTCGGCTATTTCGGCTTGGAAAAGGAAGAAAACCCCGCTATGGGCATGCGGGCGATCCGCATCTGCCTGACGAGGCCGGAGGTATTCCGCACCCAGCTGCGGGCGCTGTACCGCGCCTCTGCCTACGGAAACCTGGGGATCATGTTTCCCATGGTCACGAGCGAGTGGGAGCTTCAGGAGTGTAAGGACGTCTGCCGACAGGTCCGGGAGGAGCTGGCCGCCGAGGGGAAGCCCTTTGATCCCGCGGTGGAGCTCGGCATCATGGTCGAGACGCCGGCGGCGGTGCTCATCAGCGACCGGCTGGCACGGGAGGCGGACTTCTTCTCCATCGGCACCAACGACCTGACGCAGTACACGCTGGCCTGCGACCGGCAGAATCACCATCTGGAGCGGTTCCATGATCCGCACCATCCCGCGGTACTGCGGGCCATCCGTACAGTGACGGAAAACGCGCACCGCTGCGGCAAATGGGTCGGCATCTGCGGCGAACTGGGCGCGGACCCCGCCCTGACGGAGCTGTTTCTGGCCATGGGCGTAGACGAGCTTTCCGTCACGCCGGGCAACGTCCTGCCGCTGCGGGAGAAGATACGAAGCATCCGCGTTTCCGATATACGCGAGGCGCTTTTGTCCGAGCTGGACGGCTGACCCTATCCGATCATGAAGTATTACAAACAGACAGGTGATATCTATGGAACACACGGAGATTTGGACACAGATCATCCCGCTCGTCGGCGGCGAAGACAACATCAGCTCGCAGCTGGGCGACGGGCAGCGGCTCTGCCTTCGGCTGAAGGATCAGAGCCTTGCGGATATCGCCGGTCTGGAGGCACTGGACAGCGTGGAAAGCTGCCAGATGAAAAACGGTCGATTATCGATCACATTCCATATCAAAAAGGAGGAGCCTGTGATGGCGGATAATAAACAAATCGCGGAAAACGTGCTGCAGGCAGTCGGCGGCAAGGAAAACGTCGCCAAAGTGACCCACTGTATGACGCGGCTGCGTTTCAATCTGAAGGATGAAGGCGCGGCGGACCGGGAGGCCGTCAAGAGCATCGACGGCGTTCTTTCCCTTGTGGAATCCGGCGGGCAGTTCCAGGTCGTCGTGGGAAACAATGTCAGCAAGGTATACGATGAGCTGTGCGCCCTCGGCGGCTTCGAGGAGCAGAAGGCCATCGACGAGAATCTGGACGATGACAAGCCGAAGCAGCCCATGACCGTCAAGCGCTTTTTCGGTTCGATCCTGGACGGCGTCGCAGGCTGCATGACCCCTCTGATCCCCCTGCTGCTGGTGGCCGGCCTTTTGAAAATGATTCCCACGCTGTTCGGAGACGGTGTCCTCGGCATTATGAGCGCGGACAGCGACCTGTACACGCTCTTCACCTTCGCGGGCGACGCCGGCTTCTATTTCCTGCCCATTGCTATCGGCTACACCGGCGCGAAGAAATTCGGCGCCACGCCGATCCTGGGCATCCTGCTTGGCGCGATGCTGGTCCATCCCACCTTTGTCGCCATGGCGGGCGTTGAGGGCGCGAAATTCACCGTCTTCGGCATCCCCTGCACCATCGAGAATTACAGCAGCACGGTCGTGCCGATGATCCTGGCCACCTGGAGCATGAGCTACGTGGAGCGGTTTTTCAAAAAGTACATGCCCGAAGCGATCTCCACCGTGTTCACGCCGTTTCTGACCATTGTGGTCATGATCCCGCTGACCTTCTGCTTCTTCGGCCCTGTCGGCTACTGGCTGGGCAACGGCGTCGGCTGGCTGCTGGACGGCCTGCATGACGTGGCCGGCCCGCTCGGCTTTGCCCTCGTCACGGCGCTGTGGAGCGTGCTGCTCACGTGCGGCATGCATGTGGTGCTCATTACGCTGGCCTTCGTTCGCATTTTCGAGGTGGGCTATGACAACTTCGTTCTGGCTGCCTCGGGCCTCACGGCTTTCGCCACCTACGGCGTGCTGCTGGGCGGCTACTTCAAGGCCAAGAACAAGAAGACCCGCTCCGAGATTGGCGCGTACTTCCTTGCCAACTTCCTCGGCGGCGTGGGCGAGCCGGCGCTGTACGGCTTCATGCTCAAATACAAGCGGCCCATGCTGGCGCAGATCATCGGCGGCTTCGCCGGCGGTCTCGTGGGCGGCATCGCCGGCGTCACGGTATACCAGCTGGCCCCCGCGCTGAACTTCCTGAACTTCCTCGGCTATGTGGGCGGCAGCGTGAAAAACGTCGTCTGGGCGGCAATCTCCGCGCTGGTGGCCATGGGCGTCGGATGCGTCATGACCATGGTTCTCGGCTTTGACGAGGAAAATGCATAAAGGACCAAAATACGGCTGCCGGGAGACGAATCTCTTCTCCCGGCGGCTTCGAAACATATAATGGAGTTGACTATGTTTACATCGGAACAGGTAACGGAGCACCTGAAGCGGATCATCACACCCTGCGGCGTGAGCATGTATCTCGCGGAAGGGGAAAAAAGCGCCTGCCTTATGGATACGGGCTTCGGCTTTGGCGATCTGAAGGGATATGTGGACACTCTCACCAGTAAGCCCTATGACGTCCTGCTGTCCCACGGACACATGGATCACGCCGGCGGCTCCGTACAGTTTGACCGTGTCTGGCTCAATCCGTTGGACTGGGAGTTGGAAAAATGGCACAATACCCGCGAGCGGCGCATCTGGGACGTGCACAACGGCCCCCGGGGCATGCCGGAGGGGGTGACGGACGATGATTTTCTCCCCTCGCGTACGGCGCCCTATCTCCCCTACGGGGAGGGGGACGATTTCGATCTGGGCGGCGTGACGATCCGCCCCATCGCCGTGCCGGGGCATACCGCGGGCTCTCTGGTGTTCCTGATCCCGGAGGATCGGACGGCCATTTTCGGCGACGCCTGCGGGGAGAACACGCTGCTGCTGTTCGACGAGAGCGTTCCCATCCCGGCCTATCGGGAGGGGCTTCTGCATCTGCAGGAGTATGCGGACGATTTTGACATCGTCCTGCGAAACCACGGAAATTTCTCCTCGCCCAAGCAGATCCTCGCGGACAACATCGAGCTGTGTGGGGACATCATCGCCGGACGGGACGCCGGAATCCCGGAAAACTTTTTCGGCCGGCAGGGACTGCTGGGCCGGCCGGCGGAGCATCCCGGCAAGGTCGGCAATATCCTGTACGATCCCGAAAAGCGGCGATAGCGCCGTCCTTCAGGAGGTGGAAGCCATTGAAGATCACAAAAAAGATCAACAACAATGTGGCTCTGGCAGAGGATAAAAACGGAAAGTCTCTTGTGATATTCGGCAAGGGTGTGGGCTTTCCAACCATGCCCTATGAGCTGACGGATCTGTCTGCGATCCAGCGGAGCTTTTACGACATCCGGTCGAACTACATAGAGCTGGCGGGCGAGCTTCCGGAGGATATGGTGATGCTGGCCGCGGATATCGTGGAGATGGCACAGTACAGGCTGGGGTGCGAGCTCAACCCCAACCTGCCCTTCACGCTGGCCGACCACCTGAACTTCGCGCTGGAGCGCTGCCGGAACGGGCTGGAGATCTCGCTGCCGCTGGCCTATGACGTGTCGCATTTCTATCCGAAGGAGACGGAGCTGGGCCGCTGGGCGCTGGAGGAGATCCAAAAGCGCAAGGGCGTGGAGCTGCCGCCGGACGAGGCCGTCAACATCGCCCTGCATCTTGTGAACGGCGAGATGGAGCAGAGCGACATGCACAGCACCCTGGCTGCCACGGAGGTCATCCACAGCGTCACGCAGATCATCGAGGACACTCTTCATATCCGGCTCGACACCACCGGCTTCAATTACTCCCGCTTTGTCATGCACCTGCGCTTCCTGCTGCAGCGGATCGAGGACGACGCCCAGGAGGTCAACGGCATGAGCTCCGTCATGTCCCAGATGTGCCGGCAATATCTAGAGGTATATCACTGCACGCTGAAGGTGCAGCAGTATCTTGCGGACGTCTGTCATCGGGCCTGCGGACCGGACGAGACGCTCTATCTCTTCATGCACATCAACCGCCTCAGCCAGCGCGACGGAGGAGGACAATGAAAAGACTTCTTCTGCGGGCGGACGACCTCGGGTTCAGCGAGGGCGTCAACTACGGCATTGCCGCGGCGGTGCGCTGCGGGCTCATCCGAAACTGCGGCGTCATGGTCAACATGGAAGCGACCGAGCACGCGGTGCGGCTTCTCAGAAACATCCCCCTCTGCTTCGGCCTTCACTGCAATGTCAGCGTCGGCCAGCCGCTGTGTCCGCCGGAGCGGGTGCCGTCGCTGGTGGACCCCTCCGGGGTGTTTTACGGCAGCCGCCGCTATCGGGAGGCCAAAGAGGAATTTGCCGACACGGAGGAGCTTTGCCTGGAGCTTACCGCGCAGTACAGGCGGTTTGTGGAGCTGTTCGGGCATAAGCCGTCCTATTTCGAGGCGCATGCCGTCAAAAGCGATCGCCTCGCCGCCGCGCTGGAACGTGTCGCGGCGGAAAACGGCCTATTCTATCAGCCGTCGTTCCGGGATTTCACGATCGGCGGAACGTATGTGCATAACACAAAAAGTCACAACATGGAGCCGGATTACGACGCCCGGACCGCTCTGCGCGAAGAGCTGAGCGCGGCGGAGGACGGAAGCTGCAGCCTGTACGTTTGCCATCCCGGCTATGTGGACGACTATCTGCTGCGCCACAGCTCCCTGACTCTCCCCCGGGCGGATGAGGCGGATATGCTTTGCGACCCGGAAACGGGGCACTGGCTGAAGGCGCAGGGCTTTACGCTCGTTACATATGATGAGCTGGCGCAGGGCGCCGATCAATAAAACAACAAAACACGAAAGGGAAGCAAAATGGGCCTTTTTCAGGATCTGTTCGGAAAGCATAAAGAAACAGCGGCGTCGGATACGGGCGTGATCGGAGCGCCGGCCGACGGCACGATCGTCCCGCTAGAGGAGTTTCCCGACGAGGTATTCAGTCAGGGTGTGCTGGGACCGGGCTGCGGCATCCTGCCGTCGGGCAGCGTTGTCTGCGCTCCGTTTGCCGGTACGGTCACGCAATGCACAGACACGCAGCACGCTATCGGCGTCACGAGCGCCGGGGGCGTGGAGGTCCTCATCCATATCGGCGTGGACACGGTGGATATGCAGGGCAAGGGCTTCCGCTGCCTTGTGACACCGGGGAAGAAGCTCCGCCCGGGTGAGGCGCTGATCGAATTTGACCGGGATGTCATCAAAGCGGCCGGACACTCCGACACCATCGCCGTCGTCATCACGAACGCAGATGAGTTTGCCTCGGTGGAGCGGATTGCCTCCGGCGAGGTCATCGCCGGAGGCCCCCTGCTGAAAGCGAAGGCCGCGACGGCGTGAGCAGGGATCAACGGGAACGGAGTATTCAGCATGTGTAAAAGAGTGATCGCATGGCTTCTGGCGATCTGCCTGTGCGTCGGCTGCGGCGCCGCGGCGTTCGCCTCCGGAGAAGCGTCGTCCGGCGAGCCGATTCTCCAGACAGAGATAGACGATTTGATCGCGGCAGCGGACAGCGCCGATGCGCTGCATGCCGTCTATAAGAGCATTGCCCTTGCCTGGGAAAACGGAACCATGCTGGACGGGGACGGCAGGTCTCTGGCCGCCGACCCCGAAAAGGCTGCGGAATACTATATCCTGGCCGGCAGCACCGGCGACGGACATGAGTATTTCTCCGCCGGAGAGATCTATGAGCAGGGGCTGATCGACGACACGCCGGATTATGAAAAAGCCATGGAATGCTACCTTCTGGCTGCCGGCGCACCCACCTCCTCCTGCAAGGGTGTGCGCAATATCGGTCAGTGGTACGATACCGGAAACGACTATGTGCAGCGGGACCCGCGGGTCGCCGCGGCGTGGTATATGTGGGCGATTCTGCTGGACGACGCCTCGTCCTGCTATTATCTGGGGCGTCTGTATCAGCAGGGCGACATCACCTGGGCCGGTCAGCCGGACTATGCCTCCGCCGCGCTGTATTATCAGATGGCGGCAGACAAAAACAACGACGGCGCTACCGGTGTGGCCAAGGCGATCTATCAGCTCGGGTATTTGTATGAAAACGGCCTCGGCGTCGAGGCCGATCCCGAAACGGCGCTTGCCCTGTATCAGCGGGCCGTTGCTGCGGGCGAGGATAAGCTCGGCGAGTTCTACAGCGATGCCGTGACCGCTGTGGAACGTCTGGGATAAGATGCTGCGAAAATAGGAAATGGGGCTGTCTCGCTGATGAGGCAGCCCCATTATGTCGAAATGGACACGTAAGCTTTCTACGGGAATATGATCCGATCCTTACGAAACGGAAAGCAGACAGCAGCTCGACCATAGTGGCGATATCGGCCGCTCGGCGTCCGGCTCTATTCGCTTTTCAGCACCCGCTCTGGGCGAGGGCAATGTCCCGGAAGCGGTCGGCGCCGGCATTTTCCGAGTCCGTCTTCCAGGCCACCACCGCCCGCAGGCTGGCATCGTCTCCGGAAATGGGAAGCGCCGCCACGTTTTCCGGGCATTTCATGGCCGCCACCTCCGGCGGCAGGATCGCCACGCCCACGCCGGAATCCACGCTCAGAAGCAGCATATCCGCGCGGTTATAGTAGTTGATGATGGACGGCTGGATGCCCCGATTCTGGCACAGCCGGTCGATCTGGCTCGACAGGGTAAAATCGGACGCCTGCATGGACACGAAGGGGTGCCGTCCCACGGTCGTCCAGTCCGCCATGTCGATGGTGGGCAGATCCTTTTTATGGACGAACAGATGCAGTTGGCTCACGCCCGTGACTGCGTAGGAGAGCTTGGCGCTCTGGTGGGGCAGCATAGGTTCGTTGGCAAAATACAGGTCGTGATCGAACTGCGCGATGGCTCGCAGCATCTCTGAGCCCTCCATCATCGCCACGTCCACCTGCACCTTCGGATAGCGGGCGGAAAATTCCCGCAGCGCCCGCGAGAAATACGGCGCAGAGCTTGACAGCATCGCCACCCGGATATGCCCCGGACGGTCCGCCCCGAGATTGCGCAGCCGCAGCTCCGCCGCCGCCTGTGTTTCGAGGATCTTCGTTGCATAGCCCACATACTCCGCGCCGGCCGCCGTAAGGCCGACATGGTGGGAGCTGCGGTTCAGAAGAGGAACGCCAAGCTCCGACTCCAGCGCCCGGATCTGGTTCGACACTGTGGGCTGTGACATGAAAAACTCCCCGGCTGTTCTGGTGAAGTTGAGTGTCCGTGACACCGACAGGAATAATTTCAGCTGCAAAATATCCATATCAAGCTCCGTTTTGACAATTAAAAATCCTTATTACACTATTTGATAAGCATTTAACCATTTTGTCTCATTTGTTTTATAATAAGCTTATCAAATCATAAATGCAAGAACAAAAAATTTTTGAATCAAAAAGGAGATCGTGTCATGGCTTACGAAAAGAGAAAAGTTATCCTTACCGTCGCTCAGACCGGTAACTTCCAGGGCAAGGCTCAGAACCCCAATCTGCCTGAGCAGCCTCACGAGATCATTCAGAGCGCCTACGACTGCTACAACGCCGGCGCTTCCATCGTCCACGTCCACGCCCGCAACAAGGATGGCAAGAGCTGCAACGATCCCAACATCTTCGCGGAGATCAACACCGGCATCCGCGCCAAATGCCCCATCATCGTCCAGAACTCCTCCGCCCCCGCCACCCGGGACAACGCCCAGACCGACGACGGCCTCGGTGTTCTCGACATCAAGGACCCCGCCGCATGGCCGGAGATGTGCTCCCTGGACTGCTCCCTTATGACCACCACCTGGGGCGATCTTGAGTTCATCTACATGTGGACGCGCAAGTGGCTCATCAACACCGCCCGCCGCATCAAGGAAATGGGCATCAAAGCCGAGATCGAGGTCTTCGACCCCACCGCCATCGAGGACGTGTTCAAGTACCTCTACCCCGCCGGCGTGCTGGACGATCCCGTCTCCCTGACGCTCGTCATGGGCATGGATAAGGTCTCGCAGGGCGCCATCAGCTGCACCCAGCAGAATATCGACTACATGTATAACCTGGCCAAGTCCTGCGCGGCGGAGGCCGGCGTCAAGATGCCCATCGACGTGACCACCATGGCCATCGGCCAGACCCAGCTCCACGGCACCGTGTTCGGTATGCTGCGCGGCACCGGCATCCGCACCGGCATGGAGGATAACATCAACTACTCCTATCACGTCCCCGCCGCCTCCAACGCCCAACTGGTAGAGCGCGTCGTCCGCATCATCCACGAGCTTGACATGGAGGTCGCCACGCCTGACGAGGCCCGCGATATGCTCCGTATCCCGCGGCTGGACGGCACCGGCGTCCGCGGAGGCTGGAAGAAATGAAAATGGACGGGGTTTCCTGTATCGGCGTCATAGGCAACGGGATGATTGGCGACAGTATGACGGTCCTCACCACCGGCCACGGCTACAAAACCGTCAGTCTTGTGCGCAGCACGGAAAAAATACCGGCCTATAAGGCAAAGTACGACGAATATTACCGCCAGATGACAGACCATGGCATTCTCTCCGAGGAGCAGTTCCATATCTGCGAGAAATACCTTACTTACTCCGATGATTACGCCGCTCTCGCCGACTGCGAGGTCATCTTTGAGTGCATCACGGAAAATCTCGAATCCAAGCAGCAGGTCTACGCCGGCATCGAGGCCAACTGCCCCAAGGTAAAGGCTATCTGCTCCGCTTCCTCCTCGTTCCTGCCCGATAAGCTCGGCGAGAAGATGGAGAAATACGCCGACCGCGTCGTGGTCACCCATCCGTTCAATCCGGCGCATATGGTGCCGTATTTCGAGATCTGCACCGGCGATAAGACCGCGCCCGGTCTCGCCGAGTGGGTCAAGGGATTTCTGGAAACGCTCGACCGCAAGCCGGCGATCCTCAAAAAACCGAACCCCGGCTTCATCGGAAACTATTTGCAGTTTGCCCTGTGGGCGGCGGCGCTGAAGCTCGTCGAGGACGGCGTGTGCGACCCGAAGGATATCGACACCTGCCTCAATTACAGCTTCTGCCCCCGCTATACCAGCATCGGCATCTTCGACCACTTTGACAACGGCGGCTACAAACTGAATATCACGACCTGCGACTCCGTGTTCCCCATCCTGCCCCGTTGGGACGGTGCGCCGGACATCATCCGCGAAAAGGCGGCGTCTCCCGACGCATGGGGCGCAAAGAGTCCCACAAAGCGCGGCTTCTATGACTGGAACGGCGTGGACATGGCCGCCTACGCCGAAAAGGTGAACGCCCCTTACTGGCGCTTCTGCGCATGGGATTTCCCCAAGGAGTAACAATATGGCTATTTTGAATAACGAATCCGGCAAATACGCCGCCAATTTTGTCCAGCACAGCCCCGGCCCCGGCATGGACCCGGATTTCAAAAAGATCTATGACAAATTCGCCCGGCGCATCCTTTGGATGGACGGCGATGTGTGCCCCGGCGCGTTCCAGATGAACACGGCGTGGTACGCCGCTGTGCCGGAGAGGGACCCCATTTTCACCGAGCACGTTCACGACGACGCCGACGAGCTCATCGGCTTTTTCTCCTCCGATCCAAACAACCCCTATGAGCTGGGCGGCGAAATCGAGTACACCATCGACGGCGAGGCCCATCTGCTGACGAAGACCACCATGATCTTCGTGCCCGCCCATGTGAAGCACAACCCCATGCGCATCCTGCGGGTGGATCGTCCGATCTTCCATTTCAGCGTCGTCACCAAGACGAGCTACGAATCGGAAAGCGTGTATAAGTAATGGCAAAATTTGTTACCGCGGCCCAGGCCGTATCCCATATCCGCGACAACGACACCCTCGTTGTCGCGGGCTTCGGCTCCTATGCCAGCCCGGAGGAGCTGATGCAGGCCACCGCCGGGCGGTACGCCTCTGTGGGCCACCCGAAGAACCTCACGGTTGCCTGCGGCATCACGCCGGGCGACAAGACCGAGTCCCTTGAGCCCAACAAGGGCATGGACCTGGGCCTCAACCGCATGAAAGCGCCGGGCCTGATCGGCACGGTGCTCGTCGGTAATCTCACCGATGCCCGGGCCATCGCGTACATGGCGGGAAACAACGAGATCGCGGCGTACTTACCCCCGATGGGCGTGATGTGCAATCTCTTCCGTGCCGTGGCGGGCGGACGGCCCGGCCTCATCACAAAGGTCGGTCTCGGCACCTTCGCCGATCCCCGGGTGGAGGGCTGCGCCGTGAACGAGAGGGCCAGGGAGCAGGGCTCCATCGTAGAGCTCATGGAGATCAGCGGCGAGGAATATCTGTTCTATAAGAGCTTCAGACCCGATGTCTGCTTCCTGCGGGCGACGTATGCGGACGAGGACGGAAACCTTTCCATGGTCCACGAGGGCGTACAGGGCTCCGAGCTGGAGATCGCCGTGGGCACCCACAATAACGGCGGCATCGTCATCGCGCAGGTGGAGCAGATCGTTGCCCGGGGGAGCCTGCCGACAAGGGACATCCGCATCCACGGGCGGCTGGTGGATTATGTGGTGGTGGCCTCCGATCCCATCCACTCCCGGCAGTGCTACGCCCAGGACGGCTTCCGTCCCGAGCTCTGCGGCCTTGCCCGCACCCCCGCCGGACAGACAAAAACGCTTCCCCTGACGGCCCGCAAGGTCCTGGCCCGCCGGGCGGCCATGGAGCTGAAGCCCGGCCTTATCATCAACATCGGTTCCGGTATTCCCTCCGGCATCGGCTCCGTTGCCGCCGAGGAGGGTCTGCGCAGCTTCACCACCAGCGTGGAATCCGGCCCGATGGGCGGCGAGGTGCAGGAGGGGCTTTTCTTCCCCGGCGTTGCCAATGCCGAGGCGATCTTCTATCAGTGCGACACCATCGACATGTACGACGGCGGCATGCTGGATATGGCGTTTCTCGGCTTTGCCGAGATCGACCGCCACGGCAACGTGAACGTGTCAAAGTTTGCCGGGCGCTGCATCGGCGCAGGCGGGTTCATCGACATCTCCCAAAACGCCAAAAAGGTGTTCTTCATGGGCACGTTCACAAACAAGGCTGAACTCGAGCTCACCGGCGACGGCGTCGTCGTCCGGAGCGAGGGCAGCGGCATGAAATTCGTCGATGAGGTGCAGCAGATCACCTTCTCCGGCGATTACGCCCTGAAAAACGGGCAGGAGATCACCTACATCACCGAACGCTGCGTGTTCCGTCTCACGCCCGACGGCCTGATGATTACAGAGATCGCCAAGGGCATCGATCTGCAAAAGGATATCCTGGATCACATGGCGTTCACACCGCTCATCGCGCCGGAGATCGGCATGATGGACGAACGCCTGTTCCGCGAGCAGAAAATGGACTTAAAGCCCTGAGAGGAAAACGATATGGAATACAAATACCCGCATCTGTGCCAGCCCATCACCATCGGCAAAACGGTGTTCCGGAACCGGATGTTCTCCGCGCCCATGGGCGGCACGGACATTACCGCGGACGGCTGCATCGGACCCCGGTCGCTGAAATTTTACGAGCTGCGCGCCTACGGCGGCGCGGCGGCCGTCACCGTCTCGGAGTGCATGGTCCACCCGTCGGACGGCTCTCACACCTTCCGGCTGGACCTGAGCGTACCCGGAAGCCTGCCGAGCTTTACCTACACCGCGGACGCCATCCGCCGCCACGGCGCGATCCCCTCCGTCGAGCTTTCGCACTCCGGTCAGTTCGCCGGGACGTATCTTGCCGACAAGAACAAAAAGGCCGATATGGCCCAGTGGGGACCTTCCGCCGGCACCCGCGCCGACGGCGTGGAGGTCAAGGAGCTCACCAAGGAGCTTATCGACGAGATCGTCGCCGCATACGGAAATACCGCCGCCCTTGCCAAACGCGCCGGCTTCGAGATGGTCATGGTCCACGGCGGCCACGGCTGGCTCATCAACCAGTTCCTCTCCCCCTTGTTCAATCATCGCACGGACGAGTACGGCGGTGCCTTCGAAAACCGTGTCCGCTTCGCGCGCGAGGTGCTCACATCGGTCCGCAATGCCGTAGGCCCATGGTTCCCCATCGAGTTCCGCATGAGCGGGGACGAGTTCGTGGAGGGCGGCTACCATCTGGACGAGGGCGTGCGCATTGCCCAGGCGGTGGAGGACCTCGTTGATATTATCCACGTCTCCGCCGGCACCTATCAGAAGACCTTCGGCATCACCCATCCCTCGTGGTTCGAGGAGCACGGCCGGAATGTGTACCTTGCCGCCGAGATCAAGAAGCATGTGAAAAAGCCTGTGGCCACCATCGGCGGCCTGAGCGATCCCGCCATGATGGAGGAAATCATCGCCTCCGGAAAGGCAGACATCGTGTACATGGCCCGTCAGCTTCTGGCCGATAACCAGCTCCCCAATAAGGTCATGTCGAACCGGGACGACGAGATCGTCCACTGCCTGCGCTGCTTCACCTGCATGGCGGAGCGCCCCGCCACCTTTACCCGGCGCTGTACTGTCAATCCTCTTATTGGGCGAGAGACCGAGGGCATGGGCGAGCTTCCGCTTTCGCCGCACCCAAAAAAGGTGCTGGTGGTCGGCGGAGGGCCCGGCGGGCTGTATGCCGCCTATACCGCGGCGAGAAGAGGTCATAAAGTTACCTTGTGCGAGGCAACGGACAAAACCGGCGGTCTTCTCATCGGCGAGGCGGCCATCCCCTTCAAGTATGACATGTATCTGCTGGGCGAGACGTACCGGCATCTGGCCGAGAAGGAAGGCGTGGAAATACGGCTCAATACCCGGGTGGATCGGGCGTATGTGGAGAAGGAAGCGCCGGACGCGGTGATCGTGGCGGCAGGCTCTGATCCGCTGATCCCGCCGATCCCCGGCCTGCGGGAAAGTCCCATCCTATTCGCCGCGGAGGACTATCATCTCAACAAGGACAAGATCGGCGACACCTGCATCGTGCTCGGCGGCGGTCTTGTTGGCTGCGAGATGGCGGTATGCCTTGCACGGGACGGAAAGAAGGTCCACATCGTTGAGATGCGCAGTCAGCTCTGCCCCGACGCGAACGTGCGCTACCGTCCTCTGCTGATGGCAGAGATGGACAAATACCACGTGGAGATCCACACTGACTGCACCTGCAAGAGCGTCAGAGGGAACACCGTCGTCTGCGAGACGCCGGACGGCGGGACTGTGGAGATCATTGGCGACAGCATCCTGTGCGGCCTCGGCCTCGTGCCGAAGACCAACGTGGTCGAGGAGCTGCGGGGCAGCGCGCCGCAGTTTTTTGCCATCGGCAACTGCGTCAAGCCCGATACCATCACCCACACCGTCTATCAGGGCTATCACGCCGCTCTTGACATCTGATTGCAATAAAATGTAAAATTTGGGATGGCAGAAAGTCATCCCAAATTTCCGTATCGAGGCAAGCTATGAAGAACATTGATAAGAATACTGTCATCCTCTGGGCCAAGCGGCTCTTCGTATATTTCTGCGGCCTGTTCTGCATCGCTACAGGCATCGCGTTTTCCGCCAAGTCCGGTCTCGGCGTGAGCCCCGTCGGCTCCCCCGCCAACGTGCTGTATCAGATCGGCCTTAACATGGGCCTGCCCGAGAACTTTTTCAACCTCGGCAACTGGACCATCGCGGTCTATTGCGTATATATCCTTATGCAGATCGTGGTGCTGGGGAAGAAATTCAAGCCCGTCCAGCTTTTGCAGCTGGCGATCTCCTTCGCCTTCGGCTGGCTCGTCAACCTGACCACCGCGATGGTATCCGGGCTTCCTGCGCCGACGAATTATGGGATGCAGATGCTGTATCTTCTTGTAAATGTCCCCATGGTGGCGCTGGGCGTGATGCTGTACCTCTCCCCGAATCTGCTGCCCACCCCTGGCGAGGGCGTGGCGCTGGCGATCTCCCAGCGGTGGGAGCTCTCCGTCGCCGCCGGCAAGACGATCTTTGACTGCTCCATGGTCGTGATCTCCGTCATCCTTTCGCTGATCTGGTTCCGCGGCCTCGTGGGCGTGCGCGAGGGGACGGTCATCTGCGCGCTTTTGACCGGCTTTGTCATGCGGCAGTTCCAGAAGCTGCTGCAGAAGCCGCTGCTGCGCTTCGTGGAGCGCGAGGGTCGCGTGGATCGCTATCTGGAGGCAGCCGCCGAGGGCTATGTCACCGATTCGACCGGCAAGCCCAGGATCCTCATCACCATCGGCCGGGAGTTCGGCGCCGGGGGCTACGAGATCGGCAAGGCCCTGGCGGAGCGGCTGGGCATCACTTTTTACGACCAGCAGCTCAACGAGATGGCCGCGGAGGAGTCCGGCATCCCGCTGGCCAAGGTGCAGGAGATGGACCAGCATCTCATGCGGGAGGTCCTCTATGACTTCAAGGCCTCCGCCTACGACATGACCGGCGAGGGCATGTCCATTGAGGAGCGCCTGTTCGTGGCACAGACCGCGGTCATCCGCCGGATCGCCGCCGGAGACGAAAGCTGCGTAATCATGGGCCGCTGCGCGGACTACACCCTCTATAACGACCCCAACTGCTTCCGCATCTATATCCACGCTCTGCCCCTTGCCCGCACGGAGCGGATCATGAATCAGTTCGGTATCACGGAGGAGGAGGCCAAACGCCAGATCCAGATCACCGATTCCTCTCGCCGGACGCACTACAAGCACTTCACCGGCCGGGAATACGGCAAGCAGGAGTATTATCACCTCTCCGTGGACAGCGCCATGCTGGGTACGGACGCCAGCGTGCAGCTCATCATGGAGTGCATCCGCATGTGGTGCGACGTGCGCGGCACGCATCCCCTGTCCGTGCTTTGATGGCCGGAGAAAACATCCGGCGGGAGAACGAAACCGCCGACCACAAAAGGACGCCCTGTTTCGGGGCGTCCTTTCTCCATGGGAGCATGTCGGGGTCATCCTCGGATCTCCACTGCCGGGACAGCAGCTCCAGACTGCTCGTGCTGACTCCTGATACTATTTCAGAAATTCAGCTTCCTCTTCTATGCTCATATTCCGCCGGTTCCCTGAATAGTGCTTCTCCGATACAGATGGTAAGCCCTCTTCTTCGTATAAAATGACCAGACTTGCCGGACAAGTCTGGTCATTTTATGCATAACAGCAAATTATTTTACCACAAACGGGATGCCGCGCTTTTTGGCGTATGCCTCCGCACAGGAGCCGGCTTCGCCGTAGATCGTCAGCAGCGCGCAGTTGATGAACGCTTCGTTTCCGATCTGCCTCACAGACGCTGGGATCGTGATCGACTTCAGCTTTTTGCAGTTGCCGAAGGCACGATAGCCCAGGTGCGTGCATCCATCCGCAATCGTCACTTTTTCGAGATTCTCGCAGGTGCTGAACGCGCTGGTGTCAATGATCCGCAGGCTCGCGGGAAGATCGATCTCCGAAATCCGGTTTGCCTTGTAGAAGGCGCAATATCGGATATTGACAAGTCCGGCGGGGAATTTTATCGACGCGGTATACTTCGAGCGATTGAATGTATTGCGCTCAATTCCGGCAACCGGAAGGCCTTCGATCGTATCCGGGATGATAACATCCGAAGCCTCCGAAATTTTATTAATCACCGTCGCATGATCCGAATAGATCTGATACCGAAAATTCTCATCGCTGGCAATTCTGGTCTTGAAGTCGTATCGTTCAAACTCTTCATGCAGCCAGGTTCCCCAGCACAGATCGACAATTTTCTCAAGCTCCATGCCATGGCTTCCCTTAAACAGCGTCACATCTGCTTCGGTAACATGCTTTTTCAGGAGCTTTATCAATTCTGCCGCGCTCTCTGTATAGTACACAGGGAAGGAGCCCGCCTTTGCCTCCTCAGCAATATATGCCGCATTTTTGCCGTAGCAAAACAGAAGGTCAAGACAGGAGGACGCAGCTGCCCGGCCAATCTCTCTATGGTATTCGTCCTCTCCGGCGCCTGTTTCCAAAACGTCTGCAAGCACACCGATCCGCCGGCCATCTGATGGCACAGCTATCATCGACAGGGCATCCAACGCGCTGTGCACGGATTCAACCGCCGCGTTGTAGCAGTCCAGGAACAGGCGGTGACCGCCATAGCTGACCAGATTCTGTCGAATACCGCTGGTCCGGAACTTCCCAAGGCCGATGACCACCTCGTCATCTGTCATTCCGGCCCACTTACCGATCGCAAAAGCCGCCAGAGCATTCAGTACATTGTGCCGTCCGAAACAATGAATCTGCACAGGCGTGCTTCTGCCCTCGTGGAGGACATCAAAGCTCAGGCAATCTCCTTCACCGTGGATATTGATTGCCCGGTAGTCAGCGTCGGCGTTTTCTACGCCGTAGCAGACGACTTCGCGCGTGCACTTGCCGCGGGCCTGATACTGAAGCGGATCGTCGCCGTTCAGAACCAGCAGTCCGTCCTCCGACATACCATCCTGAACACCAAGGCAGCTCTCCAGGATGCGTTCCTGCGATCCAAAGGCCTCCATGTGCGATGTTCCGACTACAGTGACAATTGCCGCCTGCGGCTGAACCATTTTGGAAATCGTGGATGCCGCACCATATGGAGGACCTTCCATAGTCTCCTGCACATACACTTCATGCTCTTTTTTCAGTTGCTGCACAACCGTTCCCGCATACCGGACGTTGTTGGCACTTCCAGTGTTGCGGTGTGTTTTGAACCGGCTGTTCAGCATATAATACACCATTTCCGTGGCCGTTGTTTTGCCGATACTGCCGGTAATGCTGACTGTCTTAGGGTTGAAGCGTTTACGAAGCGATGTAATGATAGTCGTGTAGGCGGCAAACGGATCCTCTACCACCAGCGTAGGATAATCCGACATCTGTTTCTTCGCAATCAGAAGCTTTGCGCCCTTTTTCATCGCAATTTCGGCCAGCTCTTCACATCGTTCATCCGAGGTACGATACTGCGGGTCCGACGTAATATTGCTGACAATAGCTACGCCGTCTTTTCTCGCATCCATGGCAAAGTTCAGCGTGGTGTAAACAGTATTGAAACCAGGTCGTTTTATGCCGAGTATTTCGGCAATATTAGAGGTCGTCAAAAATGGCCTTTCCTCTAAATACTTATCCCCCGCAGCCGTCTTTATACGGCTGAACGCGGATTGACATTCAACCGTCCGTTCCGCTCCGAGTTTGGCCGTCTCGGGAACGATCGGGTATGCGATCCCGCACACAGAATCCAGGACATAGCAGGGAACGATCTCCTCCGCCGCGATCTCGACGCCCTGTCCGGTCTTTTTTAATTGGATCCGCAAGATGAGCGTCTCCCGGCTGATCCGGTTTATTTCACTTGTAACAAAATTGCCGACGGAGTACATACAAGGCACAACTCTGCCATCCGATGATACGATGTGGTCGTATTCCTGAACGGAATGGGTATGCGAGCCTACGATATAGTCCACGCCGGCGTCGGCAAGCTCCTGCGCCGTTTTGACCATGGACGCGCTCTTTTGGCTCTTATATTCCGCGTCGATGCCCCAGTGGATATAGACAAGGACAAACTCCGCACCGGCTGCCCTTGCGGTCTGCACATCCTGTTTTACCTTCTCCGGTTCGTATATATTGATGATCTCCCTCCGGCCGCGCTCCGTGAGTCTGTCCTGATTGCGGTTAAACCAGGTCGAATACGAAAGTACGGCGATCGGGATGCCATTGACCTCCGCCAGACAGAACCGGCGGTCGTCCTCCGGACGGAAAAGGCCGGTGCGCATCATCCCGCGTTCGTCTATGCGGTGCAGCGTCTCCATCGCGCCAGCAAAGCCCGTGTCCACACAGTGGTTGTTTGCCAGCGTCAAAAGATCGAAGCCGGCCTCCCAGATCGCATCCAGAAATTCCACCGGCGCGTTGTTATGATACTTCCCGTCAACCTTGTACTGTTCACCGGTATAAGGGTAGCTCTCGCAGATCGTCGTCTCGAGATTGCCGATCACGAGGTCCGCCTTTTTGAATTCCGGCCGGATGAACGAAAAAATATCATGAAAATAGTACCGCATCCCGTCATAATGCGCGTTATATAACTTCTCCTCGCAGAGCATGTCGCCCGCACAGAGAATGGTCGCAGAATGCTCAGCCGCTCCTGCGTCGTAAATATAATTCCCGCTCGCATCTTTTTCATAACGGGAAGCCCGTGCCGGCCGCTTTACCGGCGCACAGTGCGGCGCTTCCTGCTCATACCGCTCGACGAGCTCCTTATCGGGTGCTTGGAAAGAATTCATATCATGGCTCCTCTTTTGTCATCGGGCGACCCGGCAGCCCCGCTCAATAGCAAGCTCGCAAAGCTTTACCAGCAGCTCGGAGTACGGGATGCCTGATGTCTCCCACAGCTTTGGATACATACTGATTTTCGTAAAGCCGGGCAGGGTGTTGATCTCGTTGAACACGATATCGCCATCCGGCAGGAGGAAGAAGTCGACGCGGGACATGACCTCGCAGCCCAGACAGCGGAAGACCTTAACGGCTGCCTCGCGCAGCTTGTCGGAGGCTTCCGGAGAAATCTCCGCAGGAATCACCGTGCGCGAACTGCTGTTCTCATACTTCGCATTGAAATCATAGAAGTCATTGGCAGCCAGAACCTCGCCGACCACGGAGGCCTTGGGATCGGAATTTCCGAGCACCGCCACCTCGACCTCGCGGCCCACGATCGTCTCCTCGACCAGGACCTTACTGCACACCTTCAGCGCTTCACCGAGCGCAACCACCAGTTCTTCCCGGTTATGGGCCTTGGAAACGCCGACCGAGGAGCCTGCGGAAGCCGGCTTTACAAAAAGAGGATACTCACCGCCGAAATGCCCCTCCACGCGGAGCGCCGCGGCGTCAAAGCCATTCTTGCACTCAGCGTCGGTGACAACACAGTAATCCGCCTGCCGCACACCGCTCGATGCAACCACCAGTTTGGTAACGGATTTATCCATGCTGCACGCCGAAGCGCAGATATCCGGGCCGACATAGGGAATGCCGCAGAGCTCGAACAGACCCTGAAGGGCGCCGTCCTCGCACAGCTCACCGTGCATCACGGGATATACGCAATCAACGGGGATCGATTCAATCGCTCCGCCGCGCATCACCTGCAGCCCGCCCATGCCGCGATTCGGGCTGAGAAATGCCGGACGGTTCCCGGGGTCGTTTTCCCATGCGCCGGACGCGATATCCTCCGTCGCAGCCTCCGTCAGATACCACTTCCCTTCCCTCGTGACGCCCACGACGGAAAGAGATATGATATCGCGGTCTATGTACGGAATGAGCGACGCAGCCGACGCCCGTGAGACGGTATGCTCCGAGGACTGGCCGCCAAACAATACCAGCAGATTAATCATAGTGCAGAAAACTCCTTTCTTATCGGCGCTCGTCTTGGTACGCCGCGCCGCGCAGGGTGTGTATAACACATAGCCTATGTGCTATCGGATGACTTTATGGTATCGATAGAAGTCGCCGAGCTCTCCGTTTCGCTGCCCGCCCCAAAGCTGGATGATATTCACGCCCGAGGAGGCGTTCGCCTCAATGACGCAGTTCGTGCCGTCCGGCAGCTTTACGATATCCCAGGCGACGAAATGCAGATATGGCAGCTTTTCGGCCAGGCGCACGAATTCGGCCTTCGTCTCTTCCCAATCTGGGACGGTCACATCCTCGAACCGCACCCCGGAATTCGGATGTCTCTCATACACAATCTTATCATGCAGACAGCGGCCGTGGGAGAGCCGGCCGGTCTCCGGGTCGATTTTGCACACGATGCCGCCCTGGCTTCCGTTATCGACCGGGATCGTCTTTTCGCGCCCGACGCGCTGGACCGCAAAAAACACCTTGAATTTTTGGGTCTTGGGGTCACGAATGGTTATCAGGCGGATCGTATTGACTGTCTTGTCATACAGCCGGTCTGCATACTCGTGCTGCGGGACGATCTCGGAATAATAGCAGTTTACCTGCTTCATCAGAAGCTCTTGAAGCTCATCGGGGCCGGCCGGCCGCTCGTCGATCAAGATTTCTCCCTCCCGGAACGAAATCGTATGCACGCCGGTTCCCTTTCCCTTGTCATACGGCTTCACGATCGCCTGCCCCCGAGCCCGCAGGCGCTCTGCCGCCTCCCCGGCGTCCAGCACGTTCCCCTCAAAGTCCATGAAGGTTCCGTTGTTATGAATAAGGTAAACCTGCGGCACTCGGATATACTGCCGGAGCACCTCCGTGGTGATGAGCTTATTGTTGCAAAGATAGCTGAACGGGTCATTGATATAGCGGGAGCGATACCAGTCAAATTCGGACAGGTACTCCCGGCGCTTCCGGTTATCGAGGTCATACAGGCTCCACTGGTCCGCCGTAAAACCGCCGTGCGTATTGGCGTACAGGCCCTTCAGAAACGAGCCCGGAAAATGCCGCGGTGCAAACAGGATGCGCCGGACATACAGCGTGGCCAGCTTGGCTTTGATCTCAACGCGCTTTACAAACTCGAAGATATTCATTTTCCGCCACACGGGAGCGTTTTCAGCAGCGCCTCGTATTCCTCCACCGTATTGAAGCCCTGCGTTCTGTCGCCGAGCCGGATCATGCAGGCTTCCGCATCCGCTCCGCCGCTCACGACGGAGTAGTAAAGCTGCCAGCCCTTGCATTCTGCCAGCCGTCCGGAAAGATAGTCCTCCCTCACCTTTTCCACCTGCTCCTTCATCATCCGTTCGTTGAAAACATGCACGGCGACGATGCTTCGGCCGGCGGAGAAAAACAGCAGGTCCTTTCCGTCGGTCCGGCTGATGGTTTCGATCGCTTCGTCCGCGTAATAGGTATCGCCGTACAGGAAACAGGTGTCCTCCCTGATTAGCTCCCAGGTAAAGCGGTCGATCTCCATGCGGTTGTTTTGAGGCTCATGCCGGACCGCTCCGGGTATTTCGTAGCGGTCGTCATGAGACGTGATATATATTTCGGCGTCGGGCTCGGCCCGCGTAAGCTGTCTTACAATGCGCTCAAGGACCGTTTCATCACCGATTTTCTGCAAATGCTTCGGACTCTTCCTGCCCAGGCTCCAACGAGTCATATTCCCGTCGGCCATAATCACGTACCTCTTCTTCATCCATACACCGCCCTATCAACAAAACAATATTCCGCGTCGAGTTTCCCAGCTCCGGCGGAAGAAATTTATCTCGGAACCAATTCAGCTCATCCTGCGGATACGGCCGGCTCGTGATCGCCTGAAGCAATTCCTCTTCGCTTTCGCAGCAGCAGCCGGGCATAATATCAAACAGGTCGATATTGATGCCGTTGGAGGCGCAATACGCTTCGTAATCGTACAGATAGTACAGCGTTTTCTTATTCAGCGCCGCCGCCTCGACCGCCAGGGACGAGTAGTCCGTTATCACCCAGTCGCATATTTTCAGCAGGTCAAATACGCTTTCCTTTTCATAGCCTCTGTCCAAAAAGTCCGGATTATCCCTAAATTTCTGCCGGGGATGAAAACGGAGGATGACCTGATATTTCTCTGGGTCCAGCCGTTCCAAAAGCTGCATCGGCGGCTTTATCTCATACTCGCGGAAGGTCGGTGCGTACAGAATCACCGTTTTTCCCCGCAGCTCCGGATAGCGTCCGAGCAGCTCGTCGCCGGTATCCGACTCCTCCAGGATTCGATCAAGCCGCGGCAGACCGTAATTCAAGAGCTTCTCCTTTGGAACGTCAAATGCCTCGCAATAATAGCGGTTCCATGCACTGCCGCCGCCAATTATGTAGTCGTAGTTCCGGTGCATGCACATCAGCCTCGCCAGCGCGGGGTCCCGGCCGGAGGGCTTTCCCAGGGTTTGGTATCCGCTTTTTTTGACTTTCCCCATGGAATGCCAGATCTGAATGACCTTCAGCGCTTGCTTATGCCGGAGCATCGATACCGCCGGCCAATAGGCGTCGATGACGCAGACGCGGGACGTCGCCAGATAGTACATGCTTTTCAGCACGGCCTTCGCAAAGCGGAACACGCCGTCGCGCTCGGACCGGTACCGGCAGCAGACGGATACGATGTCCACCTCCGGGTCATACAGCCTCAGCTCCTGCTGTATACGGCTGAAATCCTCGGTGACTGAATTCGATTGTCTGCTGAAAAAGCATACTCGTCTTTTGACCGGAAGCAGCTTGAGCACCGCATACAGCAGGCGCATGAGCTGCTTTCCAACAAAGGCCAGCATGATCCGAAGGTTTTTGTTCATATATCCCACAACCTGAATATTTCCCGCTCCCGAAGCGGGAGGAGTGTCCGCCGAAGCGGTATTTTTCTGCAGCTTATCCTGCCGTCCCGACAGCCGGTTCCCCGACGGCGTCGTCAATGACGGCCTCCACTAGTTCCGCGTATATGTAGGCCTTCCCGCCCTCGTACTCGATCTCGTACCAGCCAAAATCCGTTACGCCGGTCACGGCATACCGGTCCCCGGCCGCCGCCGTATACACAATTTTATACCCGGTCCCGGCACCGGTCCGAATGTTCGCGATCTCCTCCGTGACCGTGACATAGCCGCTGGCCGCTTCCACCACATAGTCCCGGCGGGGCTCGATCAGCGCATTGTTCACGTAAACTGTCTGCCCGTCATAGAGGACGCAGCTCCACTCGCCGGCGATGCCGACCCGCTCAAACTCGACGTTCGCGCCAACCTGGTCCAAAACGTCATACTGCATTCCCGGGCCGGACCGGATATTGGCTGTTTCCGTGGTCACGACCACGTCGCTGACCTCCGTCAGCTCCGGGTCCGCGGCGGGCGTTTCCACTGCCGTGCCGCTGCTCTGCGGCGTCTCGAAGCTCTTGGATACGGTCTGCAAATTCGCATCCTTCTCCGAACAGGCCGCAAGCGCTGCAATCAGAAGCAGAGTACTTGCAAACAAAAGCCATTTCTGTTTCATCGGAACAAACCTCCATAAATCATACGGGTAAAGCCTACTGGCTTTTCCCGGCGGATAAACGGTTTCGTCTTTCCTTCTCGGCCAGCTTCCGTTCAAAAAACGCTTTTACCTCATCCGGATAAAGGGGATACTGCTGCAGATCCTGATGGGTGTTGATCTCGAGGATCCGGAAGCCGTCATCGGTCACGGCCACGTCAAACCCCAGATATTCCAACGGGTACAGGAAGCGGCAGAGTTCCTCCACAACGGCTTTGATTTTCTCCCAGTGGGGGATTGTTCCCGCGATGGGCACGCCGGTGTCCGGATGCTTCTCGCAGGGGGTGTAGACATGGTCCCGAAGCTGCATCGGCTCCCCGATCTGCCCATCCCCGAGTCGGACCGGCGCCGCGATGCCGCCGGACGCCAGATTGTCCGTGTGGCCGGTGGCGGTCGTGCCGACACGCAGATACGCATGCTTGATAAAATGCTTAGCGCCGTTCCGAATGGTCATAATGCGCACCGTGTTAACCACATCGGGATAGATAGCCCGGAGTCTCTCATGCTCACGGACATACTCGGATATCAGCATGTCGCCCCCGCAGGAAATAACCTCCCGGCGGAATGCTTCCTCTCCCATGGGCGTGGAATTCATATAATACCGCCCCCCGGCATAACGCAGCTCGCGGAAGCCGATGCCGTGAGAGCCCTCCGCCGGCTTCATGGCCAGTCTCCCCTTTTCCCTCAGCAGCGCCAGCAGATCGTCCATACCCTTCACGCCCGGCTCCATAAACGGCCGCAGCGTCCACTCGCCCGCCCGGACACAGGTCCAGAAACAGCAGGAAGGGATATACTCCCTGTACGGCTGAAGCACATAGGCGCTTATTTTTTTGTTCCAGAACCATTTATAAAAGCTGTTGTTGATCGGCCGGAGCCATTTGTAGTCCCGGTCCGACAAAACGCTGCGATAGTTTTCCTCGGTCAGGCCGTACTGCCGGATGCGCCAGGAATAGAACCCACGCTTGTGCGCCCAGCGTTTTTCTTTACGGCCAGTGCCCCGAAAGCGCCGGTCCTCTCTGAGACCCTCCCGCCAGTTGCGGTACATGTAATCGACGAATCCGAGCTTTTTGGCTCTCCACGCCAGGAGGTATTTTTTCAGCCGTTTCCAGCCGCCCCGCGGCCGCCGGGCATAGCGGCCGGAGATATACGCCCGCAAATCGTCCGGCAATTCGGAGTAAAACGCCAGGTCGAGGCCGGTGTCAATCGAGAACAGCCGGAAGCCCGCCTCTGTTTCGACGACGCGGAATCCGAGGTATTCGAGCTCCGGAAGCCGCGCCGCAATGTCAAGGACCAGCGTATCCGCCTCCCCGCCGGCCGAAGCCGGCGCCCCAGCCTGCCGCCCATACAGGCGGAGCCGGCCGTTTTCCCCATGCCGGAAAACGGAACGGCCGACGATCCGGGGCCCCTCCGCCGTGGTGTTCAGCACGGCGATATACGTCATCGGACAGTCCTCCGGAAGCTCCCGCAGAACGTTTTCACACAGGATGCTTCCCTCCGTTAGACGCTGAAGCCACTCCGTCAGTTCCCGCTCGGCAATGGTTTTTCCTGCCAGCCGGTACACGCCCCCGTCATACGCAAGGATACCGATTTCAGACAACGCGCCGAGGTCATTTTGGCGGAGGATCAGGCTTTTCTCCCGGCGCAGCAGCTCGAGAACGCCCGCCGTGTCCATCGCCGGCGCCTCCACATCGCCGGGGCGGCAGAACTCATCCGGGCCGCCGAGCTTCAGCGCATAGACCGCCGGGAAGCGCTCCGCATACGGCGTCAGGACCATCCGCGTCGTCAGCGGATCGGAAAACATCCGGTCATATTCCGGCTCGAACGGCATAAGCGTCAGTATACGCCGGCGCATGGCCTTGTCGGCACAGGGCCGCTCCCGGTTCAGCCGCACATATTCGCGTGCGCTTTTATATTTGAAGCCGCGAAAACCGACCAGCCCGAGGCTTGACAGCTTATCCAGCGCGTTTTGCATTTTTTTCATAAATCCACTCCGCGGAGCCGGCCGGCTCAGACGCTGTACGGTAAGCCGTTCTGGCGCTCCTTATACCGGATCTTGCTCCGGAAGAACTCCATGATCTCATCCGAATACTGAGCGACTTTATGCAGATCCTGATGAATATTGATCTCCATGACGTTGAAGCCGTCCTCCGTCACCGCCACGTCAAAGCCGAGATATTCGAGCTCGGGAATGCTGCGGCAGATCTCCAGCACCGCTTCACAGACCTCCCGCCAATGCGGAATCTGAATGCCGGCGATCTCCACGCCGGTATCCGGATGCACGGGGCAGGGATAGTATACATGGTCCCGCAGTGTCTCCGGGGCATACAGCGTTCCCGTCTCCGTGTCGACCATGGCGCAGATGCCGCCGTAGCCGACGTTGTCCGTATAGCCGGTCTTGGATGACCCGATGCGCATATAGGTCTGCATGATTTTCGGAGCATAGCCGTTTCGGTTGATGACCATGATGCGGATGGAGTTAACGGACTGGGGATAGATCCGCTTCAGCGTGGGATGCATGTTTATGTAGGATGTGACGACATAGAAACTGCGCTGGCTGGCCAGCAGGGCCTCCAGCTCCTCTTGCGTGCTCTCCTGGCCGTTTATTTGATACGTCCCGGTTTCCGGCACATACTCCAACGCGTAAAAGCCGTCGCCGTGCGTACCCGCCGCAGCCTTGAACGCAAGCTTCTTCTCCTGCCGAAGCAATGCGCAGATGCTGTCCATCGTGCTCTGGAAGCCATCGGGGCAATCCATCAGCCTGGCCACGACCGTCTCGCCCCGGTTCTTGAAAACGGAGAAATAGTAGTCCGGGACGTATTTTTTGAACGGCTCCATGATGTAGCGGAAGGTGAGCTTGTCGTTGACCCAGCCCTGATAGACGCCGTTGATGCGGTTGAGCCAGTGATACTGGTAGTCAGAGAGGTAGTTTTTATAATTCTCCTCCGTCAGCCCATACTGCGAAATGCGAAAGGACAAAAAGCCCCTCTCCCAGGCCCACTTCTTCTGCGCCATGGTCGTGCCGGGCCACTTTTTATCGGCCTTGACGGCCTCCTCCCACAGCTTCTGCATATACGGGCGGATGCCCTTCTTGCCCTTTTTCTTCACATGTCTGCGATACAGGCTGTAACGGATCGCATCGGCCTTCTGCTTCGTCGTCTGTCCGACGCTTTTCTTGTCCCTTACCCGCCCCAGCAGATAGTCGTTCAGCTCCTTGTTCGGCATGATGCGCGGAAGCACCGGTGATGTGCTGCAGTTGCAGATCTTGAAGCCGGACTCTGCGGCAACGACCGAAACGCTGAAATAGCTGATCTGCCGGACGGTCCCGGCCAGCCGCAGAATCGTCTCGCTGATAAGGTCCCAGTGGGGAACCATATACTCACAGTCATTATACTGAAAGCTTCCATCCCGGATATCCAGCGCAACCTGCCTGTCCGTTCCGAAGTCGTCAAAAACGTCCGCAATACCAAACAGGAGCTTCGTGCCCTCATCCATGTCGTTTGCCACATAGAGTTTGAAATAGGACGAGCCTTCCCAGTCGTCGCCGATCGGATAATCATACCGCACCCGTTCGCAGACGACATAAGACGGCCCCAGCTTACTCAGCATCGCCTTAAACTGGGGGATCGTCCTCCGCCGCTTTCCCACCCATAGCTCATTCTGGCTCGCATAGGTCAGCACATACTGCCGGCCAGTCGATCCAAAAAACGCCGGGCGCAGCAGGAGCACCTTTTCCCTGGCCAGGGTCCTCAGAATGTCTTTTGTCCTCTTTTTTGTCTCCGCAGAGGGATAGGACAGGATATGCAGTCCCTGGCGGTTGAAAACGCTGAAATACACCTTGGGGATATACGCTGAAAATGCCGGAAGCATGCGGTTCATGGTATTCAGGTCGCCGAGCCATTTGGCGTAGCTGTTGTTGAACGGCTGCAAAAACAAATAGTCGAGATCGGTGATCCGTTCGCAGGGCGCTCCCGGCCGGACGCTGAGACGCTCGATATTCTTGGCAAGATAGCCCTGTGCATGGACCGCGTCCAGCGTGCTCTTCGGATAGGCATTTCTCCACAGGCGGCTGTCCCTCCGGCACATATTATACCATCTCGAAGCGGTCTTCCGGGGATAGCCCGCGCGCAGATAACCGCGGATGGCCCACTCCTTCTTTATCCTCTTTGCAGCTTTGTTTACTGCGTTACCCATTTTTTATTCCTCTGCTCCTCAAAAACAATGAATCAGCACTGCTCGATGATCGCCTTGACATTCTCGACACCCAGTCTCTCCAGCGTGCGTCCGACATCGCGGAATTCTCTGCAAAGCGCAGCGTTCGCGATCTCGATGAGCGAGGTGCAGACCGGCGTCGGGACATGCAGATACTGACCAAGCGCTTCCAGCATAACAAGGCCCTGGGGCACGTCCTCGGTGATATAGCGGCTGTTGACCACGATGGGGCCCTTGGCCCTCGTGGGCATGGCGGCATACCAGAAGAAAACTTCCTTGCCGTCAACCTCGGTGTCGAGGGTGTTGCGGAATTTACAGGCGTCGACATAGGCCAAACGCGGGAAGCCCAGCTTTTCGAGCACGTCCATTTTTTCGGCGTCAAGCTTTTCCAGGATGTTCCATACGCTGGGCGTGAACACCTCCCAGTACATGCAATAATCGCCCTTCGTCTTTTCGATGCGAGGGATGCTCATGATCGCGCCGACCGTATGCACGATCAGGTTCGGGTTATGCAGCGCAACCTCCGCCGTGGAGCGAAGCGCGAAATGGAAGCCCAGGCACGCAAGTTCCTCCATGGTCTTTTCGCCGCGCTCCGAGGGATACACGCCGATTGGATTGCGGACATTGCGGAAGCCGACCTTAATAAGCCCCGGCTCCGCGATGCGGCAGTCGATGAAGGAGCTTGTCGCCTCGATAATGGTTAGGTCCTTCCCGCCGCAATGCTTAAGCATATACGCCGTGGAAAAATAGCCGGGATTGAATAGGACCTTCTGTCCGTCGCGGAGATAATCCTTCATACGGATAATCAGATCCTCGTGATAATTGGTCTGGATATACACGATCACGAGCTCGGCCTCGGAAATAGCGCTGAAGTCCGTAGTCACACGGCTGATATTCGTCGTTCGCGTCTCTCCGTTTTCGAGCATGGTGATCCTGCCGTTGTTCTCCTGCAGGAAGGCAAAATTGTCGTTATGCATCGAGCCGGAGGTCTTGAGAAGCGTGACAGTATGCCCTTTCATCGTCAGATCTGCGGACACCGCGCAGCCTGCGTTACCCGCACCGACAACCGTGATTTTCATGATAGCCATTCTCCTTTAGTTCGTTTTATATTTCGTGGCAGATCCGCTTTACGCAGAAGCGATCTTTCCGGTCTTCAGGAACTTTTCATACTCGGCACACACCTCGCCAGTCTTTCCTTCCATAACCATCCTGCCGTGTTCAAGCCAGAGCACGCGGTTGCATATCTCCTTGACTTGTCCTATGGAGTGGGAGACCAGCAGCGTGGAGCAGCCGCTTTTTATAAGGCCCGTCATCAGGCTGTGGCTTTTCCGCTGGAACGCGCCGTCGCCGACCGAAAACACCTCGTCCAGGATCAGTATCTCGGGCTGCATCAGGCCGACAATCGCAAACCCGAGCCTCGCTCTCATGCCGCTGGACAGAGCGCGAAAAGGACGGTTCTCAAACTTTTCAAGCTCGGAAAACGCGAGGATCTTCTCGTAGCGCTCCTCCAAATACTCCTTGGTAAAGCCCAGAAGCGCCGCCCGTAAGTAGATATTTTCCTTCACGGACAGGTCGCCGTCAAAGCCGGTGCCCAGCTCCAGCAGCGCGGAAATGGGCTTGTTGCGGATGATCCGGCCGGTGGTCGGCTCGATCGTACCGGAGATCGCCTTCAGCAGCGTGGATTTGCCGGCGCCGTTTTTCCCGATGATCCCCAGCGCCTCTCCCTCGCCCAGTGAAAACGACACGTGGTCCACCGCCATGAACCGATGCGCGCCCTCCTCATGCCTCAGCTTCAGCTTTAATTTCTTCTCGCTGCGCATTT
This sequence comes from uncultured Oscillospiraceae bacterium, assembly GCA_964406615.1. Lineage (GTDB taxonomy): Bacteria > Bacillota > Clostridia > Oscillospirales > Oscillospiraceae > CAJOIG01. The sequence goes on from CAYOSI010000017.1 coordinate 47,276, forward strand.
TTTTGTAGACGTCCGTGTGATACAAAATGGAAACGTCCTGAACCTCTAAAACCATAATTTCCTCACAAGTACAGATAGAACTTCTTCTCCGTGCGGCGGTACAGGATCAGCGCAAGGCACGCCAGCGCCGCCGCCATGAGCGCGAGATAGATCCACACCCGCAGCTCCGGGACCTGCTGGTCCAGCATCAGGGTCCGGGAGAAGTACGCGCAGGGATAGATCGGATTCAGCCAAAGCAGCTCCTGCAGCGCTTCGGGCAGGATCTCCGCCCGGTAAAAGACGCCGGAAACATACAGCAATATGCGCAGGATGACCGGGTAGATATAGCGGATATCCTGGAAAAACACGAAAATCGTCGCCACGATCAGCCCCACCGCGTAGGAGATCACGATCTCGCAGAGCATCGGGTAAAGCAGGAGAAACAGCCGAAACGAGAGCGGTACGCCGTCCACCAGCAGAAACACGACGTTGATAAGCGTCATGCACACATAGGTGACGATATGGGTCACGTTCGCCGATATCAGGAAATACAGCTTGTCGACCTTAACTTTATTGAAGATATACGCGCTGTTCTGAAACACGTGCAGCGAGCTGCTTGTGGACGACATGAAAAAGTTGTACTGAATATACCCGGCAAACAGGAACACCGAGTAGTGCTCCATGTTGTGCGAAAACAGGAACGAGTACACCAGATTCATGACCAGCAGGAGCAGCAGCGGAGACAGGATATTCCAGAGCTGGCCCAAGGCGGTCCGCTTGTAGCGCTTGATAAAATCGCGCTTCACCAGCTCCGCCAGCAGAAATCGTGTGTTGCTTCTCTGATCGTTCATCGTACCGTGTCGCACCTGTTTTTCACAGTGTTTTTATCTATAAGGATTGTATTCATGTTTTTTATTCCTCAAACAATTCGGCCTTCAACTCGCTCAAAAACCGGTCAAAATCCTCGGTCTCCGCCGAGAGTTCCGGGGCAGGCGCCGCGTCCGCCGCCCGCACGGCACCGGAGGGCGCCGGCCCGGCCTGCTCCCGCCGGGGCGCCGGCCCGACGGCGCGCTCACGGGCCTGTTTCTCCGCGCGCTCACGGCTTCTCTCCCGCCCGGCAAGCGCCGGCTTTGGCTGTTTTCGCCGCTTTTCCTCCTCCGTCCCGGCAGAGTCCGGCTCCGCCGCCGGCCGGAGCATGTTTTCGCCGCGGTCCGTTCGGAGCATAAACGGGATCTCCGTCAGCAGAATCAGCGCCAGCAGCAGAATATACTTGGGAGGCGGCTCCGAGCCCAGAATGCCAAGGAAGCTGTATAGTTTTCTGAGCGCCGCATGGTACGGGCCGCCTGCAATCATCATACAGACACCCGCAAGGACCACAAGGCCGAAAACGGCCACTGCCAATATCCGCCATACACGAATAATACGTTGTTTCATCTCTTTATCCCTTATTGTCAGATCAGGACCGGCACTCAGTCCGTCAGGGCGTTAATCAGCGACTTCGCGTTTTCCACCTTCTCCTCGTCGGGGTACATGACGTAGGCATAGGCGCCGGGGATGGAGTAGGTGATCTCGCTGCCGTCAGAACCCGTCACGGTATAGCTGTCCACACTCCACGAGCCGCCGCTCAGAAGCTGCGAGCTGACCAGCGCGTAAATCTCATCCGACGTGAAGTCGGTCTGGAAGCTGCCGGAAATGCTGTTGAGGATCGTCGCATAATTGCGGAGCAGCTCCACGGAAAGCATCTTTTGGATCATCGCGGTGATGACGGCCATCTGGTTTTTGCCGCGCTGCACGTCGCCCGTGGCGAAAGCATGGCGCTCGCGTGCAAAGATCAGCGCCGAGGCTCCGTCCAGGTGGTTGACGCCCTGGTTGAAATGGACGCCTTGCGCCGTGAAATCGTACTCCGAGTTCACATCGATCCCGCCCAGCGCGTCGATAATCTCCTTAAAGCCCGAGAAATTGATGCGCACGAAGCGATCGACGTCCACGTCGTACAGCATCTCCAGCGCGCCGATGGAAACGTCAATGCCATAGATACCGGCATGCGTCAGCTTATCGCGCATACCGTTGCTGATCGGCAGCGGTACGAAGTAGTCCCGCGGCGTATTGATGAGCTGGACCTTACGCTCCTCCATGTTGACGACGGCCAGAATATTCACGTCGCTGCGGCTCTGTACGTCCACGCTCCCGTAGGTGTCAATGCCGCTGACATAGACGACAAAGCTTTTCAGGTCCTCATTGGCCAGAAGGTCCTCCGCAGCAGACTGGGTCATCTCGTCCGGCTGCGTCCACTGCTGCGTCTGGAGCGCCTCGGTGGTCTCCAGCGTGCAAATCACCTTCACCTGATCGGAGAAGCCCTCGTATACATCCTCGTCGATCATCTCGATATAGACCGAATGAAAAATCACCGCATCGACTTCTTTATTCAGCAGCGCATCCGCCGCGTTGACGGCGCCGTTGCAGGAAACATACTCCATGCCGGAGGCTCCCTGCTCGGAAAGCTTGTTCTGAAGCTGCGTCAGGGTCATGCTGTCCAGCATATCCATGTAGCCCACCTTACCGTTTGTAAGGTCGGACGGCCCGTTTATACTGCTTTCCCGCAGCGCCACGACCGAAAAGACCTTGGTCTGGACCTGGGACCCGGTCGTGATGCTGCGCACGGTCGCATCCACCTTCCCGAGGGCGGAGAAGCCGAAAAACATCGCCGCAGCCACGATCAGCGAGCAGATATATACAAAAAAGTTTACGCCTGTGATCCGCCGCGTGAACAGCAGCAGCAGCTCAAAAGCGACGATCAGCGCAAAAAAGCCGACAGTAAGAACACCCGGCAGAATCCCCATGCCGATGAGCTTCGCGCCAAGCAGCACGCCGGCGATCCCCAGAACGATCATCACGATCCAGCCGATTGCTGCGCCTACGCCGCCTCGTTTCTTTTTTTCAGCATGCATATTGCTTCCTCCTGTTCAAACTGCCGTGTATCCCGTTTCAAAGCCGGACATTTTTCGTCATACAACGCCAGAATAGCAGAATAATTTTAATGTTCTACAACTATACCACAAACGCCCGCGTATTTGGTAACAAATAATTACAGCCTTTGTTATATCCGCACCATTTTCGTTATAATCACAGGAATATCCCCCATCCCGGCCGGCAAAAAGAGCGCGGCGTACCGCGCTCTTTTCCTTACCGCCTTATTTTCCCCTTCACCTTCTGCCAACAGGCCCAGGCGATGATCCCCACCGGCACGGCCATGC
>CAYOSI010000018.1:0-47918 GCA_964406615.1 uncultured Oscillospiraceae bacterium
GCGGGTCCTTTCCGCTTTCCCTAATGTGTAACACTTCATTGACAAACCTACAAATCTATGAAAAATTTATGCTTGTGAATCAGGAATGTTTAGGGTATAATGATTGAGAATGTGTGTGCCGTACGTTTGGCACGCCTAACATGCCGCCGCACACTCCTCCCATCGAAAATCAAAGGAGGTTTTCCCGAATGTTGATGAGATCCAGCGAGAAAGGCAGTGTCAATATCGCAAACGACGTCTTTGCCAACATCGTAGGCGACGCGGCCTCAAGCTGCTTCGGCGTTAAGGGCATGGCGAGCCAGTCCAAGGAGAGCGGCGTCTGGCAGCTTCTCCGCCGCGAATCCATGTCCAAGGGCGTCAGCGTGCATTACAGCGACGATGGCTCCGTCGGTATCGAGCTCCACATCGTGGTCGACCACGGCGTCAATCTTTCCGCCCTTTGCGACAGCATCATGTCCGAGGTTTCCTATAAGGTGACCGAATCCACCGGCGCATCCGTCAACCAGGTTGATGTGTACGTCGACTCCATGAACATGGATTAATCCGATCAACGAATCACAGAGGTATGCAGTTTTGAGAGAGTATATCGACGGCGCCGTATTCCACGACATGGTCCTGTGCGGATACGACGCGCTGGCCGCCAACGAGCAGGCCATTAATGAACTGAACGTTTTCCCCGTCCCGGACGGCGATACCGGCACGAACATGTGCATGACGCTCGGCTCTGGCGCGGCGGAGCTTCGCAAAAGCGGCCCCTCCCCCACGCTGACAGCCACCGCCGACCGCGTGGCCTCCGCCCTCCTGCGCGGCGCACGCGGAAACTCCGGCGTTATCCTGTCCCTGCTTTTCCGCGGCATTTCCAAGGGACTCAAGAAAAAGGACGCCGCCACCGCCGCCGATTTCGCCGCGGCTATGATCGCCGGCGTAGAGGCCGCGTATAAGGCCGTTATGAAGCCCGCCGAGGGCACGATCCTGACCGTCAGCCGGCTTTCTGCGGACGCCGCCAAAAACTGCGCCACGCAGAGCGCCGACGTTGAGGAGGTCCTCTCCTTTGCGCTCGAGAGCGCCCAGGCTGCGCTGGCCGATACCATCAACCAGAACCCCGTTCTGACCAAGGCCGGCGTCGTGGACGCCGGCGGTTACGGCTATGTCATCATCCTCGACGCCATGCTCGGCTATCTGCAGGGCAAGGTGGCCGTCAGCGAGGGCACCACACCCGCGCCGCAGAAAAAGGCCGATTTCTCCGCCTTTGAGACCGAGGATATCAAGTTCACCTATTGCACCGAGTTCATCGTCCGCAAGGCGAACGCGAAAAAGGTCGATCTTCTCAAGACCTACCTCGAAACGATCGGCGATTCCCTCGTGATCGTTGAGGATGAGGAGATCATCAAGACCCACGTCCATACAAACGACCCCGGCAAGGCGCTGACCAAGGCTCTCGCCTACGGTCCGCTAATCAGCGTCAAGGTCGAGAATATGCGTGAGCAGCATACTTCCCTCGACGAGAACGCCGGCGCCGAAGAGGCCTCCCCCGCCCCCGCCGCCGGGGAAGCCGCGGATGAAAGCGGCATCCCCGAGCCCGTCGCCGCCGAAAAAGACATCGGCGCCGTCTGCGTCTGCGCAGGCGACGGCCTGGAGGAGCTGTTCCGCCAGCTCGGCGCCGACGGCATCGTCTCCGGCGGCCAGACTATGAACCCCTCCACGGAGGACATCCTCCGCGCCGTGAACCTTACCCCGGCAGAGACTGTGTTCGTGTTCCCGAACAACAAGAACATCATCATGGCCGCGGAGCAGTGCATCCCTCTGACCACCAAAAAGGTCATCGTCATCCCGACAAAGACCGTTCCGCAGGGCGTCTCCGCGATGATGCGCCTGTCCCCGGACGTAAGCCCCGACGCTTTGACCGCAGACTTTACCGAGGCCATCGCTGCGGTCCACACCGCGCAGGTCACCTACGCCGCCCGCGACTCCGAGTTCGACGGCTGCGATATCCATGCCGGCGAGTATCTGACCCTCATGGACGGCGCGCTGGTCGGCTCCTACGCCGAGACCGATCTGCTGGTCGAGAAGCTCTCGCTCGCCATCAAGCCCCTGAACCCCGAGTTCATCACGCTCTATTACGGCGAGGAGGTCGCCGACGAGGATGCGGAGGCTTTCTCCCAGAAATTTGCCGCGCTCTTCCCTGACGCCGAGACCTCTCTCATCCGCGGCGGTCAGCCGGTGTATTACTACATAATCAGCGTGGAATAAACCGGATAGCAAAAAGCTCTTCCCGATCGGGAAGAGCTTTTTGTCATATTCCGTTTTTGGCAGCGTCCGCCTCGACGAGCGCTTCGCCGATCCTATACACATCGCCGGCGCCGACCGTCAGCACGAGGTCGCCGGGCGCGATCGTCCAGCCCAGCGCTTTCTCCAGCTCCTCAAACGTCGGGAAGAACAGACTGTTCGGGATCTGCTTTGAGAGGTCCTCGGAGGAAATGCCCAGCACATTGGTCTCGCGCGCCGCGTAGATCTCCGCCAGATAGGTCAGATCCGGGCGCTTGAGCTGTTCCACAAAGTCGTCAAACAGGGCCTTTGTCCTCGAATATGTGTGCGGCTGGAAAACCACGATCGTCCGCTTATACCCCATCGGCTCCACCGCGTCAAGCAGCGCCCTCAATTCCCCGGGATGGTGGGCGTAGTCGTCGTAGACGTCCGCGCCGTTATACTTCCCCTTGAACTCAAAGCGGCGGTTTGCGCCGGAAAATCCGGCCAGGCCGTACTTCACCGCCAGCGGAGAGATCCCCAACTCGATCGCGGAGGCCGTTGCCGCCAGCGCGTTCATTACATTGTGAACGCCGGGTACGTGCAGGGTCAGATGCGCAAAAAACACATCCCCGTTCAGCACGTCAAAATCCGTCTGCGCACCGTTCGGGATGATGTTCACGGCCCGGATATCCGCAGACGCGGACAGCCCGAACGTGACGATGCGCCGGTCAAGCCCCGTCACGGTATCCATGGCGTTGGCATCGTCCGCGTTCACAATGACCGTTCCGTTCGGCGGGACCAGCGACGCAAATTTGCGGAAGGACGCCTTGACTGCATCCAAATCCTTGAAGTAATCCAGGTGGTCGGCCTCCACATCGAGGATCACCGCGATCGTCGGGAAAAAGGACAGGAAGCTGTCATAGTATTCGCAGGATTCCATGACGATGGTGTCGCCCTTGCCGATGCGGTGACCGGCTTTCAGGAGGGGCAGCGTGCCGCCGATCATGACCGTCGGGTCCTTTTCCGCCGCCATCAGGATATGCGTACACATAGAGGTCGTGGTCGTTTTGCCGTGCGTACCCGAAATGCAGAGGGCACGCCGGTACGCTTTCATAAGCGAACCCCAAGCCTGTGTGCGCTCAAATACGGGAATGCCCTTTTCCCGGGCGGCGCAGACCTCGGGATTGTCATCATGAGCCGCCGCGGTGCGGACGACAAAGTCGATATCGTCGGTTATGTTCTCCGCACGGTGCCCGATGTTGACATGGATGCCGCGGCTTTCCAGCTCCGTCACCTTGGCGCTGCGCTGTATATCGCTGCCGCGGATGACCAGGCCATCCCCCTGCAGGACCTCTGCCAGAGGAGCCATGGAAACGCCGCCGATGCCGATCAGATAGCCTCGTTTGCCGGACAGGTGGTATTTATCAAAGGAAATCATTTTCCGTTCCTCATAATTCTGGATTTTGTCCATTTGACACTTCATTATATTCCCTTCCCTCTGAATTTACAAGTGAAAATTCGCGTACGAAAAACAGCCGCCTGCCACACGGCAGACGGCTGTCTACTTTTGAGGATTATTCGGCGCTCTCCGCAGGCGCCGTCGGCACGGGTTCGGGGACCGTCACCGGAGCGGGAGCGTCCGCTTCGGGAATGGGCACCTCGACCACGGGAGTGACCTCCTCAACGAACACAGGCTCCTCGGGAACGGCCTCGTTGATCTCCTCCTGCTTCGCGGCGGCGACCATAGCCGAGCCCTCGGCGATCGCCGCAGCGCGGCGGGCCTTACGGTTCCGGATCATGACTATCATCATGGTCAGCAGATCCAGCAGCGCATTCACGCAGAAGGCGACGCCCAGCAGCATCATGCCTCCGATGAAGGCATTCTGTGCCTCCGTGTAATAGCTGCTGCTGCCCAAGCCGACGACATAGCCGAAATCGTAGACATAGCCAAGGACGATGGCAGCGCCCAGCGCAATGCCGAGGATGCTGAAAATCAGCGCAACCCACCAGCGAGGATATTTCATCCGGGCGATGTCAACGGAATACTGGAGCTTCAGGACGCCGTCCGCCGCGATGAGGATGCCGATGATCTTGAGCAGGACGGAGAAGCCGATGCCGGTAGTGCCGGAGCTGCTCAGATAGCCGCCCAGCGCGACATACGCGCCGGCCAGCAGGGCCACAAGGCCCAGGCCGAACTCATAGCGATAAACGCCGCTGACGGGTTTTTTGCAGAAATAGATGATAATGTAGGCAAGGCCGACAAGGCCGATCAGGCCGCCGATCACATAGCCGCAGTAGGAGTAGACCAGACTGGGCTCCACAAGGAACACCACGCCCATCACAATGCAGACCAACGCCGTGATAATCAGGTTTCGGATGGGATTGCCGAAGGCGTTCTCTTTCTTAGTTTTTCCTTCGCCCGCAGAGGCCTTGGTCTTGGCCTTTTTGGTTTTGGTTTTCTTGACGTCTTCTGCGCTCTTATTCTTTTTAGACATCCGGAATCAATCCTTTCCATGGTCGTTTTCATACGTCTGTACCAAGCCGATGCAGACGTCCGCACACTTTTACCGATTTATAATATCATACTCCTTGTCAAATGTAAAGCAATTTCTGTCCCCGCGCTGCGGAAGGAATACGATGGCAGCACAGGATCCGTTCGCGCTCAAAAGTCGAACAGCGTCATCTGGCTGGAATCCGGCATATCGCCGAAAGCGCCAAGCCTCCTCAGCGCCGCTATATGGGCCGAGCTGACCTTCGGACAAGCCGCCGCTACGTCCTCCACGGAGACAAACCGCCTGCCATTTTCGGTCGCCGCCGCGAGGTCGAGCGCCGCCGCGTCGCCGAGGCCGGACACCGCCACAAAGGGCACGCGCAGATATTTGTCTCCCTCCGGCACGAAGCGGAACGCATCGGATTTGTACAGGTCAATCGGCGCAAAATCAAAGCCGCGCATATAGAACTCGTACACCATCTCAAGCGTCGTGCAGAGGTCTTCCTCCTTCGCGGTAGCGTTGGGATTAGACCGGATCTGGTTGAGCTTTGTTTTAACCTTCTGGGCCCCGCCCATCATCATTTCCGCGTCGAAGCCGTCCTTCTGACTGCGGCGGTAAAACAGAGCGGAATAGAACGCCAGCGGGTAATGCACCTTGTACCAAGCGATCCGGAACGCCATCAGAACGTATGCCACCGCATGGGCCTTCGGGAAGAGATATTCGATCTTTTTGCAGGAGTCGATGTACCACTGCGGCACGCCGTGCTCCTTCATGGTCGCAATCTGCTCTTCCGTCAGTTCTTTATTTTTCTTTCGGACATTCTCCATCGACTTGAACGCAGTGTTTGCGTCGATGCCCATACTCATGAGGTAGATCATGATGTCGTCGCGGCAGCCGATGGTCTCGGAGACGCCGCAGACTTTGTTGAGGATCAGGTCCTGCGCGTTGCCGAGCCACACGCCCGTGCCGTGGGAATAGCCCGAAAGCCGCACCAGCATGTCAAATTTATCCGGCTGCGTATCCACGAGCATCTGCCGGGTAAAGCCCGTGCCAAACTCCGGAATGCCGATGGAGCCGGTTTTGCCGATGATCGGGTCGTCATCCGGCAGCCCCAGCGCCTTGGGCGATTTGAACAAAGACATGGTTTTTGCATCGTCCAGCCGGATCTCGGTAGCGTTCGTATTGGTGAGCCGTTCGAGCATATTAATCATCGTCGGGTTATCGTGGCCCAGCTCGTCCAGCTTCAGGAGGTAGTCCTCCATAAAATGATATTCAAGATGCGTCGTGATAATGTCCGTTCCCACGTCGTCCGCCGGATGCTGCACCGGGCAGAAATCCGTCACATCCATATCCTGCGGGATGATGACGAGGCCGCCGGGATGCTGGCCCGTGGTGCGCTTGACGCCCACAAGCCCCTGCGCAAGGCGGTTCATCTCCGCCTGCGAGTAGGTCAGGCCCCGCTCCTCAGCGTATTTTTTCACATAGCCGTAAGCGGTCTTGTCTGCGATCGTACCGACCGTACCGGCCTTAAAAACATGGTCGTCGCCGAAAAGCGTGCGGGTATAGGCATGGGCGTTCGCCTGGTATTCGCCCGAGAAGTTCAGGTCAATATCGGGGACCTTGTCGCCCTTGATGCCGAGGAAGGTGGCAAACGGGATATCAAAGCCCTCCTTTCTCATCTCAACGCCGCAGTGCGGGCAGTTTTTATCCGGCATGTCCGCGCCGCAGCCATAGCCCTTGCCGGACTCAAAATCAGTGTAATAGCATTGCGGGCAGAGATAATGCGCCGGCAGGCTGTTCACCTCGGTGATGCCGGACAGGTACGCCACCAGGCTCGAGCCGACGCTTCCCCGGCTGCCGACCAGGTAGCCGTGCGCCACGGAGTCCGCCACCAGCTTCTGCGCGGACATATAGATAACGTCGAAATGCCGGCTGAGAATGGTGTCCATCTCGTGCTCCACGCGGTCCATGATAAGCTTCTCCGGAGCCGGTCCGTAAAGCTCCCGCAGCCGCGTATAGACAAGCTCCTCGAGCTGTCCGGCGGAGTTTTCGATGACCGGCGGGTAAAGCCGCAGCGGCGGGAGCAGATCGACCTGCCCCTCCACCATATCGGCGATCTTGTTAGTGTTCGTCACCACCACCTCCATCGCCCGTTCCTCGCCGAGGTAGCTGAACTCCGAGAGCATGTCGTCCGTCGTGCGGAAATACAGCGGCATATCCTGGTCCGCGTCAGAAAACCCCTTTGTGTTCAGCAGGATATGCCGGAAGATCTCATCCTCCGGGTCGAGAAAATGCACGTCGCCGGTCGCGCAGACGGGCTTGCCCAGCTCGTCCGCGATCGAGATGACGCGGCGGTTGAAGCCGCGGAGCGTTTCCACGGAATCGACCGTGCCGTTTGCGAGCATAAAGGCGTTGTTCGCGATCGGCATGATCTCAAAGTAGTCGTAGAAGCTTCCGATGCGTTTAAGCTCCGCACGGCTGCGGCTGCGCACGATCGCCTGGAAGAACTCGCCCGCCTCGCAGGCGCTGCCCACGATCAGCCCCTCCCGGTGCTGCATGAGCAGGCTTTTCGGGATGATCGGCACCTTGCGGAAATGCTCCAGGTGGCTCTTGGAGATCAGCTCATACAGGTTTTTCAGTCCGACGCGGTTTTTCACAAGGAGCGAGATATGCCGCGTGCGGGGCAGCTTGTTGTTTTTCGCGCGCAGCGCGGCGCAGCGGGCGTTGATCTCGCCGATCTCATCGACCCCCTGCTCCCTCAGCATAGCCAGAAGCCTTGCGAGAATGCGGCCGCAGGTATAGGCGTCGTCCGACGCGCGGTGGTGGTTGAACGGCGGCAGGCTCAGCCGGTCCGCCACCATGTCGAGCTTGAAGCGCTTCATGTCGGGCAGAAGCACCTGGGACAGGGCCAGCGTGTCCATATACAGCGGGTCAAAGGCCGTACCCATGCGCTCCGCCGCAGCGGTGATGAAGCCGATATCGAAGTCGGCGTTGTGGGCGCAGAGCGGACGTCCGCCGGCAAAGTCCAGAAAAGCACGGACAGCCTCCGCCTCCGAGGGTGCACCCTGCACGTCCCGGTCGGTGATGCCCGTCAGCCTCTGGATATTTTCGGGGATATGCATGCCCGGATCAACGAAGGTCTGGAACCGCTCCCCTTCCTCGCCGTTCCGGAACACCACGGCGCCGATCTCCGTGATGCGGTCGTTCTCGTCGGAAAGCCCGGTGGTCTCAATGTCAAACGCCACAAATGTGCCGTCCGTGCGCCAGCTTCCCGCTCCGCGGACCGCGGCGCTCTCGTCGACGTCGTTTATGTAATAGCCCTCGAGGCCGTAGATGACCTTGATGCCCTTCGCGGCCTTTGACGCCGCCGGGAACGCCTGCGCCACGCCATGGTCGGTGATCGCAATCGCCGGCATGCCCCAGGACGCCGCGCGCTTCACGGCCGCGCCGGTGTCGGTCAGCGCGTCCATCGACGACATCTGCGTGTGCAGATGCAGCTCCACGCGCTTGACCGGCGCAGTATCCTTCCGCAGCTCCGGCGCCTCGGCCGTCTGGATATGACGCGGCTCCAGCTCCACTTCCTTGGAGTAGTTATTGAATTTCATGCTGCCCGAAACGGTCACATACATCCCCGGGCCGATCTTCGCGGCGATGGACTGGTCCTCTTCCTTGGGGATGAATTTCGATACGCGGACGCTGTCCGTCCCGTCCGTCATGTCAAATTGCAAAACGGATGCGCCGAGCTTTTCAATAAAGCGGCTCTCCGCAGCGAATACACGGCCGGAGACGATGACGCTTTTCAGCTCCGCGCCGGCGTCGCGCATGGCGATGGGACGTCCCTTGATGGCTTTGCCGTAAAGCACCGTGCCGCCGGAGGACGTCTTTTTTCCGGGCTTTCGCTCCTCCTTGGGCCAATCGGCCTCCACGCTCACGGAGCGCAGGCCGTATTCCCGGGTCAGGAGCCATTCCATCGCGCTGATCTCCGCTGGAGCCGGCATGCCCGGAAACAGCGCATGGACGGTCATGGTCATGCTCTCGCGGCTGACCGTGGCCGTCTCCACACAAACTTTATCCAGATCCCCGTAGCTCTGGCCCAGCGCCGAGCAGCAGGGGAACATCTCCAACAACGGTATTCTTTCCAAGCTATGTATTTCTCCTTGCTCATTCCCGCGCTTCGATCAGCGCCATCAGCGCGTCGAGAAGCTCGTTTTCGGGAATCTTTGTCCGAACGACCTCTCCCTTGACGAACAGGCTCCCGAAGCCCTTGCCGCCGGCTACACCGAAATCCGCTTCGCGGGCCTCGCCGGGACCGTTCACCTCGCAGCCCATGACCGCGACCGTGATGTCGCGGTCGACCGCTGCGAGTCTCTCCTCCGCCGCCCGGGCCAGGCCGATGAGGTCGATGCGCGTGCGGCCGCAGGTGGGACAGGATATGAGCCTCACGCCGCCTTTGCGCAGACCACAGGCCTTCAGGATCGCGGCCCCCGCCCGAACCTCCTCTAAGGGGTCCGCCGTGAGACTGACACGTATGGTGTCGCCGATCCCCTCCATGAGCAGCGTTCCGATGCCGGCCGCCGAATTGACAAGGCCCGCATAGCTTGTCCCCGCCTCGGTGACGCCGACGTGAAGCGGGCAGGAAAACCTCTCCGCTGCGAGGCGATACGCCGCGACCGCCGTCGGCACATCCGACGCCTTCACGGACAGAGCGATATCGTGGAACCCCAGCTCCTCCAGCAGCGCCATTTCCTGTGCGGCGCTCTCCACAAGCGCCTCCGGCACGGGGCCGCCGTACCGGGCGAGCACGCTCTTTTCAACCGAGCCGGAGTTTACGCCGATGCGGATCGGTATATGCCGCTGCGCACAGGCGTCGGCCACCGCCGCGACACGGTCCCGCCCGCCGATATTGCCGGGATTGATGCGGATGGCGCTGACCCCCGCCGCCGCTGCGGCCAGCGCCAGGCGATAGTCAAAATGGATATCCGCCACGACGGGCATCGGCGCCGCCGCCATGATCGCAGGCAGCGCCGCCGCCGCGTCCATATCCGGCACCGCCACGCGGATGATATCGCAGCCTGCGGCCTTCAGCGCCCTCATCTGTGCAAGCGTCGCCGCCGCGTCGTCCGTGCGCGTACTGCACATGGACTGCACCGAAACCGGCGCGCCGCCGCCTACGGCCACGCCGCCGACCTGGATCTGTCTCGTATTCTCTCTCGTCATAAGGCATCATCCACCGATTATCCGCGCAATGTCGTTATACATTACATAAACCATGAGGCCCATGAGCGCCACAAGCCCCGCCGTATTGATATACCCCTCGTATTTCGGCTCAATCTTCCGATGCAGGATATGCTCAAGGACCCATGTCACCAGAAGGAAAAACACACGTCCCCCGTCCAGCGCCGGCAGCGGAAGAAGATTCATGACCGAGAGGTTTATCGCAATAAAGGCCGACAGGTACGCGATATTCAAAAGCGCATCCGTTACCGTCGGCGACTGCGTTCCCACATCCGCGATCATATCCACGATCCCGACCACGCCGGTCATCTGCTTCACCCCGACCGCGCCGGTAATAAGGTCTGTCAGACCAAGGCGCACCATACGGACAAAGTCCTTCGCGCAGTACCACGCATATTTCAGCTTTGCACCGACGCCCGTTTCCTCCACGCCGAAATACAGGCCGTAGCGCAGGATGGTTTCTCCCGTCTCCTCGTCCGTGTATTCACGCGGCGTCATAGGATAATTTTCAAGCGCCACCTTTTCTCCGCCGCGGATTACCACGATGTCCGAGGCATCACCCGTGCGGCGCTCCAGATAGGTAGAGACGTCCGAGGAGAAATAGATGCGCTCGCCGTTTATCTTATAGAACACGTCCCCGACCATCAGGCCGTCCTCGCCCTCGTAGGGGCAGCCGTCCATGAACCCGGTGACAACGGGCGTGGAGAACGCCCGGATCTGCGTAAACACCAGCAGTATCAGCGCCAGGCCGAACACGAAGTTCATCGCCGCCCCGGCAACCAAAATAATCAGCCGTTTCCATGCCGCGGCGTTATTGAACGCCGCCGGGTCCGCGGAATCCTCGTCCTCCCCCTCCATCGCGCAGAAGCCGCCGATGGGGAGCGCCCGCAGGCTTATCATCGTGCCTTTTTTGCTTTCTCTCTGCCAAAGCAGCGGGCCCATGCCCATGGAAAACTCCAGCACTTTCACACCGCAGGCGCGGGCCGCCATAAAATGCCCCCACTCGTGGATGCCGATCAGGACGCCGAAAATCAGGATCGCCAGAAGAACGTACAGAAGTGTGCTCATGCCTTGCCTTTCCTACAGAGTAATAATCCGGTAGTTAGTCTATTCCAAATCCGCTGAAATATTGCAGTTTTTTCGTCACCAGCTCGCGGGCAGCAGCGTCCGCCGTCAGAATCTCCTCGAGATTTCCCGCCGGCATATCGCCCAGCCGCGCCACGGCCTCCGCGGCGATATCGTAGATCGCGTTGAAGCCGATGCGGCGCTTGAGAAACAGCGACACCGCCTCCTCGTTTGCGGCGCTCATGACGCATGCCGCCGCGCCGCCGCGCCGGGCACAGTCCATTGCAAGGCCGAGGCAGGGCGTCTTGCGAAGATCGGGCGCCTCGAAGGTCATGTCCTTCATCGCCCAGAAATCCAGCCGCTCATACGGCGAATCTACGCGCTCCGGCCATGTCATGGCATACTGGATGGGCAGTCCCATATCCGGCACGGCAAGCTGCGCCAGCACCGTTCCGTCCACCAGCTCCACCATGGAGTGGATCACGCTCTGCGGATGGATGACAACCTGGATATCGTCGGGCGTGACCCCGAACAGGTGCATCGCCTCAATGAATTCGAGGCCCTTATTCATCATCGTCGCGCTGTCGACCGAGATCTTCGCGCCCATGCTCCAGTTCGGATGCGCGATCGCTTGCTCGGGCGTAACGCCGCGCAGGCGTTCCCGGCTGCGGCCGCGGAACGGACCGCCCGAGCCGGTCAGCAAGATCCGCTTCAGTTCATCACGCCGGCCCTCGAGGCACTGGAAAATCGCCGAATGCTCCGAATCGACGGGCAGGATCTCCGCGCCGTTTTCCGCCGCGGCCTTCATGACGAGCTCGCCCGCGCAGACGAGCGTCTCCTTGTTGGCAAGACAGATGCGCTTTCCTTCGGCGATCGCGTCGAGCGTCGGCTGAAGGCCCACAGAGCCGGACACCGCCGTCACCACCGCGTCCACGGTGGCGAGCGCCGTCGCTTGGCGCAGACCCTCCATGCCGACGCCGATCTCGACGTCCACATCGGCCACCGCTGCGGCCAGTTCGGCCGCCGCCGCCGCGTCATATACCGCCGCGTACCGCGGGTGAAACCGGCGGATCTGTTCTTCAAGAAGCTTGACGCTCTTCTGCGCCGTGATCGCCTCCACCCGCAGGCCGAGACGCTCCGCCGCCTCCAGGGACTGCCGGCCGATGGAGCCGGTAGAGCCCAATATGGATACAGACTGAATCATAAACTGACCTCGTTTATGTGTTTTTTACGCCGCCGAACCGACGGTCACGGTTCCGGAACGCCGCAATGGCCCGGTCGATCTCCCGCTCGTCAAAGTCCGGCCAGAGCACGTCGGAAAAATACATCTCCGCATACGCAAGCTGCCACAGAAGATAGTTCGATATCCGCATCTCCCCGCCCGGACGGATGAGAAGGTCGGGGTCCGGGACGCCGGCGCTCCAGAGATAGCCGGAAAAGCGCTCCTCATCAAGCTCCGGGCAGCCGTCTTCCGCCCACCGCTTCGCCGCGTGAACGATCTCATCGCGGCCGCCGTAGTTCAGGCAGACATTGACCTGTCCGCCCGTATAGCTCTTCGACTTCTCGGTGCAGTCGGCGCACATCTGACGCAGCTCCGGCGTCAGCGCGGAAAGGTCGCCGAAAAAGCACAGGCGGGAATTTTCCCGCTCCATGTCGCGCATCGCCTCTTCGAGATATTTCTTCAGAAGGCGCATAATGCCGGCGACCTCCCCGGCAGGGCGCTTCCAGTTCTCTGTTGAGAACGCATAGACCGTCAGATACTCTACGCCGATGGAGCGGCAGTACTTTGCCGCACGGCGGAAGCTCTCCGCTCCGGCGGCATGTCCGGCCGAGCGGGGAAGCCCGCGTTTTTTCGCCCAGCGGCCGTTGCCGTCCATAATGATGGCGATATGGCGGGGGAGTTTGGCCTCAAACCCCTCCGCCAGCTTTTCGGTTTTTACGGCGCTCATAGGGAGAACAGCTCTTTCTCCTTGACCTCTGTCAGCTTATCCACCGCCTTGATGTTGTCGTCGGTGAGCTTCTGAAGCTCTTTCTCGAGATCCTTCTGATCGTCCTCCGTGATTTCGCCGGACTTCTGCTGCTTTTTAATCTTGTCCATCGCGTCACGGCGGATGTTGCGGACGGCGACCTTGGCGTCCTCGCCGTATTTGCGGACCTGTTTCGCCAGCTCCTTACGGCGCTCCTCGGTAAGCTGCGGGAAGACCAGACGGATGACACGGCCGTCGTTCTGAGGGTTGATGCCGAGCTCGGAGGTCTGGATCGCCTTCTCGATGAGCTTCAGCGTGGAGCCGTCCCACGGCGTTATCATCAGCGTCCGTGCGTCGGGCGTGGAAACGGACGCCACCTGATTGATCGGGGTGGGCGTACCGTAGTAATCGATGGATATGCCGTTCAAAACGGCGGCGTTGGCCCGTCCGGCACGGACGGAATCGAACTGGCCGGTCAGGAACTCCTGAGCCTTCTTCATTTTTCCTTCAAATTCTTTCAGTTCCGACATCGTTTAAATCCTCCTGCATGCTTTATTTTATTCGTTTTTAAGGGGGTGTCCCGTCAGCTCACAATCGTGCCGATGCGTTCGCCGCCGATGACGCGGGCAATGTTTTCCGGCGGATCGAGCGCAAAGATCATCGTGGGGATCGCGTTATCCCGCAGAAGGCAGGCCGCCGTCGAGTCGATCACGTTCAGATGCTCCTCGAGAATGCGGTCATAGGTCATCGTGTCCAAACGCTTCGCCGTGGGATCGGTCTTGGGATCGGCGGTATAAACGCCGTCAATATTCTTTGCCATGAGCAAAATATCCGCGCCGATCTCCGCCGCCTTGAGCGCCGCGGCGGAATCTGTGGAGAAATAGGGGTTGCCGCTGCCGCCGGCAAAAAGAACTGCACGGCCCTTTTCAAGATGGTGCATCGCCCGGCCGTAGCTGTACGATTCCGCTACGCGGGGCATATCGACGTTCGTCATGACGCGGGCCGGGACGCCCGCCTGCTCCAGCACCTCCGCTACCGCCAGGCTGTTCATCACGGTCGCGAGCATGCCCATCTGGTCGGCACGGGAACGCTCCATGCGCCCGCCGCCATCCTTGGCGCCGCGCCAGTAATTCCCGCCGCCGGTGACGAGGCCGATCTGCACGCCTCTGTCCACGCAGGTGCGGATGCTGGCGCAAAGGGTCTTCAAAACGCTGAAATCCAGGCCGCGCCCGGCTTCACCGCCCAGCGCCTCGCCGCTGATCTTCAGCAGCACACGCCTATAGGCGGGGGTATCCATTCCCATCGCAAACACTCCCCTTATCATGTACTTTGGCAGCACCGCACAATTCACCGTCCACGACTCTTTTGCATATTGTTCCGGCCTGTTTCACAAAAATCCTCGGCAATACACGAAGTATCCCCGGCGGTTTTTGTTTCATCTGCCGAAAAATCGGACGGCGCGATCCGCGCACCAGAATGCCGCGGTGCTGCCCTTTCTTTATTTTATGGCGGAATAGTTGGATTTTCAACCTCATAATAATTCTACGGGGAAATTTTATCACAGCTTCGCTCCGATTTCAACTGCGTTCGCAATTCCGTCATGCTACCATCAATCCATGAAGACCGTTTATCTGGATGAGCTGTTTCTTCTGAATCTCGTCATCGACTATTTTCTCCTGCTGGCCACGGCGAAGATCTGCTCTCTCCCCTTTCGCCGCGGACGCTTTGCCGCAAGCGCGGCGCTGGGCGGCGTTTGGAGCTGCATCTCGCTTTCGCCGGGGTTCGCTTTTTTTCAAACCCCGCTCATGCACCCGGTTCTCGCCGTCGCCATGACGCTCGTGGCCTTTGGACGCGAACGCCGGCTGTGGCGGTGCTGCCTCGCGTTTCTGGGCGTATCCGCCCTGTTCGGCGGAGCCGTATGGGCCTCCGGCCTGTATCGAGGGATGCTCTCGCGCGGCCCGCTCGTACATATCGATATGCGCGTGCTCTTGTTTTCCTTCGCCCTGTGCTGGGCGCTCGTCAGCCTTGTCTTTCGGCGCAGCGCCAGCGACGCCGAACGGGTGATCCACGACGTCTCCGTGACACGGAATGGACGCACTGTCACGCTTCGCGCGCTGGCGGATACCGGAAACGGCCTTTATGACCCGCTCTCCGGCTGCGCCGTGCTCATCGCCGAGGCCGCCTCCCTTGCCCCGCTCTTCCCCGGCGGCGACGCGCAGTACCTCACGCTCCCGCCGACCGACGCCATGCTGCATATTCCCGGCATGCGGCTCATCCCCTGCGCGGACATCAGCGGCAAAAACCGGCTTCTTCTCGCCTTCCGTCCGGACTCGATCGCCGTGGACGGCGAGGAGCGCCGCGATCTCACCGTCGCGGTCGCGCCCGCACCGCTCAGCGGAAACGGCAGCTATACCGCCATTTTATGAAAGGAGAAAACCATGACGCAGCTTCAGCTTTTACTGATCCAGCTCCGCCTTCTGCTCGCCCGCTCCCCGCGGCTGTTCTATATCGGCGGCAGTGATACGCTTCCGCCGCCGCTCGAAAAAGCCGAGGAGGAGGCCGCTGTGAAGGCCCTTGCCAACGGCGATCACGCCGCCCGGCAGACGCTCATCGAGCACAACCTGCGGCTTGTCGTCTATATCGCGCGGCGGTTTGAAAATACCGGCGTGAACATCGAGGACCTCATCTCCATCGGCACCATCGGCCTTATAAAGGCCATCGGGACCTTCAATCCCGAAAAAAACATCAAGCTTGCGACCTACGCCTCCCGGTGCATCGAAAACGAGATCCTCATGTTCCTGCGCAAAAAAAGCGCCCACCGCACCGAGGTATCCATCGACGAGCCGCTGAACACCGACTGGGACGGAAACGAGCTTCTGCTCTCGGACGTGCTCGGCACGGACGGCGACGAGGTCATAAAGCCGCTGGAGGACGATGTAGAGCGCGAGCTTCTCATGGACGCCGTCCGACGGCTTGACGAGCGCGAACGCACCATTATTCTCATGCGCTTCGGCCTCGACGGGTATGACGAGCTGACGCAAAAGGAAGTCGCCGATCTCCTCGGCATCTCACAGAGCTACATAAGCCGCCTGGAAAAGCGCATCATCCTGCGTCTGCGCCGGGAGCTTATCCGACAATTCTGACGAAAATCCGGTCCGTGTTATCCGCGCGGGCCGGGTTTTTCATGCGCAGGGAATTGACACCCCGGCTCATAATCGGTACAATGAGCAAGGATATTTTTGCGCTGCGGGGGTGAAGCCGGACATGGATATCGGCGGCGTACAAGTAAACGGCCCGGCCGCGCTGGGGCCCATGGCGGGCGTGACCGACGCCGCTTTTCGCCATATCTGCCGGGAACAGGGCGCAGCGCTGACCTGCACGGAGATGGTATCGAGCCGCGGTCTTGTTTATCAGGACGCAAAGACCCGCGAGCTGCTCTTCTGCCCGTCGGAGGATCACCCGGTCGCGGCACAGATCTTCGGCTCCGACCCGGTCATCATGGGTGAGGCCGCCGCGATGGCTGTCGAGCAGTCTCACGCAGACATTCTCGACATCAACATGGGCTGCCCCGTCGGCAAGATCGTCAAAAGCGGCGACGGCTCCGCGCTCATGAAGGACCCGGACAAGGCGTTCCGCATCATTGAAGCCTGCGTCCGGCAGGCAGGCGTGCCCGTAACCGTCAAGTTCCGCAAGGGCTTTGACGGCGGATGTGTGAACGCCGTGGATTTCGGCCGAATGTGCGAGGCCGCCGGTGCGTCGGCGATCGCCGTCCATGGCCGCACGCGCGTGCAGATGTATTCCGGCATCGCGGACTGGGACATCATCCGGAATGTAAAGGCCGCGGTCGGCATCCCGGTCATCGCAAACGGCGACGTGTTCTCCGGCGAGGCGGCCGTGCGGCTGCTGAGCCGCACGGGTGCGGATATGGTCATGGTCGGCCGGGGCTGCTTCGGCGATCCATGGCTGTTTGCCCGCATCAACGCCGCCGTAAACGGCGAGCCGGAGCCGGAGCTTCCCCCCTTCCCCGACCGCATCGACGCGGCGGTACGGCAATTTGAACTTGCCTGCGCGTGGAAGGACCCGCATATCGCGTGCCTCGAGGCCCGCAAGCAGTTCTGCTGGTATCTGCGCGGCGTCCCCCATGCCGGACCGTACAAGCGGGATATCGTCCGGGTGAACGATCTCGACGATATCAAACGCATCGCCAAAATCATCAAACGGGAGCTTTCTGATTATGACAAAAGATGAAGAAGTCCGCGTGATTCAAGCCGTCCTCTCCGGGGATACCGGGCGCTTTGAGACGCTTGTTCATGCAAACGAACGGACTGTATATACCCTATGCCTGCGCATGCTCGGCGACGAGCAGGACGCGCTGGACGCCTCACAGGAGACCTTCGTGCGCGCATGGCGCGGTCTTTCCCGCTTCCGGGGCGACAGC
Source organism: uncultured Oscillospiraceae bacterium (assembly GCA_964406615.1). Classification (GTDB taxonomy): domain Bacteria; phylum Bacillota; class Clostridia; order Oscillospirales; family Oscillospiraceae; genus CAJOIG01. The sequence continues at coordinate 17,445 of CAYOSI010000018.1, forward strand.
CGTTTTTCCACTTGGCTGTACCGCCTCGCCTCGCGCATCTGCATTGATATGCTGCGCCGCCGTCCGAAACAGCCGGAGCTTTCCCTCACCGCCGAGGACGACGAGGAATTCTCCCTGCCCGACCTTCGTCCCTCGCCGCAGCGGGCGGCGGAGCAGACAGAGCTTCGGCAGCTTGTGGCCGATGCGCTGACGCTGCTGCCGCCCGATTTTCGCGAGGCGGTCATTCTGCGCGATGTGAACGGGCTGTCCTATGAGGAGATCGGAAAAATCACAGGCCTTGAACCCGGCACGGTCAAAAGCCGCATCCATCGGGCGCGGCGGAGATTTGCCGATATTTTGATGCATAACCGGAACTTTTCCGGCTATGCACCGTCTAAAAACACGACGGACAAAAACGACCGGAAAGGGGGTGCGGACAAATGAATCGGGAATGTGCCTATTTCGAGGAGCTGATCCTCCGGCTGCCGGACGGCGACCTGACGGACGACGAAGCCGGCGCCCTGCGGACGCACCTTCGCGCCTGTCCGGAATGCCGCCGTCTTTTCCGCGCCCTGCAGGCTGTCAGCGATGCGTTGTCGGACGCCTCCGCCGAGCCCCCCGCCGGACTGGCCGAAGGCGTTATGGAGCGCATCGGCGCACAAAGCGTCCCGGATACACCCCGTTCCCCGGCTCCCCGCCGGAAACAGGCGCCCCGGAGACGCCCCTGGCGCAGCCTTTCCGTCGCCGCTTGTCTTCTGCTGGTCGTCGGCGGCGCGGTATTCGGCGCCTCCAGCCTCCTGCGCAAGGACCGCAGCGCCGAAACGGCCGAATCCATCGTCCTCGCGCGCAGCGCGGCGGAGGGATCCGCCCCCGAGGAAGCACCTATCCCGGAGCCCGCCGTCTACGACCTCGGGGAGGCTCCGATGCTTGCGGGCGCTTACGAGGAGCCGGCCGAGGACGAAGCGGCCGCGGCGGACAGTGCCGCCGCCAATGCCTCCCCGCTTGAAACCCTGCAGGTGCCGGAGGGCCGCGAGGCCGAGTTTGAGTCCATCATCACCGACTCCCACGAAGAACCGGATTTCACGACTGCCTCCTGGGATGTGATCGCGTATGTGGAATACAAGGGCGTCGTCTATGAGTTCCTGACGGACGCTGAGGGACAGTCCCTGCTCTGGCGCGACGCCGCCGAGGGCGTCTATCCCATCGTTTCTCCGCAAAACGCCGAAGCGCTGTTTGCCATTTTTGAAAACTAAGCCGCAAGCCGGCTGTCCGAACGGGCAGCCGGCTTATTTTTTTGAAAAACATTTTTTTACAAAAAAATACAAAAAACTCTTGCTTTATGGAAATAAAACAAATATAATACTTTTTGTAACTAATTTGTAACCAAAAAGAGAGGAACTCCCTTATGAAACGATCGCCCCGGCTTCTTTCCATTTTCTTTGCGGCGCTGATCTGTTTGCTTCTGCTGCCGGTTGGTATTCTGGCAAGCGAGGAATCCGTTGCGGAAGGCAGCGTCCTTGCAACGGTATCCGCTTCTTCTTCTGACGCCGGTTCATCCTCTGCTTCCGCCTCCTCCACCGACGCCAATTCCGCAAGTGGCTTCACGGTGACCTTCGATGCAAACGGCGGCAGCGGGGCGCCCTCGTCCATGACGAAGTTCTACAACCAGTCGATCACGATCCCCGCCACCAAGCCGACACGCTCCGGGTATACCTTCCAGGGCTGGTCGACCACCAAAAACGGCACGGTGCAGTATAAGGCCGGCACCACCTACGCCACCCTCGCCTCTTCCAAACTCTACGCCGTCTGGGGCTTTACCGTGACCTTTGACGCAAACGGCGGCTCCGGGGCGCCCTCGTCCATGACCAAGCTCTATAACCAGTCGTTTACGATCCCCACCACGAAGCCGACACGCTCCGGGTATACCTTCCAGGGCTGGTCGACCACCAAAAACGGCACGGTGCAGTATAAGGCCGGCAGCACCTACACCTCCCTCGCCTCTTCCAAACTCTACGCCGTCTGGGGCTTCACGGTGACCTTCGATGCAAACGGCGGCAGCGGGGCGCCCTCGTCCATGACGAAGTTCTACAACCAGTCGATCACGATCCCCGCCACCAAGCCGACACGCTCCGGGTATACCTTCCAGGGCTGGTCGACCACCAAAAACGGCACGGTGCAGTATAAGGCCGGCAGCACCTACACCTCCCTCGCCTCTTCCAAACTCTACGCCGTCTGGAAAGCCAACGGGTAAATACGGGCAAAGCGCCGGAACCGTCTTGGTTCCGGCGCTCATTTATGCATTTTACTCGAAATAATATACCTGCACGCTGCCCACGTCCACGGAAACCGGCAGCCAGGCCGTAAACGAGCCCTCATTCGGTATCGCCTCGTACACGGCATCGCCTGCGGCGAGGTACACCGGAGAATCGACCGCGGTCTCCGGCAGCGTACCCGTAAGCTTTTGATAGCCTGCGAGCGTGCCGTCCACATCCTCGGCGGTCACGGCACAGGCCGCCGTCGCCGCACCGCTCAGAACCGCCGCGTCGCGCTCCGGCGCGGGATATACGGCGGGATAATTCAGAAGATACGGCAGCGTCCGCTCGGCAAGCTCCACGATGACCGTATCGGCCTGCTGCTCTCCAATCCAGTCCAGGCGGTAGTTGTTCGCCCGGGAGATATACGTGCTGCCGAAGCTCTCGGCCAGGTACGGGTACAGGCTGCGCCCGGAGGAGTCCCGGAACAGCAGCAGCAAGCCATCCGCGTTCGGGTTTTCCGTCGTTATCAGCATGTCGTCGTAGGTATGGAAGTCGCTCGTGTACGAAAAGGTGAAGCCCGGCTGCCAGCTGTACGAGGGTTCCAGCGCGGTTCCCTTCGGATACAGCATGGCATACAGATCGCCCGTATGGGTCAGTTCCTCGGCAAACGGCCCTGCGTACCAATCGCTCGCCCGTCCGAGTGCCGCGAGGATCGTATCCGCTCCGAGCGCCGCACCCTTTTCCGTCCAGTGACTGTCCCACTGCCAGTAGAGTTCCTCGTCCGCCGCGGTGAACGCCGCATACAGATCCGCATAATGAACGCCCTGCTCCGCCATCGCTGCCATAAGACGTTCCCGGTTTGAGCCCTCCTGCACCGTTATATAGTCCGGCGCATGCTCAGGATAGAGCGTGTACTTGCCGCAAGGCACGGTAAACACAAATTCGGCGCCTTGGCCCTCGGCGTATTCCTGCATAAGATACAGGCTCCGGGCCGCCGCCCATACGGCACGGTCGCTCATCTGCGCAGCCCCGGCGATCTCCTCCGCCGCCGCGCCGAAAAAGAGCCAGCCGTCCGGCCCGATCAGCACGCTGCTGTTGGCCGAGGTACGAAACACCTTCGCAGCGAGCGTATCCCAGCCGGTGATGCACTCGAGGCGGCCGAAAAAGCCCTTGCCGACATAGTCCTGGAGCTGGCTCAGGTAGTCCGTATTCCAGCTCCCGTCATAGCTTTTGACACGGGGCATCGAGGCGGGGGCCTCGTTTGCGGCGGCCTCACCGGGGCCTTTCGCCAGAAGCCCGGCCGACGGTACGAGGCAAAACGCAAAAAAGAGGACGATGAACACGATATACCACGCTTTTTTCATAATGCCGCCCCCTCTCAAAACTGCGCATAGATGAACGGCTGGAATCCGTTCACCGCGATATTCATGACGCACAGCACAAGAAGCACCGCGCAGAGCACATATGAAACGGGTTCGCCCCACTTGCCCGTATGCTCCTTGAGCCACGGAACGACCGCCGTGCTGCCGATAACGCCGGCGAGAAGGCCGCAGGCGGAAAGTCCGGTCACGCATTTCTGGAGCAGGAACGTGACCTCCGGCACGAATCGGAAGCCCGTAAACATCGCGCCGATCATTCGTCCGGCCTGCGCCGCGCTGCCGGCCCGGAAAAACACCGCGCCGAGCAGCACAACAAACAGCGTGTACACCCGCAGGACAATGCGTCCGCCGACAGAAGCTTTGAGCTTTGCCGTGCGCAGGATATCCACGCCCTCCAGAACACAGAACAGGCCGTTCCACAGTCCCCACAGCACATACGTCCAGGACGGGCCGTGCCACAGGCCGGTCAGAAGCCACACCGCCGCCGAGGGAATCAGGATGGAGAGCTTATTGGCCTTGGGCCGGCCGTATTTCGCCGCCCAGCGCTTATACAGCCGCTGCAGGGGCTTCGACATGACCATGGGCATATAGAGGTAATTTCGAAACCATGTCGTCAGGCTGATATGCCAGCGTCTCCAATAGTCGGTCATGTCCAGCGCCGTATACGGATGGTCGAAGTTCTCCGGAATCGCAAACCCGAACACACTGCCCAGGCCGAGCGCCATATCGGAATAGCCCGAAAAGTCGAAATACACCTGCAGCGCATAGCCGACCGCGCCGAGCCAGGCAAGCCGCGCATCCATAACCGCGCTGCCGTAGGCGGCCTCCACGATGCCGCCGATGCCGTCGGCGATCAGGAGCTTCTTCGCCATGCCGACAAGGAACCGGCGCAGGCCCCGAGCCGTCTTTTCCGGCGTGCAGGTACGCTCCTCGAGCTGGGGCGCCGTGGTTTTCCAGCTCAGGATCGGACCGGACAGCAGATTCGGAAACAGCGCTATATACAGCGCCGCCTTGACAAGGCTCCGGCTCATGTTTGCCGGCCTGCGATAGACCTCGATCACATAGCTCAGACCCGTGAACGTGAAAAACGAAATGCCCAGCGGGAGGGCAAGTCCCACCGGCCCCACCGCCGTGCCAAACAAGGCGTTGAACGTCCCGATAAAGAAGTCGAGATACTTATACGCCGCCAAAAGCCCGAGATCAACGACCGCAGCCGCCGTCACGATCGCCCGGCGCACCGGCTTTTTCCGCTTGTCGATCGCGCCGAGGCCCCGTCCCGCGCCCCAGTTCACGAGGATGGACAGCACGAGCAGCGGCAGATGCGCTATACTGCCGAAGCAATAAAAGAGCAGGCTGAACAGCAGCAGCACGATGTTTTTCGCCCGAATCCCGGGAACGATCCGGTAGATCACGAAAAGCACCGGCAAAAATACAAACAGGAAAATCGCGCTGGAAAACAGCATGCGTCATACCCCCTCACAGAAAACGGGACCGGCTCACCGCCGGCCCCGCTTTGTTTGCCTCAGCACCATTCTTTGTATTCGGCTTCGCCGGACTTCTTCGTCTCAACGGGCACATAGGAAACCACAACGCGGCGGTTGGGCTCGGTGCCGGTAGAGCTGGTGGTAACGCCCTCATAGTCCTGCAGCGCCGCGTGAATGACATGGCGCTCGTAGGAGTTCATGGGCTCGAGAGCCATGCTGCGCTTATACTTGATGGCCTTGGCCGCCATCTTCTCTGCAAAGCGGACCAGCGCCTCCTCGCGCTTGGCGCGGTAATTCTCCGCGTCCACGCTGATATGGGCGCGCTTATCGCTTCCGCGGTTAACGGCGTAGTTCGTCAGATGCTGGATCGCGTCGAGCGTCTCGCCGCGGCGTCCGATCACGGCGCCGATACCGCTGCCGGTCAGGCTGACGTCCAGACCGCCGCCCTGACGGGGGGTGATCTCAATATCGGCCTGCACGCCCATATGCTCGAGCAGACCGGTCAGGAACTTTTCCGTCTGCTCCGCCTGCGCCCCCTCGGCGCGGCGGACCCTTTTCGGGGCGGCCTCCTTGACAGGCTCCGCTTCCTTCTCTTCCGCCCTGGGGGCGGTCTCCGTCCGGACCGGCTCCGCTGCCGGGGCGGGCTCCTCGTCCGGCGCTTCATAGGACACGCTCACGACGGCGTCCGCCGCGCCGATGCCCAAAAATCCGCTTTTACCGCGCTCGATGATCTCCACCGAGATATCCTCGCGCTCAAGCCCCAGCTCTGCGAGCGCCTTGGCGATCGCATCGTCTGTGGTCTTGCCGCGAAATTCTTTTGTTGTCAGCATAGTAATGTTCAGCCTCCGTTATTCCTCGCCGTCCTCGGCGGGGGCTTCCTCCGCCCCGGCCGCTTCCTCCTCCGCGTCGGGCTCCTCTTCAAGCTCCTCCGCGTCCTCATCGGAACCGGTCTGCGCGTCCTCTGCCTCGTTCGCCTCCGCGTACCCGGCGGCGTTCAGATCCTCTTCCTCTTCGTCGCATTCCTCCGCCCGGACCGCGGCGGCATCCTCAATGATCTCGTCGGCGGCCGGCTCCTCAGCCCGCTCCGCCTCATAGCTCTCGCTCTCCTCGACGGCGGCCAGGGTCTTTTCCTCGGCCTCCTCGGGATTCGTGTAGCGATCGGGCACATAGGCCCGTCCGCGGGCATAGCGGCGGTTGCCGACCTGCGAGGCCGGGATATCGTCCGAAAGGCCCAGCGCGGCGCGTTTTTTCGCCCGCTCCGCGCGCTGCTCGGCAGCCTTGCGCTCCGCCTCCTTCTGGGCGGCCGCGGCACGCTTATTCTTCTTGGAGGTGTTTTTATTCTCCACGGTGATGCCCTCGGCCTTCAGACGCTCGGTCTCCTCGCGCTTGGCCTCCAGCTCCGCAGCGCGGGCCTTCTCCCGCTCGAGGCGGGCGGCGTCCTCGACGTCGAGCTGCTTATTGAACACCTTCGTCAGGACCAGGTCCTGGATAATGGAAAACACGCTCTGCGCGATCCAGTAGATGCCCATGACGCCGGGCATGGTGAAGCAGATATACAGCGAGATCAGTGGCATGGTGATCGCCAGGCCCTTCATCTGCTGCTGCTGATCCTTCGTCTGCGGGTTCGACGCATTCGATGCGAGCATGGAAAAGTAGCTCAGCGCGGCCGACACGATGGGGATCAGGAGCAGACCGAAATTGGCCCAGTTGAAGGTCTCCCAGTTCCAGAATGCAATGCTCGGGGTATCGCCGAGATCGAGGCCCAGGAAGTTATAGGACAGGGCCTGCAGCTTATCCGACAGCGATGCGAATTCGCTGAAATGCTCGGTGATGAACTGCGACTGGAATATCTGGGAATAGACCTGCTGGCGAGATGTAAGCGCCTCGGTGGAAAACCCGAGCTCCGCCAGCTTCTGATAGATCGCGCCGCCCTCCGCCAAAAGGTCGGAGGCCACGCCCATCATCGTCGTCAGGGGATAGCGGATCGCGCGGTAGAGCGCGATCAGGATGGGGAACGGGATCAGCGACCAGATACAGCCGGACATCGGGTTGACGCCCTCTTCTTTATAGAGCTTGTTCAGCTCCTGCTGGTAGCGCTGCTGATCGTTTCCGAATTTCTTTTCCAGCTCCTTGAGCCGGGGGGTCATGCGGGAGGTGCGCATCATGCTCTTCTTGCTCTTGAGCTGGAAGGGCAGCAGGATGAGCTTCACCACAAGGGCGAACAGGATGACCGCGACGCCGTAGTTGCTTGTCCAGTTGTACAACAGCAGCAGCAGGCGGCCAAAGAGTCTTCCGATAGCTTCCATATTATTCTCCTGTTTACGGTTTTTTACGGCACGGGGTCGTAAAAGTCGTGCTCCCCACGATGAAACGGGTGGCACCGACAGATGCGCTTGAGCGCAAGCCAGCCGCCCTTTGCCGCGCCGTACCGCTCGATGGCGATCAGCGCGTATTCGCTGCAGGTGGGGATGAACCGGCAGCTCGGCGGCGTCAGCGGGGATATATACCTCCTGTAAAAACGAACAATAGCCAGCAGCAGTTGCTTCACAGCACCGCCCCCAGCTCCTGACACGCGGACACGAATTCGGTCTCCAAACGCTTATACGTGACTCCCGCAGCCCGGGGACGGGCAACGACCACCATGTCATAGCCCGGCCGGAGGCCGGACTCATGCAGGCGGTATATCTCCTTCAGGCGGCGGCGCACACGATTGCGCATATGCGCCTTCCCCACCTTCGCCGTCACCGTGAAGCCAAGGCGCGTCCTCTCCAGCCGGTTCGGACGTATATACACCACGAGGCAGGAGCGGACCGCGCTCGTCCCCTTGCGGTAGACGCGGCGGAAGTCGTTGTTTGTTTTTAACGAGGAAGTAAATTCCACGGCATAACGCGCCGTAAGTCCCGGGCTTAGTAGCTCAGAACCTTGCGGCCCTTGCGACGGCGGGCAGCGAGAACCTTGCGGCCGTTGCGGGTGGACATGCGCTTGCGGAAGCCGTGCTCCTTCTGCGCGTGGATCTTCTTGGGCTGATAGGTACGCTTCATGGGTGAATCTTCCTTTCTTATTGTATTACTCAACAGCGGCGCCATGCGCCGCAGTAGTTGGCAAGCAACTTGTGTATTATATTAAATTTTGGGTTTTCTGTCAACCGGAACTTCGTTTCTTTTTCGCTCCGCCGCCGGTTTGACAGCGCGGCGCGGGCGCGGTACAATACCTTCAGCGTACCCGATCACGCCCAGGAGGACACGAACATATGACGGAACTGGAAGCCCGCATCCGGGCGGAGCTTTTCGCGCAACAGGATACGGCCTATCAGGCCTTCAACGCCAAGCTCATCCCAAACATCGACCCGGCGCGCATCATCGGCGTCCGCACCCCGGCGCTGCGGCAGCTTGCAAAAAACCTCGCCCGGACGCCGGGCGGTATGGATTACACGGCGTCTCTGCCTCACTTCTATCAAGAGGAGAATCTCCTCCACGCCCTGCTCATCGGGACCCTCCGCGACTACGACGCGCTGATCGCCGCGCTCGATGGGTTTCTGCCCTATGTGGACAACTGGGCCGTCTGCGACAGCATGCGCCCCAAGCTTTTTCAGAAGCACCCCGAGCGTCTGCCGGACGATATCCGCCGCTGGATGGACAGCGATCACCTGTACACCGTGCGGTTCGGCATCGGCATGCTCATGAGCCACTATCTGGACGGATACTTCCGCCCGGAATACGCGCAGCGGGTCGCCGCCGTCCGCAGCGGGGAATACTACCTGGACATGATGGTCGCCTGGTACTTTGCCACGGCGCTTGCAAAGCAGTATGACGCGGTCCTCCCCTATCTCACGGAGAACCGCCTGCCCCGCCGAACGCACAACAAAACCATCCAAAAGGCCGTCGAGAGCTATCGGATCACCGACGGCCAAAAGGCCTTCCTGCGCACCCTGCGCCGGGCAGACGAAAAGGCGTGACCGGGCCTGTCCGCTCCGCGAAGCTCAGTCCTTGTCCTCGATCTCCGGGCTGCAGGTAAGCTGTATCCCCAGCTTGCGGAACACGTTCTCGTCCACGGCGGACATAAGCACCGTGGAGTGCGCCTGCGCGCCGCGCAGCGCGGGAAGCTGCTCCATCGCGAGCCGGGCTCCCTCGTTCACCGAGGCGCTGACAGACAGCGCGATCAGGGTTTCGTCCGTATGCAGGCGGGGATTGCGGCCGCCCAGATACTTCGTTTTAAGCGTCTGGATCGGCTCAATGGCGGCGGATTCCACCAAATCAACGTCCTGCGGGATGTCCGCGGCCCGCTTCAGTGCGTTCATGAGCGCCGCCGAAGCCGGGCCCAGCAGATCGCTCGTCCGTCCCGTGACGATCCGGCCGTCGGGCAGCTCCAACGCCATCGCAGCCCTGCCCGTCAGCTCGGCCTTCTGCATGGCTCGTCCCACCACCGCGCGGTCCGTGGTCCGGCAGCCGACCTTTTTCATCAGCAGCTCCTGTTTATAAAGTTCCTCCTTCGGCGCGTTCCCGCGCTTTACCGCGGCCGCAGTCTGGAAACAGCGGCGGATGATCTCCTGTCTGGCCGCCTCGCAGCACACCTCGTCGTCGGAAACCGCATACCCCACCATGTTAACCCCCATATCCGTCGGGGACTTATAGGGGCACTCGCCGAGGATGGACTCAAAAATCGCCCGCAGGACCGGGAAGATCTCCACATCCCGGTTATAGTTCACGGTCGTTTCTCCGTACGCCTCCAGGTGGAAGGGATCGATCATGTTGACGTCGTCAAGGTCCGCCGTCGCCGCCTCATAGGCAAGGTTCACCGGATGCTGCAGCGGCAGGTTCCAGACCGGGAAGGTCTCGAACTTCGCATAGCCGGCCTTGACGCCGCGCTTGTTCTCATGATAGAGCTGGCTCAGGCAGGTCGCCATCTTGCCGCTGCCGGGACCGGGCGCAGTGACCACGATGAGATCGCGGGCTGTTTCCACATATTCGTTCCGGCCGTAGCCCTCGTCGCTGACGATCAGCGGGATGTTCGACGGATAGCCTTCAATATTATAGTGATAATACGCACGGATGCCCATGGCGTCAAGCTTCTGGCGGAACTTCCCCGCCGCAGGCTGACCCGTGAATTTTGTGATGACGACACTGCTGACATAAAACCCGCGCTTTTCAAAGACGTCCTTGAGCCGCAGCACATCGGCCTCGTAAGTGATGCCGAGATCGCCGCGGATCTTCTGCTGCTCGATGGCCTCGGCGCTGATGACGATGACGATCTCCGCCCGGTCCTTGAGCTGCTCGAGCATCCGGAGCTTGTTGTCCGGCGCGAAACCCGGCAGCACCCGGGACGCATGATTGTCGTCATAGAGCTTGCCGCCGAATTCCAGGTATAGCTTCCCGAACTGGCCAACGCGCTCCATAATGTGCTCCGACTGGAGCTTCAAATACTTTTCCGAATCAAATCCGAGCTTCATCCTCTTTTTCCCGCCCCTCATTTTTTCATAACGGCTCTATTTTACACAAATTGACAGCCTTTGACAATGAACAAATCGTAACAGCACCGCCCTGCCGCCGGGCGTATGGACCAGGAAAAAGGATAGAATGCACAAATCACGCCCTCTCCGGACGCCTAATTTTGGTTTTCCGGAGTATGGGCTTTTGTTGACTTTAGCGCTTTAGCATGCTACTATAAATACAACAGCAACAGTCTTTTTTGCGGAGGTATGTCATGGCCCTCAAACGCTCGGAGCAGATCGATCAGTTTTTCCGCTCCCTCCTGTCCCTGCGGGATATCGGGGAGTGCTATCAATATTTTGAGGACGTGTGCACGGTCAAGGAGGTCATGACCATTGCCCAGCGTCTGGACGTCGCCCGCATGCTGAGCGACGGCATGTCCTATCAGCAGACCATCGCCCAGACCGGCGCAAGCTCCGCCACCATCAGCCGCGTCAAGCGATGCCTGGATTACGGCGACGGCGGCTACGCCATGGTCCTGCGCCGGCTGACGGAAGCGGAGGAAACGGAATGAACAGCGCGCTCAATCGCTCCGAGCAGGTCTCCCTGGCCCTGCGGAACCTGTATTCCGCCTACGGCTATCGCCCGTACAAGGTCGGGAAGTTTGAGGAGTACGATCTCTATGCCCGGAACCGCAGCTTCCTCGCGGGGGATCATATTCTCACCTTCAGCGACACGGACGGACGCCTCATGGCGCTCAAGCCGGACGTCACCCTGTCCATCATTAAAAACACCCGCGACGACAACCGCATCCGCAAGCTCTGGTACACCGAGAACGTCTATCGCGTTCCGCGCAACGCCTGCGGCTTTCAGGAAATTGTGCAGACCGGTCTTGAATGCATCGGCCCGATCGACCTGTACGCCACGGCCGAGGTCGTCATGCTCGCAGCCGAAAGCCTCAAAACGCTTGAACGGGATTACGTGCTGGATCTGTCCCACATCGGCATCCTGACCGGCGTTTTAGACGCCGCCAATGCCGCGCCCGATGTATCCGCAAAGATCATCGCCGCCGTTGGAGAAAAGAACCTCCACGCGCTGCGTGCCGCCTGCGAAAGCGGCGGACTGAGCGCTGACACGGCAAAACTTCTGGAAAAGCTCTGCCTTCTGGGGGACAGCGCCGGAGCCGCGCTCCCGAAGCTGCTTGCGCTCCCCCTCCCCGGCGAAGCCAAGGCCGCTGCGGAAGAGCTTCGCGATCTCTGCGGCATTCTCGACGTGTTCGGCTCTTACAATATAAATCTTGACCTCTCCGTCACGAACGACACCGATTATTATAACGGCGTCATTTTCCGCGGCTTTGTGGACGGAGCAGCCTCGGGCGTTCTGTCCGGCGGGCGGTACGACCGCCTTGTGAACCGCATGGGCAAGACCGGCGGCGCCGTCGGCTTTGCCGTGTATGTCAGCGAGCTGGAGCGGCTTCTGTCCGAGAAAGCGGAATACGACGTCGATACACTGCTCGTCTATGAGCCAGGCGACGATCCCGCCGCCGTTGCGAGGGCCGTCCGGGCCATTGCGGCGTCCGGCCGCACCGTCCGCGCCCAGTCCCGAGGCAAAACCGCCGTCATCTACCGCCGGGCGGAGGATCTGAACGGCAGGGAGGTAGTCCTGTGAATATGCTGAATATCGCCCTGCCGAAGGGACGTTTGGGCGAAAAGGTCTACGACCTGTTTGCCGCGGCCGGTTATGAATGCCCCTCGCTCAAGGAGCAGAACCGGAAGCTGATTTTCGAGAACGAGGCCGCCGGCGTGCGTTATTTCTGGGCAAAGCCCTCGGATGTTGCAATCTATGTCGAGCGCGGTGCGGCCGACATCGGCGTGGCCGGCAAGGACATTCTTCTGGAGTATGCCCCGGACGTCTACGAGCTGCTCGATCTCCGCATGGGCCGATGCCGCATGTGCGTGGCCGGCCCCGCCGACTTCCGTGACGACCCGGCGCACACGCTGCGCGTCGCCACCAAATTCCCCAACATCGCCAAGAGCTATTACAGCGCGCAGAGCCGCCCGATCGACATCATAAAGCTGAACGGCTCCATTGAGCTTGCCCCCATCGTGGGGCTGTCGGACGTGATCGTCGATATCGTCGAGACCGGCAAAACACTCGAAGAAAACGGCCTTGCGCCGCTGCACGAGATCGTGCCCATCAGTGCGCGTCTGATTGCCAACAAAGCCCGTTTCAAATTCCGGAGCGGGGAGATCAGCGCCCTCTGCACCCGCATGGCCGGTCTTCTGCGTCAGAAAGGCTGAGCGAACGCCATGATGAAGATTTACAGCTATAACGAAGTTCCGCTGTCCTCGCTGCTCATTCGCGGCGTGGAAAAGAGCGGTGTGACCGACGCCGTGCGCGGCATCTTGGCCGATGTCGAGGCCCGGGGCGACGCGGCGCTCTATGAATACTCCCAGCGGTTTGACGGCGCGGCGCTCTCCTCGCTCGAGGTCCCGGCGCAGGAGATCCAGGACGCCTACGACGCCATGGACCCGGAGTTTCTCCGCGTTCTGGAAGAGGCCGCTGAAAACATCCGCGCGTTCCATCGCCATGAGCTGCGCGGCGGCTTCCGCATCGAGCGCCCGGACGGCTCCTATCTCGGCATAAAGATCACGCCCATCGAGAACGTGGGCCTCTGCATCCCCGGCCGCACCGCGGCCTACCCCTCCTCCGTGCTGATGACCGCCATTCCGGCGAAGCTTGCCGGATGCCGCCGGCTCGTCATGGTGTCCCCGCCCGGCCCGGACGGCAGACAGCCGCAGGCCATCCTTGCTGCGGCAAAAATCGCGGGCGTTGACCGCGTCTTCCGCATAGGCGGCGCACAGGCCGTGGCTGCGCTGGCCTATGGCACCGAATCCGTGCCGAAGGTCGATAAGATCGTAGGCCCCGGCAGCGCCTATGTCGCCGAGGCGAAGCGCCAGGTTTTCGGCCTGGTGGATATCGACATGATCGCCGGACCGAGCGAAATTCTCGTCGTGGCAGACGGAAGCTGCGACCCTGTCCATGTTGCGGCCGACCTGCTCAGTCAGGCGGAGCATGACGTTCTCGCGAGCGCGGTGCTCATCACCGACAGCGCCGAGCTTGCCGGAGCCGTGCAGGCCGAGGTCGAGCGTCAGCTCACGCTCCTGCCCCGCGAGGACATTGCCCGCGCCTCCATTGAAAATAACGGCAAGATCATTCTGACCGATGACCTGCTGACCGCCGTCGAGGCCGCGAACGAGCTGGCCCCCGAGCATTTGGAGATCTGCGTCGACGAGCCCGCGCCGTATCTCGACAAAGTCCGAAACGCCGGTTCCGTCTTTCTGGGCAAATACTGTCCGGAGGCGCTCGGCGATTATCTCGCCGGTCCGAACCACACGCTTCCCACCGCCGGCGCGGCGCGGTTTTCAAGCCCGCTCGGGGTGGACGACTTCGTAAAAAAGACACAGTACACCTATTTTACGCCCGAGGCGCTCGGCAGGGTCGCCGGCGACATTGGCCTGTTCGCCCGCAAGGAGGGTCTTGAGGCCCACGCCCGTTCCGCGCTGGTGCGTATGGATAAGGAGGCCGTGAAATGAGCCGGTTTCTGAGCCGTAAGCATGCGGCTCTCACCCCCTATGCCCCCGGCGAACAGCCGCGGGATATGCAGTACACCAAGCTTAATACCAACGAATCTCCCTTCCCCCCGTCGGACGGCGTTCGCGCCGCCGCCGCTGCCGAAGCCGGCTGTCTCCAGCTTTACTGCGACCCGGAGTGCACCGCGCTGAAGGAAAAGGCCGCCGCGCTCTACGGCGTGAAGCCGGAAAACATCCTGCCGGTGAACGGGTCGGATGAGATCCTGTATTTCGCGTTCCTTGCTTTCGGCGACGAGGAGCACCCGATCGCCTTTCCGGATATCAGCTACGGCTTCTACCCCGTCTACGCGGACATGAACCACGTCCCGGCCCACATCATTCCGCTCAAAGACGATTTCTCGCTCGACCCGAACGACTACATCGGCCTGAACGAGACCATCGTCATCGCAAACCCGAACGCCCCGACGGGCCGTGCGATCTCTGTCGCCGACATCGAGCGCATCGTGCGCTCGAACCCGGATAACGTCGTCATCATCGACGAGGCGTACGTCGATTTCGGCGGCGAGAGCTGCGTCTCGCTCATCGAAACATACGGGAACCTGCTCGTTACGCAGACTTTCTCCAAGTCCCGCTCGCTGGCCGGCGCCCGGCTCGGCTTCGGCATCGGTCCGGCAGAGCTGATACGCGATCTGAACACCGTCAAGTACGCCACAAATCCCTATAATGTCAACCGCATGACGCAGGCCGCCGGCTGCGCCGCCATCGACGACAACGACTACTTCATGGCAAACGCCCGGACCATCACGGAAACCCGTGCCTACGCGACCGCAGAGCTTCAGAAGCTGGGCTTTGAGGTCCTGCCCTCCAGGGCGAATTTTATTTTTGCCCGCAGCGAGGCTATTTCCGGCTTTGACCTTTACACCAGCCTCAAGGCGCGCGGCGTGCTCGTCCGGCACTTTGCCAAGGACCGCATCGCGGAATTTACCCGCATCACCATCGGCACGCGCGCCCAGATGGATATTCTTCTTGCTGACATCCGCGCCATTTTGAACGAAAGGGGCCTGCAATCATGAGGACCGCCTCCATTACCCGACAGACCGCCGAAACCGATATTACCCTCGCCCTCCGCCTGGACGGCACGGGCGCCGTATGCGCCGACACCGGCGTAGGCTTTCTCGACCACATGCTGACGCTCTTCGCCCGCCACGGGCGTTTCGACCTCACCGTCACCTGCCGCGGCGATACGCAGGTCGACGACCACCACAGCACGGAGGATATCGCCATCGCGCTGGGCGAAGCGTTCCGCGAGGCGCTTGGCGACAAGCGCGGCATCACGCGCTACGGCAGCATGCTGCTGCCCATGGACGAGGCGCTCGTCCTTGTCGCCGCCGACATCTCCGGGCGCGGTCTTCTGCGCTATAACCTCGAGCTTCCCGCCCAGAAGGTTGGCGCCTTCGATACGGAGCTGGTTGAGGAATTCTTCATGGCGTTTGCCCGCACCGCCGGCATCACGCTGCATCTGCGCCAGCTCGACGGCACCAACACCCACCACATCATTGAGGCCGCATTCAAGGGCTTCGGCCGGGCCATGCGCCGGGCCGTATCCATCGACGGGGCCGCCGCCGATGAGATCCCGTCCACCAAGGGAGTGCTGTAAATGATCGCGATCATCGACTACGGCGTGGGAAACCTCTTCTCGCTCAAAAGCTCCATCTCCATGATCGGCGCGGACGCGGTCGTGACCGGAGACGCGGACCGTCTTCGCTCCGCCGACCGGCTGGTCCTGCCCGGCGTTGGCGCGTTCGGAGACGCCGCGGACAAGCTGCGCGGCACGGGTCTTGACGCCGTGCTGCGGGATGAGGCCAAAACCGGAAAGCCCATCCTCGGCATCTGCCTCGGCATGCAGCTTCTGTTTGACCGCAGCTATGAGTTCGGCTGCCACGACGGCCTCGGCCTCATCCCCGGCGAGGTTGTGGATATGACGCCGGATATCCCCGCCAGCCTCAAGGTGCCGCACATTGGCTGGAATGCCCTGCATCTGACAAAGCCTGAGCATCCGCTCTGGAAATACATCCGCCCGGACGACTGCGTGTACTTCGTCCACAGCTTTTACGCGGCAAAATGCGGCGACGCCGTGCTCGCCACCGCCGAATACGGCAGGGAGCTGACCGCCGCCGTCGCGCACGAAAACGTCCTGGGCTGCCAGTTTCACCCCGAGAAAAGCGGGCCGGTCGGCCTGAACATTCTCCGGGCCTTCTGTGAAATGAGGTGAGCGCTCCATGTATATTTTGCCTGCCATTGATCTTTATGACGGCAAAGCCGTGCGCCTATACAAGGGCGATTACGCGCAGATGACCGTTTACAGTGATGATCCCCTCTCCGTGGCGAAGGATTTTGCCGCAGCGGGCGCGGAATACGTCCACATGGTCGATCTCGCCGGCGCTCGCGACGGCGGCACGCCGAATTTTGACGTCGTCGCCTCCGTCGCCGAGAGCACCTCGCTCAAGGTCGAGATCGGCGGCGGCATCCGCTCGGAGGACGCTGTGCGCCACTATATCGACGCGGGCGTCGAGCGCGTCATCCTCGGCACCGCCGCCATCACGGACCGGGACTTTTTCCGCAGCATGGCGAAAAAATATCCCGGCCGCATTGCCGCAGGCGTGGACTGCCGCGACGGCTGTATTGCCATCAAGGGCTGGCTCGAGACCAGCGCCGTCACCTGCATGGAGTTCTGCGCCCGGCTCGAAGACGCCGGCGTGAGCACCGTCATCTGCACGGACATCTCAAGGGACGGCGCGATGGGCGGCACGAACCGCGCGCTGTACCGCGAGCTGAACGACGCCTTCCCCCATCTGAACATCATTGCCTCCGGCGGCGTGTCGAGCCTGGCGGATATCACCGCCCTGCGCGGCATGGGCATGCACGGAGCCATCGTGGGCAAGGCGTATTACATCGGCGCCATCGACCTGGCGGAAGCAATCGAGGTAGCAAAATGATCACAAAACGCATCATTCCATGCCTCGACGTCAAGGACGGCCGCGTCGTCAAGGGCGTCAATTTCCTCGGCCTTGCCGACGTATCCAGCCCCGTAAAGCTCGCGGAATACTATTCCCGCTGCGGCGCGGACGAGCTGGTTTTCTACGACATCACTGCCTCCGCCGAGGGACGCGCCCTCTTTACCGACATACTCCGCGAGGCCGCCTCCACGATCTTCATCCCGCTGACCGTCGGCGGCGGCATCAACACCGTCGACGACTTTGACCGTGTGCTCAAATGCGGCGCGGACAAGGTCAGCGTAAACTCCGGCGCCATCAAAAATCCGCAGCTTATCTACGACGCCGCAAAGCGCTACGGCAGCCAGTGCGTCGTCCTCTCCGTGGACGCCAAGCGCGTGGACGGCCGGTTCCGCGTCTTTGCCAAGGGCGGGCGCGAGGATACCGGCATGGACGCCATCGAGTGGATCCGCCGCGGCGTCGACCTCGGCGCGGGCGAGCTGGTGCTCAATTCCATTGATACGGACGGCGTCAAGCAGGGCTTTGACCTCGAAATGCTGGACGCGGCCTGCCAGGCCGTGAGCATCCCCGTCATCGCCTCCGGCGGCGCGGGCAGCATCGACCACTTCGTTGAGCTGTTCCACGCGCTTCCCAAGGTGGACGCGGGTCTCGCCGCCTCGATCTTCCACTTCGGTGAAGTGTCCATCGACGACCTCAAGGCCCGGCTCGCTGAAAATAACATTTTGGTTAGGAGATAAGCCATGTTTGACATAGATACCCTCAAATTTGACGAAAAGGGCCTGATCCCCGCCGTGGTGGTGGATTCCTCCAGCCGAAAGGTGCTGACGGTGGCCTATATGAATAAGGAGAGCCTCGCCGTCTCCATGGAAAAGGGGCTCACCTGCTTCTGGAGCCGGAGCCGCCAGGAGCTGTGGCTCAAAGGCGACACCAGCGGCTGCTACCAGCACATCGTCTCCATCACCGCCGACTGTGACCGCGACGCGCTCGTCGTCGAGGTCGTGAAAGACGGTCCGGCCTGCCATCTCGGCACGGATTCCTGCTTTAACGACGTCATCTACACCGGCGAGACCGCGCCGGCGTTCCAGTATGAGGGCCTGATGCAGATGCTTATCGGCCGCAAGGAGAATCCGCCCGAAGGCTCCTACACCTCCTATCTTTTCGAGAAGGGGCTTGACAAGATCCTTAAAAAGGTCGGAGAGGAGTGCACCGAGGTCATTATCGCCGCGAAGGATAACGATAAGCCCAACACGATCTACGAGCTGGGGGACCTCGCCTATCACGCCATGGTGCTGATGACCGAAATGGGCATAAGCCTCGATGAGCTGAAGGCGGAGCTTGCCTCCCGTCATGTGATCGACCGCAAGGTCAAGCAGGAAAAGATGGTATGATCCGCCAGAACCTGCACACGCACACCTGCTTCTGCGACGGGCAAAACACGCCCATGGAAATGGCGCAGGCCGCGCTGGAGGCGCATCTTACCTCGCTGGGCTTTTCCGGCCACAGCGATCTGCCTTGGGACAACGACTGGGGCATGACCCCCGAAAAGGTCCCCGCCTACCGCGCGGCGGTCGCCGAGACAAAGGCCGCCTTCGCCGGGCGGCTGGAGGTATTCTGCGGCCTCGAATGGGACGCCGTCTCCTTGCCGGAGACCGCCGGGGGCTATGACTACGTCATCGGCTCCGTTCACCACATTGATATGGGCGGCGAGTATCCGTCCGTGGACGATACGCCGGAGGTGTCAAAGGCCGCGCTGGCCAAGTATTTTGCCGGCGACGCCGATGCGATGGCGGAGGCCTATTTTGCGCAGTACGCTGAGCTTGCGGCAAAGCCGTTTGTGGACATAGTCGGGCATTTCGATCTGCTGACGAAATACGACGAGAGGCATTCCCTTTTTGACGATGCCTCGCGGCGCTATACCGACGCCGCCATGGCGGGCATGGAGCTGCTTTTGAAGGCCGGCAAGCTTTTTGAGGTAAACACCGGCGCCATGGCCCGCGGCTGGCGCACGGCGCCCTATCCCTCGCCCCGGCTTCTGGCCGAGCTGAAAGCACGGAACGCCCGTGTGCTCGTCACCTCCGACGCGCACAGCGCGGACGCCGTCGCTTATGCGTTTGCCGACATGGAGGCGCTCCTGCGCGCCATCGGCTTCCGCGAGATCTGGGAGCTGACCGACCGGGGCTTTGTTCCCCTTCCCCTTGTATAAAAATGTAAGGCGCGGCTGATGCCGCGCCTTGATTTATTCCTCGGTCAGGATCGCGAGTATGCGGTTGTAGATTTTCTCCGCGTTTGTCCGGAAATTCGCTTCCATGCTCCTGCCCGCCGCCTCATCGGGCACCGCCAAACGCAGGGCGATGACCTCGCCCACGCCGTCGGACAGCCGCAGGCTCACGGATGCGCCGCCGTCCTTCTGCGTTTCCGTCACCGTCTCGATCTGACGGGCGCGCTGCAT
This sequence comes from uncultured Oscillospiraceae bacterium, assembly GCA_964406615.1. Taxonomy (GTDB): domain Bacteria; phylum Bacillota; class Clostridia; order Oscillospirales; family Oscillospiraceae; genus CAJOIG01. The sequence goes on from CAYOSI010000018.1 coordinate 37,024, forward strand.
CGCAAGCACGGCGGGGGTCGTCAGCCGGTCCGCCTTGGCCCGGACGGAATACGGCAGGCTCGAGCCGACATACCCGACGTTGCGCCGGCCTTTTTCGGTGATCTCATACTTGCCGTCCTCCTCGCGCACCTGCTCCGTCTGCACAAGCTCCGCCAGGCAGTCGGTATAATCAAACCAGGTGAAGCCGCCGTCAAACAGCGCCAGATCCGAAAGCATCGTCGGTTCGACCGCGCCGGGCAGCTTTTCCAGAATGTAGAGGATGAGAATTTTTATATCCAGCTTGTCATGAATGAATCCGAAGTTATCCATCGTGCGCCTCCGTTTTTCCCCTATATTATACTATACTTTCCGCGCATCGTACAGAAAAAAATCACATTTTGCGGCAGTGGGCATAGACTGTACTGAACGCCGGTTCGACCGGTAAAACCGTTTAAGGAGGGCAATATCATGGCTGACAGCCACGAAATCACCGAAGCGGTGTGCATTCATACCCGAAAAATATACGACAGCTGCCGTGACAAGGACTGCATGGAGGACCTGCGCGTCTATCCCACTGCCTGCTCCCAGCAATACATAGAGAGCGCGTTCAGTGTACGCCCCAGCTCGGCCACGCTCCTGTATGCCGATGTGCAGGTCGATGAGATCAGCTTCAACCGGGGCTATTACACCATCGACGTCACCTATTTCTACGAGGTAAGCGGCATTACCTTCCCGTGTGAACGCCCCGTCCGCGGCCTGTGCGTGTTCAACAAGCGCGTGATGCTCTTCGGCAGCGAAAGCTCCGCCAAGGTCTTCTCGTCCGACGGCAGCATCTTCGACCGCGCCGTACAGCCCATCGCCGTAGCGGAATGCGTCGACCCCATTGTGCTGAACATGAAGCTGGTGGATGCCTGCACTGTCGGCTTCTCCGGTGAGCCGCGGGATATCCCCAAAAAGATTCTCGCGCATTTCGGCGAGGACCTCGTTCTCTCCGACGGCGTCCGGCTGCTCACCTGCACGCTCGGACAGTTCTCGATCATCCGCCTTGAGCGCGACAGCCAGCTCGTGGTGCCGGTATACGACTACTGCCTGCCCGAGAAGGACTGCACGTCCAGTGAGCCGGACGATCCCTGCTCTCTCTTCCAGCGCATCAGCTTCCCGATCGACGAGTTCTACCCGCCCGACAGCATCGAAGCCGCCAACGACTATCGCTCCGCCAAGCAGGAGATCGAAACCTGAACAATGGCAAAGGCCGCCCGATCGGGCGGCCTTTTTGCGCCTATACGCGGGCCGTGATGTGGTCCTTGTCCTTATAGATACTGTTTGCCGGGATGACGCCGCGCACGCAGGACACGGGATATACGCTCGAGCCCGGGCCGATGACCGTGCCGGGATTCAGCACGCTGTTGCAGCCGATCTCCACATGGTCGCCCAGCATCGCGCCGACCTTTTTGCGCCCGGTTTCGACCTGCCCGGCTCCGTCCTTCACGACCACGGGCGTTTTGTCGCTCTTCACATTCGAGGTGATGCTCCCGGCGCCCATATGAGCCTTATAGCCGAGAATGGAGTCACCCACATAATTATAATGCGGCACCTGCACATGGTCGAACAGGATGACGTTTTTAAGCTCCGTGGAGTTTCCGACCACGCAGCCCTCCCCGACAAGGGCGCTGCCGCGGATAAAGGCGCTGTGCCGCACCTCGGTCCTATGCCCGATGATGCACGGCCCCTTGATGTACGCCGAGGGAAACACCTCCGCGTCCTTCGCGATCCAGACGTCCTCCGCCGGATGGTCATATTCCTCCGCCGGAAGCGTCGGTCCCAGGGCCCGGATAAAGTCCCCGATGCCGTCCAGTGCTTCCCAGGGATATTCCGTCGCCTCCAGCAGCGGCCTTGCCGCCGTGTGTTCCAGGGAATACATTTCACTTGTCCGGATCATGTCTTTATCCTCACGAGAAGCCCCTGCCGGTCCATGGCCGCGATGATGCGGTCAACGCCCGCCTCGCACAGCGCGGGGGTTTTTGCCTCCGCCATAACGCGCAGAACAGGCTCCGTACCGCTCTTGCGGAGCAGGACACGACCCTCGCCGCCAAGCTCCTTTTCCACCGCCGCGACCTCCGCCTGCACGGCGGCATCGGCCAGCGTACCGTCCTTATCGGTAACGACGACGTTCTTCAGGACCTGCGGGTATGTACGCACCGGCGCCGCCATCGCCGACAGCGGAAGTTGCGTCTCCATCATGGTCTCCATGAGCATGATGGCCGTCAGAATGCCGTCGCCGGAATGGGCGTATTTGCGGAAAATAATGTGCCCGGACTGCTCGCCGCCAATGATATGGCCATTCGCCTTCATGTTCTCATATACGAAGCGGTCGCCCACCGCAGTCTTTTCATAGGCGATGCCTTCCCGGTCGAAGGCCTTGTACAGGCCAAGATTCGACATCACCGTCGTCACCACGGTGTTGTTCGGAAGCTGACCGTTGTCCTTCATGAGCTTTGCGCAGATGAACATGATTTTGTCGCCGTTTATCAACTCGCCGTTTTCGTCCACAGCCAGGCACCGGTCGCCGTCCCCGTCGAACGCAAAGCCGCAGTCCACATGGTTATGGCGCACATATTCCTGCAGCCCCTCGATATGCGTGGAGCCGCAGCCGAGGTTTATGTTCACGCCGTTCGGGCCGTCGTTCATCGGCTTTACCGCAGCGCCCAGCGCGCGGAACACCGCCGCGGCAATCATCCACGTGCTGCCGTTTGCGCAGTCGAGCGCCACGATCTTGCCCTCATAGGGCCGCTTGGCGATGCCCGCCAGGTAGCCGATGTAGCGGTTGCGTCCCGAGTAGAAGTCCACGGTGCAGCCGATCCCGTCCCGCAGCGCATAGGGCAGTTCTTCAAGCTCTCCATCGATATACCGCTCGATCTCATCCTGCAGGGCGTCGTCCATCTTCTCCCCCCGGCCGTTCATGAGCTTGATGCCGTTATCGTAGAATGGGTTGTGACTGGCGGAGATCATAATGCCGCAGTCAAAGCCCTCGGTGCGCGTGATATAGGACACGCAGGGCGTCGTCGTAACGTGCAGAAGATAGGCGTCCGTGCCGGAGGCGGTGATGCCCGCAGCCAGCGCGTGCTCGTACATATAGCTCGAACGGCGGGTATCCTTTCCGATCACGATCTTCGCCTTGTGGTCCCGGCCGAAATACCAGCCGAGATAGCGTCCGATCCGGAACGCGTGCTCGGGCCGCAGCGCTACGTTCGCCTCGCCGCGAAAACCGTCTGTTCCAAAATATTTCCCCATAATTCCTCCTCCCGCCGGACGGCGGATCTTTTCATAATAAACGATCATGGTGACATACTAATCCCATGATCCGAGTTTTTTTAAATTCTGTCCTTATATACGTCCTGCTGATCTTTCTCATGCGGCTCACGGGAAAGCGGCAGTTGGGCGAACTGGAGCTGTCGGAGCTCGTCGTCACATTCCTGATCTCCGAGGTCGCGTCCGAACCGATCGTGGACCCCGACATTCCGATGCTCCGAGTCATCCTGCCCATTCTGACCTTTCTGGGCCTTGAATATCTGCTCTCGGTCGTATCGCTCAAAAGCGTGAAACTGCGTGCCCTTCTCGCCGGCAAGCCGGCGCTTCTGGTCGTGCACGGGCGGATCGATCAAAGCCAGATGAACCGCAACCGCATCACGCCCGACGAGCTGACCGAGGCTCTCCGCTCGGACGGCGTTCTCGATATGAACGACGTCGAATACGCCATTCTCGAAACGAGCGGACGCATCAATATTATCCCCACGCCGACGGAACGCCCCGCCACCGCCGGACAGCTCGGTGTGACCGAGCCCGACGCCGGCTATCCGGTCATCGTCATAAACAGCGGGCGTGTGCTGTCGGACAACCTGCGCCTGCTGGGCTATAACGAAGCGTGGCTCCAAAAACGCCTGGCCGAAAACGGACTTTCTGCGCCCTCCGAGGTGTATATGATGACCGCCGACCAGCAGGGCGGCATCTTCCTCGCGCCGAGGGAGTGACGCCGGCGCTTACGACGAGGACTTATCCCCCAGAAGCTTTGTCAGCTCCTCCATGAAGGTATTGATATCCTTGAACTGGCGGTAAACGGAGGCAAAGCGGACATAGGCCACCTCGTCCAGGTCCTTGAGCCGGTCCATGACCATCTCGCCGATCTCCGCCGTCGTAATTTCGCGCTCCAGCGCGCCCTGAAGCTCATTTTCGATCTCATCGGCAATATCCTCCAGCCGGCTGAGGGCGACCGGCCTCTTCTCACAGGCGCGGACCAGACCGTTAATGACCTTCACGCGGTCAAAGCTCTGCCGGCTTCCGTCGCGCTTGACGACCACAAGGGGCAGACGCTCCATGATCTCATAGGTCGTGAACCGCTTGCGGCAGGCCAGACATTCGCGGCGGCGGCGTATCGTGCTCCCCTCCTCTGCGGGGCGGGAGTCGATGACCTTGCTCTCGGCGTAGCCGCAATAGGGACATTTCATAGGACTATCCTCCGAAGAAATAGTATTTCTATTATTATATTATAGCATATTTATCGGCGCATTGCAATATTATGTAAATCAGGACCAGCACGGGACTCATGCATTGGTTTCTTCCAGCATACGGAGCAGCTCCTCTCTTGTAACCAGGATGTTCAGCACATCCAAAAGGGCATTCGTGCTGAGCTTTTCCGGCAGCGAGAGGGCTTTTTTGAGCTGTGCGCGGCGGGCCGCGCTGTCCGGCGTCCCGGTAAGGCCCAGCGCATACAGCTCCGCCTTGGTGATCTGCGCCCTTTCAGGCGCAGGCTCCTCCTCGCCGAGAACCGTAACGCCCGCCCGGCGCAGACACGTAAGCAGCACCTCGCCGCTCATGCCCTCAACGCCGAGCATCCCCTCCTTGCCCGGCTTCCGTTTCCGGCGCTCCTTTCCGGGCACATCGGGGATATATGCCTGCTTCAAAAGTGCCGGGTCGATTGTGCTTTTGAGAAAGCGGCGTATAAGAAAGCCGCCGCCGTCGCTGTCGGTCAGCACAACCAGACCGCGTACCTCCGCCAGCCGGCGCAGAAGCGCGAGCTTTTCCCTATCGTGAAAAACCCCGAAGCCCGCAGTATCCAGGATCACCGTGTCCACAAGGGGCGCAAGGGCCGCCTTGTCGTATCGTCCCTCCACGACGATCGCCTCTTTGAGCTTCATCATAGACGGTCAAGCGCCAGCTTGAGGACAAGCTCTTTCATCTGATCCTCCGGCTCCGGGCCGCCGCCGGACTTCATGCCGAAATCGCACGCCGCGCACATCCGCACCGCCCGCGCCAGACGCGCCCGACTGAAGCTTCGGGCGGTATTCCGGAGCTTGCGGATCAAATACGATTTGCCGGCAAGCTCCGGGATGCAGTCCGTGATATAGCTCTCCTGCCGCCCGAAGTCCTGCGCGACCTTCACGGCGTACAGCCGCCGGAACTGCTCGCTCACCATGTAGATCTGCTTCTGCGGCGGCTCATCCTTATCCGCCAGCAGGTCCGCGAGCAGCGACGCGGCCTTGTCATATTCCTTCGCACCCAGCGCATCGGTAAGCTGAAAGATCGTCGTCTCCGGCGCTTTCTTGGCCACGGCGTCAATGTCGGCGCGTGTTATCTCGTCCCCGGCCGCCGCGCCGCAGATCTTGTTGATCTCCGGCAACAGCGTACTCATGCGCTCGCCACAGATCCAGATGAGATAATCCGCCGTTCCGCCGCCGATGACCTTGCCGCAGGCGCGGACCTCCCGCGCGATCCATTGGCGCAGCACGTTTTCCGCGGGACTGCGGAATTCGATGTCCTCCGCCCGCTTTTTCAGCGCCTTGACCACGCCGAGGCGGTTATCCGGGGCATAACCCGGCGCAAACACGAACGCGATCGTCGCCCATTCCGGGACGTCCGTCAGCAGCGCCTTCAGCGCCTCCGGGTCATAGGACGTCGTTTTGTTCACGTCAAAATCCCGCACCTCGATCAGTGTGCGCTCACCCATGAACGGCAGGGCGTCGACCGCCTCGCGGAGCTGATCAAGCGAGCCGCCCTCCAGACGGTGATAGTTAAACGCCTCCGTCCCCTCTTCAACGCACAGGGCGCGAAGCTCGCGCAGGAAGCTGTCCCGCAGAAAATCCTCCTCGCCGCGCAGAAGATACACCCTCTGCGGCCCCAGCGCGTGGAGCTTTTTCTTCTCCGCGCCGTAATCAAACGGCGGTTTCTGCTCTTTTCTCGTCCTTTTATCCGTCATTGATCGTTCCCCCGAAAGACGACCGTGCCATCCTCGTCCGTGCGGTATATTTCGTCCATGTAATGTTCCAGCCGCTCCAGGACCTCCGGCGCCGGCAAGCCATAGCTGTTTCCCGCGCCGACGGATATCACCGCCGTCCCAGCCCGGATCGCCCGCAGAAAGAGGGCGCCGGAGGCCGTTTTTGAGCCGTGATGCCCTACGACCAGGATGTCCACATCCGGCGCAAAGCCCCTTTCCAGCAGCGCAAGCTCCGCGTCCTCGCCCGCGTCGCCCATGATGAGCGCGTTCATGTCCGGGTACGCCGCCAGCACGACGATGCCGCGCTCATTCTCCCCGCTTCCCGCCTGCGGCAGCTCGAGCGTCAGCGTCAGCTCGCCCAGCGAATGGATCTCATCCCCGGACAGCATAACGACCTCCGTCCCGTACCGGGACGCCGCCGTCAAAAGCCGCGTGAGCATCCCGTCCCCGTCGTCGGCGTCCGCCGGGAGGTACAGCCGTTTTACCGGGATGCGGTACATCAGCGTCTCCGCACCGTTTGCATGGTCCTCATGCAGATGCGTCAGCACCAGGATATCCACCTGTCGGACGCCCGCTGACTGGAGATAATCCGCCGCCGCATCGCCTGCGTTGGTCAGCTCAGAGCCGCCGCAGTCCACTACAACGGCGGCGTTTTTGTCGTAGACCGCCACGCATTGTCCCTGCCCCACATCCAGCACGGCGACGGTATGCTGCATCCGGCCGCCGAAGCTGCACAGGAACACGAGACACAGCCCGATAAGGCCCAGCCCCAGCGGGATGCCGGGATGAAGATACCGCCGCCGTCGCCGGCAAACGACATACCACAGCAGCAGCGCATATGCGAATACCAGCCACAGCACCGTTCCCGGGTACGCCGTATACAGGCAGGAAAACGGAAGCCGCCCCAGCAGCCGGACCACCAGCATGCACCAGCGGACAAGCCAGCCCAGCGCCCATGCGCCCAGCCCGGCCGCCGCCGGACAGAGCGCGTTCACAGCGCAGAGCACATAGCCGCCCGCGAAGCACACCTCCACCACCGGAAGAAGAAGCGCGTTCGCCAGAATCGCCAGCAGCGGCACCGAGCCGAAATAATAGGCAGACACCGGAATGGACAGGCTCGTGGCGCTGACGGACGTGATGACGCTGCCCCGCAGATAGCGGCCGATCCGGTTCCTGGTAAAGGCCGGGCGCCGGGTCGCCGCATACAGCCGCGGCAAAAACAGCGCGAAGCCCAGCACGCAGGCATAGCTGAGCTGCAGGCCGATGCCGCCAATCGCCATCGGATTGACCAGAAGCTCCAGCAGCAACGCCGCGGAGATCGCGGAGAGTCCGTCGCTCTCCCGTCCCAGCACCGGCGCGCAAATATACAGCGTCTGCATGATCGCCGCCCGCACGACCGCTGCGCCCGCGCCGGTCATCAGCACAAACACGCCGATCAGCGGCAGACACAGAAGGCGCACCCAATGCCGCCTTCCGAACAGAAGATCGGCAAAGGCAAGCAGGATAAAGACATGCATCCCGCTGACCGCCACGACATGCAGAACGCCGGAGGCCCGCATATCGCCGTACAGCTCCACATCGTCATATAACTCCTGCTTGTCCCCGGTGAGCAGCGCCTTCATGAATACGCCGAGCCGTCCGGAAAAGAGCGATTCGCAGGTATTTTTCACATACTGCCCAAGCTCCTTGGGAAAATACAGCCCCGCATACGCCCACCGTCCGACGACATCAAGCGCGCCGCGGAAATACCCCCGCAGATAGATCCCGGCGCTGGTGTTCGTATGTATGTCCGACGCGCTGCGATCCATCACCGGGCGGACACGGATCTCGGCCGTGATGATATCGCCGGGCCGAAGCGCCGGCATTTCATCGTCGTACAGGTAAAGGTTCGCCCGCTCCGGCGGTGCGCCGTCCATGATCCTCACCGTGACCCGGCTGTACCGCTCCGTCACCTGCGGATAATCCGTCACACGGGCCGTGATCGTCACATCCTGTCCCGCCAACGCCTCGCACGGCGCCACATGAAGCTCATAGCAGCCCCACCAGCACAAAAGCCCCAAAGCGGCGGATAGAAGCGCCGTCATCACCGCCGCGCGGCGTCTTTTCTTCAGGCACAGCGCCCCGAAGGACATAACGGCAAGGGCCGCCGCAAAATACGGCAGCCCCGGTATCGGCAGAAAATACTCCGCCCCAAACGCCGCGGCGGCAAAGCCCATAGCCGCCCATACAAGCTTTCCCACCCGCGCGTTTTATGCCATTTTATCGTCCATGCGTGTGCCACCCAAAATATGGAAGTGCAGGTGGCGCACGGTCTGGCCGGCGTCGGCGCCCACATTGGACACGATGCGATAGCCGCCCGTGAGCCCCTCCGCCGCTGCAATCTGCGGGATTACCGCCAGGATATGCGCCGCGAGCGCAGCATTTTCGGCGCTCAGCTCATTGGCAGACGCGATATGCTCCTTTGGGATGACCAGGATATGGGTCGGAGCCTGCGGCGCGATGTCCCGGAAGGCAAAGCACCGCTCGTCCTCATACACCTTCGCAGAGGGGACCTCTCCCTTTATGATGCGGCAAAAAAGGCATTCGGAGTCGTAATTTTTCATTTCAGACATGGTTATTCCCTCTTTCCGCCGGATCAGAGACCCAGCTTTTCCGCGACCAGATCGTCCACGATCGCCAGCGCATCGTCTGTCTTGAGCACATTCGTGCCGCCGCCCATCGCGGAGTCCGGCTTCCCGCCGCCCTTGCCGCCTGCGACAGCCGATACGGCCTTGATAATATCGCCGGCCTTGATGCCCTTCGCCACAGCATCTCTGCCGCAGACGCAGAGGAAGGAAACCTTCTCGCCGTGAATGGCCGCGAGGACCGCGACGACGCCCGGCTCACGGTCACGCAGGAAGTCGCCCATCTTGCGCAGATCGGCGATCTCCATATCGGAGCGGCTCGCCGTGAGGACCTGCAGCCCTCCGATCTTCTTCGAGGCGAACAGGAAGCGCTCCACATCGCCGGACAGGAGCCGGTCCTTCATGCGCTCCATCTCCTGGCGCATGGCACGCATCTCCTGCAGCGTGCTCTCGACCTTGCTGAGCAGCTCCGCCGGGCTGGTCTTCAGCAGGGAAGCGCCCTTCGAGAGCATGTGGTAGGTATCCTCCGCCTGGATCAGGAACGCCTTGCCGGTGACAGCCTCGATGCGGCGCACACCGGACGCGACCGAGCTTTCGCTGACGATGCGGAACGGGCCGATCTTCGCGGTGTTGTCCACATGCGTACCGCCGCACAGCTCCACGGACCAGCCGCCCATATCGACGACGCGGACGATCTCACCGTACTTCTCGCCAAACAGCGCCATCGCGCCCTTCTTCTGTGCGTCTGCAATCGCCATCTCCTGAACATTGACCCGGTCGCCCTTCAGGATCTCATCACTGACCTGCATGGCAACGAGCATCAGCTCCTCCGCCGTCATGGCGGAGAAATGCGTAAAGTCAAAGCGCAAGTGGTCGGGCCCCACATAGGAGCCGGCCTGGTGGACATGATCGCCCAGCACATTCTGCAGGGCTTTCTGGAGCAGGTGCGTCGCGGAGTGTGCGCGTCTGATGGCCTCGCGGCGCTCCCTGTCGATCTGCGCGTTCACGGTCTGACCGACGGCGAAGCCGCCGGAGACGACCTTGCCGTAATGCAGATATTTTCCGCCCTTGTTCTTCTGAACGTCGTGGACCTCAAAGACGCTGCCGCCGAGGCTCAGCGTACCGTGGTCGGCGGTCTGGCCGCCCATCTCGGCGTAGAACGGAGTCCGGTCGAGCACGACGATCGCTTCCGCGCCAGTGGCAATCTCGTGGGTAAGCTCCTCGTTCAGCACCAGCGCCAGGATCGTCCCCTCGCCGGCCGGACGGTCATAGCCGATGAACTCGGTCGGCGTATTGTCAAGGCCCAAGTCAATGCCCTTCCAGGCATCTTTGCCGTCTCCCAGCGCCTCGCGGGCCTTGCGGCGCTGCTCGTCCATGAGTTCATGGAAGCGGGCCTCGTCCACGGTCATGCCCTCTTCTTCCGCCATATCGGTCGTGAGGTCGAGGGGGAAGCCGTAGGTATCATGGAGCAGGAACGCCGCGTCGCCGGGGAACACCGTCACGCCGTCGGCCTTGCTCTGGGCAAGACGGTCGGCAAAAATATGCAGACCGGCATCGATCGTGCGGGCGAAATTCTCCTCCTCCACGCGGATGAGGCGGGTGATGTAATCCTGCTTTTGGCGCAGGTCGGGATACGCCGTCTCGTTCTCGTGGATGACAATATCGACGAGCTTGTACAGAAACGGCGCGTTCATGCCGAGCAGCTTGCCGTGACGCGCCGCGCGGCGCAGCAGGCGGCGCAGCACATAGCCGCGGCCCTCGTTCGAGGGCAGAACGCCGTCGCAGATCATCATGGTCGAAGCGCGGATGTGGTCGGTGATGACGCGCAGGGACACGTCCATCTTGTGGGTCTGACCATAGGTCGCCCCGGTGAGCCGGGAGACCTCGTTCGTGATATTCATCACGGTATCCACATCGAAGAGGCTGTCCACGTCCTGGCAGACGACCGCCAGACGTTCCAGGCCCATGCCGGTGTCGATGTTCTTCTGCGCAAGCTCGGTGTAGTTGTCGTGGCCGTCGTTGTT
>CAYOSI010000019.1:0-46534 GCA_964406615.1 uncultured Oscillospiraceae bacterium
CATCCTCTCTGCTCAGCAGATCAAAGCGCTCCAAAAGCGCAACGCGGAATTGGAAATAGCCCATATCCCAGAAACCAACGATATGCTATATTTACTTGAATCTCTCTTCGCGTCTGCCGCAGGGAGGGTATCCCAAACAGATGCTGGATCAGCACCATCTTTATGAGCACCACCGGGTCTGTGCCGGGACGGCCTACCTCATGGTTGTAATACGGGTTCAGCCGCTCATACAGCCAGTCGTAGTCCATGACTTTTTCTATTTTCCGCAGCAGGTGCTCCTCCGGCACCAGCGCATCTATATCCGTTATCACCACATCCCGCCGCGAGTCTTTTCTCCATTCCTCCATCTCTATACCCCCCGCATAATTCCTAACCCCATTATACCAAAAACTCCCCTTATTTGGGGTGTTCTTTGACAGGCTGAACAGCTCCGCTTTTCGCGGAGCTGTTTTTTATTGTCATAAAGCCAGCCCGGACAGCTCCTTTGTCACCGCACCGATCCGGCCCATGGTGATGCCTGCGGCCCGCATGCCGAGCGCAGCGCATTCCTTCAGGCTCAGGCCATGGGCAAGGCCCACCGCAAGCGCCGCCGTCAGGCTGTCTCCCGCGCCGGTGGTGTCGATGACCGGCATGCCCGACGCGGGCAGACGGAAGATCTCCCCCTCCGAAGCGCAGAGAACGCCGTCTCCGCTCAGGGAAATGACCACCCGTTTCACGCCGGCGGCCATCAGCGCTTCTGCACAGGCCTCCGGTTCGATCTGCCCGGCCAGCATCTCCGCCTCCATGCGGTTAGCCTTCAGCGTATGAATGCGGTGGAGATGCTCACGGAGGCGCCCGCATTTCACGGCCGAAACGCAGTCCGCCACCAGCGGCGCCTCTGCTTTCTCCGCCAGCACCTGGATGGCCTCCGGCGGCAGGTTCGCATCCACGACCAGCACGTCGGCCTCTTTGCACTGCGCCAGGCATGCCGCCGCGAAATCGGCGTCGATCCGGCCGCACAGCCGCATATCGTTCACGGCGCTGACCATATCGCCGTTTTTGCCGCTGATATAGAGATAGCGGTTATTCGCCGCCGCCTCCCACCGGCAATGCGCGAGACTCACGCCGAACGACTCCGCGTCCCGGCGAATCACCGGCTCGTGCTCATCCCGGCCCAGGACCGAGAAAAACGCTGTTTCCGCGCCCAAGCCGGCGCAGTCACGGGCAATATTCCAGCCCACGCCGCCGAGCGTCACGCTCACACGCCCCGGGATCGAATCTCCCGGCACGAACGCCGCCTCCGGCTTCCCGCCGATATCTACATTTAACGCGCCGATCACGGCGACTTTTCTTTTTCTGTTTTTCATGGTATTATCATAGAATCATTTCACAAAAAATACAAGAGGCGAATCCTATGACCATCGACAAAGTACGACCCTTTCTCGCGGAGCACGGCCTTCTCGACCGGCTCCACGAATTCGAGAAATCCACCGCCACAGTCGAGCTGGCCGCACAGGCGCTCGGCACCGAACCGGACCAGATCGCCAAGACGCTCTCGTTCTATCACGGCGACGGCGTCGTTCTGGTCGTGACCGCCGGCACGCGGCGCATTGACAACCGCAAGTTCAAGGACCAGTTCGGCCAGAAAGCCAAAATGCTCTCTCTGGAGGACACGGAGCGTCTGACCGGAAACGCCGCCGGCGGCGTATGCCCCTTCCTTGCGGCCGAGGGCGCGGAAGTCTGGCTCGATATCAGCCTGCGCAGCCATGAGACCGTCTATCCCTCCGCCGGCAGCCCCCACAGCGGCGTGGCGCTGTCCTGCGAGGAGCTGGAGATGCTTTCAAGCCCTGTCGGCTGGTGTGACGTCTGCAAGACGCAGGAGGCATGAAATGCAGGAAAAAAGAAACGCTTTTTCGCTGTACCGCCGGCTATTCCAGGCCTTTTTCCGGGTCGGCATCCTGACTTTCGGCGGCGGCTATGCCATGCTGCCCATCCTGCGGCGCGAGGTCGTCGAGACCCATTCGTGGTGCACCGACGAGGAGCTGGCCGACTATTACGCCATCGGACAGTGTACGCCGGGTGTCATCGCCATCAACACCGCTACCTTCATCGGCTATAAGCTGGCGGGTATCCCCGGCGGTATTTTCGCCACGGCCAGCATCTGTCTGCCGAGCTTCATCATCATCCTCATCATCGCCGCCGTATTGCAGAATTTCGCGGAGTATCCCATCGTCATCAACGCCTTCGCGGGAATCCGCATCGCCGTCGTCGCCCTGGTTTTGAGGGCCGTTCTGAATCTCCTCAAAACCTCCGTCGTCGACCGGCTCACGCTCTGCATCTTCGTCGCCGTGCTGCTGCTTGCGACGATCTTCAGCGTGAGCCCCATCCTCTTTGTGCTGGCCGCCGGACTTCTCGGCGTGTGCGTAAAGGTCTGGGGGGCGGCGTCAAAATGATCTATCTGCGTCTGTTCTGGGAGTTTTTCAAAACCGGCCTGTTCTCGATCGGCGGCGGACTGGCCACCCTTCCGTTTCTGTACTCCATGGGCGAGCGCACGGGCTGGTTCACCGTGCAGCAGGTCGCGGATATGCTGGCTGTGTCCGAATCCACCCCCGGCCCCATCGGCGTCAACATGGCCGTATATACCGGCTATACCTGCGCCGGCGTTTTCGGCAGCCTGTGCGCCATCATCGGCCTCGTGACGCCCAGCATCATCATCATTATGATCGTGGCCGCCGTGTTGAAGGCGTTCCGCGACAACCGCTATGTAAAAGGCGCTTTTTACGGCCTGCGCCCCGCCTCCACGGCGCTCATCGCCGCCGCGGGCCTCACCGTCGCCGCCGGCGCGCTCCTGCGCACCGAACGCTGGACCGGCCTGGCAGCGCTCCCCGCCGTCATCGACTGGAAGGCCCTTGTGCTGGCGGTCTGCGTATTCCTGATCGGGCGGAAGTTTTCAAAGCTCCACCCCGTATTTCTCATCCTCGGCTGCGCCGTGATCGGCGCGGTATTTCGTTTCGGCGGCGCGTAATACGCCGCCTTTTTTACGCGCCGCCATTTTCTTCCTCCGGACATGCAAACCGTTGCTTTTTACCTAATTTGTGATATAATGTCAAATTAGGTATTTATTATATTCCATATGCAGAGAGGTCCTCTTTATGCCCGCTGCCTTCCCGCGCAAAAAGAAGCTATGGTCCGCGCTGGGCGTATGCCTCGCCTCCGGCGGTCTTACGCTCGTCATACTCTTTGCCGTCTATGCTCTGCGCGGCATCTGGCCCTTCGGCACGGATAATGTGGCCTATATCGACGCCGCCCAATTCTATCTGCCGGGCTATTACGCGCTGTGGGACGCCATGCACGGAGCCTCCGCCCATGTCAATTGGTTCGCCGGTCTTGCGGAAAGCGCCGCCGCCGGCATATGGGATTACCTGAATCCGCCGGAGCTCATCCTGCTCCTTCTCCCCCGGGACCATCTCCTGGAGGGTCTGAGTCTTTTCCTCGCCGTATATCTCGTGGAGATCGCGCTGATTTCAGCGGGCACGCTCTGCTGCCGCTTCCCATGCCTTCCCGCGCTCTGGAAGCTTCTTCTCTCCCTAACCTACACCTTCTCCGGGTACGTCCTCCAGTACTACTCGAACTTCTCCTGGCTGTGGATCGCCGCCGTTTTCCCGCTCCTGCTTCTGTCCCTTGAGCGGCTCCTGCGCGACGGGAAGCCGGTTTTTTACACGGCTGTTTTCGCGTATTTCCTGTTCACCTCGATTTACTTCACCTACATGGTGACCGTCTATGTTCTCCTGTTCTCGCTGGCTTACTGCCTGTTTGTGCTTCCGAAGGAGCTTCGGGGCGACCGGCTGTTCCGCCTGGGCGTGAGCACCGCCGCCGCTTTCGGCCTCACGGCCTACTGGTGGCTTTCGTCCTCCTCCGCGATCACCGGGAGCAACCGTTTCCAGTCGAATCTCGATTCCGGCCTCATGGCCGGTATGAGCACCTGGGACCTCACGAACACGCGGCACACCATGCTGATGCTGCTCGGCATGGCCTTGGCGGCCGTTCTCCTGCTGCGCGCCCTGCGGCGGCAGAGCGCGTTCTCCGGCGAGGATCGCGCCAAGCGTGCCGGCGTCATCCGCTTCTTCGTCGTCGTGCTGGGCATGCTCGCCGTCCCCATGGTGTTCACGAACATTGACACGGCGTGGCATTTCGGACAGTACAACCTCTTCCCCATGCGCTACGGCTTCATGATCCCCGCCACCATGCTGGCGGCAGCCGCGCTCGCGCTCGAGGAGGAGCTTTCGCTGCCGCCGGCTCTGCCCGGGCCGAACCGCACCCGCACCGTACTGCAGACGGCCGGGATTCTGGTCCCGGCGGCCGCGCTGGCCTTCCTCCTGCCGAAGCTGAGCGCGTATTGGCGCGAATACGGCGTCTGCTTTCTGACCGTCATCGGCCCGCAGGAATACAGGCGGGTCTATCTGCCGCTTCTGCTCGGCTGTGCCGCACTGTTCACGGCACTGTACCTTCTCCTGTGGCGGCTCCGCAGCCGGCGTCTGGCCGCAGGGCTTATCGCGGCCGTGCTGCTTTTGCAGCTCGGCACGAATGCGTACGGTCTCCTCGCCCCCAGCGACGACCACACCCACACGCGGGAATATGATCCCGCCTATGTGGAGGCGTCGGACGCCCTGTACGAATACTTCGCCGGGCGCGATATCTCCCCGCTCTCACGCGCGAAGAACGTGGACAACAGCCTAAGCTCCGGCTATCCCTCCCTCGCCGGGATCAGCGCGCTGTCCTCCGTAAACTCCGGAAACTCCGCCATACGGCTGGGCGTTTTCCGGGAGCTTGGCTACACCGTCAGCTACTTCCGTCTGCTGGACACCGGCGGCACGGTCTTTTCCGACATGCTCCTCGGCGTGGACACCATCCTCTCTGCCGAGCCGCTGGACGATTCGCTCTATACCGATACCGGCGGCGTGGTTTCCGGCATCCATATCGGCACGGCTAATTATCCCGGCGTCATCGGTCTTATGTATCCCGACGGCGCGCTGGACGACTACCTGGAGCTTCTGACGCTTCCCGACCGGCTGAATGCGCTGTACCGCGCCTTCACCGGCACGGACAAGACGCTGGCTTTCACGCCGGAAATGTCGCTTTCCTCGGAGGGGGACGGGCTTCGCACCTATACGCTCACCTGCGAGCTTCCGGAGGACGCCCTGCTCTACATGAGCGCGGACGGCGCGATCCTGAACATCACGGCGGGCGGAAACGCCGTGACCGTCCCCACATATCAGAACACGCAGAACGTCGTATACCCCGCAGCGTTCAACTCGAACCTCCTGTATCTCGGCGATTTCCCGGCCGGGGAGGTCTCGGTGCAGTTTTCCTCCTCGGCGGCTCTGACAGCGGAGGACTTCACCGTCACCGCGCTGGACAAGGCCGTTCTCACCGCGTTCCGCGCAGATGCGTTTTATGACGAAAACACCGTCATCGAGGGCAGCAGCCGAGGGAACACCGTCACGCTCACCTGCACGGCGGAAACGGACGGTATGCGGCTGTTCCTCCCGCTAACATACAGCACCTGCTGGCGCATCACCGTAAACGGACAGGCCGTCGGGGCCGAGCGCACCCTCGGCACGCTCATGAGCATCCCCCTGCCGGCGGGGCAAAACGAGATCCGGATCGAGCGGGGCCCCTCCCGCTTCCGCGTCACCGCCGGACTGCTCGTTTCGCTCGCAAGCCTTGCGCTGTGCGTGCTCTGGCTCGTCCTGCGCCGGCGGCTGCGTGATTTTGTCCTGCCGCCGGCCGCCGCCAGGCTCACGCAGCTCGCATTCTGCGCTGTATGCGCGGCGGTTTTCGCCTTCCTCTATATCGCGCCGACCGTGCTGCTCCTTCTGCGCGGCAGTATCATCCGCTTTTAAGTCAGGAGAGTTCCTATGATCCCATTCAACGTCCCTCCCTATTGCCCCGAGTCCGAAACCTGCGTCCGGGAAGCCATCGCCTCCCATAAGATCTGCGGCGACGGGGATTTTACCAAAAAATGCCACGCCTGGTTTCAGGCCAGAACCGGTGCGTCCTGCGTCCTGCTTACCACAAGCGGCACGCATGCCCTGGAAATGGCCGCTCTGCTGTGCGGCCTTGAACCCGGCGATGAGGTAATTCTGCCCTCCTACACCTTCTCCTCTACGGCGAACGCCTTTGTGCTTGCAGGCGCAAAGCTGGTTTTTGTGGACATCCGCCCCGACACCATGAACATCGACGAGACGCTCATTGAGGACGCGATCACCGACCGCACCCGCGTGATCTGCGCGGTGCATTACGCCGGCGTCGCCTGCGCGATGGACGAAATTCTCGGCATCGCGGCGCGTCACGGGCTGTTCGTCGTCGAAGACGCCGCACAGGGCGTCCTCGCCTGTTACAAGGGCCGTGCGCTCGGGACTCTCGGCGATTTCGGCTGCTACAGCTTCCACGAGACGAAGAACTACTCCATGGGCGAGGGCGGGGCGCTTCTGCTCCGGGACGACGACGGAGGCCGCGCGGAGATCCTGCGTGAAAAGGGCACCAACCGCAGCCAGTTCTTCCGCGGCATGGTCGATAAATACACCTGGGTCGATTACGGCTCCAGCTACCTGCCCAGCGAGCTGAACGCCGCCTATCTGTACGGGCAGCTCCAGGTCGCCGAGAAGATCAACAACGCCCGTCTCCGCGCCTGGGCCCTCTACCATGAGCTTCTGACGCCTCTGGAGCAGGCCGGAAAAATCACGCTGCCCCATCCTCCCGCCGAATGCATCCACAACGCCCATATGTTCTGGATCAAGGCCAAGGACCTCGCCGAGCGCACTGCGCTTCTGGCCCATCTCAAGGAACGCGGCGTCGGCGCGGTGTTCCATTACGTTCCGCTCCACTCCGCGCCGGCCGGACAGCGTTTCGGCCGCTTCCACGGCGAGGACCGCTTCACCACTGCGGAGAGCGAACGGCTTCTGCGCCTGCCGATGTATTACGGCCTTACCGACGCGGACGTGGAGACCGCCGCGAATGCCGTCAAGGCATTCTACGCCCGATGAACGCCATGGACGGAACAAGCCGCTTCCTGCGCCGGCATGCCGCCGCGCTGCTTCTGACGTTCGGCGTTTTCTGCCTCACCTATGCCGTCGTGCTCCGCCTCTGCTCCGGGAGCGGCGACTATCTGCTGCACACGCTCTGGGCGATCGGCATGAGTCCGGAGCGGATGCTGCAGTCGTTCTACGACGGCTCCGAGCGGCTCTGGCATATCTGCGTAAAGCTCCTGTATCTGATGCAGGGCAATATGTGGGCTGCCGCCGCCGCCGTGACAGCCGCCGCGAACGCCGCGGCGTACTATCTGCTGTTCCGGATCGCCGACCGCTTTCTGCCGGAAACGCGCTCCCGCAGCCTGACCGCCGGACTTCTTTTCCTTGTGTTCGCAGCCAACGCGCTCTGCGTCCCCGGCCAGACGCTCTATGTCTCCTGCGGCGCCATCAACACCTGGCACAACCCCACCAACATCATGGTGCGGCCTTTTGCGCTCGCCATTTTCTACATGACCGTGCGTATCTATGACCGGCGCCGCAGCCCCAGCGCCTCGGAGGCGGCCTTTTCGTTTGACGGCGGCTTCTGGCGTCAGTTCTGCGAGCCGGTATACACCCCGGCAGAGCTGGTCCTTTATCCTCTCTGCATTCTCTTTTCCGCCTACGCGAAGCCGTCTTTTCTGCAATTTTTCGCCCCGGCCATCCTTGTTTTCCTGCTCATCGACGTCGTCCGCACGAAAGGCATGCTCCTGCCGTTCTGCCTGAAGCTCGCGCTGGCGTATCTGCCCGCAGCGGTCATCGTTCTGAGCCAGTTCCTGTCGTTCTTCGGCGCGGGCATCGCCTCCGCCGCAGCCTCCACTGCCGCGGACGGAGATACCGCCTCCGCCGCCTCTGGCATCGCCGTGTATTTCCTGCTGGAATCCTTTGCCGGCCCGGGCGAGTTTTTCTCCGCTGTCGGCCGTATCCTGCTGCGCATCCTGCGCCTGTCGGCCTTCCCTCTCTTTGTCCTCGCCATCTCGCCCCGCGCTTTCTTCCGCGACAGCGCCTGCCGGCTCGGCTTCTTCGGCGCAGCGGCGGGCCGGCTCGAATCCATGCTGCTGCATGAGACCGGCTCCCGCGCCGGCGACGGAAACTTCCTGTGGGGCCACTATCTTTCCGCGTGGATGCTCTGGACCGCCGCCATGAGCCGCTTTGCCGTTCTGGTGCGGGAGAGATCCACCGCCGGAAAGCTTGCACGCTGCGTCGGGCTTCCGCTTCTCGGCTGGCATACGGCCGCCGGCGTGCTCTACATCGTGCGGCTGCTGCAAGCCGGAGACTTCTACATCTGAGAAAGGCTTTTTATGGAAAAGCTTGCCATCATCGGCGCCAACGAATTTCAGGACCCCCTGATCCGCAAGGCAAAGGAAATGGGCTTTGAGACCCATGTGTTCGCCTGGGCCGCAGGGGACGTCGGCGAGGCCTCCGCCGACGTGTTCCATCCGATCAGTATTGTGGAAAAGGAGGCCATCTGGCAGGTCTGCCGCGACGAAGGCGTCACAGCGTGCTGCTCCATTGGCTCGGACCTGGCCATCCACACCGTAAACTATATTCAGCGCCGCCTCGGAAAGCCCTGCAACCCGGAGATCACCGACCATATCGCCACCAATAAGTACGCGATGCGCCGCGCACTGTCCGATGCGGGCATTCCCTGTCCGGGCTTTCTGGAGCTGGCCGACATCCCCGCGGAGAGCGCGCTCGGCACGTTGCGGTATCCGCTGATCGTAAAGCCCACGGACCGTTCGGGCAGCCGGGGTATTTTCCGCGTCGAAAGCTATGCGGAGCTCTGCGCCGCCCTGCCCCGGTCGATAGAGCAGTCTTTTGAAAAACGCGCCGTTGTCGAGGAGTTCATCGAGGGCGACGAATATAGCTGCGAAAGCATTTCCTTCCATGGAGAGCATCACCTCCTGGCCCTGACAAAAAAGCATACCACCGGTACGCCGCACTTTATCGAAACGGGACATGACGAGCCCTCCGATATTCCCGCGGAACGCCAGGAGGCCGTCAAGACCCATATCCGCCGCGCCCTGGACGCGCTGCAGATCTGCTGCGGCGCCGCCCACGCCGAGTTCCGCATCACGCCGGACGGCGAGGCGCGGATCATTGAGGTCGGTGCCCGCATGGGCGGCGACTGCATCGGCTCCGACCTCGTGTACCTGTCCACCGGCATGGACTTCACCGCCATGGTCATTGACGTCGCCTGCGGCAAAAAGCCCGATCTCACGCCGAAACGGCCCCCCCGGAGCGCGTCCATCCGCTTTATCTTCACGGAGGCGGACCGCGCCGCGCTCGACGAAGTGCGCCGCAACGCCCCGGAAACCATCTGGCGCGCCGTCTTCGACGAGGCCGCGCCGCTTTCACATACCGTGACCGACAGCTCTAACCGCTACGGCTACTGGATCACCACGGGAGGCCTTCTTTCATGACCCGGAAACGACTTCTGCTGCTCGGCGGCTCAAACAGCATCGACGATATACGGCGCTTCGCCGCGGAAAATAACGTGACGCTCATCGCCTCCGCTCACCCCCGCTACGGCGTCACGCCCCTCAAGCGCATCGCAGACGAAGCCTATGACGTCGACGCCGTTGACGACGAGGGCCTCATCCGGCTCATCCGCGAAAAGCATATCGACGGCGTGTTCCCGGGAAACAACGAGGATATCCTCCCCCATGCCATTGCGGCGGCGGAGGCCTGCGGCCTGCCAGCCTACTGCGACCGGACGATGTTTGAGCGCTGCGCGAATAAGGCCCTGTTTAAGCGGATGTGCGCGGAAAACGGCATCCCCGTTGCGAAGGTCTACGACCTCGCCGTCACCGCTCCGGAGGACATCCCCTACCCCACGGCGGTGAAGCCCGCCGACAGCAGCGGCAGCCAAGGCTTTTCGATCTGCCGGAGCGCCGCGGAGCTTCTGCCTGCGGTGGAGCGGGCGCGGTCCTTCTCCCGCACGGATACCGTGCTGATCGAGGAATACATACCCTTCGATTCCTGCATCATCCACTACACGCTTGCAAACGGCGAAGCCGTATTCGGCGGCATCTCCGACAAGGTCTCCATGCTCCTGGCCGAGGGGAGCGGGTCCGTCATGGCGCTGCAGCGCTTTCCCTCCGCCGACACCGAGGCCTATCTCGCCTCGCTCGACGAAAAGGTGCGGGCCATGTTCCGCCGGGCCGGCATGCATGACGGCCCGGTCTGGATCGAGGCGTTCAACGACCGCGGACGATTCATCTTCAACGAGATGGGCTATCGCTTCGGCGGCTCCATGACCTACTACCCCATCCGCTATTTCTACGGCGTCGACCAGCTTGAGTTCATGCTCCGCTACGCGCTGGGCCAGACGCCCTCCCTCGCCGGGCAGACGCGGCTGATCCGCCGGGACGTCCCCGCGGGCAGGCATTACGCCATTCTGCCCCTGCATGTCCGGCCGGGCGTGATCCGCGCCGTTTCCGGTGAAGAGGCGGTCGCCGCCATGCCGGAGGTCTACGCCTACGTCCCCATCCACGGCGCCGGCGACACGATCCGCGCCTCCGCCTCCGTGCAGCAGGTTTTCTGCTACCTGCACCTTTTATACAACGACGCGACGGAGCTGGCGGGGACCGCCGACCGCGTTTTCCGCGCGCTGCGCGCGGAGGACGAAAACGGTGAAAATATACTCTTCCGCCTGTTCCGCTTCTGATCCACAAGCCATACCGGAAAGGATGATCCCCATGTCCCAAACGCTGAACATCAAATATCTCTCGCAGGAGGCCCTCCTGCGGGCCGGCTGCCTTGACATGCCCGCCGCGGTCGACGTCGTCGAAAAGGCCCTGCTCGCCTATGAGGAGGGACGGGTTCTGTACCCTGACAAGACCGTTCAGATCTTCGACGAGGAGCTGCAGTCCCGCATCAACATTCTCCCCGCGACCCTGCTCGACGAGAAGGTCTGCGGCATGAAATGGGTCTCCGTTTTCCCCGGGAACCCCCGCCTGTTCGGCCTGCAGAACCTCTCGGCCATGATCCTGCTGTCAAGCATCGAGACCGGCTTTCCGATCGCGTTCATGGAGGGCGCGCTCTGCTCCAATCTCCGCACCGCTGCCGTCAGCGCCGTCGGCGCGAAATACCTTGCGCGGCCGGAAGCCCGGGAGATCGGCTTCATCGGCGCAGGCGAACAGGCGCGTATGCACCTTGTCGGTATGAAGACCGTGCTGCCCGGCCTAAAGCGCTGCCGGGTCGCCTCCCGCACGGCGGAGCGCGAGCAGGAGTTCATCGCCCAGATGGCCCCGCTCTACCCCGACATGGAGTTCATCGCCTGCCGCAGCAGCTATGAACAAGCCGCCGTCGGCGCGGACGTCATCGTCACCGCCATCAGCGGACAGGAGCCGCTCCTGCACGGCGTATGGTGCAAAAAGGGCGCGTTCTACTGCCATGTCGCCGGCTGGGAGGACGACGAGGACACCGCCCTGCGCGCGGACAAGATCGTCTGCGACAGTTGGAGCGTCGTGAAGCACCGCACCCAGACCATCAGCCGCCTCTATCAGGCCGGCAAGCTCCGCGACGAGGATATCCACGCCGACCTGGTAGACATCGTCGCCGGCCGGAAGCCCGGCCGCGAGACGGCGGACGAGTTCATCTACTTCAACTCCGTCGGCCTGTCCTTCATCGACGTCGCCCTGGCCTATACGATGTTCCGCCGGGCGGAGCATCTGGCCGTGACGCTCCCCGTGCAGTCCGACACCATCTTCTCCCACAAGCTGACCTCCGACGGGCACGGCGTTTTCCGTCTGAGCGCCGAGTAACGAGGTCCCCGACATGCTTATCTCCATCTGCATCCCGTGCTACCGCAGCGCGCAGACGCTGCCCCTTGTGCTCGACGAGATCCGCGAGGTCTTTGCCGCCCGCGGGGAATACGACTACCAGGTCATCCTCGTAAACGACGGCTCGCCCGACGACACCTACGCGGTCATTTCCCGGCTGTGTAAGGACGATCCCCGCGTGATTGGCGTCGATCTCTCGCGCAACTACGGCCAGCAGGCCGCCCAAATGGCGGCGCTGCCGTATGCCTCGGGCGACGCCGTCGTCTTTATGGACGACGACGGACAGCACCCTGCGGCCGGTATTTTCCCGCTGGTCGAGAAGCTCGCCGAGGGCTACGACATCGTCTACGCCCGCTTTCCTCAGAAGCGTCACTCGTGGTTCAAGCGGATCACGAGCCGGCTGTACCAGAAGGTGTCCGAGTGGATCGGCAACAAGCCCCGGGGCATTTCCGTCTCCTCCTTCGCCGCCTGGAGCCGGACGGCGGCGGACGCGGCGCGGCGCTACCACAGCCCGTTCCCCGCGCCGGGGCTTTATCTCAACCACGTCACCACCCGCATCGCCAATGTCGATATCGAGCACCGCCGCCGCTTCGCCGGCGAGAGCGGTTACTCGCTCCGGAAGCTTATCGCCCTGACCGTAACGGCGCTGACGAATTTCTCGATCCTGCCGCTGCGCCTGTCCTCCTATGTCGGGATCGGCTGCGCCGGGCTGGGCTTTCTGGCGGGCATCCTCACCATCATCCGCAAGCTCGTCAACCCCGCCATTTTCGCCGGATACAGCTCCATCCTTGCCGCCATCCTGTTCATCGGCGGCGTCATTATGCTGATCCTCGGCGTGCTCGGCGAGTACATCGGCCGCATCTACATGACCGTCAGCGATATGCCGCAGTACCAGATCCGTCAAACAGAGAACGCCCCGGAGGACCCCTCCGCGGCGAATGAGAGGTAACCATCATGAACGATATGCTCAAGGAAGCGAGCCTGAAAGAGCTCTTTGTCCGCTCCTTTGGATTTTTCCGCAAGGAGACACGCCGCCGTTATCCCGGCTTCTGGGCGCGGCTCGTCAACTGGGTCAGCATGTTCTGGTGCGTTCTGCGCCACGGCTCCAGCCCCGCCGAGTATGCTCACCTCCAATTCGACCGAAAAAGCGACCGGGAACGCTCCCGCTACTTCACCATGTTCCGCTTTGAGCGTTTTATCAAAAAGGCCAACCCCGGCGATACGATGCTGTTCCGCGACAAGGTCCGGTTCAACCGCCGCTTCGCCGCGTATCTCAACCGCGACTGGCTGTATGTCCCCGAAGCGACGGAGGAGGAGTTTGCCGACTTCGTCCGTTCCCACGGCACCGTAATGCTCAAGGCGACCGACCTCGCCTGCGGCCGCGGCATTTCCCGCTACACCTATCAGGAGGGAGACGACCTGACCGCGCTGTATAACGCCAACCGCGACGTGCTGGTTGAAGAGTTCATCGTTCAGCACCCGGCGCTGGCGGCCTTCAATCCCTCCAGCACCAACGTTCCCCGTCTGAACACCATGCTCGACAAAAACGGGGAGCCTCACCTTTTCTCCGCGTTCTTCCGTTCCGGCAGCGGCGATACCGTCGTCGACAACATGGGTGCGGGCGGCATGGCGGCGCATATCGACGTCGAGACCGGCATCGTGGACACCCTCGCTATCGACGAGGACGCCGTCGAATACCTGGTCCACCCGCTCTCCGGCCAGGTGTTCCCCGGCCTTCATATCCCTCACTGGGAGGAAGCGAAGGCCGCCGTCCTGCGCGCCGCGAGGGAGGTGCCCGACATGCGCTACATCGGCTGGGACGTCGCCGTGACCGAGACCGGCGTCTGCATCGTTGAGGGCAACGGACGCGCCGATCCCTGCGTACGCCAGTTCGTCGACCGCCGCGGCTGGTACAAAGAACTCATGGCCATGCTTTGATTTTTTGCGCTTTGATTCATACAGAAGGAGATCTTCTACTGATGAACTTAAACAGTGAAGTCATCTGCGGCTATTGCGTGACCGCAAAGCAGAAAAAGATCAACGCGGTCTATATCGACCTCCTCCAGGAGTTCGACCGGCTGTGCAAGGCGGCCGGCCTTACCTGGTGGATGTACGGCGGCGGCCTGATCGGCGCCGTGCGGCACAAGGGCTTTATCCCTTGGGACGACGATATCGACCTGCTCATGCCGCGGGCGGATTTCGACCGCCTGCGCGCCATGACAAACGAGGAATTCGGTGCAGAGGAGCCGTATTTCCTCCAAAACTTCAAGACGGAACCCGCCTGCGTGAACGCGCTTATCCGCTTCCGCCGGAGCGACACCGCCGACATCCGCCCGGAGCATCTTGCCGACATCCGGCAAAATCCCAGGCAGCCGCGCTATAACCTCGGCATCAATCTCGCGGTGTTTTCGCTGGACGCCGTACCGCAGAGCGAGCTTATCCGCAAGCTTCAGAAAGCCGCCGTCTATCTGCTTTGGGGCATCTTTTACCGTGCGAACCGTCCCGGCAAAAAACGCCCCGTGCAGCATTTTCTATGCCGGGCGGCCTATTCCATCATCGGCGGCGCAAACATCATGAAGCTCACTCACTGGCTCTACCGCGCCCCCCGCCGGGTGCGCCCGGACGAGCTGCAGAGCTACGACGGCCTGTACTCCGGCCGCCTGCGCTGGCCGAAGAGCGATTTTGACGAAACCGTCATGCTTCCCTTTGAGGACATCGAAGTGCCCGCTCCCGCCGGCTACGACGACATTCTGCGGAAAATCTACGGCGATTATATGCAGTTTCCCCCCGAGGATCAGCGCGTTTCGCCCCACGGCGGCGTGATCGATCCCGACCATTCCTATAAGGAGGTCCTTCCCGGTCTGCTGTAACCCTCTTTTATATGCGCCATGACAGCGAAGCTCTGTGGCGGGGCTTCGGCGTCATGCCGTCATACAAACAAATCGGACATGGAAGCCCTGTGACGGGGTCTTCGATGCGATCCGACAAACACACCTTACGGAGGAGAAAGGGGTCATACTGTGAACTTAAACGACGAGAACATCTGCGGACATTATGTCTCTGCAAAGCAGAAGCGGGCAAATGCCGTCTACCTTGACCTGCTGTCAGAGTTCGGTCGTCTCTGCAAAAAAGAGGGCCTTACCTGGTGGCTGTGTTACGGCGGTCTGCTCGGCGCCGTGCGGCACAAGGGTTTCATACCATGGGACGATGACATTGATGTCCTTATGCCGCGGGCGGATTTTGATCGCCTGCGGGCCATGACGAATGAGGAATTTGGGGCGAACGAGCCCTATTTTCTCCAGAATTTCAAGACCGACCCCTCCTGCGTGAATGCACTGATCCGCTTCCGCCGGAGTGACACCGCGGACATCCGTCCGGAGCATATCACCTACATTCGAAACCGCCCCCATCGCCCACTCTACAATCTCGGCATCAATCTCGCAGTGTTTCCGCTGGATTCCGTGCCGGACAGCGCACTTCTTCAAAAGCTCCAGAAAGCCGCTGTCTATTGTCTCTGGGGCGTCTTTTACCGTGCCAATCTGCCCGACAGAAACCGTCCTGTGCAGCACATTCTCTGCCGGGCCATCTGCGGCGTCATCGGCGAAAAAAACATCATGAACCTTGCCCATTGGCTCTATCGCATACCCCGCAGGGTACACCCCGCAGAGGTGCAGAATTACGACGGCCTGTACCCTGCCAGCCATCGCTGGCTGAAATCCGATTTTGACGAAACCGTTATGCTTCCCTTTGAGGACACCGAGGTTCCCGCGCCCATCGGCTACGATGATCTTTTGACACGAACCTACGGCGACTATATGCAGTTTCCGCCCGAGAACAAGCGTGTCTCCCCCCACGGCGGCGTACTCGATCCCGACCGCCCCTACACAGAGGTCTTGGCCGAGCTTCTGGCGCAGGAGTAAGCGACATCATATTCAGGAGGAATCATGAGAAGTTCCAGGCAAAAGCTGTATGACAGCTTTTATTATAATTTTGAGCGCTGGCTGGTCGTCGTCTTTGAGGACTTCCGCGCATGCAAGCGCGTGCGCGGCATCCAATTCAGCCCTGCGTTTTACGACAATTTCCGGAATGTCATCCGCCCCTACTGGGCACAGTTCGGCGTCCGGCTCAAGCTCTGCCGCGTAAAAGACAATTACCTCCTGCATCACAGCTTCGATCCGCGCTACATCACCGGCGACATTTATCTGCGAAGGATCATCCCCCATTTCAACCCGCTCGACTCCGTGAACACGCTGACGGACAAGAACCTGAACAGCCTTCTCTATCCCGGGGCGCGGCGTCCCGGGACGGCCTTCAAGCATATGTCGGGGCAGTACTGCCTCGATGACTTCACCCCGATCACCCGTGGGGAGGCCCTCGCCCGCATCGAACCGGGCCGGGGCTATGTCATCAAGCCCGCCCGCGACTCCAGCGAGGGCATGGACGTCCGCTTTTTCACGGCGGAGGACGAGATCGGCGGGCTGCTCGACCGCTATCGCGGCACGGATTATATCGTGCAGGAGGCTATCCGGCAGCATCCGGTGCTGGCCTCGCTGAACGAAAGCTCCGTGAACACGCTTCGTTTCGTGACGCTGCTGTTTCAGGGGAAGGCGCATCTTCTCTCCGCCATCCTGCGCATCGGCGCCCCTGGCAGCCGCGTAGACAATATCGGCGCGGGCGGGTATCAGCTCACCTTCCGCCCCGACGGCACGCTGACGGACACCGCCTATACCATCGCGGACGGAAAATCCGTTTTCCTGCGGGACCAGATCGGCGGCATCCACTTTGCCGGCATGGAGATCCCCGCTTTCCGTGAGGCGCGGGACATGGTCCTTTCCCTCGCCGTCCGGACCCCGCACCTGCGGCTCATCGCCTGGGACGTCGCCATCGACGAGCAGGCCCGGCCCGTGCTTATCGAGTTCAACGCCTCCATGCCCGGCCAGAACCAGGAAACCTGCGGCCCCACCTTCGGCGAGCTCACCGACGATGTGCTGGCGGAGGTTTTCGGAAAGAAGGCAGCGCCATGACGCCCCTTGAATACCTGAAAACCATCGGGAAAGCTTTTCCCGAAATATCCCGCGAATCCGGGTATTCCGTACCCTTTCTCGCCTGGACCTTCGCGACCCGCTACCTTTCCCGCCGCATGTGGCTGGGCGAGTTCCGCTCCCTGCGGCTGTACGAATGCTCCGGTCCCCGTTTCCGGGAATACCTCGTCTACAAAGAAAGCGAGCGCATCAGCGACCGGCTGAACGCCGGTTCGGCGAAGGAGCAGACCGACCGGTTCGACAACAAGCGCTTGTTCAACGACGCCTTCCGCGCCTATATCCGCCGGAAATGGCTGTATCTGCCCGAAAGCAGCCCGGAGGATATCCGCGCCCTGCTTTCGAAGAATGAATATGTTTTCCTCAAGGCCTGCGTAAGCTCCCGCGGCAACCATATCGATAGGCTCCGCTGTTCAGACCTTGACCCGGACGCGCTGTACGCCGAATATCATAACCGGGAATATCTTCTCGAGGCCTCGATCCGACAGCATCCTGCCATGAGCGAACTGAATCCCGCGTCTGTCAACACCGTGCGCCTTATCGCGGCACGGCACGGCGATCGGGTGCAGCCCGTGGGCGCGGGGCTCCGCTGCGGCGGCGGCGGACAGTTTGTAGACAATTTCCACCACGGCGGCACCGCCTATCCCCTCGACCTCGGAACCGGCATCGTCACCGGCCCGGGCATTGATCTGGACGGAAACGCCGTCCTGCGCCACCCCGTCACCGGGCATATCATGCCGGGCTTTCAAGTCCCGTATTGGGATAAGGTGCTCGACATGATCCGCCGCGCGGCCGTCACCGTGCCGCATATCGGCTATGTCGGCTGGGATATCGCGATCACCGAGGACGGTCCGGAGCTTGTCGAGGGAAACATCAACTACCCCGGGAACACCGTTATTCAGCTCGACGGTCCCGGCGCGCGGAAGCGTCTTTTGGCTTTCTGCGCGGCCGAGGGTATTTCCGTGCGCTGAGCGGCCATCCTTTTCAGGAGGACATACGCTGTGAATATGAACGACGAAGTCATCTGCGGCTATCTTGTGACCGCAGAGCGGAAAAAGATAAACGCGGTTTATCTCGACCTGCTGTCGGAATTCGGCCGCCTTTGCGACAAAGCCGGCATCCAATGGTGGCTGTTTTTCGGAAGCTTACTCGGCGCGGTCCGGCACAAGGGCTTTATCCCATGGGACGATGACCTGGATATCGCGCTCCCCCGCAGGGATTTCGAGCGGCTTGCCGCCATGACGAACGCCGAATTTGGCGCGGAGGAGCCGTATTTCCTCCAGAATCCCGTAACCGACCCCGGCTATGTCGAGGCGCTTCTGCGCTTCCGCCGCAGCGACACGACCTTCATCGTCCCCTGGAACTGGAGGGACACCGCCGCACAGGCGGAGGGCTGCCCCTATAATATGGGTATGAACCTCTCCCTGTTTCCGGTGGATAACATGCCGAAAACCGACTGGGGACACAAGCTTCAATACAACGCTATCCGCTGTCTTGATTCCATGATGTACCGTGCCTATGCGCCGAAGGGAGAACGCCCCCTCCGCCGCTTCATCGGACGCTGCTTTGCAGTGTCTCTGGGGCGCCGGGGCTTTAGCCGTCTGTGCTCTCTTCCTTACCGTATCCTCCGCAAAAACCACAGCGGCAGAGTGCAGGTTTTTTCCGGCTTCTACCCCGGCGAAAACACGGCCTACGATATCGCTGACTTTCGCGGGACAATGATGGTCCCGTTTGAAGATCTGGTTGTCCCCATTCCGATAGGCTGCGAGGATATTCTCCGCACAAATTACGGAAATTATATGGAATTCCCGCCGGAGGAAAAACGCCGGCCGCCTCATGAGTGCATCACGGACCCGGAGACGCCTTACCGCGAGACCGTTCGCCGGCTCCGGGCCGGGGAACGCCCCTTCCCGGCGGATTGGAACATCTAAAAGGAGAACGCCATCTATGGATATTGGTATGCTTATCCGGCGCATTTCCGCAAAATGCCATCCGGCGGCGTATCTGTTTGTGCCGGTCATCCGCCTCAAGGACCGGCTGGAGGGCGGCCGAATGCGCCGCTCGCTGGAGGAAAATATCGAAAACTACTGCTCCGAGGCGCAGAAACGAAACCCGGCCGCGCTGCGCCGCCTGCGACGGGATATGTGGTACAGCTTCATCCTGTATCACGCAAGCTTCAGCGAATATTTTGTCTACCGCTTTCCCCGGCTTTCCCATGAGGGCCGGCGTGAATTTGTCACGGAGGCCGAGAAAAACGCGCTCTGCGAAAGGCTGAGTCCGCCGGAGGTACGGCGCGTCATCTGGGACAAATGGTCGGCCTATAATCTTTTCCGTGACTTTTATCGCCGCGACGCGGTCAAGGTCGACGCGGAGAGCACCTTTGAAGAATTCGGGACCTTTATCGGCGCACACCCGCGCTTTATCGCAAAGCCCCGGCTTGAATCCTGCGGCATGGGCGTCACGATCTACGACGCCGCGGCGGCGGACTTTGACGCGGCGGCGGTTTTCGCCGCGCTGCAGGGCATCGGCGTCATCTGTGAAGAACTCATTGTGGAGACCGGCGTGCTTGCCAGCCTGCACCCCGGCTCCGTCAACACGGTCCGCATCGCAACGCTCATGCAGGACGGCGCACCCGTTGTTCTTTTTACTTTCCTGCGGGTCGGCCGCGGGGACAGCATCGTCGACAACGCCGGCGCCGGCGGCTTTGCCGCCCTCATCGATACCGAGACCGGCATCGTATTGACCCCCGGCGTCACCGAACGGCTGCAGGAAGCCGCCGTCCATCCTGACACCGGCATGCCGATTCTCGGCATACGGCTTCCCCGCTGGCAGGAGGCTCTTGACCTCGCCCGCAGGGCAGCCATGCTCTATCCCGATCATCCCTATATCAGTTGGGATTTTGCCTATACGGAAAACGGCTGGGTCGTCGTTGAGGCCAACTGCATGGGTCAGTTTATCTGCCCGCAGTTCACCACCGGCCGCGGCTTCCGCGCCCATCTGAGCCGGTATTTCGACCTGTAACTCTCTCCCCCATCCGATCGGAGGCTGTCATCGCATGACGCGCACACAAAACTCCTTTTTCAACCTCATAACGAATTTCGGCGCATCCCTTCTGATCGTCGTTCTGAGCTTCATCACCCGCTCCGTTTTCATCAGCACGCTCGGACGCACCTATCTCGGGCTGGAGGGCCTGTTCACGAACATCCTCTCCATGCTCTCCCTCGCGGAGCTCGGCTTCGGCTCCGCGATCGTTTTTAAGCTCTACAAGCCCATCGAGGAGCACGATCAGCGCCGGATTCAGATCCTTATGAAGCTCTACCGGCAGGTATACCGGATCGTCGGCTTCGCAATCCTCGCGCTGGGTCTGCTGCTGATCCCGTTTCTGCCGCATCTCGTCCGGGACTACAGCTCGCTCGCAGAGCGCGGCCTGAACGCCGTCGTTATCTTCCTCATTTACCTATTCAACAGCGCCTCGTCCTACTGGTTCTTCGCCTACAAGACCGAGTTCATGAAGGCCACCCAGAAGAGCTATGTGCTGAACATCGTCGGCTATGCTGTAAGCGTCGGCTCCAGCATCGTGCAGATCCTTGCGCTCGTGCTGACAAAGAGCTTCTATGCCTACATTCTCGTGCAGGTCGCCTTTACCATCATCCGCAACCTCCTTTACGCTCTCATCTGCGACCGCCGGCATCCCTACCTGAACGAAAAGGTCAGCGACCGCGTATCGAAGGCGGAGCTGAAGGAGTTTTTCAGCGACTGCTCCGCGCTTTTGCTGTACCGGCTGAGCAACGTCGTTATCGGCGGCTCGGACAACATCGTCCTGTCCGCCCTCTGCGGGCTTGATACCGTGGGCCTTTACGCGAACTATCTCTCCATCAACAACTCGCTCGACTCGCTCATGTATTCCTTCCTCCGCTCCATACAGGCGTCGCTCGGCAGCCTGTATGCCGCGGGGAATCTGGAATGGTCGAGGCTGATCTTCCGGGTCGTCAACTTCTTCACCGTGTGGATGTACGGCGTCGGCGCGATCGGCCTGGCCGTCCTGACCAACGAGTTTATCGCGATCTGGCCCGGCGTCGGCCCGGATTACGTCGTCACCACATGGGTCTGCAACGGCGTCACTATCCAAACGCCGGTCGCCCTGCTGCTGGGCATCACCTTCTACGTCACGGGCCAGAAATACTACTGCGGCAGCTTCCGCAACGCCATGGGACTGTTCCAGCAGATGAAATACCGCCCGCTCGCAAGCGTTGTCGTGAACCTCACGTTCTCTATCCTGCTCGTGCCCTATCTCGGCATGGCGGGCTGCCTCGTCAGCACGATCATCGCCGCCGTCACCGTGAATCTGATCGTAGACCCCTACATCATCTTCAAGCACGCGCTGAAGCAGTCCCCCAAGGGCTATTATCTGCAGAACCTTCTGTACAAGCTCGTGATCGCCGGTTCCGGTCTTCTCGTCTGGCAGCTCTGCGGACTGATCCCCATCGGCGGGTTTGTCGGCTTCGTCCTGCGCGGCATACTGTGCGTACTCGTGCCGAGCGGGGTCATGACGCTCTGCTTCTTCCGCACGAAGGAGTTCCGCTTCCTGCTGAACACCGCGATGAGCCTGCTCCCCCGCCGGAAAGCCTGACTGCAAGGAGATCCTGTCATGTCTTTTGAATTATCCACCTTTTCTTATAATCTGGTCCATAAATACGTGATCGCGCGGCGCAGCGCCGAGCTGCGCCGGGCCGAGGAAAAGGTCTGCCGGGCCCATCCCGAATGGACGCCTCTCACGGACGCAGAGCTTGCCCGGATCGACCGCCGGGACCGCTTCGGGTATATGTTCTATAAAAACATGGCGCCCGACGCCGAAAAGCTTTCGTACTTCATCCCGGACGCGCCCTATACCACCGGCCTGCTGCCCCGCCTCAACCCCATCAATCACCGTGAAAACAGCTTCGGCATGAACACCGAATTTTCGGATAAGAACTACGCCGATCTGATTATGAGCGGCATGATTTTCCCGAAAGCCGTTGTCCGCCGTATCCACGGCCAGTTCTTTGATGCGGAGCGCCGCCCCATCGCACAGGCGGACGCGCTGGCGCTTCTGCGCTCCCATGACGAGCTGGTCTTTAAGCAGACCATCGGCGGCTTCCACGGACACGGCATCCGTCTCGTCTCCGCCGCGGAGTATGAGAGCGTCATGCTGACCCACGGCCCGGACTACGTGGCGCAGGAGCGGGTCCGGCAGCATGAGACGTTCGCCTATTTTAACCCCAGCTCCGTCAACGTCCTGCGCATCACCAGCCTTTGCTGGCGAGGCGACGTCTACATTCTCGGCGGCATCCTGCGCGCCGGCGCGCCCGGAGCGTTCTGCGACCACGAGAATAAGGACGGGAAAACTTATCTCTCCATCCCGCTCGCCGGGGACGGCGCCATCCTGCCCCGCGCCTGCGACGTGGACTATGGCCATGTTTACGGCGACTGCCACGGTATTCCCATCCGCGGGCAGATCCCCCGCTATGAGGATATCAAGGCCCTTGTCCGGCAGGAGCACAGCCGCTGGCCCCATTACGGCTTGATCGGCTGGGATATCACGGTGGACGAAAACGACCGCATCGTCTGCATGGAGTTCAACACCAAATTCCCCGGGCTCACCGGCACGCAGGCCGCCCTTGGCCCGGTCCTCGCGCAGGAGAGCGTCCGCGGCGTCCCGCTCTATGAGGAGCTTATGAGCAAATAACGGCTGCAAAAAGACCGTCCGCTTCCACGGACGGTCTTTCGTTCTGCGGTCATGATTCGCCGCCGCGGATATAACGCCGGGCGTCTTTTATGAAGCTTGCGACAATCAGCATGATAACCAATGCGATCGGAAACGCCGCGATGATGGACACTGTTTGCAGATTGTTCATGCTCCCCTCGCTGAAGATCAGCGCGATCGGCAGCAGGATCAGCAGGATCGCCCAGAACAGCTTCATGCCGCCGGACGCCTCCTCCCCCTCGCCCAGCTCGCGGTAGGAATACGCCGAGGCCACCAGCGTGATCGAGTCGAAGGACGTCGCATAGAACGCGGCCATGGACAGCGCCAGAAGCCCCAGCACCAGCTCATGCAGAGGCAGGTTCTGCAAAATCGCGATGACCGTCGCATAGATGTCGCCGCCGGCCTCGTAGAAGCCGATCGCGTCGAAGAGGCCGCGCATCTGCAGGCCCATGCCGTAATTGCCCAGAACGATGAAGGAGATGAGCGTACTGCTCACGCCGAAGAGGTATGTACCCAGAATGACCTGCTTCACCGTCCGGCCGCGGCTGATGCTGCCCATGAAAAACGGCGAGGCGACGCCCCAGACGATCCAGTAGGCCCAGAAAAAGATGGTCCAGTTCTGCGGGAAGCTCGAGGTGCGCAGCGCGTCCGTCCAGGTGCTCAGCCCGATAAAGTTTTGCAGCATATTGCCGATCGCGGTAAAGCCGGTCTCGATGATATAGACCGCCTGTCCGCCGAAGATAAGAACGTACAGCAGCAGGGCGCCGAACAGGTACATGCAGGCGTTTGCCAGCCACGAGATGCCCTTGATGCCGCGCATGACGCAGATCGTGTACACCAGGCAGATCACCGCGAGAATGGCGATCGTCAGGAATTTGGAGCCGGGGATGCCGAACAGCGTCGTCAGCGACAGGGAAAGCAGCGGCGTCGCCACGGAAAAGGTCGTCGCCGTGCCGGCGATCAGCGCAAACACCGCCAGAATGTCCACGATCTTGCCGGGGAGCTTATCGGTCTTGTCGCCCAGGATGGGGCGGCAGGCCTCGGAGTATTTCTGCTTCTTGCAGCCGCGGACATGGAGCATGAAGCCGAAGCAGGCCGCAAGCGTCGCATACACCGCCCAGGGGATGGGGCCCCAGTGGAACAGCGGGTAGGTGCTCGCCCAATCCTGGACCGAGCCGAGCTCCGCGATGTGCGGCTCCTGCGCGTAGGATATCCACTCGCAGCAGGAATAGAACAGAATATCCGCCGCCAGGCCGCAGGTGAACACCATCGCGCCCCAGGCGAAGAAGCTGTATTTGGGCTTTTCGCCGGGCTTGCCGAGCGTGATTTTGCCGATATCGGAAAACGCGATCCACAGCGACACGATCAGGATGCCGAGGCCGACGATCAGATAATAGACGCCGAACTCGTCGCCGAGAAAGCCGCGGATGGCCGACAGCGCGTCCGTGGACCCGTCGGGGTCGATGACAAAGAACAGGCACAGCACGAAAATGGCCGCAAACGGCGCGATCGTCGTCCATGGATCAATCCGGTTTCGTTTTTTCATTTTCTGTTCTCCTCCCAATAGGTTTCATAGGCCGGATCCGCTGCCGCCAGCTCCGCCAGCGTGTCAATCTCCTCCTCCGCCCCGGCCGCCATCGGCCGGACCTCCAGCGAGAAGCATTCCGGATGACAGAACAGCGCGACGTCGTCCCAATAGATCTGCCGGTTCCCGCTTTCAAACTCTTTCTCCACATACTCCCGGAGCCGGCGTCCGTCGTCCGCCGTCCAGCGGGAGATGCTGACGAGCCGCCAGCCGCAGCTTCCGCCGGTGCGGCTGCATCCGGTCACAAGGCCCGTATCGTCCACCGTGAGGAGCCACTCCTTGGTGGCCCCCTCCGTCCACACCGCATTATAGCCCGAGCGCTCAAATTCCGGCGCCAGCGCCGCGTCGTCGTGGATGAGCTGGTCGCCGTCCAGGATGATCGCATCCTCGATATGCCCGCGGGCGGCATACAGCGAGGAGATGTTGTTGCAGCTTTCATACCACGGGTTTTCGATCAGTCTCAGCCCCGGATATTCCGCCGGAAGCTGCGCAAAGCACTCCTTCCGCCAGCCCACGACCACATAGATCTCCTCGATCCCGTTCCGGCGCAGCGCGCCGATCACCGAGTCGATCATCCGCTCTCCGTTTACCCGGACCAACGGCTTCGGCGTGGTGAGCGTCAGGGGCCTCATGCGCTCTCCCTTTCCGGCCGCCATGATGACCGCCCTTTTTACCCGGCTCATTCCGACGCCTCCATCCGCTCCCGCGCCAGACGGTAATACTCCTTCGCGTACCGGTACTGCCGCAGGCTGTATTCCCCGAACTCCACGCCCAGGCTGCGCTTATACTCGCACCAGTTGCTCCAGAGAAGCCCGCATGCCGCGATGTAGCAGTAGATCTTCGTGCGCGTGACCTCGCCGCAGCCGCCGTCCTCCTCAAAATAGAGGTCGATCAGGCGGTCGACCTCCGGCCGGTCAAAGAGGCTGTAGATCGCGAACATGGCGATATCCACGTCCTTGTCCTGCATGCCCGCGTATTCCCAGTCCGTAAGCTGCACGGCCAACTCGCCCTCCGCCGCCGGGTCGAACAGGAAGTTGTCCGCGTTCGCGTCAATATGCGTAAGCTGCATCGGGCCGGCGTGTTTTTCAATGAAGGGCCGAAGCTCCAGCACATAGCCTTTCGTCTTTTCATAATCCATGTAGATGCTCGCCCGTCCGTCCCACAGCTTTTCGTAAAACTCGATCTGCCCAAAGATATCGAAGGTATGCGGGACCGTGAGCTTCATCGCGTGGAACCGCCGCAGCTTTTTCATGCAGCGGCGCAGATCCTCCTCATTTTCCGGGTCGCAGCAGCGGATATTTTCAATATAGCGGGTGATTTTATAGCCGTTTGCGCGGTTTATATAGACCGGGTCGTCGCAGAGGCCGCGCCCGGAGATGGCCCGGTAAACATCCGCCTCCTGTCCCCGGTCGATCAGCCGGTCCGTTCCCTCGCCGGGAATCCTCATGATGTATTTCCGGCCCCGCACCGTGAAGAGGAACGAGCGGTTCGTCATGCCCTTTTTCAGCACCTCGATATCGACGATGTCCCGCTCCGCGCAGCCCATGGTCCGCGCGATGACGCTCAGCGCGTCCGATTTGAGCTGGTTTGAATCCGAATCCAGCTCCCGGAGCTGCTCATAGGTATTGATCTCCACAACGTCCGCGGCATGGACGATGCGC
The DNA here is from genome assembly GCA_964406615.1 of uncultured Oscillospiraceae bacterium. Lineage (GTDB taxonomy): Bacteria > Bacillota > Clostridia > Oscillospirales > Oscillospiraceae > CAJOIG01. The sequence goes on from CAYOSI010000019.1 coordinate 25,862, forward strand.
GCCTGCACAATCATGCGCCCCTCGGAATACAGCGCGCTCTCCCAAAACCGCTCGTCATACCGGCTGTCGTCCGCAAAGGCCCGGATGCGCTCCCGCACCGCCGCGGCCTGCTCCTCCGCGAGGTAGGCGATGCCGATCATCCCGTTGCCGCCGGTATTCTCCCGGACGCTGACAAGCTCCATCCGGCGGTTCACGCGCACACGGGAGCTTTCATCCACGAGGTCGCTGACCATGTACCACGAATACAGCTCGTTCCGACGGAACGGGTTCCGGTCGCACCAGATGTCGCACGGGACGATATAGGTGTTCGACACCTCGTCGATCACCAGGCGCAGGCTCCGCAGGTTGTTCTTCGCCGCATAGTCCTCGTTATAGACGAGCTTCACGCCGTACTCGTCGATCAGATACTCAAACGCATCCTTCATGAACCCGACGACCACCGTAATATCCTGAATGCCGACCTCGTGGAGCTGCTTGATGAGGCGGTCTATGAGACGCTCCCCGTTTACCTCGAGCAGCGCCTTCGGCGTCGTCATGTTGATCGGCACCATGCGCATACCGAAGCCCGCCGCGAGTATGACGGCGTTTTTCGGCTTCTTGGCCCGAAATTCCTTCCGCGCTTTCTCCGTCAGGCGCACGTCCTCACTCAGATAGCCGTTTTTCATGAGGGCCTTGATGGAGCGGTTGACCACGCCCAAGGAATGCCCGGACATCTCCGCCAGGACCCGCTGATTGATAAACGGCTCCTGAAAGAGGCTGTTCAGAATATCGCTTTCTTGTTTGTTCATGAACTACGCTCCTTATCATTTTCGTGAACAACAGCATTATGCACGAACCATCGCAAAAAGTCAAGCTGCCTTTCCGAAGAAAGGCAGCTTTTTGTCACTTTTTGTCCTTTTATCCGAGGCCGCGCTCCTTGCGCAGACGGCGGATGTCCGTTCCCACAAAGGGGAGGTCCTGGTATTCGCCCCGGAGCCGCGAGGCGATCTGCGGCGTATACACCCGGTCCAGGTCGTCCGGGCTGAGGTTTGTGCTGATAATGGTCTTTTTCCCGGACAGCAGACGGGTGTTGACGAGCGTATAGAGCGCGCTTTTTGTGAACTCCGTGATCATCTCGGTGCCAAGGTCGTCCAGGATCAGCAGGTCACAGGACTGAAGCAGCCTCACGCGCTCCTCCGCCGCCTCGCTGCCGTGGAATTTCTGCTCCTCATACGCGGACAGCGCCGCGACCGTGGTCTCGTACACGACGGAGAAGCCCTTCTGCGACACCACGCGGGCGATGCAGGCGGAGAGAAAGGTCTTGCCGAGCCCCGTGCCGCCGCGGAACAGCAGGTTCACGGAGTTTTCGCCGAACCGCTCCGCGTACCGCCGGCACAGCGCAAAGACCTTTGCCATCTGTTCCCGCGGCGTCACGCCGGTTTTCGGGTCCGCCGTCCGGTCGTCATAGAAGCTCAGATCAAAGGTCTCGAAGCTCTCGTTGCCGAGCTGCAGGAGCGCGGACAGGTCCTCTGCCCGCGCCCGGTCATACAGCCTGCGCAGGCAGTCGCAGGGACGTCCCAGCACATAGCCGGTGTCCCGGCATTGCGGGCAGTCCCACGCGCCGTCAAGCCAGTCCATCGGCCAGCCGTTTTCCACCAGCAGCTCGGCCCGGCGTTCCAGGAGCGTCAGGCTCTCGTCCCGAATGGCCTCCGGGGCGCAGCCCTCGCCCATAACGGCGTCCGCCATCCGGCCGACAAGGCCCGCCAGCGCCCCGTCGATGCGGCGCAGCTCCGGCACGCGCTCATAGGCAAGCTTATGCCGGCGTTCATCCTCCGCCATGCTGCGGGCGCGGATTTTTCCCTTTTCCTCTCTGGCCAAAGCCAGCAGTCTTCCGTCCATCTTTACCCTCTTTACATTTTCTCCATCAGGCGGTCAATCTGCTGCAGCGCCTTGGAGTCATCCCGGTCCTTGTCCGGCGTGAACCGGCCGGTTTTCCGCTCCGGCTTTTTATCGCCCGCCTCGATCTGCTCCGGGGTATACAGCTTCATCCGGTCCCACGACTGGATGATCGAGTCCATGTATTTCCACTTCAGGCCGCCGGTGTTCGTCACCGTGCGGTCGGCCGCAATCACGATCGATTCAACCGGGAACCCACGGGAGAGCCAATCCTCAAAATACTTCCGCTCCGTGGGCGACAGCTTTCGGTCGCTGATGCCGAGCTCCGTCCGCAGACGGCCAATCGCCGAGCGGCGGTTCGCCAGCTCCGCCAGCCACTGCTCCGCCTGCTCGTAGGTCATGATCTCGCGGTCAAACCACTCGCGGGCCTCGTTTTCAATAAAGGCAAAGCCCGGATTTTTCCCGCTCCCGTAACGGAGAGCATAGGTTTCCTTGCAGTGCTGCACCAGCAGAACGATGACCTCCGGCGGCAGGCCGAACTCGTCGTAAAGCCCAAAAAGCTTCTTCAGATCCGCCGAGGACAGCGTTCGGCCGAGCGCCATCTGCACCTCATCGACCAGCGCGTGGAACCGGGCGTCCTCCCGGCTGCGGCGCACCACATCCTCCGCCGGATATTCCGGCAGACGCCGCTCCTGCACCCGGATGCTCCGGCGTTCCGCCCCCTCGGAAAGCAGCCCCATGTCCCGGAGCCGCCGGGCGGTCGTCTCAATATCCCGGTCCGAACGATGCAGATCGCGGGCGGCCAGCTCCATGTCCAGGACGCCGTCGTTTTGCAGGATATGCAGATACAGCAGCGCTGCCTCACCGTTCCCGGACTCCAGCAGCGTGCGCACATCCTCTTCCGCCACGGTCAGCGCCGCGGCCGGTTTGATTGTCAGTCTGGGGTTGTTCATGATCCGACATTTTCCGCTCTCTTCCGTAATAGAATTGCATTATATCATTTTCTGTCAGCGGAGGCAAGCGCCGGCATTTGACCCGGCGGCCGAAAAATGCTATACTGGGCAAAAACGCGGGAGGTACTCATGGACGCACGCATTGATCTGCACATTCACACCACGGCCTCGGACGGCTCCGCATCCCCCTCGGAGGCTGCGGCGCTGGCAAAGTCGCTCGGGCTTTCCGCCATCGCTATCACCGATCACGACACCGTGTCCGGCGTCCGCGAGGCCATGACCGCCGGGGAGCGCCTCGGCATCGAGGTCATCCCCGGCATCGAGATCTCCGCCGATTACCGCGGAACGCACGCCCATATCCTGGGGCTGTTCATCGACCCGGACAGCGAGGAGCTCGCACCCGTCCTCCGGGGGGCCGCAGAGTCCCGCCGGCGCCGGAACGAGACGATCGTCGCCGCCATGCAGGCAGACGGCATCGCCGTCTCCCTTGAAGAGCTGCGGGCCGAAAACCCGGATTCCGTTCTCGGCCGTCCGCATATTGCGGCGCTCCTCATGAAAAAGGGCTATGCCTCCTCCGTCGGAGAGGTGTTCGACCGCTATCTGAACAAGGGCCGCCCCTACTACCGGGACAAGGAACGCATCCCGCTCGCCGAGGCCCCGGCGATCATCCGCGCTGCGGGCGGGCTGCCCATCATCGCCCATCCCTTCCAGTACGGCTATGACGAGGCGGAGCTGCTGGCCTATATCGCAGCCGCCGCGGACGCCGGCTGCATCGGGCTTGAGGCGTACTACCCCGAGCACTCTCCGGAGGAGCGGGAATACCTGCTCGACCTGGCTGCCGAATGGGGACTTGCCGTATCCGGCGGCAGCGATTGGCACGGCAGCCGGAAGCCTTCGATCCGGATGGGCACCGGCATCGACAACAGCCTGCGCGTCCCACGCCATGTGCTGGAGGACCTGAAAGCCCTGCTGTGATCCCGCCTCCCGCGCCCGCCGACGCCGCGCCGGCGGGTGTTTTTTCCCCTTTGCGGGGATTGGCACTTGTTTTATGGCCCGTATTTGTTTATAATGTAGGGTGATTTATTATAAACTGAAAAGCATATTGTGCTTTTTCCCCATACAGCCATACAGAAAGATCGGGCGAATCATATGCTGCAGCTACTATCTCCTGCCGGAAGCTCGGAGGCCGTCATCGCCGCCGTGCAGAGCGGCGCAGATCTCATACATATCGGCTTCGGCGCTACCGAGACCGGACGAAATGAACAGGGCTTTTCCGCCGCGGAGCTTTCCCAATGCCTGCGCTATGCCCGCATTCGCGGCTGCCAAAGCGTCGTGGCGCTCAACGAGCTCACCACCGACGACACCATCGGCCGGGCGGTGGAGCGCGCGGTTTTCGCCGCGGAGCAGGGCGCGAACGCCCTGATGGTACAGGACCTCGGCCTTATTGCCGTACTGCGCCGGGTCTTGCCGGATATACCTCTGTGGGGCGGCGTGCGTCTCGGCGTCCACAGCCTCGACGGCGTGCGCACCGCCGCAGCGCTGGGCCTTTCCCGGATCATGCTCGCGCCGGAGCTAACGAGGGAGCAGATCGCCTCCATCGCGAAAGACGCCCCCATCGAGACGGCGGCCCTTGTCCATGGGCCGATGTGCTATGCCCATATTGGCCAGTGCTACCTCAGCGCCATGGGCGACGGGCACCGCAGCGATAGTGTCCTGCACTGCGCCGAGCCCTGCCGCGGGCGTTTCTCTCTCGGCGGGCGCATGGACGACTGCCCCATGTCCATGGCGGACGTCTACCTCATTGAACATCTGCGTGAGCTGGAGGAGTCCGGTGTTGTCTGCGCGTTTATCGGCGGCCGGAGCCGCCGGCCGGAATACGTCGCCTATGTCACGCAGCTTTACAGCCGTGCCGTCCGCGACGACGTGCTGCCGACGCGGGAGGAAAAAGAACAGCTCCTCGAGCTTTTCGCGCCCTACGGCCTGACCGACGGCTACTTCACCGGCGAGACCGGCCCCGCCATGACGAACCCGGAGCGGCCCGCCGGACGCGCGGCGGAGCGTGCGCTGGCGGAGATCCGGAAGACTTACATGGACGGCGAATACCGCCGCGTATCCGTCACCTTTTACGCCGTGATGGAGCAAGGCCGCAGCGCCATGTTCGCCGCCGAGGACGACCGCGGCCACCGCGCCGTATACGAGGGCTATGCGCCGATCGATCTCGGCCGGCAGGGCATCACGCCCGACCGCGTCCGCGACATCCTCTACCGCACCGGCGGCACCCCCTATCTGTGCGCCGGCGTCAAATGCTCCATCGGCCCGAACCTCGACTACGCCGACGAGGCGCTGGAGCAGGCCCGCCGGGCGCTTTTGAGCCAGATCACCGACCAGTGCCGCGAGCCGGCCCCCGTCACCGTTCTCGAAATGCCCGAGCCGCCCGCGCAGAAAACGCACACGGCCGCGCCGGAATTCATCATCCAGGTCAGCCGCGCCGAGCAGCTCACCCCGGAGCTTGCCGCGGCGGAGCCGGACCGTCTCTATGTCCCGGCCGAGCTTCTCGCCTCGGCTCCGGACGGCCTTACCGCCTTCCGGGACAAGGGCGCCGTCATCGCCGCCATCCTGCCGCGCGTGATATCCGACGAGGAAAAGCCCGTTCTGCGGGAGCTTCTCGCCACGCTCCGGGCCATGGGCGTCCGGGAGGTGCTTCTCGGAAACCTCGGCCTCATCCCCGCCGTTCTCGAGGCGGGCATGACGCCCCGGGGCGATTTCGGCCTCAATCTGTCGAACACACGCTCGATCCGCTGGATGAGCGGCGCAGGACTGCGTTCCGTCACCGCCTCCTTCCAGCTCTCCGCCCAGCAGATCCGCCGTATGACCGGCGCCGCCGATGTGGAGATGATCGTCTATGGCCGCGTGCCCGTCATGCTCACCGAGCAGTGCCTCATCCGCGCGAGCGCGGGCCGCTGCACCTGCTCCACCCCCACCAGCATGAGCGACGCCTTTGGAAACGTCTACCCCGTGGAGAAGGAGTTCGGCTGCCGCAACGTCGTCTATGACGCAAGAAAGATATTTCTCGCGGACAAGCCCGAGGTCTATGAAGGCATCGGCCTGTGGGGCATGCGCCTGCTGTTTACCACCGAGAGCGCCCGTGAGTGCGCCGACGTGGCCATGCGATACCGGGGGAAGAACCGGTATCTTCCCACCAACATCGGACACGGTCTTTACGCGAAAGGAGCCCTATGAACCTGATCCTTGCCTCCGCCTCTCCCCGCCGTCGGGAGCTTTTAGGCATTTTTGCAAAGCCCTTTGTCATCGACCCGGCCGCCGGGGCCGAGGAGCCGCCCGCCGGGGCCTCCCCCGAAGAGACCGTCAAGGCCCTCGCCGCAGCCAAGGCGCGGGAGGTCGCGGCCCGGCACCCCGACGACCTTGTCATCGGCTCCGACACCGTCGTGGAGCTGGACGGCATGATTTTGGGAAAGCCCGCCGATCGCGACGACGCCTTTCATATGCTCCGCGCCCTTTCGGGCCGGGAGCACCGGGTCTTTACCGGCGTCGCCCTGGTGCGCGGCGGCGAGCTTCGCTGCGAGGCGGAGATGACCCGCGTGTTTTTCCGCGAGCTGACCGATCGGGAGATCCGCGCCTACATCGACTCCGGCGAGCCGATGGACAAGGCCGGCGCCTACGGCTATCAGGGCCTGGCCGGGCTCTTCGTGGAGCGCATCGAGGGAGATTTCTTTAACGTGGTCGGCCTGCCGCTTTGCCGGCTGGGCCGTATGCTCGAAACGATGGGAGTCACACTACTGTGAAAGAATACATCAAACAACACGGCCTGCGGCTGCTGATCGCCGTGGCCGCCCTGGCGCTGATCGTCGTTCTGGCCTCCTCGCTGCTGAAGGGCCGGGCCGGGCTGGCGAAGGACGCCGCCGGCGGCCTGTCCGCGCCGGTGAGCCGGGCCGCCTCCGCCGCCATCGAGTGGATCGAGGGCATCTACGGCTACATCTACGAATACGACCAGCTCGTCGCCGAAAACAACGCCCTGCGGGCGGAGCTTGCCGAGCTGCGTCAGTCCAGCCTCGAGGCCGCTGAGCTCCGGGAGGAGAACGAACGGCTGCGGACGCTTCTCGACTTCTCGCAAAAGCACGAGGATTTCGTCTATGAGTCCGCCAAGATCACGGCCTGGTCCGACTCCAACTGGTCCAGCTCCTTCACGATCTCCAAGGGCACGGACAATTCCGCCAACTCCATCGAGGTCGGCGACTGCGTCGTCACCGAATACGGCGCGCTGGTCGGGCAGATCATCGAGGTCGGCAGCTCCTGGAGCACCGTCCGCACGGTGATTGATTCCTCCATCGACGTCGGCGCCCTCGTCGGCGAGGCCGGCTCGGTCGGTATGTGCGTCGGCGACTTCGCCCTGATGCAGGAGGGCTGCCTGAAGCTCACCTACCTCTCCGAAAACGCCCAGCTCGTGGAGGGCGAGGCCGTTCTCACCTCCGGCAAGGGCACCTACATCCCGCAGAACCTCATCATCGGCTACATCCGCTCCGTCCTGTCCGAGGCCAGCGGGCAGACCCTCTACGGCGTGGTCGAGCCGGCCTGCGACCTGGATCGGCTGACGCAGGTGTTCGTCATCACCGACTTTACCATTCAGGAGTGACCATGCTTTTCGACCTGATTGATTTTTCCAAGCTCCGGCGGGCCATCATTTATGGGCTGCTGCTGATCCTGCTTTTCATCGTGCAGGATCTTCTCCTGTCGCACATCCGCCTGTTCGGCGTGCGGCCCATGCTGATCCCGGCGGCCATCGTGGCCATCGCCCTGTTTGACGGCGGCGTGTGGGGCGGCTCCATGGGCCTGCTGGCGGGATACTTCATGGACATGGGCTACGCCGAGAACCTCATCCTGTTCACCGTCCTTCTGCCCGCGCTGGGTTTTTTCGCCGGCGTGCTGGGCAAGTACCTGTTCCACCGCGGATTTTTGTCCTACCTTCTTCTTTTCATCGCCGCCATGGCCGTCATCACGTTCTGCCAGATGTTCCGCTTCCTGTTCTTCACGGACACGACCGCCTGGCCGGTATGGCGCACGGGCATTCTACAGGTCCTCTGGAGCATTCCCTGGGCCGTGCCCGTCTATTTCCCCTGCAAATCCATTGCCGGACGCCCCTGATCCGCTCCGGCCGTTTCCCGTTCGGGAGAGGACCCCTTCATGAAAAAATTGGCAAGCCCCGGCCGTCTGGCCTTTCTGGGCATCCTTACCCTGGCGATCCTTGTGATCTATCTCAGCACTCTGTACAAGCTCCAGATCGTCGAGGGCACCGCCTATTACGAGGCGTCGACGAACTCCATCGTCACCGAGGAGACCGTCATCGCCGCCCGCGGCAACATCCTGGACCGCTACGGGCGCCTGCTCGTCTCGAACCGCAACTGCAACAACCTCCTCATCGACACCGACGAGCTTTTTGCACAGGACGACGACGCCTACGCAAACGAGGCCATCCTGCGCATGTGCGCCATCATCGAGGAGCACGGCGACACTTATACCGACGAGCTGCCCATCTCCCGGACGGCGCCCTTTGAGTTCACGGAGATGACCGATATCCAGCGCACGCTGCTTGACGCATGGCTGCAAGCAAACGACCTCGAAAGCGACGCCTCCGCCGTGGAGGTCATGGCGAAAATGCGCTCCCGCTACGGCATCGACAACAACTACACCGCCGAGCAGATGCGCCGCGTCGCCGGCGTGCGGTATGAGATCAACATCCGCTACGTCATCCCCACCTCGGATTATATCTTCGCCGAAGACGTGAGCATCGACACCATCACCGCGCTCATGGAATCCGACGTTCCGGGCTTTGACGTGCAGGTCAGCTATATCCGCGAATACAACACCTCCTACGCGGCCCATATCCTGGGCTATACCAGCCTCATCGACGACTATGAAAAATACCGCGACAAGGGCTATAAGCTGAACGCCACCGTCGGACGCGAGGGCGCGGAGCTCGCCTTCGAGGATTACCTCCACGGCAGCGACGGCACGGCCGCCGTCACGCGCACGAGCGACGGCGTCGTCACCAGCACCGTCTACAAGGAAGCGCCGCAGCCCGGCAACCACGTTTACCTCACCATCGACATCGAAATGCAGGCCGTCGCCGAGCAGGCGCTTGCCACCTTCATCACCGACACCAACGTCACCCGTACCGAGACGAACACCCGCCGCGAATACTCCGGCGAGGAGCTTCTGCCGTACATCGACGGCGGCGCGGTCGTCGCGCTCGACGTGAATACCGGCGAACCGCTCTGCATCGCGAACTACCCCACCTATAACCTGAGCACCTTTGAGGAGGACTACACCGAGCTTGCCGCCGACGATACAAAGCCCCTCCTCAACCGCGCCCTCCAGGGCACCTACTCCCCCGGCTCCTCCTTCAAGCCCGTGACCGCCCTGACGGCCCTGGCCCGGAAATCCATCAGCGCCGATACGATGCTCGTCTGCAACGGCATCTACCTGGAATACGCCGATCAGGGCTATACGCCCGCCTGCACCGGCTCGCACGGAAGCATCAACGTCGTCGAGGCCCTGACCTATAGCTGCAACCTGTTCTTCTATCAGGTCGGCAATCTCATGGGCATCAAGAATATCGACGAATACGCCGCCGAGCTGGGCCTCGGCCAAAAGACCGGCATTGAGCTTTACGAGGAAGCCGGCCGCGTCGCCTCCCCCGAGTGGAAGGAGGAGCTGTACGAGGGCATGGACAGCAACTGGTACGCCGGCGACACGCTGCAGGCCGCCATCGGCCAGTCCGACACCAAGCTCACGCCCATCCAGCTCGCCCGCTACTGCGCCGCCCTCGCCAACGGCGGCACCGTATACGAGTGCTCGATCCTGAAGTCCGTCTCGAGTTACGACTACTCCGACAGCATTTTTGAGCGCACCCCGGTCATCGCCAATCAGATCGAGGTCGACGACGACGTATGGACGCTGATCCACGATGGCATGGTCGGCGCTGCCAACGACCCCGGCGGCACCGCCTTTGTCACCTTCAACGACTTCCAGCCGACCGTCGCCGCCAAGACCGGCACCACGGAGACCGGCTCCACCGTTTCGGACGCAGTGTTTATCTGCTACGCGCCGGCGGAGGACCCCGAGATCGCCATAGCGGTCGTCGTGGAGAAGGGCGCACACGGCGCGGACCTGGCGCCCATCGCAAAGCAGATCCTCGAATACTACTTCAACTTCCAGCAGAGCACCCAGCAGACTGAAAGCGAATTGACGCTTCTGCATTGACGCAGATCGCGGCAGCGTATTATAATATTTTGACATAAAAAGAAGGGAAGGACTGCCATGAACATCGCTCTAATGGCTCATGACGGAAAAAAAGAATTGATGGTGCAGTTCTGCATTGCCTACTGCGGCATTCTGGCAGAACACTCCATCATCGCGACGAACGCCACCGGAAAGCTGGTGTCCGAGGCCACCGGGCTTCCCATCAGCCTGTATATGAGCGGCGCGCAGGGCGGCGCTCAGCAGATCGGTGCGCGCATCGCCTATAATGAGATCGATCTCGTGATGTTCTTCTCCGATCCGGCCCATCCTGAAAATGCCGCGGCGGTCAATGAGATCTGCCGCCTCTGCGATATGCACAACGTCCCCTTCGCCTCCAATGTGGCGACGGCGGAGGTCCTGATCCAGGGCCTGAAGCGCGGCGACTTCGCCTGGCGCGACATCGTAAACCCCAAAACCAAAAAATAACCGGATGGCGCCGAATTCGGCGCCGTCCCTTATGAGGTACGAAATATGGAACGAATCAAGCCCCGGACCCTGTCCGGCTTCATGGAGCTTCTGCCCCCGCGGCAGGCTCAGATGCGCGCAGTCATGAAGGTTCTGCGCGAGACCTACGCCCTCTATGGCTTCACCCCGATCGACACCCCGATCATCGAGGCCGCAGAGGTCCTCCTCGCCAAGGGCGGCGGTGAAACGGAAAAGCAGATCTACCGCTTTCAGAAGGGCGACAGCGATCTCGCGCTCCGCTTTGACCTGACCGTTCCCCTTGCGAAGTATGTCGCGCTCAACTACGGCCAGCTTACCTTCCCCTTCCGCCGCTACCAGATCGGCAAGGTCTATCGCGGCGAACGCGCCCAGCGCGGCCGCTTCCGGGAATTCTATCAGGCCGATATCGACGTCATCGGCGACGGTTCGCTCGATGTCGCGAACGAGGCCGAGATGCCCGCCATCATCTGCGAGGTGTTCCGCCGTCTCGGCATCGAGCGCTTCCGTATCCGCATGAACAACCGCAAGGTCTTAAACGGCCTTTTCTCCTATCTCGGCGTCTCCGAAAGCGCCGCCGCGGTCATGACCGCCATCGACAAGCTCGACAAGATCGGTCCGGAGAAGGTCTGCACCATCCTCACGGACGACATCGGCATGAGCACCGATATGGCAAAGAAGCTTCTGGACATCCTTTCCTCCGGGGACCCCATGGCGACGCTCGGCGCGCTCGCCGGCCAGGACCCCTCGCTGGACGAGGGCATCGCGGAGCTCAAAACCGTCACCGGTCTTCTGCCCGGCCTCGGCGTGCCGGATGACAAGTGGGAGATCGACCTCACCATCGCCCGCGGCCTCGACTATTATACCGGCACCGTCTATGAGACCATGCTTCTCGATCACCCCGAGGTCGGCTCCGTCTGCTCCGGCGGCCGCTACGATAATCTCGCAGGGTATTACACCGACAAGCAGCTTCCCGGCGTCGGCGTCTCCATCGGCGTGACCCGCCTGTTCTATATTTTGCAGGAACAGGGTCTTCTGAACGACGAGATCAACACCGCCCCCTGCGACGCGCTCGTGATCCCCATGGGCGACGATGTGCTGGATTTCGCGGTGCAGAGCGCCACCGCGCTGCGCATGGCCGGCGTCCGCACCCAGGTTTACACCGAAAAGAAAAAGGTCAAGGCGAAATTCGCCTACGCGGACAAGCTCGGCATTCCCTTCGCCGTCGTGATCGGCGGGGACGAAGCCGCCGAGGGCGTTGTGAGCCTTAAAAACCTCTCGACCGGCGAACAGGTCAAGCTCCCCGCCGCCGAGGCCGCCGCGGTCATCCTGCAAGCTGCGAACCACCCCGCGAAACCTGTCAAGGGGATTTAAGAGAAGGAGATAGACAGCATGACACAGATGCGTACACATACCTGCAACGAGCTCCGCATGGAGCATACCGGCCAGAAGGTCACGATCGTCGGCTGGATGGAGAACGTCCGCGAGGTCGGCTCCTCCCTGGCGTTTGTCGTCGTCCGCGACTTCTACGGCACGACCCAGGTCGTCGCCGAGACCGAGGACATGGTAAGGGCCTTCAAGGGCATCAACAAGGAGAGCACTATCTCCGTCACAGGCGTTGTCCGCGAGCGCGACAGCAAAAACCCAAAGCAGGCCACCGGCGACATCGAGATCGTCCCCGAAACCGTCAGCGTGCTGGGCCGCTGCCGTTACAGCGAGCTTCCGTTTGAGATCAACCGCAGCCGCGAGGCGGATGAGAGCCTGCGTCTCAAATACCGCTATCTCGACCTGCGCAACCCCGACGTCAAGAAAAACATCATCCTGCGCTGCAACGTGATCGCCGCGCTGCGGGCCGCCATGATGTCCCACGGGTTCCTGGAGATCACGACCCCCATTCTGACCGCGTCCTCGCCCGAGGGCGCCCGCGACTACCTCGTGCCCGCGAGAAAGCACCCCGGCAAGTTCTACGCCCTGCCGCAGGCTCCCCAGCAGTTCAAGCAGCTTTTGATGACCTCCGGCTTTGACCGCTACTTCCAGATCGCCCCCTGCTTCCGCGACGAGGACGCCCGCGGCGACCGCTCCCCCGGCGAGTTCTATCAGCTCGACATGGAGATGGCGTTCGCCTCCCAGGAGGATGTGTTTGCGGTGATGGAGGACGTTCTGCCCCCGATCTTCGCCAAGTACGGCACCTACGACGTCGCGTCCGAGGCGCCCTTCCGCCGCATCTCCTTCAACGACGCGATGGAGACCTACGGCACCGATAAGCCCGACCTGCGCATCGACCTCGTGCTGAAGGACATGACCGCGCTCGCCAAGGAGACCGAGGGCTTTGCCCCGTTTGAAACGGCCGACTGCGTAAAGCTCGTCGTGTGCTCCGGCTCCGAGCTTACCCGCAAGCAGATCGACAAGCTCTGCGCCGACGTGGAGGTGCAGGCCGGGCAAAAGCCCTACTGGGTGCGCATGGACGAAACAGGCGCGCTCGTCGGCGGCGTCGCGAAGTTCCTCGCCGGCAGGGAGGACGCGCTCAGGGAATTGGGCATGGAGCCCGGCTGCCTCGCGCTCATCGCCGCCGGCGCCAAGGGCGCGGCCCAAAAGACCGCCGGCGTCGCCCGCCGGATGCTCGGCGCGGCCGTCCCCGGTCACATGGACAAGGCCCGCTATGAGTTCTGCTGGATCGTCGATTTCCCGATGTTCGAGATCGGCGAGGAATCCGGTGAGCTGGAATTCTGCCACAACCCGTTCTCCATGCCGAACGGCGGTCTGGAGATCCTCGAAAAGGCCGAGCGCGGCGAAGTCGATCCGCTCGACATCTACGCCTTCCAGTACGACCTCGTCTGCAACGGCGTGGAGCTGTCCTCCGGCGCCGTCCGCAACCATGACCCCGAGATCATGGTCAGGGCCTTTGAGCTGGTCCGCCTCGGCGAGGAGGACGTAAAGGCCAAGTTCCCCGCCATGTACAACGCCTTCTGCTACGGCGCTCCCCCGCACGCGGGCATCGCCCCGGGCGTCGACCGCATGGTCATGCTGCTCGCCGGCGAGCCGTCCATCCGCGAGATCATCCCGTTCCCGATGAACAAGAACGCGCAGGACCTCATGATGGGCGCCCCCTCCGCCGTCGAGCAGAAGCAGCTTGACGAGCTGCATATCGCCATTGACCTCCCCGAAAAGGAGTAATGCATGTACGCACGGATACGCTCGCTGGGGCTCCGGGGCATCGGCGGCTACGAGGTGGAGCTGGAGGTGTACATTTCCTCCGGCCTGCCGCGCTTTGACATCGTCGGCCTGCCCGACGCCGCCGTCAAGGAGGCCGGCGACCGGGTACGGGCCGCGATCAAGAACAACGCCCTGGATTACCCCGTCAGCCGCGTCACCATCAACCTCGCCCCCGCCGACACGAAAAAAGCCGGTACGGTCTATGACCTGCCGGCGCTGCTCGGCGTTCTTGCCGCCACGGGGCAGGTGAAGCCGCCGCTCGACGGCGACATGTTCTTCGGCGAGCTGTCCCTGACCGGGCAGCTTCGGGGCGTAGCCGGCGCGCTCCCCATGGCGCTCGCGGCGCAGAACGCCGGCTGCAAACGGCTGTTTGTTCCCGCCGACAACGCCCCGGAGGCCGCTTACGCCGACGGCGTGCAGGTATATCCCGTGGGGCATATCCGCGAGCTTCTCGCCCACCTGAACGGCGAAAAAGCCATCGAACCCGCCGTGCCGCGCAGCATTCGGGCCGCCGGGGCGGTTCCGCCCGATTTTGCCGAGGTAAAGGGGCAGGAGAACGTAAAGCGCGCGCTGGAGATCGCCGCCGCCGGAGGGCACAACATCCTCATGATCGGACCGCCCGGCTCCGGCAAATCCATGCTCGCCAAGCGCCTGCCCGGTATCCTGCCCGACATGAGTCGGGAGGAGGCGCTCCAGACCACCGCGATCTGGTCCGTGTCCGGTCTCACCGATCCGTCGCACCCCGTTGTGGCGCAGCGTCCCTTCCGCGCCCCGAACCAGACGGCCTCCCGTCAGGCTCTCGCCGGGAGCTCCGACCTGCGTCCGGGCGAGATGAGCCTTGCGCATAACGGCGTGCTTTTCCTGGACGAGCTGCCCGAGTTTCACCGGGACGTGATCGACCTGCTGCGCCAGCCGCTCGAGGACGGCGCCGTCACGATCTCCCGCGCCTCCGGCTCGATGACCTACCCCTGCCGTTTCATGCTCGTCTGCGCGATGAACCCCTGCCGCTGCGGCTGGTACGGCCACCCCTCCGGACGCTGCCGCTGCTCGGAGCGATCCGTTCGCGATTACCAGGCCCGGATCTCCGGTCCGCTCCTTGACCGCATTGATATCATGGTCGAGGTCCCGGCGCTCCGCTTCGAGGAGCTGGAGCGCAAGCCGGACGGCGAGGCCTCCGCCGCCATCAAGGCCCGCGTGGACGCCGCCCGCCGCGTACAGCGGAGCCGCTATGATAGCATGGGCTTTGACGCAAACGCCCGCATGACGCCGCCCGCCATGGAGAAATTCTGCGCCCTGGACCGGGACGGAAGCGCCATCATGCGCGCCGCCCACGACGCCATGGGCCTCACCGGCCGGAGCTACGACCGCGTCCTGCGCGTCGCCCGTACCATCGCGGACCTCGACGGCGCGGAAACGATCCTTCCCCAGCATCTGGCGGAGGCCATCCAATACCGAACCCTACAGCTAAAGTGAGAATACTATGACTGAACAAACTGCCCCCCTGCGGGATATCATCCTCCTCAAAGAGGGCGAGGTCGTCCTCAAGGGCCTCAACAAGCGTTATTTTGAGCAGAAGCTCACCCAGAACATCCGCCGCCGGCTCAAGCCCCTCGGCGCGTTCCGCGTGACCGCCCAGCAGAGCGTCGTCTATGTCGAGCCGCTGGACGAAAGCGCCGACGTGGACGCCGCCTTTGACGCGCTCCGCCATGTTTTCGGCGTCATGACCATGACACGCGCCGTCGCCTGCGAGAAGGACAAGGATATTATCCTGCGCACCGTGATGGAATACCTCGACGCGGAACTCCGCGCAGCCAAAACGTTCAAGGTCGAGTCCAAGCGCTCCGACAAGGGCTTTCCCATGACCTCCATCGAGCTGAGCCAGTACATCGGCGGCGAGCTCAACGAGGCCTACGGCAACCTGACCGCGGATATGCACACGCCGGAGGTGGTCGTCCACCTGGAGGTGCGTGAACGCGCGGCCTATGTCCACGGCGCGCCGGTGCCGGGCGCGGGCGGCATGCCCGTCGGCTCAAACGGCACGGCGGTCAGCCTGCTCTCCGGCGGCATCGACAGCCCCGTTTCCACCTACATGATGGCTAAGCGCGGCCTGCGCATCATCCCCGTCCATTTCTTCTCCTTCCCGTACACCTCGGAGCTGGCAAAGGAAAAGGTCATCGACCTGGCAAAGCTCCTCACCGCGTACTGCGGACGCCTCTTCGTCGAGATCGTCCCCTTCACGCATATCCAGGAGGAGATCCGCGCCAAATGCCCGGAGGAATACTTCACGATCATCATGCGGCGCATGATGATGCGCATCGCGGACCGCATCGCCGTTGACAACGGCTGCGGCGCGCTCGTCACGGGCGAGAGCCTGGGTCAGGTCGCGAGCCAGACCATGGAGGCCATGCAGTGCACCGGCGCGGTTGCGGAGCTGCCCGTGCTGCGCCCGCTCGTCGGCATGGATAAGGAGGAGGTCATCCGCATCGCCCGCCGGATCGGCACGTTCGACACCTCCATCCTCCCCTATGAGGACTGCTGCACCGTGTTCACGCCGCGGCACCCCTGCACCCACCCGAAAATCAAAAACGTCGAGGCAGCCGAAGCCGCTCTCGACGTGGACGCGCTCGTGCAGGAAGCTCTCGACGGGCGCGAAATGGTCAAGCTGGACCCGAGGAAATTCGTGTGACACCGCACGAATTTCTTTGATTTTAAAGGAGAACCGCCATGAATTGTGAGATCCTCGCCGTCGGCACGGAGCTTCTTCTGGGAAACACCGTAAACACCAACGCCGCCCGGCTTTCCGACCGGCTGGCCCTGCTCGGCGTCAACGTTTTCTGGCACACGGTCGTGGGCGACAACCCCGCCCGGCTGCGCGGCGCCGTGGAGGCCGCCAAGGCCCGCGCCGGCCTCATCATCACCACCGGCGGCCTCGGCCCGACCTATGACGACCTGACCAAAAACGTCCTCGCCGCTGCGTTTGACAAGCCGCTCGTTCTGAATGCGGACGAGGAGCGCTTCCTGCGGGACTATTACGCAAACCGAAGCCTCCCTCTCACGGACAACGTCCTCCAGCAGGCCTATCTGCCCGAGGGCTGCACTGTGTTCCATAACGACTGGGGCACCGCGCCCGGCTGCGCTTTTGAAGCCGGCGGCACGCATGTTATCCTGCTGCCCGGCCCGCCGCGCGAATGTCTGCCGATGTTCGACCACTGCGCCGCGCCCTACCTGCGCGCACTGTCCGGCGAGACGCTCGTCTCCCGCCAGATCCGCGTTTTCGGCATGGGCGAGAGCGCCGTCGAGGCGATCTTCCGCGAGGAGATGACGCGGATGCAAAATCCCACGCTCGCCACCTATGCCAAGGAGGGCGAGGTCATGCTCCGCGTGACCGCCAAGGCCGAATGCGAGGAGACTGCCGCCGCCATGTGCGAGCCCGTGGTGAAAAAGGTCTGCGACACGCTGGGGGACCTGGTCTACGGCGTGGACACGGACAGTCTCGAGGCCTGCGTGCTGGCGCATCTGCGCCGGTCGCACCGCACTTTTGCCGCGGCGGAGAGCCTGACCGGCGGTCTCATCGGCGCACGCTTTACCGCGCTGCCCGGCGCGAGCGAGGTGTTCCGCGGCGGCGCGGTCGTCTACTGCGACGAGGCAAAGACCGGGATGCTCGGCGTCAGCGCCGCGCTCCTCGCGGAAAAGGGCGCCGTATCCCGCGAGGTCGCCGCCGCCATGGCCGAGGGCGTCCGACGGACGGTCGGCGCCGACTTCGGCGTGTCCGCCACCGGGCTTGCCGGTCCGGACGGCGACGGCATACATCCCGTCGGCACGGTGTTCGTCGGACTTGCCGGCCCGGACGGGACCTGGGTGCGGCACCTCACCCTGACCGGCGACCGCAGCCGCATCCGCACCATGTCCGCCAACCACGCCTTTGACATGCTCCGCCGCTGTCTCACCGGCCTGCCCATCCTCCGAAAGACATAAATAAGCACCGCCGGATATCCGGCGGCGCTTATTTACGGCGGTCAGCCCGCGCCGAGAGGATCGTCGCAGCGCAGCTCGCGGTACGTCTTTACGATCACCATGGCCGCTATGATAAAGGTCAGGATGTCCGACAGCGGCATGGAGTACAAAACGCCGTCCAGTCCCCAGATCCGGGGCAGAAGCACGGCAAAGCCGACGCCGAACACGATCTCGCGCACCATGGAAATCATCGTGGACGCCAACGCCTTCCCGAGCGACTGCAGGAAGATAAAGGTGCCCTTGTTGACCGTCGCGAGCACCATCATGCACAGGTAGGTGCGGAAGCTCCGGACCGCGAAGGCGGTGTAATACCCGCTCTCGTTTTTGGCGCCGAAAATGCCGATAAGCTGTTCCGGAAACAGCTCCACGATCACGAGCGCCACGGCGCCCACGACGGCCTCGCAGATCAGCAGCAGCGAGAAAAGCTTCTTGGCCCGGTCCTTTCTTCCGGCGCCGATATTGTATCCCACGACCGGGATGCAGCCGGCCGCCAGGCCGACGGCGACGGAAATGACGATCTGGAAAAACTTCATGACGATGCCGACGACCGCCATGGGGATCTGCGCATACTGCGCCTGGCCGTAAATGGCGTCCAGCGCGCCGTATTTGCGGAGCATATTGTTGACGGCCGCCATCGAAAAGACCAGCGAGATCTGGGACAGGAAGCTCGTAATGCCCAGCGGAAGATACCGCTTCATCAGGCTCCCGTAAAAGCCGAAGCTTTCCTTTTGCAGGCGGATCGCCTTCATATGCATCAGGTACCAAATCGAAAGCACCGCCGTAAAGACCTGACCGATGACCGTGGCGATGGCGGCGCCCATCATGCCCATATGCAGGGGGAAGATGAAAATGGGGTCGAGGATGACGTTGATGACCGCGCCGGATACCGTCGCCACCATCGCGAATTTCGGGCTTCCGTCCGAGCGGATGATCGGATTCATCGCCTGCCCGAACATATAAAACGGGATGCCGAGGCTGATCCAGAAAAAGTATTCTCTGGCACACGCGAAGGTCTCCTCGTTTACGCTGCCGCCGAAAGCAACCAGAATGCCGTCCATAAAAACGAGGTAGACCGCCGTCAGCACCAGGCTGCCGATCACACACAAAAGCACGGCGTTTCCGACGCTTTTATGCGCGTCGTCCGGTCGGTTCGCTCCGAGCGAGATGCTCACAAAGGCGCAGCAGCCGTCGCCGATCATGACGGCGATGGCCAGTGCCACCACGGTCAGCGGGAATACGACGGTATTGGCCGCGTTGCCGTAGGAGCCGAGATAGTCGGCGTTGGCGATAAAAAGCTGGTCTACGATGTTATACAGCGCCGCCACGATCAGCGATATGATGCAGGGAACCGAATATTTCCGCATCAGGCTGCCGATCGGCGCCGTTTCCAGAAAGTTGTTTGATTTTTGTTCCATAAAGCCCTCCATAATGGCGCAAAAAAACAGTGCATGACCCCCACAAAGCCGGATTTACGCTCAGAAGGCCACACACTTTTTCTTGCTGTTATTCAGTTCAGGAAGAAACGGGCCCCGGCAACCGGGTCTGCACAGCCGCCGCCGCTCGTTCCCAGTAATTTTACAATACTTTTCTGAAAAAAGTCAAGACGCACTTTTCGGCGGCACCGGCCGTTTTTCATGTGGACCGCCGCAGATTTTCTGTTCCCCTGATTGATGAATCGTCCGCATTGTGGTATACTTACTTGCGTGAAAATCTGTGGGCCGAACAGCCCTTTGGAGGAATATGCCATGACATATGAAATCGACATCTGCGGTCTCAAGCGCGACCTGCCCATCTGCCCTCTGAACGAAAATCTCGCCATCGGCGCGTTCGTCATCTTCGGCGACGTGGAGCTGACCGAGCACAGCGCCAGGGAGCTTCTCAAGCGCGCGCCCGCGTTTGACTACATCATCGCCCCGGAGGCCAAGGCCATCCCCCTTGCCTATGAGATGAGCCGCCAGAGCGGCAAAAAATACCTCCTCGCCCGCAAAAAGGCCAAGGCCTATATGTCCGGCGTATTCGAAGTCACCGTCCAATCCATCACGACCGCCGGCGAGCAGACCCTCGTCATCGACACCGCCGACGCGGAGGCCATGCGCGGCAAACGCATCCTCGTTCTGGACGACGTTATCTCCACCGGCGAGAGCCTGCGCGCCGTGGAGGAGCTGGTCAAAAAGGCCGGCGGGAATATCGTTGCCCGCATGGCCATTCTCGCTGAGGGCGACGCCGCAAGACGCGGCGACATCACCGTGCTTGCGCCGCTGCCGCTGTTTTCCGCCGACGGCAAGCCCCTCGCGTGATCCTCTCAAACGAGATCGGAGACTCCGGGCGAGTCTCCGATTTTTTATTGATTATATAGACGAAAATCGTCTTATCATATCGCCGTATAAGTTGGTTTTGTAGAGCCGGGCACCATTTTAGCACCACAAACAAGACGATACACATAGGCACAGGACGATGTTTTCGTGTCCAACAAAGGCAGATGATGACTACTCTTTGGTTTACATCATTATGTTACGCATTAGAGCCTCAATAAGTCTTGCAAATAAGGGCTTTGCATACACCAAAACTGATAGGGCAAGGTGCTTATATATCTTCCCTCGGCAGTAAAAGTTATTTTGCTTGAGCGGAATATCTAAACCCCTACATAAACTGCAATTGGAATTGCCCAACTTTAAGGGAAGTTATCCCTTATCATAGGGCGTTAACAAAGTCCTCCAAAAGCCTTGCAAATAAAGGATTTTTCGCAGTGAGTTCACCTTATCCCTTTATTCGGTTTCACGCATTGTTACCCTTGGTTTGGCCCCTCATAAGGGAAAAATCAAGGGAAGGAAAAACTGGTAACAAACTATAAAACAATGTG
>CAYOSI010000020.1:0-46191 GCA_964406615.1 uncultured Oscillospiraceae bacterium
TGACCGCGGACGGCATATGCGGCCCGCTGACGTGGGCGGCGCTGATCGGATGATTTAAGTTCTTTAGTGCACTAAAATTACACGAAATATCATGTATTTCAATGCACTCCCATGCACTGACGCGTAAACGGAAATAAGCCCTCAACCCGTTGATAGAAGCAGAAAACCCGCTATCTCAATGGATAGCGGGTTTCTTTTATTTTGGCGGAGAAGGAGGGATTCGAACCCTCGATACCCTTTTGGGGTATACACGATTTCCAATCGTGCGCGCTCGGCCGGACTACGCGACTTCTCCAGACGATCGAATTATATTTAATTCAAGCTTTGTTATTATATACAATCTTTTTTGTGAAGTCAAGAAAAATTTTACGGTCCGGTAAAAATCCGGCGGCGCCGGCTACTTGATTTTAAGGACGATATCGGGTAATATATCGAAAACGGACCGCGGAAGGAGGGATGGGCCGTGAGAATACTTCGCAGGCTGTGCTGCGTGCTGGTATGCCTTTGCATGCTGATGCCCTTTTCCGCCTGCGGCGGGAGCGGCGGCTACCGCATCATCGACACCTACAGCGCGGAGGGCAGCTATGTCATCGCGTTTCGTCAGGATGACAGGCTGTGCGAATTCGTAACGGCGGCGATGCAGGAGCTTGCAAACAACGGCACGCTTCGCTCCGCGTCCGTTCGTTGGTTCGGCGATGATCTGGTCAGTGTCCGCGGCGCCGGCGGAGAGATGGATGAGCTGTGGGACGAGGTCCCGGAGCGCGTCATCACCGTGGGCGTGGATATAACCAATATGCCCATGAGCTATGAGACGGACGAGGGTTATGTGGGATTCGACGTGGATCTTGCCAACTACATCTGCGGCTATCTCGGCTGGCAGATGGCGATCTATCCCATCGACCCGGAGGATGTGGACATCGAGCTTCAGAGCGGGAACATCGACATGGCGATGGGGATCTCGGAGAGCAGTGAAGCAAGTAATTTCAGCTATTCGCCTCCGTATCTCACGAGCCGGTATGTGCTGGTGGCACGGGTGTCCGGTCGTGTGAACGACAAGTCCGCCATGAAGGGAAAGTGCCTCGGCGTCGTTATCACGGATCTGGATGTGCTGATGCAGGACGAAAAGTTCGTCGAAAGCCTCGGCAGCGTCATCTACCAGACCAATACGGACGGCCTGTTCCAGGCGCTTCTGAACGGCGAGGTGGACGGGATCCTGGTTTCGAGCGTCGTCGCGGCGCATTATATGAACGTCGAATGAAAACAAAACACGGTCGGCAGATGCCCGGCCGTGTTTTTTCGTTATCCGTTGTAAAAGCTGTCCAGGAAACGTCTGGTGCGTTCCTGTGCGGGGTGGCTGAACACCTGCTCCGGCGAGCCCTGCTCCATGATGACGCCCTCGTCCATGAAGATGACCTGGTTGGAAATATCGCGCGCGAAGCTCATCTCATGCGTGACGATGACCATGGTCGTATGCTGGTCGGCGAGGCTCTGAATGACGCGCAGAACCTCGCGTGTCAGCTCGGGGTCGAGCGCGGAGGTCGGCTCGTCAAAGCAGAGAATGTCTGGCTGGAGCGCCAGCGCCCGCGCGATGGCGACGCGCTGCTGCTGGCCGCCGGAGAGCTGATGAGGATAGTTCTCCATGCGGTCGGACAGCTCCATGCGCTTCAGAAGCGTGCGGGCCTGCGTCCCGATCTCCGCGCGGATCTCTTTCCTCCGCGCCGCGTAATCGGGCTGCTCGCGGGCCAGAAGCTCCTTCGCGAGCATGACGTTTTCGAGCGCGGTGTACTGCGGGAAAAGGTTGAAGGACTGGAACACCAGACCGAAATGCAGACGCTTTTTGCGGATCTCATTCTCCCGCTGAGTGGAGGGGTCGGCCGCGTCGAAGATCACCTCGTCGTTCACGGCGATGGAGCCGGCGTCGGGCGTCTCCAGAAAGTTGAGGCAGCGCAGCAGCGTCGTCTTGCCGGAGCCGGAGGAGCCGATGATCGACAGCGCCTCGCCCTGCTCGAGCGAGAAGTCGATGCCCTTGAGGACCTCGGTCCGACCAAAGGATTTTCGTATGTTTTTCACTTCCAGAATGGCCATGCTGTGCGGACCTCCTTAGCGGAAATACTCCAGCTTTTTCTCAAGCGCATGCAGAAGCACGGTGAGAACGCCGGTGAAGATGAGGTAATAGACCGCCGTGAAAAACAGGGGCCAGATCGCGCCGGAAATGCCCTGCGAGCCCTTGAGGAAGGACTGGCCGGCCCAGATGATCTCCTGCAGGGCGATGATGCGGGCAAGAGAGGTGTCCTTGACGAGCGTGATGATCTCGTTCGACATGGGCGGCACGATGCGCTTGACGACCTGCAGGAGCGTGACCTTAAAGAAGATCTGGCTCTTGGTCATGCCGAGCACAAGGCCGGCCTCCTGCTGTCCGTGCGGCACGCTCTGGATGCCGCCGCGGTAGATCTCGGAGAAATAGCAGGAGTAGTTGATGATGAATGCAATCGCCGAGGCCGTGAAGCGCCCGGTCTCACCGCTGCCCCATATGTTGTTGCCGAGCACAAGGCCCGGGAAATAGAAAATGATGAGGAGCTGGATCATCAGCGGTGTGCCGCGGATGACCCACACAAAAAGGCGGGCCAGCATGCTCAGCGGCTTAAAGCGCGACATCGAGCCGAAGGAGATGACAAGCCCCAGCGGCACGGCGCCGACCAGCGTCACGAGGAACAGCTTGAGCGTCTGGAGAAAGCCGATGTTCAGCGAGTGAACAACGATGGGGAGCTGCTGTTGGAGAAGTTCCATTGACAAACCTCGCAGTGTCCGTTATAAAAGGGAACAACAGAGAGCGGGATAAGCGCTCTCTGTCTGTTCGTTTCCGGGTGATTTTTTCTCTGCGGCGCGGGGCGGATCACTGAGCGATGACGGAGCCGGCAAGACCATAGGTCTCGGCCAGCGCATCCATCGTGCCGTCCGCATAGGCGTCGGCAAGGAAGGCGTTGAATTCGGCGACCAGGTCGGAGCCCTGGCGGAAGGCAACGCCGTACTCCTCGGCGTTCAGGGAAACGGTGTAGGTGAGGTCGGCGTAGCCGGTGCCCTCGCCGGTCATGGCATAGGCCATGAGCAGGTCGATGACGGCGGCGTCGGAGGTGCCGGCGGCGACTTCCATGAGCGCGTCGGCCTGCGTGGACACGGGCGTGGTGGCATAGCCGAGCTCGGTGACGGCCGCTTCGCCGGCGGAGCCGGCTTCCACCGCGAAGGTCAGATCGGCAAGGCTCTCCACATCGGCATAATCCTCCGCAACGGCGGCGGGGAGAACGACGACCTGCGCGTTCATCATGTAGGGGTTGGAGCAGGACGTGGCTTCGGTTACCTCGGGGGTCAGCGTCATGCCGTTCCAGATGCAGTCGATGGCCTGGCTGTCAAGCTCGAGGATTTTGCCGTCCCAGTCGATCTCGACAAACTCGATGTCAACGCCGATGCGCTCGGCAAAGGCCTTGCCGAGGTCGGCGTCGAAGCCGATCCACTCGCCGGATTCGTCCTTGTAGTCCATGGGCTCGAAGTCGGTGATGCCGACGACGAGAACGCCTTTTTTCTGCACGGCGGCGAGATCGCCCGCAGGAGCTTCCTCGGCGGGAGACGCTTCTTCCTCCTCGGCAGGGGCCTCCTCAGCGGGGGCGGCCTCTTCGGCAGGGGCGGCCTCTTCGGCGGACGCCGTATCTTCCTCGGCGGGAGCGGAGCTTCCGCAGGCGGCAAGCGCAAGCACCATGACCAGCGCAAGCATCAGGGCAAGAATCTTTTTCATTGTGATGTTTCCTCCTGTTTTTATCTGAGCATCATTTTACCACGTTAGCACGATAAAGTCCAGCGCTTTTTCCGGCCGACGCATTTTTTTACATTTTGTTCACCCAAGAGGGGCGAATGGGTATATAATTAGGGCATGTTCTATAAGCGTATATAAATAAGAAGGGATGACAAGGATGAAAAGAGCGCTGATCGTTGAGGATGACGCCAACATTGCCGAGCTTCTGCGGCTGTATCTGGAAAAGGACGGCTTTGAGGTCGAGGCCGCGGCCGACGGCGGCAGGGGCGTCGAGCTGGCAGCGAGCTTTGAGCCGGACGTCATTCTGCTGGATATCATGCTGCCGGTTAAGGACGGCTGGCAGGTCTGCCGGGAGGTGCGTTCGTTCTCGAAGGCCGCGATCATCATGCTGACCGCCAAGGGCGAGACGAGCGACAAAATCGCCGGACTGGAGCTTGGCGCGGACGACTATATCACAAAGCCCTTCGAGCCGAAGGAAATGATCGCCCGCATCCATGCGGTGCTGCGCCGCTCGGCGGGGGAGGACGGCGACGCGCCGCGGAGGCTGGAGTTCGACAAGCTCGTCATCAATCTTGACTCCTACGAGCTGGTCGTGGACGGGACCAAGGTGGATACGCCGCCCAAGGAGATGGAGCTTCTGTTCCATCTCGCCTCGACGCCGAACCGCGTTTATACCCGCAATCAGCTTCTGGACGAGGTCTGGGGCTTTGATTATTTCGGCGATTCCCGTACGGTGGACGTACACATCAAGCGCCTGCGCGAGAAGCTGGAGGGCGTGTCCGACCAGTGGCGGCTCAAGACCGTCTGGGGCGTGGGGTATAAATTCGAGGTCGGAGAAGCATAGGCGTGAAGCAGGGCATATTCTTTAAAAACTTTCTGTTCACGGCCTGCATGTTCGCGCTGTGCTTTGTCGCCTTTGGCCTGTCCATGCTGGGCATGGGCCGGGCGTTTCTCATGCGTGAGCAGGAAAAAGCCCTTTGCGCCAGCGTGGACGAGGTGAAGCTGCTGGCCGACGCCGTTCAGGCGCAGGGCGAGCTGAACAGCATGGAGCTGCGCATGACCCTCGCGGCGATGTCCCGGGCCAACGGAACGCATATCTTTCTCTGCGACCGGGACGGCCTCGTGCTGACCAGCTCCGATACCTCCCGCGTGTCGCCGTATATCGGGCAGCGGCTGAGCGAGGACGTCATGACCTCGCTCCGGTCGCAGGAGGTTTATGAGGCCATCGGAAATCTGGACGGCTTCTACGACAGCGCGCACAGTATTGTCGCGGAGCCGCTGGATGCCGGCGGCAGCGCGTATGTCTTTGTGACCTCGGAGGCGGACGGCTTCATGCACGCATGGAGCGGCTTTATCGTCACCTACGTGCTGATTGCGCTGGGCGTGCTGGCGCTGGTGCTCTGCTTCCAGTATGCCTATTCCCTGCGGGTGTCCCGGCCGCTGCGGGAGATGGCGGAGGCGGCGCGGCGTTTCGGCCGGGGCGACTATTCCGCGCGGATCAGCGCCTATGACGAGCTGGATGAGATCGGCACGCTGACCGAGTCGTTCAACGCCATGGCGGAGAGCCTTTCGCGCAACGAGGAGCGCCGCAGCGAATTTGTGGCGAATGTGTCGCATGAGCTTCGCACGCCGATGACGACGATCGCCGGCTTTGCCGACGGACTGCTCGACGGGACGATCCCGGCCGCGGACGAGCGGAAGTACCTCGAAAAAATCTCCTCGGAGACCAAGAGGCTCAGCCGCCTCGTGCGCACGATGCTGGACATGTCCCGCCTGCAGGGCGCGGACCCCGGAGAGCGGATGACGCGGTTCGAGCTGACGGAGATGGTCGTGCAGACCGTGCTGAGCTTTGAGACCCGCGTGACGAAAAAGCGCCTGGATGTGGCGCTGAACATGCCCGAGGAAGGGATTTTTGTCCGCGGGGATGCGGACGCGCTGACCCGCGTGGTATATAATCTGGCTGACAACGCGATCAAGTTCGCTCCGGAGGGCACGGAGATTTCCATCAGCGTCTGGAAGGAAAACGGCCTTGCCTATACCAGCGTTCAGAACCGCGGCGAGACGATCCCGAGGGAGGAGCTGCCGCTGATCTTTGAACGCTTTCACAAATCCGACCGCTCCCGAAGCAAGGATAAGGAGGGCGTCGGGCTCGGCCTGTATATGGTCCGGGCGATCATCGCGGCGCATCAGCAGAATATCTTCGTTACGAGCGAAAACGGCGTGACGGTCTTTACCTTCACGCTGGCGCTGGCGGAGGATGAAAAATCATCGGCAGGGGAGAGGAAGTCATGAACGAAAAGAAACAGGACCGCGTGTCGGGTTGGTATCCGAAGGGAGCTCCGGACGCAGAGGACCTAAACACATGGTACAGCGAGCCGGACCAGCGCCGGGCGCCGCCGGGATTTCCTGCGGAGAACGGGGAGAAAAAGCGGCGCCGTACCCAGACGGTCATGCTGTGGGTTTTTGCGGCGCTTCTGATCTGCGCCGCGGTCCTGAGTGCGGTGCGTGCTGCGGAGCGTGCCAACATCCGGATCGTGGCGGACGACGGCTCCGGCTCCGCGTCGGTCCTTGTGCCGGGCCTGGAGGACGGCGAGGATTTTGAGAGCTTCCGCGACTACTTTGAAAGCTACTACGCCGCCTCCGACAGCGTGGAAATCCCACGCACAACGGCGGAGGAGGGCATGACGCTCACGCTGCGGCCCGCGAGCGGGGAGGCGCTTTCCCTGCAGGAGATCTACACGCGGGTCAGCCCGGCGGTCGTGGGCATTGTCTCCCTGCGCGACGGCGCCGAATACGGCTGGGGCACCGGCGTGGTATTTCAGGCCGACGGCTATATCATCACGAATACGCATATTATCGCCGGCTGCGACGGGGCCAGAGTCACCTTTACGGACGGCCGGGTCTTTGAGGCGGAGCTGATCGGCGCGGACAGCGAAAGCGATATCGCCGTGCTGAAGATCGACGCCGCCGGGCTCGTCTGCGCCGAATTCGGCGATTCCGGCACGCTGCAGGTCGGCGATGAGGCCATCGCCATCGGGAACCCGCTCGGCGAGGAATACGCCGGGACCATGACAAACGGCATCATCTCCGCCATCAGCCGGAACGTCCGGAACAATGGCCACACCATGACCCTGCTTCAGACGAACGCCGCCCTGAACGAGGGCAATTCCGGCGGCCCGCTCGTGAATATCTACGGGCAGGTGATCGGCATTACGAACATGAAGATCATGGGCGTCTATACCTCCACGGTGGAGGGCATCGGCTTTGCGATCCCCTCGGCGGTGGTCAAGGAGATCGCCGACGAGCTGCTGGCAAGCGGACAGATCAGCGGCCGCCCGACCATCGGCATCACCGCCGGCTCGGTGAGCAGCGAGGCAATGGCGCTGTATGACCTGCCGGCGGGCGTGTATGTGTCGGGCGTGGAGGATGTGTCCGACGCCAAGGCGAAGGGACTGCAGGTCGGCGACATCATCTTGGCGGTAAACGGTCAGGAGGTCTATTCTGTCTCCGAGGTGAACGCCATCAAGGACGAATTCGCCGTCGGCGATACGCTGACGATGCGGGTCTACCGCGAGGGGGAGACCTTTGAGCTGGAGATCGAGCTCATCGACAGCGCGCTTGTGAAGTAAAAACCCGCCTCGTCCGACCGGACGGGGCGGTATTATAATATATTGGAGAAGATGCTTTCGATGCGGGCGTTATGGAAGCCCGGTTTTTTTGTACGCATTTCCGTGCCCGGGCGTAGAATGGGAAAAGGAGATGCGTTATGCGAAATCTTTTGTATGACCGTGAAGCCGCCGTCGCCTATGCGCGGCGGTGGGCGCTGGGCCGAAACCCCGCGTATTACGATTTTCAAAATCTCGGCGGCGACTGCACCAATTTTGCGTCCCAATGCCTTTACGCCGGAGCGGGCGTTATGAATTATACGCCCGAGACGGGCTGGTTTTACCGCTCCGCCAGCGACCGGACGGCCTCCTGGACGGGGGTGGAATACTTATATGCGTTTCTTGTGAACAATCGTTCCGTCGGGCCGCATGCGCGTGTCGTGCCGCGGGAGGAGGCGCAGCCGGGCGATATCGTGCAGCTCGGAAACGCCGACGGGGCCTTTTACCATTCGCCGGTCATTACCGCTGTGTCGCCGGTAATTCTCGTCGCGGCGCATACCTTCGACGCGCGGGACAGACCGCTGTCCACCTATCGCTACGACCGGACGCGCTTTCTGCATATCGAGGGCGTGCGGGACTGGTAAACAAAAAAGGAAGATGCCGGAGCATCTTCCTTTTTGTTATGGCTTTGGACGGTGGGATCAGCACTTCTCCCAGATGGTGGCAACGCCCATGCCGCCGCCGATGCAGAGGGTGGCGAGGCCCTTCTTGGCCTCGGGACGCTTCAGCATCTCATGGATGAGGGTGACGATGATCCGCGCGCCGGATGCGCCGACGGGGTGGCCGATGGACAGAGCGCCGCCGTTTACGTTGACCTTCGCCATGTCGAAGCCGAGCTCACGGGCAACGGCGATGGACTGCGCGGCAAAGGCCTCGTTGGCCTCGATGAGGTCGATGTCGTCGATGGTCAGGCCGGCCTTGGCCATGGCGTTGCGGGAAGCGGGCACGGGGCCGACGCCCATGATCTTCGGGTCGACGCCGCCCTGGCCGTAGCTGACGAGCTTGGCCATGGGCTTCAGGCCATACTTCTCAACGGCCTCGGCGCTGGCGAGGATGATCGCGGCGGCGCCGTCGTTGATGCCGGAGGCGTTGCCGGCGGTCACGCGCGGCGTGCCGTAATCGGCCTGCGCGCCCTTGCGGCCGGTGGCCTCAAAGGTGTCGGTGATCTTGTCGGCGGTGTTGTCGGTGCTGACGGGGAAAGCGCCGCGCAGCTTGGCGAGGCTCTCCGCGGTGGTGTCGTTCTTCGGGAACTCGTCGACCTTGAACTCGACGACCTGCTTCTTGACCTTCACGGGCACGGGCACGATCTCGTCGTCAAAACGGCCGGAGGCCTGCGCGGCGGCGGTCTTCTGCTGGCTGGACAGCGCGAAGGCGTCGAGCTCCTCGCGGGTGATGCCCCAGATGTCGCAGATGTTCTCGGCGGTGGTACCCATGTGATAGTTGTTGTAAGCGTCCCACAGGCCGTCGTTCACCATGGTGTCGATCATGGAGGTGTTGAACATACGGGCGCCGCCGCGGGCGGTGGGAACGGCGTAGGGAGCCATGGTCATGTTCTCGGCACCGCCGGCCACGACGATGTTGGCGTCGCCGGAGGCGATGGCACGGGCCGCCTCGATGACGGACTTCATGCCGGAACCGCAGACCATGCCGACCGTATAAGCGGGGACGGAGTAGGGCAGACCGGCCTTGATGCCGACCTGACGGGCGGGGTTCTGGCCCTGCGCAGCGGTCAGGATGCAGCCGAACATCAGCTCATCGACCGCGTCGGCGGGGACGTTGCCGCGCTTGAGAGCCTCCTTGACGACGATAGCGCCGAGGTCGGAAGCGGGGGTTTTGGCGAGAGTGCCCTGGAATTTGCCGACCGCGGTACGGCAGCAGGACACAAGATAGATGTCTTTCATGGGTGTTTCCTCCTTAATAATGTTGGCTCTCACCGCAGAGAGCAATCTTGAGTTAAATAGCTAAATACAAGTATAGTACAGCATAGCACAAAAATCAAGGATTTCCCGCCGCGAAAACACTTGTTAATTATGTGTTAATGCGTTATAATGAAAGCAACATTCTTGAAAAAGGAGAAAACGCAATGAGAAAATTCCTGGCAATCCTCTGTGCCGTGGCGCTCGTTATGAGCCTCGGCGTGACCGGTGCTTTCGCATCCAGCGAGGCGGCGGACGAGTATGACGTCGTTGCGGCGCGTGTGGAAGCATTCCTCGGCGGCGGCGATGACAGCGCGTCCGGCGAAGCTTCCGGCAGCGATGAGACTACGGTCTATGAGCCCGGCACCGTCACACAGAATCCCGACGGTTCCGTTACCGTGACCGGCGGCGTGGTCGAGACCGTCTCGGCCGACAAGCTGATCCTCGAGGACGTCGGTCCCGTAGAGGGCAAGCTCCTGACCCTCGTGGCGAACGGCATCGAGGTTCCCGTCGAGGATGGGACCTATGAGAACGCGACCCTCGTCGTGACCGGTTACATCCATGAGGAGGAAGGCCTCTATACCGGCGGCATGACCAACTCTGCCGGCACGGCCTGGCGCACCGCCGTGATGATCGACGGGACCTTTGACGCGGAAAGCTCCGCCACTGCGGCGCTGCAGGCCGGCGAGATCGGTGAGACCGAGGCCTCCGGCATCGTCATCGATTCCGATGCGCCCCTGTTCAACGGCGTGATGCTCAACAACACCGAGTACACCATCAACGGCATGTTCATGACCGCTGACGGCTCCGGCGGCACCGACTTTACCGGCTACGGCGCCGGCGTTGCGAACTTCGGCGCTTCCAAGAACACCATCAACGGACTCGTGTTCTTCGGCGTCGGCCCCCAGCGTCACGGCGTGTTCGTCGGCGGCACCAACGCCGAGGACAATCTGGACGTTACCGTGAATGACTCCTATGTCCGTGCGGACGGCTCCAAGTATGAGAGCTATGCGACCGGCATGTCCGGCTGCCCCTGGATGCTCGGCATCAGCGCGGATGGTCACGCCCGTGCCACCATGGCCGACGGCTTCTCCACCGTTCACTATAACGGCTGCATCCTGCTGTCCGACGGCTGGGGCATCCTCTCCACCGACGATATTGCGGCAAACCCCGTCTGGGGCGAATACACCCTGCAGCTCGACGTGCATGATACCGTCGTCGACGTCACTCTCGACGCCACCGACACGCCCAGCGCTTACGGCACCTACGCCATCGGCGCCTGCATGAACCGCTTCTACAACTGCGTCATCGGCAATGCCGCGAACAGCGATCTGTTCAAGGAAAATGTCGCGAAGCTTGCCGACTACGGCGTGGACTACAGCTATGACACCGTTGAGTACGGCCTGACCTACGCGGCCGTCGTTGCCAACGAGTATGCCGGCGTGGGCTTCTACGACGGTACCGTCGTTGACACCAAGGTCGGCGTTATGTACCACAAGACCAGCAACGTCCGCTTCCCGGACGGCGTAGGCTCTGTCGCGGAGGCCGGCGTTACCGAGGTCAAGGACTCCACCGTCAAGACCTACGGCGCGGCGTTCCTCATCAAGGCCTGCACCCCCGTCATCGAGGTCGAGAACTCCCTGTTCGTTCCGGAAAAGGGCGTTATTGTCCAGCTTATGACCTGCGACGACCCCGGCATGGGCGCCGCGAACTTCTCCGAGGCCCTGTTCACCGATGCCGACGAGTTCGCCGCGAGCCTGGAGCTCGACCCGGATTACGATCCCTATGATTACAACCTGATTTCCCGCACCCTCAACAACAACGATGTCAATGATTTCATCGTTGACCCGCAGGTGACGTTCACCGACTGCAACGAGGAAAACGGCACCGCGCTGAACGGCGACTTCTATAACTCCATCTCCGTTCAGACCTCCGGCGAGGGCATGACCTGGTTCGGCCAGAACCTGATCCTGAACTTCGTGAACTCCGACGTCAACGGCAACGCCTCCTCCACCAGCGCTCTGCATGTGGAGTACGGCTACTACACCGATGACGAGGGCAATGTCATCGAGGCCGACGATACCGCCGCCGCGATCGCTGCCGGCGCTACGAACGGCGTCATCGACAGCACCACCGCGACCCTGCTCGGCAACCTCGACAACACCCCGACCGCGACCGTCAACAACGGCGTTTGGGTCAGCCTGACCGAGGGCTCCACCTGGACTCCGACCGATGTCTGCTACATCACCCGCCTGGTCGTTGACGAGACCTCCGTCCTGAACGGCACCGTCACCGTCGACGGCGTCGCTACCGAGATCCAGCCCGGCGTCGTTTACACTGGCGCGATCGTCGTGACGCCTGCGGCTCCTGCTGCGGCGGCTTCGGCGAACGGCGTTTCTCAGGAGACTCCTCCCGAGCGCCCGGCTGACCTGGGCCCCAGCGATGAACCTCCCGGAGGCTTCGGCGGCATCGACTGATCCCGGCAAAATCGAATAAAACCCGAACGGGCCGCGGTATTGCCGCGGCTCGTTTTTGTACCGGAGTCCATTGCACTTTGGGATGGATGTGTTATAATTGTGCTGATAAACCCAGGATGGAGGATTGCCAATATGAAGAGGAAAATGTTTTTAACTCTGGCGGCGCTTTTGCTCTGCGCTGTGATGCCGGGCGGCGTGTCCGCGCTGGCGGTGACGCCCGACCCGAATCCCCCCGTGCCGGGGCAGACGGCTTCGCAGCCTGCGGCAGCGGTGCAGCCCGCAGCGACGGAGGAGCCTTCCGCCGAGGCGGCGGAGGAGGCGGAGCCCCTGCCGATCGTTCCCGGCACTTATGAAGGCTCGGACGGCAGCGAGCTGGAGGTGAAAAAGGACGGCGCCTGCACCTATGAGACGCTGGTCTCCGGTCGGGTGAACGATAAGCCTATGAGCGCCCGCCTGACCTTCCACGGCACGCTGGAGGATGACGGCTTCTCCTTTACAAAGGTCACGTTTTTCGGACTGGACCTGACCTCGATCGCCGCCTCGGCGGGCTATACGGACGCGGAGTATTGGGAGACGGCGGCGGCCATAATCTACGAGGACGCGCTGTCGAAGTAACTTTTTCGATGTTATGCGGGTATACTAACCTTAGAAATTTTTGAGGTGATGTGAATGACGAAGCACAAGGAATTTGCCGCCACGCCGGAGATGCTCGCGAGCATGGATAAATACTGGCGCGCAGCAAACTATCTCTCGGCCGGACAGCTTTACCTGCTCGATAATCCGCTGCTGCGGCGGCCGCTGGAGCCGGACGATTTCAAAAAGAAGATCGTTGGGCATTGGGGCACCGTACCGGGGCAGAACTTTATCTATACCCATCTGAACCGCGCCATCCAGGCGTACGATCTCGACATGATCTATCTCTCCGGTCCCGGCCACGGCGGCAACGCCATGGTTGCGCAGGACTGGCTGGACGGCAGCTATACCGAGGTGTACCCCGATATTACCCGGGACGAGGCCGGCATGAAGAAGCTGTTCCGGCAGTTTTCCTTTCCCGGCGGCATTCCGTCCCATGTGGCCCCGGAGACGCCCGGCTCCATCCATGAGGGCGGGGAGCTGGGGTATTCGCTGGCGCATGCTTTCGGCGCGGTTCTCGACAGCCCCGGCCTGATCGCGGCCTGTGTCGTGGGCGACGGGGAGGCCGAAACCGGCCCGCTCGCCACCTGCTGGCAGCTCAATAAATTCATCGACCCGCGCACGGACGGCGCGGTGCTGCCCATCCTGCATCTGAATGGCTACAAGATCGCGAACCCGACGGTGCTGGCGCGCATCCCGCACGGGGAGCTGGAAAAGTTCTTCGAGGGCTGCGGCTGGAAGCCGATCTTTGTCGAGGGCTTCGAGCCGATGAAGATGCATGAAAAGATGGCGGCGGCGGTGGACGAGGCCGTGGAGAGCATTCTCGCCATCCAGCGGGACGCCCGGGAGAACGGAAAGCGCGGCCGGCCCGTCTGGCCGATGATCGTGTTCCGCTCGCCCAAGGGCTGGACCGGTCCCGTGGAGGTGGACGGACTGCCCGTCGAGGGGACCTACCGGGCGCATCAGGTGCCGGCCTCCGCGGATACGCCGGAGCACCGGAAGATTGTCGAGGACTGGCTTCGCTCATATAAGCCGGAGGAGCTTTTCGACGAGAACGGTGCGCCCATCCGGGAGCTGCTCGATCTTGCCCCGCAGGGAAATGCCCGCATGGGCGCAAATCCCCATGCCAACGGCGGTCTCCTTATGCGCTCGCTGCGCATGCCGGATTACCGGGAATACGGCGTCGAGGTGCCGTTCCCGGGCAGCGTGGAGAAGGAGGATATGCGCGTGCTCGGCACGTTTGTCCGGGATATCTGCGCGTTCAACCGGGAGGAGCGGAATTTCCGCATCTTCGGCCCGGACGAGACAAACTCGAACCGGCTGTCCGCCGTGTTTGAGGAGACGGCCCGCGCGTGGAACGCGGAGATGGCGGAGGGCGACGACGGCCTTGCCCCCGACGGACGGGTCATGGACTCCATGCTCTCCGAGCATGTCTGCGAGGGAATGCTCGAGGGCTATATCCTGACGGGACGGCACGGCTTCTTCAACTCCTATGAGGCGTTCATCCGCATCGTGGACAGCATGGTTTCGCAGCATGCCAAGTGGCTGAAGGTCTGCAACCAGCTTCCGTGGCGGCAGAAGATCGCGAGCCTCAACTATGTGCTTGCGTCCAATGTCTGGCAGCAGGACCACAACGGCTTTACGCATCAGGACCCCGGCTTCCTTGACCATGTGGCCAACAAAAAGGCCGACGTCGTGCGGCTGTATCTGCCGCCCGACGCCAACTGCCTGCTGAGCTGCTTTGACCACTGCATCCGCAGCCGGGACTATGTGAACGTCATCGTCGCGTCGAAGCACCCGCGGCCGCAGTGGCTCTCCATGGAGCAGGCCGTGAAGCACTGTACCGAGGGCATCGGCATCTGGCAGTGGGCCTCGACCGACGCAGGGCAGGAGCCGGACATCGTGATGGCATGCTGCGGCGATACGCCGACGCTGGAGACCCTGGCGGCGGTGACGATCCTGCGAAGGGCGTTTCCGGATCTGAAGATCCGCGTTGTGAACGTGGTCGACCTCATGCGCCTGCAGGCGGATACCCAGCACCCGCACGGCCTGTCCGACCGGGATTACGACATGCTGTTCACAACGGATAAGCCGATCGTGTTCGCGTTCCACGGCTACCCGAGCCTCATTCATGAGTTCACCTACCGCCGCCGGAACAAAAACCTGCACGTTCGCGGCTATATCGAGGAGGGGACGATCACGACGCCCTTTGATATGCGCGTGCTGAACAATCTCGACCGCTTCCATCTCGTGCTGACCGCGCTGAATAACCTCGAATGCCTCGGCAACCGCAGCGCGTTCCTCGCCCAGCAGATGAAGGATAAGCTCGTCGAACACAGGCAGTATATCGCCAAATACGGCGTGGATATGCCGGAGGTCGCGGACTGGAAGTGGACCGCCGGGGAAGGATAAAAGCGATGGATTGGCTGGAGATTTCAGTGGATGCCCACGGCGATCCGGACGCCATGTGCGAACGGCTTGCCGCGCTGGGCGCAGAGAGCTTTGTCATCGAGGATGAAAGGGATTTCAAAAGCTTTCTCGAGAACAACACCCAGTACTGGGACTTCGTCGATGACCGCCTGGAACAGAATTTCCAGGGCGCAAGCCGGGTAAAATTCTGGGTCTCCGACGACGATGCGGGCCGGGAGGTCCTGGCCCGCGTCGAGGCCGGGGGCCTTGCGCCGGCGGTCCGGACCGTGCATGATTCCGATTGGGAGAACAACTGGCGCGCGTACTACGCGCCGATCGAGATCGGCGAAAGGCTCGTCGTCGTTCCGGAATGGGAGGCATATGCCGGAGAGCGCCTGCCGGTGAGACTGGACCCCGGCCTGCTCTTCGGCACGGGCGATCATCCGACGACCAAAATGTGCCTTGCCGCGGCAGAGAAATTCGTTGCGCCGGGGGCCCGGGTGCTCGATATCGGCTGCGGCAGCGGCATTCTGGGCATCGCGGCGGCCGTGCTGGGCGCACAGAGCGTTACGGCCGCCGACGTGGATGAGAAGGCCCCGGACATCGTGACGGCAAACGCTTCGCTGAACGGCGTGGCAGAGCGCTTCTCCGTGCTGGTCGGCGACGTCATCGGCTCGGAGCGGGTGCGCAGAAGGCTCGGCACGGGCTACGATGTCGTGTTCGCGAATATCGTCGCGGACGTCATCATCCCGCTTGCGCCGTATGCGCCGGGCTTTTTGGCGGAGGACGGCGTGTTCATCTGCTCCGGCGTCATCGACGGGCGGGAAGACGAGGTCGGGGCCGCGCTGACCGCGGCGGGCCTGACGGTACGGAGCCGCGATTCGATGGAGGAGTGGAACTGCTTCATCGCCGGAAAGGGAGAATACATATGAGGATAAAGCCTGAGTTTTCCGTCCGCTTTGATGAGGACGATATCTGCATCGTGCGGGTCCGCCCGGACGGGACGGAGGAATATGTCGCCCCGCTGAGCGCGTCGGCCGCGATGGCCTGGGAGGGCATCGAGCGCGGCTTTGACCGGGAAGCGCTCATTGATGTGGTGGCGAACGAATTTGACGGGGCTGACCGAGAGACGGTGGCTGCCGACCTCGACGCGCTGACGGCGCAGCTTATCGCGCTGGGCTTTGCCGAGTGAAATACGCATATAAAGACCGCGGAGCCGGCAAAAGGCTCCGCGGTCTTTGCGATTGTCATGGAAGGAGCGGGAACAGAAGCGGCAGGCGCCGGGCTTTATTTCCCCTTCTCAAGCCAGATCATGAGCGCGGTCAGATCGGCGGGGGAGACGCCGGAGATGCGTCCGGCCTGTCCAAAGCTCGCCGGCCGGATGGCGGAGAGCTTTTGCCGAGCCTCCGTGCGGATGCCGGGGATGACCGCGTAGTCGAGGTCATCCGGGAGGCGGCGGCTCTCTATCCGGGAGAAGGATTCAACCTCCTTAAGCTGGCGGCGAATATAGCCCTCGTATTTGACGTTGATCTCGACCGCCTGCGTGACGGCCCGCGGCAGAGCGGGACGATCGGGGTCGCGGCCGGCAAGGGAGGCATAGCTGTTCTCCGGCCGCTTCAAAAGGTCGTACAGCCGCACCTTTTTGAGGCGCTCGATCTCGGCGGCGACCGCAGCGTATTTGTCGAGCACCGCCTGGTGCCGCTCGTCGCTTACGAGGCCGACTGCGTGGCCAATGGCGGAGAGACGCTCGTCGGCGTTGTCCTGCCGGTGGATGAGACGGTATTCGGAGCGGCTCGTCATCATGCGGTAGGGCTCCTCCGTCCCCTTGGTGACGAGGTCGTCGATGAGCGTGCCGATATAGCCGTCCGAACGCTTGAGGAGGACGGGGTCAAGACCCTTTACGCGGCGGGCCGCGTTGACGCCGGCGACCCAGCCCTGCGCGGCGGCCTCCTCATAGCCGGAGGAGCCGTTGAACTGGCCCGCGCCGAAAAGACCGGCGATCTTCTTGGATTCGAGCGTGGCGTACAGCTCCGTCGGGTCAAGGCAGTCGTACTCGATGGCATAGGCGGCGCGGGTGATTTCCGCCTTTTCCAGGCCCGGCAGGGTGTGTACCATGGCGATCTGGACGTCCTCCGGCAGGCTCGACGAAAAGCCCTGGATATAAAGCTCCTCGGTATGCAGGCCCATCGGCTCGAGAAAGAGCTGGTGCCGCTCCTTATCCGGGAAGGTGACGATTTTTGTCTCAATGCTGGGGCAGTACCGCGGGCCGACGCCCTCGATCACGCCGGAGTAGAGCGGGCTGCGGTCGAGGTTCTCGCGGATGATGCGGTGCGTCTCGGCGTTCGTGTAGGTCAGCCAGCAGACGGCGCGGTTCTTGGGCATGACCTCTGTCGAGAAGGAAAACGGCTCGATATCCTCGTCGCCGTACTGGACCTGGAGCCGGGAAAAGTCCACGGTACGGGCGTTTATGCGCGGCGGCGTGCCGGTCTTGAATCGGCGCATCCGCAGCCCGAGCGCTTTGAGGCAGTCCGTCAGCGGCAGCGCGGCGGCCAGTCCGTCGGGGCCGGAATCCCGCACGGCCTCGCCTGTGACCGTCCGTCCGCCGAGGTAGGTGCCGGAGGCGATGACGACGGCCCGCGTCTCATATATCGCGCCCTTGTCTGTCGTGACGGAGACGACGCGCCCGTCCTCCACGCCGACGGCGATGACCTCGCCCTGCTTGAGACGCAGGTTGTCCTGCCGCTCCAGCGTGTGCTTCATGACCTCCTGATAGCGGCGGCGGTCGGCCTGCGCGCGCAGGGAGTGGACGGCGGGACCCTTGCCCCGGTTCAGCATCCGGTACTGGATGCAGGCCTTGTCCGCGGCGCGGCCCATCTCGCCGCCGAGGGCGTCCAGCTCCCGGACAAGGTGGCCCTTGCCCGTGCCGCCGATGGCCGGGTTGCAGGGCATATTGCCCACGGCGTCCAAGCTCACGGTGAAGCAAACCGTGTCCGCCCCGAGCCGGGCGGCGGCCAGCGCCGCCTCGATGCCCGCGTGGCCCGCGCCGATCACCACGATATCACATTTTCCGGCATTGTATGTTCTCATAACGGCTTTATCATACTCCGATTTGTCCCAGCCTGCAAGACGGCTGTGCATTGATTTTTGCGCCGCGAATGCGTATAATGGCGGCGGATCAATCTAGGCAAAGGTCGTGGATTCAATATTATGTTAACTAACGAAGAGCTTGCGGCACTGAAAAAGAAGTATTTTCCCCGCGTGCCGTGGACGGAGGAAGGCCCGGTGCGCCGGGTATATCGTGTGATCGCCGCGCAGGACGGGGACGTCCTCAGCGTGCTGGCGGAGCTTGCCGTGCGTGAGGGATTCACGGGGCCTGAAGAGCGGGCGGTGATCGGGGACGCGGCGGCGTGCCTCGATGCGTTCCGCGAAAAGGCCGCCGGCGGCGCGGTCGGCATGATCTTCGGCGCGGAGCTTTCGGCGCACTGGTGCGACATTGCTGCGGGCAAGGCCGATGCCGATGGCTGGCGGAAGCTGATCGTCCGCTCCGAGGAGGGCGAAAATCTCACGGCGCTTGCGCATAACGAGGGCCTTCTTCGCTTCCGTCGCGCGGAGTGAATGCGATGGAAATGCCGGAACTGTGCATGGACGAGCTGATGTTCTTCGAGGGGCACGGCGGGGCGCTGGCGCTGTATGAGCGCTTCCGCGAGCGGGTTTTCGAGCAGCTCGGTCCGCTGGAGATCCGTGTGAAAAAGACGCAGATCTCCTTTATACGGCGGCGGCTGATCGCTGCGGTGTCGTTTCTGCCCGTGCGGCGGGCAAGGGAGAGACCAAACCCGTTTCTGACGATCACGTTCGGGTGGTTTCGGGAGCTGGAATCGCCGCGGGTTGATGCAGCGGGCGAGGTCTGCCCGAACCGGTGGACGCATCATGTGATGATCGGCTCGGCGGAGGAGATCGACGATGAACTCATGGACTGGATCAAAGAAGCGGCGCGGCTGTCAGAGCTGAAACACTGACGCCGCGCCGTGATTTGCATACAGAAGCTTATACGAGCTTACGGCCCATGAGAACGCCCATGACGGAGCTCATCATCAGGCCCCGTGTCCAGCCAGAGCTGTCGCCGAGGCAATGCAGGCCCTGGACATTGGTGTTGAAATCCTCGTCCATCTTGATGCGGTTGGAGTAGAATTTTAGCTCCGGGGAGTAGAGCAGAGTCTCGTACGCGGCGAAGCCGGGGACGACATGGTCCATGGCCTTGATGAAGTTCAGGATGTTCGTCATGGCGCGGTAGGGCATGGCGGAGGTAATGTCGCCCGCGACGGCGTCCGGCAGGGTGGGAACGACGTTCGATTGGCTCAGCTCCTTTTCCCAGGTCCGTTTGCCGTCGAGGATATCGCCGAAGCGCTGGACGAGAAGCTGTCCGTTTGCGAGCATGTTCGTCAGCTCGCCGACCTTCTGCGCATAGGCGATGGGCTGGTTAAACGGCACGGAGAAGTTGTGCGAGCAGAGGATCGCAAGGTTCGTGTTGTCGCTCTTGAGCTCCTTGTAGGAGTGGCCGTTCACAACGGCAAGGCCGTTGTCGTAGTTCTCTTGGGCGACAAAGCCGCCGGGGTTTTGGCAGAAGGTGCGCACCTTGTTCTTGAACGGGGCGGGATAGCCGATGAGCTTCGACTCATACAGCGCGCGGTTCACGGTCTCCATGACCTCGTTGCGAACCTCGACGCGCACGCCGATATCGACGGTGCTGGGGACGTGGTCGATGCCGTAGGTCGTGCACATGCCCTCCAGCCAGTCCGCGCCGCGGCGGCCCGTGGCAACGACGGTCTCGTCGGCGTGCAGCGCATGCTCCTGATGACGGTCGGAATACAGCACGCCGCGGCAGCGGCCGTCCTCGATCAGCAGGCCCGTGCATTCGGTGTCGAAAAGGATATCCACGCCGCGCTCCTGCAGCCAGTGCTCGATGTCCTCATAGAGTTTGTGTGCCCGCTCGGTGCCAAGATGGCGGATGGGGCAGGAGACAAGCTTGAGGCCCGCCTGGATGGCGCGGGTGCGGATCTGCTTGACCTCCTCGGTCTCGTCAAGGCCCTCGATATGTTTGTCCGCGCCGAACTCGAGATAGATCCCGTCGGTGTAGTGGATCGTCTCCTGCGCGAGCTTGGCGCCGATGAGCGT
The DNA here is from genome assembly GCA_964406615.1 of uncultured Oscillospiraceae bacterium. Classification (GTDB taxonomy): domain Bacteria; phylum Bacillota; class Clostridia; order Oscillospirales; family Oscillospiraceae; genus CAJOIG01. The sequence goes on from CAYOSI010000020.1 coordinate 20,078, forward strand.
GGGAAGCTCGCCGCCGACCTCATAGGACAGGGACAGCTTGCCGTCCGAGAACGCGCCCGCACCGGAAAAACCGGTGGTAATGGCACAGTAGGGCTTGCAGTTTACACATTTGTTCGTGGTGGCTTTGGGGCAGCGGCGGTTTTCAACCGCTTTGCCCTTTTCGATGATGGTGATCTTTTTCTGACTGCCGAGGCGCAGCATCTCCACCGCGGTAAAAATGCCGGCAGGACCGGCGCCTACGATAACGATGTCGGTTTTCAAAGGTATTCTCCCAGCTTGCAAAAAGTATGTGGTATTGATATACTCACACCATATATTAAACCATAAATGTCAAGAGGTCGCCTATGGACTTGGTTTTTTCGGGACATGACTATAAATATGCTGCGGAGCAGATGCTTTTAACGCTCTATCCGGACGAGCGCCCTGTCTATCCGGCCGGGGAGCCGGCAGGGGACCGGGCGGAGCTCATCCTGTCGGATGGAACGGCCATGTGCCGCCTCGTGCGGGGCGGAGGCGTTTTTGAGGCGACGGCGGCGGTGCGTCCGTGGGCGGATGAGAACGAGCGGGTGCGGCAGGAGCAGCATGCTCTGAAAATGAGCTTTTACCGCGCGGCCCGGGCGGCGGGAAGGGAAAAGCCCGCGTGGGGCGCGCTGACCGGCGTGAAGCCCGGAAAGCTCATGGCGCGGTACCTCACCGAGGGCCGCACAGCGGCCGATTTCGCCGCGGATTTTGACGTTGATCCGGTGCGGGCGGCGCTCTGCGAGCAGACGACCCGGCACACTCTTGCAGCCCGCGGCAGCCTGCAGGACGGGGATATTGGCCTGTATGTCGGCATCCCGTTCTGCCCGACGCGCTGCGCGTATTGCTCGTTCGTGTCAAACGCTGTCGGCGGGAACGCGAAGCTTGTCGCGCCGTATCTCGATGCGCTTCTCATCGAGGTCGAACGCACAGGAAAGGGCGTCCGCGAGGCCGGCCAGCGCCCGGTGTCGATTTATTTCGGCGGCGGTACGCCGACAACCCTTTCGGCGGAGCAGCTCGAACGCCTATGCTCTGCGATGGAGGAGCATTTTGATCTCTCCGCGCTGCGGGAATACACGGTCGAGGCCGGACGCCCCGACACGATCACGGCGGAGAAAATGGCAGTTCTCAAGGCACATGGCGTTTCGCGTGTGTCCGTAAATCCCCAGACGATGTCCGACGAGGTGCTGGAGGCCATCGGGCGTCGGCACACGGCACAGGATATTCTCGACGCGCTCGCCATCGTCCGCGCCGCCGGGGATTTTGAGGTGAATATGGATCTGATCGCGGGGCTTCCGAAGGACAGCGAGGAAGGGTTCCGAAAGACGCTTGAAACCGTCATCGCGCTGGCGCCGGAGAATATCACCGTACATACGCTCGCGATGAAAAACGGCTCGCGCCTTTCCGAACACCCGGAGAAGCTTCCCGGACCGGAGGCCGTGGGGCGCATGGTGGATATTTCCATGGCGCGGCTCTGCGAGGCAGGCTACGCGCCGTACTATCTCTACCGCCAGAAATACATGTCCGGCGGGTTTGAGAACGTGGGCTGGGCAAAGCCCGGCACGGAGAATCTCTATAACATTCTGATGATGGAGGAGCTCTGTCCGATCCCGGCGATGGGCGCGGGCGCATCCACGAAGCTCACCGGCCCAAACGGCGCGGTGAAGCGGAAAATGAACCCCAAATACCCGAAAGAATACATTGAGCGCATTCTGGGCGGGGAGGAGTAAAAATGATCTTTAACAAGAACCCGGAAAACCTGTTTAACGCTGTGTTCAATGTGCCGCAGGGCGCGGTCATGACCGTGGCGGTGTCGCTGTATATGGGACAGGCGGATGTCGTGAGCCTGCTGCGGACTTTTGTGTGCGCCTACTGCGCGGGCGTGATGCTGACGGCATTTGTGCGCATACCGGCATTCGGCGGCTGGGCCGCAAAAATCCTCCGCTGCAAGGGCAAGGTTTCCGGCTACATAGCGTCTGCGGGTGCGGGCGGTGCGCTGATGGGCGTGCTGATGAACTTCTTTATCCCATTCATGCAGATCGGCCCCGTGCCGTATTTCCCGGCGGCGTATTGGCACACGCTCCTGTTTTCCATGGTCGTTTCGGCGGTTTCGTCCTGCGTGTGGGTCGGACTTGTGAATGCCCTCGTCGGCAGGGTGTATGTGAATAAGTAAAACAAAACGACCTCCGCTTTGACGGAGGTCGTTTGCTGTCGCCCTTCAGATCGACAGGAGCTTTTCCGGCTCCATGAGGGCGTGGTAGATGGTGAGATATTTGCGCAGGCAGCGGACGCGGCCGGACAGGATCGAAAGGCTGCGGCCCTTCGAGCTGAGCATGATGGTCTGCGGGCCGTTGATGCTGATGCCGCTGATGTCGGCAAAGCGGAGCGTCATACCGCCGCACTCGAAGCGGTCGCGGAATGCTTTGAGCGTGCCGGTGCTCACGGGAGTTTCCCGATGATCCTCCGTGACCTCGCAGACAGTGATGTCGTCGTCGGAGGCGATCAGCTTCTCGCCGGCGGATTCGGCGCGGGCCAGAATCTTGTCGGCCTGCCAGCGGTCCCACTCGGTGATCGTGCGGAAGGGGACGTTTTCACCCTCCAGATAGCCGTACACCGTGTACTCGGCAGTCAGGCCGCAGTCGGCACAGAAAAGCTTATTGCCTTCGGTACGCATGGAGCCGAGGGCTTCGCAGCGCGGGCAGACGCAGAGAACACGCTCGAGGTTTTTGGCGAGGTTCTTGCCCTTGTAAGGGATTTTCCACTCGGCCTGCGTGGCGTAGGCGTCCTCATCAATGTCGGCACGGATGACGTCGGCAATCTGCTTGGGCGTCATGGCCTTGAGCTGCTCCGGGGTGTAGATGTTCACGATCTCGCCCGTCATACGGCCGCGATGGACGGCGCCGCCGCTCCAGCGGGGGCTTGTGAAGTACCCGCCGCGGAAGCGGTGGGTCACGAGATTCGCGCCGGAGATGCGGGCAAGCTTCGCAGTGGATTCGACGATGTCGGCGGTGACGCCGTTGAAGGTGCGGTTGCCCTCGGCGAAGAGAGCGACGCTGAAGCCCCTGCGCAGGCGGCGGATGGCGGTCAGCGCGGTGTCGCTGGCGGTCGTGCCCTTGACGCGGACGATGGGCGACTGCGCCCAGAAAAGGAACTTTGCGGCAAGCGGCCTGCGGAAAACATGCTCCGAGGCGATGAAGTATGTATGGTTCTTGACGGTCAGCGCGAGCATCAGCGGATCGAGGTCCGTGCAGTGGTTCGACACAATCAGGCTCGGCGCGGAGACGGGCTGCACCCGGGGGTGATAGCCGTACCACAGGAAAAACAGAAGGCGTACAGGGTAGTACACGATTTTCCACAGAAGCTTGTGCCGCTTGAAATGCTCCATAAGCGATATCCTCCTGACTGAAATGCCTGGGATCAGTATAGCACCTTTTTTGTGCCGTGTACATTTTTTCTTTCCTTTGACAGGCTTCTGTGTTATAATAACTTGAATTAATATGGAGTTGGTATACGCTTTTTTCAAAGCGCACGACATAGGAAAGGCGAAAATATGGCGTTATTGCAGAAAATATTCGGCTCACACTCCGACCGGGAGCTGAAAAAGCTTCAGCCGATCATCCAAAAGATCGAGGCGCTGGAGGAGGAATACCGTGCCTTGAGCGAGGAGGAGCTTAAGGCAAAAACACAGGAATTCAAGGACCGGCTCGCCGCGGGAGAGACCACGGACGACATCCTCCCGGAGGCGTTTGCGACCGTGCGCGAGGCGGCGGACCGCGTGCTCGGCATGCGTCCGTTCCGGGTGCAGCTGATCGGCGGCCTTGTGCTCCACCAGGGACGTATCGCCGAGATGAAGACCGGCGAGGGCAAGACGCTTGTCGCCGTCCTGCCGAGCTACCTGAATGCGCTTGAGGGAGAGGGCGTTCATATCGTCACCGTGAACGACTATCTGGCCCGGCGTGACTCCGAGTGGATGGGCAAGGTCCATGAATACCTCGGCCTCAAGGTCGGGCTTATCGTCCATGGACTGACCCGTGAGGAACGGCAGAAGGCCTATAACGCCGACATTACCTACGGCACGAACAATGAGATGGGCTTCGACTACCTGCGCGATAATATGGCCATCTACAAAAAGGACATGGTCCAGCGCGGGCACCACTTCGCCATCGTCGACGAGGTGGACTCCATCCTGATCGATGAGGCCCGCACCCCGCTCATCATTTCCGGACAGGGCGACGAGAGCACCGACCTTTACAGCCGTGCCAATGATTTTGTCTGCACGCTGCGCCGGGGCACGGTCGTCTCCGCAGAGGAGAAGGAGGAGCTTGAGAACGCGGATGAAAATGCCGACTACATCGTCGACGAGAAGGCCCGCACCGCGAATCTCACCGCCGCCGGTATCGCCAAGGCGGAGCGCTTCTTCGGCGTTGAGAATCTGTCCGACCTCGAAAATACCACCCTCGTTCACCATATAAACCAGGCCATCAAGGCCCACGGCGTCATGCGCCGCGACATCGACTATGTGGTGAAGGACAACGAGGTCATCATTGTCGACGAGCACACCGGCCGCCTGATGCTCGGCCGCCGCTATTCCGAGGGCCTGCATCAGGCCATCGAGGCCAAGGAGCGGGTCGAGGTCCAGCGCGAGAACAAAACACTTGCGACTATTACCTTCCAGAATTATTTCCGGCTCTACGGCAAGCTGTCCGGCATGACCGGTACCGCGCTGACCGAGGAAGAGGAATTCATGTCCATCTACAACCTCGATATCGTGGAGATCCCCACAAACCGGCCCGTCGCCCGCATCGACCATCCCGATGTGGTCTATAAGAACGAGGCCGGGAAAAACCGCGCGATCATCCGGCAGATCATCGAGTGCCATGAAAAGGGCCAGCCCGTGTTGGTCGGCACGGTCAGCATCGAAAAGAGCGAGTTTCTCTCAAAGCTCCTGTCCAAGGAGCATATCCCCCACAGTGTCCTGAACGCCAAGCAGCATGAGCGTGAGGCGGAGATTGTCGCGCAGGCCGGTAAGTTCGGCGCCGTCACGATCGCCACCAACATGGCCGGACGCGGTACGGATATCACCCTCGGCGGCAACGCTGAGTATCTGGCCCGGCAGGATCTTAAAAAGGCCGGGTACGACGACGAGGTGATCTCCTGGGCGACCGGCTATGCCGACACGGACGACGAGACGATCCTCGGGGCGCGGCGGCTTTTTGCAGAGAAGATGGCCGAGCACCAGGCTGTTATCAACGCCGAGGCGGAGAAGGTCCGTGAGGCCGGCGGCCTGTTTATCCTCGGCACCGAGCGCCACGACGCGCGCCGTATCGACAACCAGCTCCGCGGCCGGTCCGGCCGTCAGGGCGACCCCGGCGAGAGCCGCTTCTTCCTGGCGCTGACCGACGACGTCATGCGCCTGTTCGGCTCCGAACGAGTGATGGGCATGATGGAAAGCCTCGGCTTTGACGACGACACCCCCATCGATCACAAAATGCTCTCGAACGCCATCGAGCAGGCACAGAAAACCGTGGAGAGCCGCAACTTCCAGGCGCGCAAGAGCACGCTGGAATACGATGACGTCATGAATGTGCAGCGCGGCCTGATCTATGAGCAGCGCCGCAAGGTGCTGGACGGGGAGGATGTGCAGGAGAGCATCCGCGGCATGATCGAGGAGGTCGTCCGCGGCGGCGTGATCTCCGGCCTGGAGGGTCGGCATTATCCCGAGAGCGAGGCGCAGCTGGAGGCGATCCTGGAGCCCTTCTACAAGCTCTTCCTCACCAAGGGCCAGATCATCGTGCCGAGCGAGGGCCTCAAGGCGCTGAGCGCCGACGAGCTGAGCGAAAAGCTCCTCGGCATTGCCGACCAGGTCTACCGGAAGCGCGAGGAGGAATTCGGCCTCCTGCCGGACGGCACCGTGCTTATGCGCGAACTGGAGCGGGTCATCCTGCTGCGCGTCGTGGATGAATACTGGATGGAGCATATCGATGCCATGGACGATCTGCGTCAGGGCATCGGCCTGCGGGCCTACGGCAACGTCAAGCCCATCGACGCCTATAAGCAGGAGGGCTTCGATATGTTTGAGGCCATGGTGCAGGGCATGCGCGAGGAGGTCGTGCGCCGCATTTTTACAGCGCGCATCCGCAAGGAGCAGACCATCGAGCGCAAGCAGGTCGCCAAAGCAAACCTCAACCAGGCCGGCGGCGACGGCACGGTCCGGAAAGCGCCGATCCGGAAAGCAAAGAAGCCGGGGCGCAACGATCCCTGCCCCTGCGGTAAGTGGAAGGCCGACGGCTCCCGCCGGCTGAAATACAAGGAATGCTGCGGCCGCAATGAATGAGGTCATGCGTTCGTCCCTGCTGCGCAGCCGGCACGGGTTTTCGACCCGGCTCGGCGGCGTCAGCGGCGGTATCTTTCAAAGTCTGAATCTCGGGCGCATCGACACGCTGGGCGACGACCCGGAGAAGGTCGCGGAAAACTGGCGGCGCTTCGGCGCGGCGGTCGGCATCGACACGACCCGCTTCGTCCATGGGCGGCAGGTGCATGGCAGCCATGTCCGCATTGCCGCGCCGGAGGATGCGCACGGCATACGCGAAAGCTCCTTGCTGGAAGCGGACGGATATGTGACGAACATCCCCGGTCTGCCGCTTGCGGTGTTTACGGCGGACTGTGCGCCGCTGCTCATGGAGGACACCGCAGCCGGCGTTGTCGCCGCGGTACACTGCGGCTGGCGGCCTGTCGCGGCCGATATCATGGGCGAGGCGGTCCGGGCGATGCGCTCCCTCGGCGCCAGGCCGGAGAACATCCGCGCGGCGATCGGGCCCTGCATCCGAAAATGCTGCTTTCAGACCGGGCCGGAGGTGCCCGCGGCGATGGAGGCGCTCCTCGGCGGCGCCGGGGGACTGTATGCGGACGATCCCGCCGAGGCCGGGAAATTTCGCGTAGACCTGCCCGGCGTTGTGATGCGGCGGCTGACGCAGCTCGGGGTCCCCTCCGAACAGATCGACGACCTCGGCGCGTGTACCATGTGCGCGCCGGATACCTTCTGGTCCCATCGCCGGCTGGGACTGCAGCGCGGCTCGCAGGCCAATATGATTATGCTATGAATTCTATCTTCCAGAAAACAATATCGCTGCTTGCGGCGGCGGTTATGATGCTGTCGCTTGCCGGGTGCCGGTCGCTCTCCCTGTCGGAGGAGGAGCGCTCGGAGCTGGAAAGCGAAGAGCCGGAGGTCGTGGTCGGCCAGAGCATCGGGCAGGAGCTGGCGGCAACGTATGCCGCGGACCAGATCTTCTCGCTCAACTGCGTTTCAAGCGCGAGCTATAACCCCTACACCACCACGAGCGCGTGGAACAAGGTCGTCGGCATGCTGGTGTACGAGACGCTGGTCGTCATGGACGAGAGCTTCTGCGCGCAGCCGAATCTTATTACCTCCTGGGAGACGGAGGACGGCAAACGCTGGGTCTTTCATGTCGATCGGGAGAGGTCCTTCCATGACGGCGGCTCGATGACGGCGGCGGACGCGGTCTATTCGCTGGAAATGGCGATGAACCATGATAATAGTCCGTATAAAAACCGTTTCCGGAACGTGATCGGCGAGGGGACCATTGATGAGTCGAGCTTCGAGGTGAACCTGTCCGAGGCCAATTACAGCTTCTACCAGCTCATGAACATCCCCTGCATCGAATACGGAACGGGCGGCGACTCCCGTCCGCCCGGCACGGGGCCGTACTGCTTCAGCTCGAGCGGACGCTATCTGACGCGGTATTCCGGCCATCCGCTGGCCTCACAGCTTGCCCTCGATACGATCCATCTGAAGGAATATACCGCAGCGGTCGATATCTTGCAGGCGTTTGAGGACTCCTATATCGACCTCGTCATCAACGATCCGAACGCGATCTCCAGCCTCGGCTACTCGAGCACCAACATTATTAAGTTCGTAAATACCTCCAGCATGCATTATCTCGGCTATAATATGTCGAGCGCGATCTTCAGCCAGAGCGTTTTCCGGCAGATGATGACCTATGCCATTGACCGCGACTCCATTGTATCCGGCGTCATGGCGGGCGCGGGGATCGCGGCCACCGTGCCGGTTTCACCGCTGAGTCCGCTGTATCCGACGAAGCTGGCCGACACGCTCCAATGCTCTGACAGCGAGTTTGAGGTCGTACTGCACAATATCGGCGCGCAGGATCTGGACGGCGACGGCGTCCTGGAGCTGGGCGGCCGGGCGTATACCATCAACTTCATCGTCTGCGCAGACAGCGGAACGAAGGTCTCCGCGGCTCGTTCGATCGGCAAGAAGCTTCAGGACGCCGGGTTCTCCGTGAACCTCCGGGAGCTCAGCTTCGACGACTACACCAAGGCGCTGAAGGACAGGGATTTCGACATCTACTACGCGGAGGTCCGCCTGTGCGCGGACTGGGATCTGAGCCTGCTGCTGGGCATGGACCGGGCGCTCAACTACGGCGGCGTCCGGGATGCCGCGCTCGAAAGCCTGCTGTCCGCTTTCCTCGCAAGCCCTGAGGAGACAAAGCAGCAGAGCGCGGAGGAGCTGTACGCCTATATCGGGCAGAACGCCTACATCACGCCGATCTGCTTTGAGCGCAGCGAGGTGCTCTTCCACCGCGGCGTGCTGACGGGCCTGAATCCGACGCAGGACAATATTTTCTACGGAATCGAGAACTGGACCGTCAACCTGGGCGGAACGGAGGAGGGGCAATGACCGATCGGGAACTTCTCAATATGGCGAGAGAGGCCGCGAAGGAGGCCTATGTACCGTATTCCCACTTTCCCGTGGGGGCGGCGCTGGAGTGCGCGGACGGCTCGGTGTTCACCGGCTGCAATGTCGAAAACGCCGCGCTGGGCTCCACCATCTGCGCCGAACGCACCGCCATCGTCAAGGCCGTCAGCGAGGGGCGGCGCAAATTCGTGCGCATCGCGATCTACGGAGAAGGGGAGAACTACTGCATGCCCTGCGGCGCCTGTCGCCAGGTCATGGCGGAATTTGACCCCAAGGGCGATATGGAGGTGCTGTGTACCCGCTCCGGCGGACGCTATGTCAGCTACCGTCTGAGCCAGCTTATGCCGCATACCTTTAACTTCTGAGCCGGATGCAGACGTCGATTTCCGGGTGATCCGGACGGATAAGCAGTGCGAACACACGGGGTGGTGGACAAAATTTTCAAAAAATCGAAAAATATTTCATTTATAGGTGAAATCCCCCTTGACATTGAGGGGGATTTTTGTTAAGCTAGCTAAGCTTGCGTCCTCGACGGGGGAGGCTTGTCATGCGTTGAAGCGGGAGATTGCGCCGACGGGCGGGAACTTCCGCGGAGCAAGTCCGAGAGCATCGGAGCGGCGGAAGAGCTAGACTTTCTCTGCAAGGAGGCTCTGGAATCGGACGGAACCGTAATCCGGTCCCGCGTATATCGCCCGAACAAAATGCACCGGCCAGGCCGGCATGTTTTTTTGAGACGGGGCCTGATACGCACGGAAGAGTGGACAGGATTCCGGCGGCCGTACGGGAACACGTAAAACCTGTACATTATACTGGAGGAAAATCAATGGCAGCGAAGAAAATGATTCGCATCCGACTCAAGGCCTACGATCATCAGCTGATCGACAAGGCTGCCGAAACCATCGTGGAGACCGCCAAGCGCACCGATGCAAAGGTCTCCGGCCCCATTCCCCTGCCTACGCAGAAGGAAGTGGTCACCATCCTGCGCGCTGTTCACAAGTATAAGGACAGCCGCGAGCAGTTTGAGCGCCGCACCCACAAGCGCCTGATCGACATCATCAGCCCGACCCAGAAGACCGTCGAGGCCCTGATGAGCCTGGAGCTTCCCGCGGGCGTCGAGATCGAGATCAAGCTGTAAGGATACATTATTAATTTGTTGGCATCCGGCGCTGCCGGTAAACCAATAAGTCCGCTTCAGGGCGGACGGGTCATGTTGCGCGGTCGCCGTTACCGATCGCCCAACCAATAACCGAAGGAGGAAAACAATGAAAAAAGCCATTATCGGCAAGAAGGTCGGCATGACGCAGATCTTCGACGAGACGGGCAAGGTCGTTCCGGTGACGGTCATTGAGGCCGGCCCCTGCGTGGTCGCTCAGAAGAAAACCGTCGAGAAGGAAGGGTACGATTCCGTCCAGCTCGGCTTCGAGAACATCGCCGAGAAGAAACTGACAAAGCCCATGAAGGGTCACTTCGAGAAGGCTTCCGTCGAACCGAAAAAGCATCTCCACGAGTTCCGTCTGGATGACTGCGCGGCCCTGAACGTGGGCGACGTGCTCAAGGCGGACGTGTTCGCCGAGGGCGATCATGTGGATGTTACCGGCATCAGCAAAGGTAAGGGCTACGCCGGCGTTATCAAGCGCTGGGGCGCTCAGCGCACACCCACCACGCATGGCGGCGGTCCTGTTCACCGTCACGCCGGCTCCATGGGCTCTTCCACCGATCCCTCCCGTATCTTCAAGGGCAAGATCGGCGCCGGCCACATGGGCGTTGAGCAGGTGACTGTTCAGAACCTCGACGTGGTCAAGGTGGACCCCGAGATGAACATGATCGTTCTCCGCGGCGCGGTGCCCGGCCCCAAGGGCGGCATCGTCTACATCAAGACCACCGTGAAGAAGATCGTTGAGAAGCAGGCTGCCACCGCGGTCAGCGTCAACCCCCAGAAGGCTTCCGGGCGCAACCCCCAGAAGGCCTCTGCGCGTAACAAGTAATCGAAAGGAGAGATCGATATGCCTAAAGCGAAATTGGTCGACATGGCCGGAAAGCAGATCGGCGAGTACGAACTCTCCGAGGCCGTTTTCGGTATCGAGCCCAACGGCGCTGTTCTTCACTCCAGCGTCGTGAATTACCTCGCTAACCAGCGTCAGGGCACGCAGAGCGCGCTGACCAAGGGCGAGGTGTCCTACACCACCAAGAAGCCCTGGCGCCAGAAAGGCACCGGCCGTGCCCGCGCCGGTTATGCCGGAGCTCCCGAATGGCGTCACGGCGGCGTGGCCTTCGCGCCCAAGCCCCGCGACTACAGCTACTCCCTGACCAAGAAGACCAAGCGTCTCGCGCTTAAGAGCGCGCTGTCCAGCAAGGCGGCTGACGAGAAGATCATCGTCGTTGACGGCCTCCACATGGACGAGATCAAGACCAAGGCCTTCAAGCAGTTTCTGGAGGGGGCCGGCGTCGCCGGCAAGGCCCTTGTCATCACCGAGAATGTGGACGAAGTGGTCCTGAAGTCCGCCCGCAACATCGAGGGCGTTTCCGTCACCACCGCCACTATCCTCTCCCCGTATGCGATCCTCTGCGGCGGCACCCTTGTGGTGGACAAGGCAGCGGTTCAGAAGATTGAGGAGGTGTTCGCCTGATGAAATCCGCCTATGATATCATCATTGCTCCGGTCATCACCGAGCAGTCCATGGAGGATTTGGACATCAAAAAATATGCCTTCAAGGTCGCTTCCGACGCCAACAAGATCGAGATCAAGAAGGCTGTTGAAGAGATCTTCGGCGTGACCGTCATCAAGGTCACCACGACCCATATGCGCGGCAAGGAACGCCGGCAGGGCCGCTTCCCCGCCGGCAAGTCCGCCGACTGGAAGAAAGCGATCGTGAAGCTCTCCGCCGACTCGAAGAACATTGAGATCTTCGAAAGCATGGCGTAAGGGAGGAATGAGAAATGGCTATCAAAACGTATAAACCCACAACGCCGTCCCGCCGTCATATGACGGTGTCCGGCTTCGAGGGCGTCGAGAAGCACGTTCGTCCCGAGCGCAGCCTGACCGAGTCCCTGAAGAAGCATGCCGGCCGCAACAGCTATGGCCGCATCACCGTCCGCCATCACGGCGGCGGCAACAAGCAGAAGTACCGCGTCATCGACTGGAAGCGCAATAAGGAAGGCACTGCGACCGTCCTCCGCCTGGAGTACGACCCCAACCGCTCCGCGTTTATCGCGCTTATCCAGTATGAGGACGGCGAGAAGGCTTATATCCTGGCGCCTGCCGGGATCAAGGCCGGCGACACCGTCGAGGCCGGCGCTGCCGCCGACATCAAGGCCGGCAACGCGCTGCCCCTCGCGAACATCCCTGTCGGCACCGTTATCCACAACATTGAGATGTATCCCGGCAAGGGCGCTCAGCTTGTCCGCGGCGCGGGCAACGCCGCTCAGCTCATGGCGAAGGAAGGCACCATGGCCACCGTTCGCCTGCCGTCCGGCGAGATGCGCAAGATCCGCCTCGAGTGCAAAGCCACGATCGGCCAGGTCGGCAATGCCGATCACGCTAACATCTCTCTTGGCAAGGCTGGCCGTAAGCGTCACATGGGCTGGCGTCCCACCGTCCGCGGTTCCGTCATGAACCCGGTGGACCATCCCCACGGCGGCGGCGAAGGCAAGTCTCCCGTCGGCCGTCCCGGTCCTGTGACTCCCTGGGGCAAGCCGACTCTCGGCTACAAGACCCGCAAGACGAAGAACCCTTCCGATAAGTTCATCGTCAAGCGCCGCAACGCCAAATAAGGAGGGAAAGAAATGAGCAGAAGCATCAAAAAAGGTCCGTTTGCCGCTCCGGAGCTCCTGAAGCGTGTGGACGAGATGAACAAGGCCGGCGAGAAGAAGGTCCTCAAGACCTGGAGCCGTGCCACGACCATTTTCCCGTCCTTCGTAGGTCACACCATCGCCGTCCACGACGGACGCCGTCATGTTCCCGTGTATATCACCGAGGATATGGTCGGCCACAAGCTGGGCGAATTTGCGCCGACGCGTACCTTCCGTGGCCACGCGGGCAGCAAGACCAAGTAAGGGGGACCGACAATGGAAGCAACAGCGAAAGCAAAGTATATTCGTATTTCTCCCCGTAAGGTTCAGATCGTCTGCGAGCTGATTAAGGGCAAGGATACCAAATACGCCGAGGCGATCCTGAAGAACACCCCGAAGGCCGCCAGCGAGCCCCTTCTGAAGCTCCTCAAAAGCGCCTGTGCCAACGCGGAGAACAATCACGAGATGGATCCGGACAATCTGGTGGTTACCGAGTGCCTCGCTACCGCCGGCCCGATCCTCAAGCGCGGCCAGCCCCGTGCTCACGGCCGTATGTACCGCATCAACAAGCGCACCAGCCACATCACGCTGACCGTGGCTGAGAAAGAATAAGGGAGGAGGCAGAATATGGGACAGAAAGTTCATCCCCACGGAATGCGCGTGGGCGTCATCAAGGATTGGGATTCCCGCTGGTATGCCCGTGCTGACAAAGTCGGCGACCTGATCGTCGAGGATTACAAGATCCGCAATTACCTCAAAAAGACCCTTTATTCCGCCGGTGTTCCCACCATCGAGATCGAGCGTGACAGCGCAAAGGTCCGCATCTTCATCCATTGCTCCCGTCCCGGCGTCGTGATCGGCAAGGGCGGCGCGGAGATCGAGCGCATCCGCCTCGAGGTTGAGAAGATGATCGGTAAGCCCGTCGCTCTGTCCATCGTGGAGGTCCGCACGCCGGATACTAACGCTCAGCTCGTCGCCGAGAATATCGCCGCGCAGCTCGAGAAGCGCATTGGCTTCCGCCGCGCAATGAAGAACGCCATCGGCCGCGCCATGCGCATGGGCGCCAAGGGCATCAAGGTCATGTGCGCCGGCCGTCTGGGCGGCGCGGAGATCGCCCGCTCGGAGAGCTATCATGAGGGCACGATTCCCCTGCAGACCATCCGTGCCGACATCGACTACGGCTTTGCCGAAGCTGCGACCACCTATGGCCGCGTTGGCGTCAAGGTCTGGATCTACAAGGGCGAGATCCTCACCACCTCTCTGCGCACTACGCCCCGTGTCATGGACATGAACCGCCGCAACGATCGCCGTGATCGCCGCGACAACCGCCGGGGCGGCAGCCGCGGCGGCTACAACCGCGACAATCGTCAGGGCGGCGATCGCCGTGACAACCGCGGTGGATATAACCGCGACAACCGTCAGGGAGGCTACAACCGTGACAACCGTCAGGGCGCTCGTCCGGCGGCCCGTCCCGCGGCCCGTCCGGCGGCTCCCGCTCCCAAGGAAGGAGGCAACGCATAATGCTGATGCCCAAACGTGTTAAATATCGCCGCGTCCAGCGCGGCCGCATGCGTGGCAAGGCCACCCGCGGCAATTTCCTGGCTTACGGCGATTACGGCATCGTGGCTACCGAGCCTTGCTGGATCACCGCGAACCAGATCGAGGCCGCCCGTGTCGCCATGAACCGTTACATGAAGCGCGGCGGCAAGGTCTGGATCAAGATCTTCCCCGACAAGCCCGTGACCAAGAAGCCTGCCGAGACCCGCATGGGTTCCGGTAAGGGTTCTCCCGAATACTGGGTCGCCGTCGTCAAGCCCGGCCGCGTTCTCTTTGAGATCGCCGGCGTCGACGAGGCTACGGCTCGCGAGGCCATCCGCCTTGCCAGCCACAAGCTGCCCTGCAAAACGAAATTCATCGCCCGCGAGAGTGAAGCGGTTGAGGAGACTGGAGGCGAAGCAGATGAAGGCTGAAGAGATACGCTCCCTGTCCGTGGATGAGCTGGAAGGGAAGCTCGTTGAGCTGAAAAAGGACCTTTTTATGCTCCGCATGCAGCATGCCACCAATCATCTCGACAACCCCCAGAAAATACCCGCCGTCCGGCGGGACATCGCGCGGGTAAAGACCGTTATCCGCGAGAAGAAGGAGGCCTAAGAGATGAGCGAGGTTAGAACTACCACCCGTAAGACCCGCGTGGGCAAGGTCGTTTCCGACAAAATGGATAAGACCGTCGTTGTCATCGTGGAAGACCGCGTGGCGCACAAGACATACAAAAAGATTATCGGACGGACCTATCGACTGAAGGCGCATGACGAAAACAACGAGTGCGGCATCGGCGACCGCGTCCGCGTGATGGAGACCCGCCCCCTGTCCAGGGATAAGCGCTGGCGCGTGGTCGAGATCATTGAAAAAGCGAAGTAAGGAGGCGTCGAAATGATACAGGCTGAATCTTATCTGAAGGTAGCCGACAATACCGGCGCCAAGGAGATCAAGACGATCCGCGTTCTGGGCGGCTCCAAGCGCAAGTACGGCAACATCGGCGACATCGTCGTCGCGTCCGTACGCAAGGCCGCGCCCGGCGGTTCCGTCAAGAAGGGCGACGTTGTCAAAGCCGTTATCGTCCGTTCCGCCCGCGGCGTCCGCCGCGCCGACGGCACCTATGTCCGCTTCGACGAAAACGCCGCCGTCCTCATCCGCGAGGACGGAAACCCTGCCGGTACCCGTATTTTCGGGCCGGTCGCCCGTGAGCTGCGCGACAAGGATTATATGAAGATCCTGTCTCTGGCTCCCGAAGTAATTTAAGGAGGCCGGATGCATGAAAATTCGTAAAGACGATACAGTTGTCGTCCTGTCCGGCAAGGACAAGGGCAAGCAGGGGAAGGTCCTCGCTGCCGATCCCAAGGGCATGAAGGTTACGGTTGCCGGCGTCAACGTCGCCTCCAAGCACCGCAAGCCCCGCAATCAGCAGGAAGAGGGCGGCATCATCAAGATGGAGACCCCGATCTATGTCAGCAAAGTGCAGCTCGTCTGCCCGAAGTGCGGCAAGGCCACTCGCGTGGGCAAGCTCGCCAAGGCCGACGGCAACGTCCGCGTCTGCAAGAAGTGCGGCGCGGAAGTGTAAGGAGGTAGGAAGCTATGACCAGATTGAAGGAAATGTATCAGAACGAGGTCGCTCCTGCCCTCATGCAGAAATTCCAGTATAAGTCCTCCATGCAGATCCCCCGCCTCGACAAGATCGTTGTGTCCGTCGGCTGCGGCGACTGCAAGGACAACGCCAAGGCTCTGGACAACGTTATCAAGGAAATTACCGCCCTGACCGGTCAGAAGGCCGTCGCCACCACCGCGAAGAAGTCCATCGCGAACTTCAAGCTGCGTGAGGGCCAGAAGGTCGGCGTCAAGGTCACGCTTCGTCAGGACCGTATGTGGGAGTTCCTGGATCGTTTGTTTAACGTGGCCCTGCCCCGTGTCCGTGACTTCCGCGGCATCTCGGCAGATGCGTTTGACGGCCGTGGCAACTACTCCCTCGGCCTGAAGGAACAGATCATCTTCCCGGAGATCGACTACGATAAGATCGAGAAGCTGCGCGGCATGAACATCGCCATCTGCACCACCGCAAAGACCGACGAAGAGGCTCGCGAGTTCCTGCGTCTCATGGGCGCTCCGTTCGCAGGCTAAGGAGGAGACGAAACATGGCTAAACTTTCTATGAAGCTCAAGCAGCAGGCTCCCGCCAAGTACTCCACCCGGAAGTACAACCGCTGCAAGATCTGCGGCCGCCCCCATGCTTACCTGCGTGACTACGGCATCTGCCGCATCTGCTTCCGCAATCTGGCTTACAAGGGCCAGATCCCCGGCGTTCGCAAGGCATCCTGGTGATCGCCGACGCGCGGAAGCGCTTCCCATCCCATGGGCCGCACAGGCGGCCCGGGGATGAACCCAATATGTAAAATCCCCATGAAAGGCCGAGATCAATCGCTGCCAGGCTATTGACCCGGAACCTCATGGGTAAAACCGCAATAAGCGGTAACTCTGAATGAAGGAGGCAACCCCATGCAAATCACCGACCCCATCGCAGATATGCTGACCCGCATCCGCAACGCCGGTACGGCCAAGCATGAAACCGTGGACGTGCCCGCGTCCAAGATGAAAAAGTCCATCGCCGAGATCCTGCTGAACGAAGGCTACATCAAGAGCTATCAGATCGTCGACGACGGCACCCAGGGCATCATCCGCATCACCCTGAAGTATCTCCCCGGCAAGGAAAAGGCTATTACCGGCCTGCGCCGTGTGTCAAAGCCCGGCCTGCGCGTCTATGCCGGGGCTGACGAGCTCCCCCGCGTCCTTCGCGGTCTGGGCATCGCCATCATCTCCACCTCCAAGGGCGTCATGACCGACAAGGAAGCCCGCAAGCTTCATGTCGGCGGCGAAGTCCTTGCGTTCGTTTGGTAAGGAGGTCACGGTATGTCTAGAATTGGTAGAGCTCCTATCACCCTGCCCGCCGGCGTGGAAGTCAAGGTCGCCGAGGGCAATACAGTAACCGTCAAGGGCCCCAAGGGCGAACTGACCCAGACCCTGTCTCCCGCTATGGAGATCAAGGTCGACGGCGCGGTCGTCCATGTGACCCGCCCCAACGACGAGGCTCAGAACCGTGCGCTGCACGGCCTGACACGCACACTCATCCATAACATGGTCGTCGGCGTTACCGAAGGCTACTCCAAGACTCTAGAAATCAACGGCGTTGGTTATCGCGCGGCGAAAGAGGGCAAGAATCTCGTGCTGAACATCGGCTTCAGCCACAACGTGACCGTCCCCGATACGGACGACATCACGACCGAGGTTCCCAACCCCAACCAGGTTATCGTCAAGGGTATTGACAAGCAGAAGGTCGGCCAGTTTGCGGCTGAGATCCGTGGCAAGCGTCCTCCCGAACCCTATAAGGGCAAGGGCATCAAGTACGCTGACGAGGTCATCATCCGCAAGGAAGGCAAGACCGGCGCGAAGTAAGAGGAGGTGTGCTGAATGGTTTCAAGACCCAATACGAGAGCTAAGCGTGACAGACGTCACTCCAGACTGCGCTTCAAGATCAAAGGCACTCCTGAGCGTCCCCGTCTGTGCGTCTTCCGCAGTGAAAAACACATTTATGCCCAGGTCATCGACGACGTCGCCGGCAAGACGCTTGCTGCCGCGTCCAGCAATGAGAAGGGCTTCGAGGGCTCCGGCTCCAACAAGGAAGGCGCCCGCAAGATCGGTCAGCTCATCGCCGAGCGCGCGCTCGCCAAGGGCATTGACACGGTCGTGTTCGACCGCGGCGGCTATGTGTATCACGGCCGCGTGCAGGAGCTGGCTGACGGCGCCCGTGAGGGCGGCCTGAAATTCTAACGGGAGGAGGAAACGAAAATGGCTTATCAGAATGATCGGCGTCCCCGCCGCAGAGAGGAGCAGGATGCTCCCGAGTTTGTCGAGAAAGTAGTTTCCCTCAACCGTGTCGCCAAGACCGTCAAGGGCGGCCGCATCATGCGTTTCGCCGCTCTGTGCGTTGTTGGCGACGGCAAGGGCCGCGTCGGCTTTGGCACCGGTAAGGCAAACGAAGTCTCCGAGGCGATCCGCAAGGGCCTCGAGGACGCAAAGAAGAATCTCACGACCGTCACCCTGTCCGGAAGCACCATTCCCCACGAGGTGATCGGCGAGTTCGGCGCCGGCCGCGTGCTCCTGAAGCCCGCCGCCCCCGGTACCGGCATCATCGCCGGCAGCGCCGTGCGTGCGGTCATGGAGGCCGCCGGTATCTCCGATATCCGCGCCAAATGCCTGCGCAGCAATAATCCCGGCAACGTCGTTGCCGCTACCATGCAGGGCCTGCAGTCTCTGCGCGATGCGCAGCAGATCGCTGCCGTCCGCGGCAAGACCCCCAGCGATATTCTGGGTTAAGGAGGCGCGGCAATGGAAAAGAAAATCACCATCGAGCTCGTTAAGAGCCTGAACGGTCGTAACGACAAGCACATCGCTACCGCCGCTTCCCTGGGTCTGCGCAAGATCGGCAACAAGACCGTGCAGCCCGACAACCCCCAGACCCGCGGCAAGATCGCCCAGATCGGCTATCTTGTCAAGGTAACGGAAGAATAAGGAGGGGCAATAATGGAACTTCATGAACTTTCCCCCGCTCCCGGCAGCCGCAAGGCGGCCTGGCGTAAGGGCCGTGGCTATGCCACGGGCAACGGCAAGACCGGCGGCCGCGGTCATAAGGGCCAGAAGGCCCGTTCCGGCGGCGGCGTTCGCGTCGGCTTTGAAGGTGGCCAGATGCCTCTGGCCCGCCGTATCCCGAAGCGCGGCTTTAATAACATTTTCGCCAAACCCCTCGAGTCTGTGAACGTATCCGTTCTCAATGACCGCTTCGAGGACGGCGCTGAGATCGACGCCCAGGTTTTGCTCGACACGGGCGTTCTCTCCAAGTGCGAGTACGGCGTCAAGATCCTGGGCAACGGCGAACTCACCAAAAAGCTTACGGTGCGTGCCAAGGCCTTCTCCGCTTCTGCCAAAGAAAAGATAGAGGCCGCAGGCGGAAAGGCTGAGGTGGTGTAAGTGTTCAAAACATTTGCAAACGCCTGGCGGATCGAGGATCTGCGTAAAAAGATCCTCTTCACGCTGTTCATCATCCTGATGTACCGTGTGGGCAGCGCCATTCCCGTACCCTACGTCAACGTGGCCTATCTGCAGGAGTATTTCCTCTCCCTGGAGAACACGGTGCTGGGGCTGTACAACGTCATGTCCGGCGGCGCGTTCTCGTCCGCTACGATCTTTGCGCTGTCGATCCAGCCGTACATCAACTCCTCCATCATCATGCAGCTCCTGTGCGTGGCGATCCCCGCGCTGGAGCGTATGCAGAAGGATGAGGGAGAAGAGGGCCGGAAGAAGATCGCTTCCATCACCCGCTATGTTACGGTGGCGATCGCCCTGATCCAGGGCTCTGCCTACTATATTCTCATCCGCAGCAATAGTCTGCTGACGGCGGACGGCAGCGGCGTATGGGCGGCCATCGTTATCGTGATGACCTTCACCGCCGGCTCCGCTCTCATTATGTGGCTCGGTGAGCAGATCACGGAGTTTGGCATTGGCAACGGTATTTCCATCATCCTGTTTGCCAGCATCGTGAGCCGCTTCCCCTCGGCCGTTATCACCAGCATTTCGAACATCAGCGCCGGCACCCTCACCTGGTGGGCGGCGGTTCTGGAGCTGATCGGCGCGGTCGTCATGATCCTCTTGATCGTCTTTGTGAACGACGCGGAGCGCCGCATCCCGGTGCAGTACTCCAAGCGTGTCGTCGGACGAAAAATGTACGGCGGTCAGAGCACCCACCTGCCCATGAAGGTGAACATGTCCGGCGTTATGCCCGTCATCTTCGCGCAGTCCATCGTCAGCCTGCCCGCGACTATCGCGCAGCTTGCCGGTTGGAACGGCACCTTCTGGACCTATGTTCAGAGGACCAATACCTGGCTCTATGTCATTTTCTATGCGCTGCTGATCGTTTTCTTCGGCTATTTCTATTCGACGATCCAGTTCAACCCCATCGAAATCAGCAACAACCTTCGCAAGAACGGCGGCTTCATCCCCGGCTATCGCCCCGGTAAGCCGACCAGCCAGTATATTCAGAAGGTGCTTAACAAAGTCACGCTCTTCGGCAGCATTTATCTGTGCATCATCGCTGCTGCGCCTTACGTCGTGAGCATTTACTCCAATGTGGCACAGCAGGTGGGACTCTCCCTCGGCGGCACCTCGATCATCATCGTCGTCGGCGTCGCGCTGGAGACCGTCCAGGCTCTGGAATCCCAGATGCTGATGCGTCACTACAAGGGCTTCCTCGACTGAGAAAGAAGGCGCTGAATTGAAGCTTATTATGCTCGGCGCTCCCGGCGCCGGTAAGGGTACCCAGGCGGAGATCCTCTCCAAAAAGCTGGGTGTGCCCACCATCTCCACAGGCAATATCCTGCGTGCGGCCGTCAAGGCCGGTACGCCCATCGGCCTCAAGGCCAAGTCCTTTATGGACGCGGGCGCGCTGGTCCCCGATGATGTCATTATCGGCATCATCGCGGAGGCCCTGCAGGGGCCCGAATGCGCAAACGGCTATATCCTAGACGGCGTGCCCCGCACGATCCCCCAGGCCGAGGCCATGGAGCAGCAGGGCGTGGAGATCGACTGGGCTCTCGACATTGAGGTGGATGACAGCACCATCGTGGATCGTATGGCCGGCCGCCGCACCTGCGAGGCCTGCGGCGCAAGCTTCCACGTCGTGAACAATCCGCCGAAGAAAGAGGGCATCTGCGATGTGTGCGGCAAGGAGCTGACCGTCCGCAAGGACGACGCTCCCGAGACCGTCAAGGCGCGTCTTGACACCTATCACAAGCAGACCGAACCTCTCATCGCGTTCTACAAAGAGCGCGGCAAGCTCAAGACCGTGGATAATCAGCCCACCATCGAGGCGACCACGGCTGAGATAGAAAAAGCACTTGGGATATGAGTTCGATTACGATCAAATCCCCGCGTGAGATCGAGATCATGCGACAGGCGGGAAGAATTACCGCGGCTGCCCGTTCTTTAGCACGGGAAATGGTAACCCCCGGCATCACGACTGCTCAGATCGACCGCGAAGTGCGCCACTTCATCGAGAAAAGCGGCGCGGTCCCCACATTCCTGGGGTACGGCGGATATCCCGCCAGCGTCTGCCTTTCGGTAAACGAGGAAGTGATCCACGGCATCCCCGGAAAGCGCGTCCTGAAGGAGGGAGACATCGTCTCCGTCGACGTGGGCGCGACCTACAAGGGCTTTGTCGGCGACTGCGCCGGGACCTATGCGGCCGGCGAGGCATCGGAGGAGGCAAAACGCCTCATCGAGGTCACAAGACAGAGCTTCTTCGAGGGGATCAAATTTGCCCGTGCGGGCTATCGCATCGGTGACATATCTCACGCCGTTCAGGAATATGTTGAAAGAAACGGATTCGGTATCGTGCGTGAATATGTCGGTCACGGCGTCGGTTCCGTCATGCACGAGGCGCCGGAGGTCCCGAACTATGGCGAGCCCGGCAGAGGTCCCCGGCTTCTGAAGGGAATGACCATCGCGGTGGAACCGATGGTGACTCAGGGGACATGGGAGGTCCGGGTCCTGAAGGACGGCTGGACGGTCGTCACAAAGGACCGGAAGCTCGCGGCCCATTATGAGAATACGATCGCCATTACCGACGGTGAGGCCGAGATCCTCACCTATGCGGAGGACCTGTGATGAGAGATCCCGCCCCTTACGATCTGGTCATTTCCAAGGCCGGACACGACAAGGGAAAGCTCTTCGTCGTCACCGGAACGCAGGAGGGAAAACTCCTCCTCTGCGACGGGAAAAACCGAAGACTGGCAAATCCCAAAGGAAAAAGCCCCAAACACGTACGCGTCGTCCGCATGGGCTCGGAAACCCCGGCGAGCGACAAGGACATCAGGAAGACAATAGCACTGGCGGCGTCCGAAGCCGCTGCGAAGGAGGAAATGCTTCTTGGCTAAAGATGATGTTATCGAGCTGGAGGGGACAGTTGTCGAATCCCTGCCCAACACGATGTTCCAGGTGGACATCGGAAACGGACACACGATTCTCGCTCATATCTCCGGCAAGCTTCGTATGAACTTTATCCGAATCCTTCCGGGTGATAAGGTTACGGTGCAGATGTCACCTTATGACCTCACGAGAGGCCGTATTACCTGGCGTACGAAGTAAGTATTCACTCATGCATAGAATTAAGGAGGCTTACAACCATGAAAGTAAGGCCCAGTGTTAAGCCCATGTGCGAGAAATGCAAGGTCATTAAGCGCCATGGCCGGGTTATGGTCATTTGCCCGAACCCGAAGCATAAGCAGAGACAAGGCTGATAGCCGATCTTCAAGAAAGGATTGATTGCGAAAGATGGCAAGAATCGCCGGCATTGACCTGCCCAAGGACAAGCGTATCGAGATAGGCCTGACCTATGTCTACGGTATCGGCAGGACATCCGCAAAGAAGATACTCGAAGCGACGGGCGTCAACCCCGACACCCGCGTGAAGGACCTCACCGAGGCAGAGGAGTCCAAGCTGCGTGACTATATCGGAGACCATTATATCGTCGAGGGCGACCTGCGCCGCCAGAACGGTATGGATCTCAAGCGGCTGATGGAGATCGGCTGCTATCGCGGCAACCGCCACCGCAAGGGACTGCCCGTCCGCGGTCAGCGCACCAAAACCAACGCTCGTACCCGCAAGGGTCCGAAGCGCACCATCGCCAACAAGAAGAAGTAAGGGAGGGAAGAGATAAATGGCAACTGCTCAGAAGGGCAAGAAAGTCCGCACTCGCCGCAGAGAACGCAAGAACATTGAGAAGGGCCAGGTCCATATCAGCTCTTCCTTCAACAACACCATGGTCACCGTGACCGACACCAACGGCAACGCCCTGAGCTGGGCCTCCGCCGGCGGCATGGGCTTCCGCGGAAGCCGCAAGTCCACTCCGTTCGCGGCCGCTACCGCTGCCGAGACCGCGGCCCGCGCCGCCATGGAGCATGGCCTGAAGACCGTCGAGGTGTTCGTCAAGGGTCCCGGCAGCGGCCGTGAGGCTGCGATCCGCGCCCTACAGACGGCCGGCCTCGAGGTCACGATGATCAAGGACGTGACGCCCATCCCCCACAACGGATGCCGTCCGCCCAAACGTCGCCGTGTCTGATGTAAGGGAGGAAACAAATTATGGCTAGAAATATGCAGCCTGTTCTCAAGCGCTGCCGCACCCTCGGCATTTCCCCCGCGGTCATGGGCTACAACAAGGAGTCCAACCGCAACCCCGGCGCGCAGAAGCGCACCAAGAAGTCCGAGTATGCTATGCAGCTCAATGAGAAGCAGAAGGTCAAGTTCGTTTACGGCGTGCTGGAGAAGCAGTTCCGCGCCTACTATGAGAAGGCCGCGAAGATGCCCGGCAAGACCGGCGATAACCTGATGTCCCTTGTGGAGCGCCGTCTGGACAACGTGGTGTTCCGTCTGGGCTTCTCCTCCACCCGCCGCGAGGCCCGTCAGCTCGTCAACCACGGTCATTTCACCGTGAACGGCAAGCGCGTTGACATCCCCTCCTATCAGGTGAAGGTCGGCGACGTGATCGCCGTCTCCGAGAAGAGCAACGGCACCACCCGCTTCAAGACCATGAAGGAAGAGGATTCCTTCGTGACCACGCCCAAGTGGCTGGAGCGTGACAAGAATACCCTGCAGGGGAAGGTTATCGCTCTGCCTGCGCGGGATGATATTGACTTTGAGGTTGAGGACCATCTGATCGTCGAGCTCTACTCCAAGTAAGACCCTCACAGTTGGTAAGCTGTATAACGCACAGCGCATCATAGCGTACATTTTGTAAGGAGGGTATGAACACATGATAGAGATTGAGAAGCCGCGCATCGAGTGTGTCGAAAGTCCCGCGGATGAAAGCTACGGCAAGTTCGTTGTGGAGCCGCTGGAACGCGGCTATGGCACGACCCTTGGCAACGCCCTTCGCCGGGTGCTGCTCAGCTCCCTGCCCGGTACGGCTGTCACGACTGTCAAGATCGCAGGCGTGCAGCATGAGTTCTCTACCATCCCCGGCGTCAAGGAAGACGTTCCTGAGATCATCCTGAATCTCAAAAGCCTCATTGCCCGCCTCCACTGTGAAGGTGTGAAGACGGTGTACATTGAGGCGTCCGGCGAATGCGAGGTCACTGCCGGCGACGTCAAGACGGATGCGGAGGTCGAGATACTCAATCCCGATTTGCACATTGCCACCCTGGGCCCCGACGCGACGCTCTCCATGGAGCTGACCATCGCCCACGGGAGAGGCTATGTCCCCGCGGACAAAAATAAGCCTGCTCAGGTAGTGGCAGGCGTTATTCCCATCGATTCCATTTATACCCCGGTCCTGAAGGTCAACTACGCCGTCGAGAATACCCGCGTGGGCAACCAGACGGACTACGACAAGCTGACCGTGGAGGTATGGACTGACAAGACCATCGCTCCGCGTGACGCCGTGTCGCTGGGCGCGAAGATCCTCTGCGATCACTTTACCCTGTTCATGGATTTGAGTCAGGATATGAGCATGGGCTCCATCGTCGTGGAGAAGACCGAGGCCGTCAAGGATAAGATCATGGAAATGACGATCGAAGAGCTGGACCTTTCCGTCCGCAGCTTCAACTGCCTGAAACGCGCGAACATCAACACGGTGGAGGACCTTGTGTCCAAGACCCAGGACGAGATGATCAAGGTGCGCAACCTTGGCCGCAAGTCCCTCGAAGAGGTCATCCAGAAGCTGGCTATGATGGGTCTGTCCCTCGCCAGCGAGGAAGAAGCAAAGTAACCCACCGACACTCACTTTTGGAGGTAAACGAAAATGCCCGGAACACGCAAGCTCGGCAAGCCGACCGCTGCTCGCATGGCCATGCTTCGCCAGCAGGTTACCGATCTGCTGGATACCGGCCGCATGGAAACCACGGTCACCCGAGCCAAGGAGATCCGTCCTCTGGCGGAGAAGATGATTACCCTGGGTAAGAAGAAGGGCCTTGCCAACTATCGTCTGGCCCTGCGCTTCCTGACCCGCGAGGCTGTGGCCAAGAAGGTTTTCGATGAGCTGGCTGTGAAATATGCCGAACGTAATGGCGGCTATACCCGTATCACCCGCACCGGCACCCGTCGCGGCGACGCCGCGGAGATGGCGGTCATCGAATTGGTGTAATCCAAAACAGAACCCCCCGGGGCTGCGCTCCGGGGGGTTATATTAGCGTAAGAATGCCGGCACGGAAATCCGCGCCGGCATTTTTCATTTTTTGGCTGCAAGAGATGCGATGCAGCTGCCACAGACATTTTTGCCTTTATAGGAAACAATGCCTTTGGTGCTGTCGCAGAAAATACAGGAGGGATGAAATTTTTTCAGAACAATGGTGCCATCGACGGCAGAGATCTCAAGAGAATCGCGCTCGGCGATATCCAAGGTGCGGCGAAGCTCAATGGGGAGAACGATGCGGCCAAGCTCGTCCACTTTTCGCACGATGCCGGTTGTTTTCATTGTGCGCCTCCGTTAACGAATATTAAAATTAAATTATCATATATATAAGTTGGTGTCAAGAATGAAAGTTCTATTTTGATAAACTTTGTGTAGGTGTTACAATGATGAGCTGAACCAGATAGGGACAAAATCAAAATCAGTGTTCAAAGGCAGCGATAATCGGTTTTGGAGTGTGAAAATTTATATCTTATCTGGAGGATAGCACTATGGAAAACACAATATATGACAAGAAAAATGGCTTATGGTATGAGCGTCAAGGAGATTATTTTCTGCCTTGCTTGGAGCTTCCCGGAAAAGAAGAACGCTCTATTGGAGTTTGGGGACAGCGACATTTGAGGTATCTAAAAGAATATCGTATGGTTACATACACCAATCTTCTGACAAGCGGCAAGCTGAACAGTTATCTTGCTGATATTGAAGAACAGGCAGAGAATATGTTTTCTCGGCTGGTAAAGGAAATGGCAGAAAAACAGGGTTTGACAGAAACACTTAAAGCGGAGCAGCC
>CAYOSI010000021.1:0-2827 GCA_964406615.1 uncultured Oscillospiraceae bacterium
TATCCAGGAGGGCAACCTGGGTCTTATCAAGGCGGTGGAGAAGTTCGACTACACCAAGGGCTTCAAGTTCTCCACCTACGCGACCTGGTGGATCCGTCAGGCCATTACCCGCGCCATCGCCGACCAGGCCCGCACCATCCGCATCCCCGTCCATATGGTCGAGACGATCAACAAGGTGATCCGCGTGTCGCGCCAGCTTCTGCAGGAGCTCGGCCATGATCCCTCCGCGGAGGAGATCGCCGAGGAGATGAACCTCCCGGCGGAGAAGGTGCGCGATATCCTGAAGATCGCGCAGGAGCCGGTCTCGCTGGAGACGCCCATCGGAGAGGAGGAGGACTCCCATCTCGGCGACTTCATTGAGGACGAGGGCGTGTCCGAGCCGTCCGAGGCGGCGAGCTTCACGCTGCTCAAGGAGCAGCTCATGTCCGTGCTCGATACGCTGACCCCGCGTGAGAAAAAGGTGCTCGAGCTTCGCTTCGGCATCATCGACGGCCGCACCCGCACGCTCGAGGAGGTCGGCAAGGAATTCAACGTCACCCGCGAGCGCATCCGCCAGATCGAGGCCAAGGCGCTCCGCAAGCTGCGTCACCCCAGCCGCTCCAAGAAGCTCCGCGACTTCCTGAACTGAATCGTGAACCGGCATGGTCCCGAGGCTTTTGGACCTGCCGGTTTTTGAATTATTTGTAACGATTAGGGGAAGGACTATTGACATATTATAAAAGGTGTGATAAATTAGCACTCGAAGGATAAGAGTGCTAGCAAACCGCATTCGATATTGCCAAAGAGGTTGGACGATGGAGATCAGTGAGCGAAAGAAAAAAATACTGACGGCCATTGTGGAAAATTATATCGCCACGGCGGAGCCGGTCGGTTCGAAGGCGCTGGCGGAGGTGATCGGCTGTTCGTCCGCCACCATCCGCAACGAGATGGCGGAGCTGACCTCCATGGGCTATCTGGAGCAGCCCCATACCAGCGCGGGGCGGGTCCCGTCCCCGGCGGGCTACCGGCTGTATGTGAATGAGCTGATGGAACGCCAGAAGCTTTCGGAGGCGGAGACCGCCGCGATCAACGACAAGCTTGCGATGAAGCAGAAGCAGGTCGACGAGCTGATGAACGAGGTCGGGCAGCTCACAAGCTCCATGACCCAGTATCCCGCCTATGCGCTTGCTGTGCGCGCACCGGCGGCCGTGAAGCGGTTCGACTTCATTTATGTGGATGCGAACACCTTCATTGTCGTGGCGCTGCTGACGGACAACACGGTGAACAACAAGCTGGTGCATCTGCCGTTTACGGTGAGCCAGGAACAGATCCAGACCCTGTCGAGTCTCTTCAACGCGCACTTCACCGGCGTGACCGATGAGGAGATCAGCCCGACGCTGATCCAGTCCACGGAACGCGCCGCGGGCGACACCTATGGCCTTGTGGCGGTGGTGGCGGCGTTTGTGATGGAGGTTCTCGCGCAGGCACGGTCGGCGTCGATGCGTGTGGCGGGGGCGTCCCATCTGCTGAACCAGCCCGAGTACCGCGATCCGGACAAGGCGCAGGACCTCATGAACTTTATCGCGAGCGGCGACCGGCTCCTCTCGGATATCCCCAACATGGGCGCGGAGCAGGACGGCCTGCGCGTGACCATCGGCCCGGAGAACCTGGCGGAGGAGCTGAAGGATTCCAGCGTGGTCATGGCGTCCTATGACGCCGGCGGCGGTATGCGCGGCTATATCGGCGTCGTTGGGCCGACGCGGATGGATTATTCCGGCGTTGCGGCGAAGCTGAGCTGTATTGCCGCGGGACTGAGCCGGCTGCTGGCTGGGACGGACGCCCCCGAGGGGCTCAACAATAAACTGGTTTTGAAGGAATCGAACGATCATGAGTGAGAAGAACGAGAAAATACCGGAGAACGAGCCGGTGGAAGAGACTGCCGCCGAGGAAGCGCCGGCCACGGCCGAAGAAAAGCCCGCGGAAAAGACCGAGGCGGAGCTTCTTGCGGAACAGCTCAAGGACGCCAACGACAAATACCTGCGCATGCTGGCGGAGTACGACAACTACCGCCGCCGCAGCCAGAAGGAACGGGAGAGCATCTACGCCGACGTCCGCGCGGACACCGTGAAGAAGCTGCTGCCCGTATACGACAACCTGCTTCGCGCGGTGGCCGGGGAGACGAACGAGGATGCCCGCAAGGGCATGGAAGCCATCCGGGCCCAGTTCGAGACGATCCTCACCTCTCTCGGCGTCACGGCGATCGAGGCGGTGGGCAGGAAATTCGACCCGGCGCTTCACGAGGCGCTGCTGCACATCGACGACGAGAAGTACGGCGAGGGGGAGATCGTCCTGGAGCTTGAAAAGGGCTTTAAGCTGGGCGATAAGGTCATCCGCTTCTCGAAGGTCCAGGTTGCCAACTAATTCCATTTTATATACAAATCTCATCCAGAATACAGGAGGAAATAATCATGGGTAAAATCATCGGTATTGATCTTGGTACTACCAATAGCTGCGTCGCCGTTATGGAAGGCGGCGAGGCGGCCGTCATCGCAAACGCCGAGGGCGCCCGCACCACTCCGTCCGTCGTTGCCTTTGCCAAGGACGGCGAACGCATGGTTGGGCAAGTCGCAAAGCGTCAGGCTGTCACGAACCCCGACCGCACCATCTCGTCCATCAAGCGTGAGATGGGCTCGAGCTACCGTGTCACAGTGGACGGCAAGAGTTATTCTCCGCAGGAGATCTCCGCCATGGTCCTGTCGAAGCTGAAAAAGGACGCCGAGGCCTATCTCGGCGCGACCGTGACCGAGGCGGTCATCACGGTCCCCGCGTACTTTACGGATTCCCAGCG
>CAYOSI010000021.1:2837-37513 GCA_964406615.1 uncultured Oscillospiraceae bacterium
GCAAGATCGCCGGCCTTGAGGTCAAGCGCATCATCAACGAGCCCACCGCCGCCGCGCTTGCTTACGGCCTCGACAAGGAGACGGACCAGAAGATCATGGTTTACGACCTGGGCGGCGGCACGTTCGACGTCTCCGTCCTGGAGATCGGCGACGGCGTCATCGAGGTCCTGGCTACCGCGGGCAATAACCGCCTGGGCGGCGACGACTTCGACGAGTGCGTCACCAAGTGGCTCGTCGAGGGCTTTAAGAAGGAGACCGGCGTTGACCTGTCCGGCGACAAGGTCGCCATGCAGCGCCTGCGTGAGGCGGCGGAGAAGGCCAAGTGCGACCTGTCCGGCATGACCACGACGCAGATAAACCTCCCCTATATTACCGCGGACGCCAACGGCCCGAAGCATCTGGACATGACCCTGTCCCGCGCGAAGTTCAACGAGCTGACCGCGCATCTCGTGGACGCCACGGTCGGCCCGGTGCAGCAGGCGCTGAACGACGCCGGCCTGTCCACCGGCCAGCTCTCCAAGGTCCTGCTGGTGGGCGGCTCCACCCGCATCCCCGCCGTGCAGGAAAAGGTCAAGGCCTTGACCGGGAAAGAGCCCTTTAAGGGCATCAACCCCGACGAGTGCGTGGCGGTCGGCGCGGCCATTCAGGGCGGCGTTCTCGGCGGCGATGTGGAGGGCATCCTGCTCCTCGACGTCACGCCGCTGTCCCTCGGCATCGAGACCCTGGGCGGCGTCTGCACCAAGCTCATCGAGCGCAACACCACCATCCCCACTCGCAAGAGCCAGATCTTCTCCACCGCGGCCGATAACCAGACCAGCGTGGAGGTCAACGTCCTGCAGGGCGAGCGTGAGATGGCCGCGTACAACAAGAGTCTCGGCCGCTTCCATCTGGACGGCATCGCTCCGGCCCGCCGCGGCGTGCCGCAGATCGAGGTCACCTTCGACATCGACGCAAACGGCATCGTAAACGTCTCGGCAAAGGATCTCGGCACCGGCAAGGAGCAGCATATCACCATCACGGCCTCCACGAACCTCTCCAAGGACGAGATCGACAAGGCCGTCAAGGAAGCCGAGCAGTATGCCGCCGAGGATGCCAAGCGCAAGGAGGAGATCGACGCCCGCAACGCCGGCGATCAGATGGCCTATCAGACGGAAAAGACCCTCGAGGAGATGGGCGATAAGCTTGATCCGGCCGACAAGAGCGAGGTTGAGGCGAAGCTTGCCAATCTGAAGACCGCGCTGGCCGGCTCCGATACGGGCCTCATCAAGACCGCTACCGAGCAGCTCACCCAGGCCTTTTACAAGGTCTCCGAGAAGCTGTATCAGCAGGCGGCGCCGCAGGGCGACCCCAACGCCGCGGGCTTCAACCCCGGCGCAGAGCAGGGCCCGGCCGACAACGGCCAGACCTATTACGACGCGGATTACACCGAGGTCGACCCCCAGTGATTTCCGGCTTCGCGAAACAAAGCTGAAAACGGCGGGCGGGACGCAAGTCCCGCCGCGCTGTGTATATAAAAGTTGGTGAGTAATATGGCAGATAAACGGGACTATTATGAGGCCCTGGGGCTCCAGAAGGGGGCCTCGGACGACGAGATCAAAAAAGCCTACCGCCGCATCGCCAAAAGCTGCCACCCGGATCTGCACCCGGACGACAAGGAGGCGGAGGCCCGCTTCAAGGAGGCGAACGAGGCCTACGGCGTCCTGTCCGACCCGGATAAGAAGGCCAAGTACGACCAGTTCGGCTTCGCGGGCGTTGACCCCAATTACGGCGCCGGCGCCGGCGGCTTTACCGGCGATTTTGGCGATCTGGGGGATATTTTTGGAGACATCTTCGGCGGCTTCGGCTTCGGCGGCTTTTCGGGCGGCGGCAGCCGCAGCGCGGCCCGTACCGGCCCGCAGCGCGGCGAGAGTCTGCGCGTGCGCCTGGCGATCTCCTTTGAGGAGGCGGCCTTCGGCTGTCAGAAGGAGATCAACATCGCCCGCATCGACCAGTGCCCGGACTGCAAGGGCACCGGCTGCGCCTCCGGCACGACGGCGGAGGTATGCCCGGACTGCAAGGGCAGCGGCACCGTCCGCACGCAGCAGCGCACGGCGTTCGGCGTTTTCCAGTCTACCTCGCCCTGCTCCCGCTGCGGCGGAAGCGGCAAGGTGATCCATACCCCCTGCCCGAAATGCCGCGGCAACGGTTCCGTCCGCGTGCAGAAGAAGCTGAGCGTGTCCATTCCCGCCGGCATTGACAACGGCGAGACCGTGTCCCTGCGCGGGCAGGGCAACGCCGGCAAAAACGGCGGCCCGGCCGGCGATCTTCTCGTCACGGTGCAGGTGCAGCCCAGCCCGATTTTCCAGCGGGAGGGCACGAACCTGTATATGAGCACAAACCTGAGCTTTGTGCAGGCGGCGCTGGGCGCGGAGATCAAGGTTCCCACGCTCGAGGGTGATGTGGCCCTCACCATTCCGGAGGGGACGCAGACGGGCTCGGTGTTCCGGCTGCGCGGCAAGGGCGTGCCGAGCCTTCGCGGCGGCGGCCGCGGCGACCAATACGTCACCGTGAATCTCGAAACGCCGAAAAACCTCAGCGCCCGGGAAAAGGAGCTTATGCGCGAGCTGGCGGAATGCCTCGGCACGAGCGTAAAAGACAAAAGCGACCGTCCTTTCGGCAAAAAGAAAAAGAAATAATCCCAGGCGGGGCCGTTGAAACGGTCCCGCTTTTGCTATATAATAAAAGGGATTCTGTTTATTCAGCCGGGAGGCTTTGGCATATGCTGTCCAATCTTACGATCATACTACCGCTGGCGACGGCGCTGTTTGCGCTGTTCTGGTTCTGCCATTGGCTCGGCGTCCACCGCCGGGTGGAGCCGGTGGGCGCGCCCGCGCCGCACAGCGGGCTTGGGAAAAACGACGCCCTTGCCATCGGGCTCATCACGCTCGTCTATGCCGTTGTGGCCTTTGCGGGCCTCGGCACGAACAAAGCGCCGCAGAGCTTCCTGCATTTTGAGGACGGGAACTACTATGCCCTCATTGATCTGCAGGAGGAGCGCGTGATCACCGCGCTGCGGTATTATACGGGCCTCGGCACGGCAGACTATACGCTGGAGGTATCGACGGACGGCGAGAACTGGGTCAAGCAGGTCACGGCGGACGGCGAATCCGGCATGACCCAGAACTATAACGAGCTTTTCCGCTGGTGTGACGCGGAGCTGAACGAGGATAACGGTCCCATCCGCTATTTGCGCATCATCTCCGGCGCGGAGCAGGAGCTTGGCGAGATCGCGCTGTACGGAGAGGACGGTCAGCGCCTTTCCGCGGACGAATTCACCCTCGCGGGAGGGTGCGAGATGCTTGCCGACGAGCAGGACACCGTCGCGGACCGGACAACCTATCAAAACGGCACCTATTTTGACGAGATCTACTTCCCGCGCACGGCGCTTGAGATGATCCGCGAGCAGTGGCCCTATGAGATCACCCATCCGCCGCTCGGCAAGGCCATTATCAGCCTCGGTATCCGGCTGTTCGGCATGACGCCCTTCGGCTGGCGGTTCATGGGGGTCCTGTTCGGCATCCTGATGCTGCCGGTGCTGTATATCCTGCTCAAGCGCATGAGCGGCTATACCGGCGTCGCGGTCTGCGGCACAATCGTATTTGCCTTTGACTTCATGCACTTCACGCAGACGCGCCTGGCGACCATCGACACCTACGCGGTCTTTTTCATCCTATGCATGTACCTGTTCATGTACCTCTGGCTGGAGGAGGGCGAGGGAAAGCGCGGGCTCCTGTGGCTGGGCCTTGCGGGCCTGAGCTTCGGCCTGGGCGCCGCCAGCAAATGGGTCTGCATCTATGCGGGGGCGGGGCTTGCCGTGATCTGGGCTGTGGCGTGGATCACGAGCTTCCGGCAGGAGGGCCGGTCCATGTGGCGCCCGTTCGGGAAAAACGTCGCGTGGTGCCTGCTGTTTTTCGTGGCGGTCCCGGCGGTGATCTACTATGTCAGCTACTGGTCGTATGCGCCCAGCCAGGGCGTGGACGGGCCCCTGCGCCTGTTTCAGCCGGGCTACGCGAAGATCGTGCTCGACAACCAGAGCTATATGTTCAATTACCACTCAGACCTTGTGGCGACGCATCCCTATTCCTCCAAATGGTACCAGTGGATCCTGGATATCCGCCCGATCCTGTATTATCTGGAGTATTTCGACGACGGAACGCGCTCGGCCTTTGCCGCGTTTTCCAACCCGCTTCTGTGCTGGGGCGGTCTTCTGGCGATGGGCGGCATGGTCTGGCTCGCGATCCGTGACCGGGATGAAAAGGCGCTGTTCATCGTCATCGGCTATCTGGCCAATCTCCTGCCGTGGGTGCTGGTCAGCCGGCTGACCTTCGCCTATCACTACTTCCCCTGCACGGTGTTTCTGGTGCTGGCGCTCGGCCATCTTTTCGCCGACCTGCGCCGTCGGGATGTGAAATGGCCCCTGTATGTGGGGGGCTTCACCGCGCTGTGCGTGGGGCTGTTCGTCCTGTTCTATCCCGTGCTCTCCGGCGTGCGAGTCAGCGGGGATTACGCACAGCATTATCTGAGATGGTTTGTGGACACATGGCCCTTCTGACCAAACGATAATAAACGAATCAAAGGAGATATCAACATGATTGCTATTGCATCGGATCACGGCGGTTTCGCCATGAAGCAGGAGCTTATGCGGCATCTGGAGGAGAGCAGCGTTGCGTTTGCGGATCTCGGCTGCCGTTCGGAGGAGAGCGTGGATTACCCCGCTTACGCGGAGAAGGCGGCCCGCGGCGTCGCCGACGGCGTTTACGAGCGCGCGATCCTCGTCTGCGGTACCGGCATCGGCATGTCTATCGCGGCGAACAAAATCGACGGCGTCCGTGCGGCGCTGTGCAGCGACTGCTATTCCGCCGAGATGACCCGCCTGCATAACGACTCGAACGTCCTCTGCCTGGGAGGGCGCGTCATCGGCACGGAGCTTGCCAAGCGCATCGTGGATATCTGGCTGGAGACGCCGTTTTCCGGGGCGGAGCGTCACGCCAAGCGGATCACTGCGGTCATGGCGCTGGAGAAATAATGCCGTACCGACCGAAGGACATCTACCGGGGCCGGCGGAAATACCGCGTGCCCCTGATGATCGGGCTTTTTGTTCTGGCGCTGCTGGTCATCGGCACGATCGCGATGTTTTACGTGCTGCAGCAGTTTCTGGTGTATGACCAGACGGGCGTCAGCCTCCGGCTCCCGTTTATAGAGTCGGAGAATACGGCTGAGGAGACGGAGATCGAGGCCGTGCCGACCTTTGAGCCGGTGACGGTGGAGGTCATTTATGAGGAGCCGGACTTCTCGGATATGGATTTGGGCGGCTGGCAGTCGCTCACGGCGACCAAAGCGCGTTTTATCCCGTACGCCGACGCGGCGGATGAGATGAGGCTGAATACGGCGCTGGCGAACATTTCAACGGAGGAGTACACCGGCGTTGTTCTGGAGCTGAAGGATACCACCGGCCAGCTTGCGTGGGCTTCGACCTGCGATACCGCGCTCAATTACGGCACAGCGGGCGCCATGGACTATACCGCGACGGTGGCGGCGTTGCATGAACGGGGGCTGACGGCGGCAGCGCAGATAAGCTGCCTGGCGGATGAGCTTTTGGCGGCCCGGAACTGGCTCGTCACCCTGCAGACCGAAGCCGGCGCCTATACGGATTCCGAGGGTCGCCGCTGGCTCGACCCCTACAACCGCACGGTGCGCGATTACATCGCCGACCTGATGGCAGAGCTTTCGGCGATGGGCTTCGACGAGATTATTCTTGCGGACCTGTATCATCCGGTGCGGAGCGGTTGGAACGAGAGCGGGGAGGACGAGAGCGGGGAGGACGATACGTCGTCCGGTACGGGCTTTACCTATTCCGTCACGCTGCCGACCGATCCGGACCCGGTGGGCGCCGTGTGCCAGATGGCCCGGCGTCTGGTGGAGGGCATGAGCGATACGGAGACGGCTGTTTCCGCCGTGATCGACGAGTCCTCTCTGGTGAACGGAGAAGGCAGCCGGACCGGTCAGGATATAACGCTCTTCTGGCGAATCTTTGCGCGGCTGTACTGCCCCTGTGACACATGGGACGCCGCGACCGATCTCGAGTACGCCGGCGAGGTGATGAACGCCGGCGAGGCGTCCGTGCGCTTTGTGCCGGTCTGCGAGGCTTATGCGGGCCCGGATGGGTTTGACAGCTTCGTGCTGCTCGAGCCCGAGGACTGAAGGGCCAATAACAAGGGCCCTGCCTCATTCCGACGGAATGGACAGGGCCCTACTTGATATCCTGAATTTTCATAAGTCCAGCCTCATATTCTCTTATTTGCGGGCGCAGATCTCAAAGTACTCTTCCAGGAACTTCGTGAGCTTCTTCATGGTTTTCACCTCCTTGGTTTTTCTCTTTGTGTCTATACTATAGCACGCGGCCTTATAATAGTAAAATAATTCGTTCTATGCGTCTATCATATTTTTTTGATATGATATATGGCGAGGGGCTGTGTTTGTCCGCCGCGGAAAACGCTTGACATTTTACGGCGGAACGCATAATATACTGTTCTAGAGATGAAATTGAGCCGGGGGTCTGCGCCGGCTGCGGAGACAGAGTATCTGTGGTACTCTGCCTTTTTGTTGTGTGAGGGTATTTTTATGTCGCTGTTTATTTTTGCCCTGGAGCTTATCGGCACCGCCGCGTTTGCCGTGACCGGAGCGCTCCTGGCGGCGCGGAAGCGGATGGATATTTTCGGCGTCTGCGTCATGGGCCTTGTATCCGCATGCGGCGGCGGGGTGCTGCGGGATATGCTGCTGGGTGTGCTGCCGCCGGTGATGTTCCGGGAGCCGGTATACGCGATCGTGGCCGTGCTGATCTCCGCCGTGGTGTTTCTGCCGCCGGTCCTGCGTTTGCTGACGAAGCATGAGCGGGTATATGAGGCCGTCATGCTGGCAGCCGATGCGGTGGGACTCGGCGTGTTCACGGCGGTCGGCGTCACGGCCGCTATGGAGCAGGGATATGGACAGAACCTTTTCTTTGCGGTGTTCCTCGGCGTGGTCACAGGCGTCGGCGGCGGGGTGCTGCGAGATATTATGGCCGGGCTTCCGCCATATATTTTTGTAAAGCATATCTATGCCTGTGCGTCGATCCTGGGTGCGCTGCTCTGTGCGCTGCTGTGGCGGCCTGTGGGAGAGACGGCGGCCGTGCTGGTGAGCTGCGCAGCGGTGAGCGTCATCCGGCTTCTGGCGGCGCATTTTCGCTGGAGCCTGCCGAAAGCGGCGGTTCCGGAAGGAAAAGGAGGAGCATAATAAATGCTAGAATGGATTGAAAAAGTCAATTCAGCCGTAAACGGATTTATCTGGGGCGTGCCGGCTATGATCTGCATTATCGGCGTCGGCTTGTATCTGAGCGCGGGAACGGGTTTTATTCAGATCCGACGGTTCGGCTATGCCATTCGCTGTACGCTGGGACGCATTTTCGATAAAAAGGAGGCGGCGGACGGCTCGATGACGCCGTTTCAGGCCGTATGCACGGCGCTCGCCGGCACGGTCGGCACGGGCAATATCGCGGGCGTAGCCGGTGCGATCGCGCTGGGCGGTCCCGGTGCGGTGTTCTGGATGTGGATTTCGGCACTTCTCGGCATGTGCACCAAGTTTTCCGAGGTCGTGCTGGCGGTCCATTTCCGCGAAAAGAACGAGCATGGCGACTGGGTCGGCGGCCCGATGTACTACATAAAGAACGGCCTGTCCGGGAGATGGCGGTTCCTGGCGGTGCTGTTTTCGGTTTTCGGCGTTCTCGCGGTGTTCGGGACGGGCAATGCGACGCAGGTGAACACCATCGTTACCGCGCTGGACGCGGCTCTTATGAACTATAAGGTTCTCGGCGAGGAAGGCGTACCGCTTTTCAATCTCCTGTCCGGCGTCGTCATTACGGTCTGTGTGGGGCTCGTCCTGCTGGGCGGCGTCAAGCGCATTGGCCGGTTCACGGAAAAGCTGGTGCCGTTCATGGCGCTGCTGTATATCATCCTGTCTCTCGGTGTGGTGCTGTTTCACATTCGGAGCGTCCCGGCGGTGCTGGACTCGATCATCCGGGGCGCCTTTCAGCCGAGGGCCGTGACCGGCGGCGTCATCGGCTCGCTCTTTGTCAGCATGCGGCGCGGCGTATCCCGCGGTATTTTTTCCAATGAAGCCGGTTTGGGAACAGGCTCGATCGCGCATGCCACCGCGGATACCGGCTCGCCGGTGCGGCAGGGGCTTTTCGGAATTTTTGAGGTGTTCATGGACACCATCGTGATCTGCACGCTGACGGCGCTCGTCATCCTGTGCAGCGGCGTTCCCATAGCCTACAACGAGGCGGCGGGCGCGGATCTTACGATCGCGGGCTTCACGGCGTCGTATGGAAAGTGGATATCGGTGTTTACGGCGGCGGCGCTCATCTGCTTCGCCTTTTCGACCATTATCGGCTGGGGGCTGTATGGCGTGCGCTGCGCGGAGTTTCTGTTCGGAGCGCGGGTGATCCGTCCGTTCATGATCGTGTACTCGCTTGTGTCCATTCTGGGCGCGACGGTCGATCTCGGCCTTCTCTGGGATATCTCGGATACCTTCAACGGACTGATGGTTATTCCGAACCTCATTGCCGTGTTCCTGCTCTCCGGTACGGTTTTCCGGCTGACGAAGGAGTATTTTACAAGCGTTGCGGCGCACGAATAAAGCAAAAGCAGGCGCGGGGAACTCCCGCGCCTGCTTTGTCAGGAACGCTTCAAGGTCTGTTGTAAGCCTGCGGACGGATCTTGTTCCGGCCGGGAAAGGTGTTGTACACATCGGGCGTCCAGACAGGGTCAACGTCCTGCACGGCCTCGGCGGAGCGGATGACGGCGTCGCCGTTGTCGATGTCGATGAGGGTATAGCGATCGCTGCCCATGCCGAGCTCCTTCATGTAGCTGAGCTGGCGCAGGCCGTGGCGGGACTCCACGCGCTCGATCATGGCTTTGCCGCCGCCCTGCGGCAGGCTGTAGATGAGGTCGATGCAGGCATTGTCCAGCGCCAGGATATCGAGCGAGGCGAGGATGCCCACGTCCGGCGTCACGACCGGCTCGGCGGCGACGCCTTCGCAGTCACAGGAGACGGACATGTTCCGCATGACGTTGATAAAGCAGATGCGGCCGTCAAAGTGGTCGACGGTGGCCTTGGTGGACTCGGTCATACGCTCCATGAACTCCTCCTCGGCGATGTCCCACATATCGTCCTGGCCGGGCGTGGTGTGGATCTCCGCCTTGCCGATGCGGCCGTCCGCGCAGCCGATGCCGATATTTTTGTTGGAGCCGCCGAAGCCGCCCTGCGTGTGGCCCTTGAAATGGGTCAGGGTCAGCATGGAGTCATAATGCAGAAGATTCTTGCCGACATGCATCTCCGAAAACCACTTGCCGCCCTTCACGGGCAGCGCGGCAGCGCCGTCCTCGTCGGTGATGTCCACCGGCGCAAAGGTCCAGCCGTTTGTTTTCAGCGTCTCGCGGTGCTGCTCGGTGGTGTAGCGGGAGCCCTCGTAGTAGGTGTTGGTCTCGACGATCGTGGCTCCGGGGAGTTTTTCCCCGATCAGCGCCTTGACCCAGGGGCGGGGAAGGATATTCGGGCCTTCGGCCTCGCCGGTGTGGAGCTTGATGCAGACCTTGCCGGACAGTACGCCGCCGACGCGGTCAAAGATTTTTTGCAGGCCGGCAGCGGAGAGGTCGCGGGTGAAAAAGACCGCGGCCTCGCCGCCGGTGCGCTCGTCATAGGGGACGTATTGATCGCCGTTCATTCCGGGAATGGGGGGCATGGCGGGTTCCTCCTTCATCGGTGTTCTGTTTCCTATAATTATAGCACGAACGCGCAAAAAGTAAATGCCGGGCTGGGCGGTACGGAGCGTGCCGCCCGGCCTTTTACATGATCTCCGAGTAGCTGCCGAGGTAGCGGAAGGTCTCGCAGAGCGTCTCGAGGTCGTTCATGAGCTGGATGAGCTTGGGGGAATAGATCGGCGTGTCGAGGTCGAAATAAAACATGAACTCAAAATCGCGATCCGGCAGGGGCCGGCTCTCGAGCTTGGTTAGGTTGATGCCGAGGGCGTTGATGCGGGCCATGATGCGGTAGAGCGAGCCGGGGCGGTGGGGCGTGGTGAGCATGATGCTCGTCCGGTCGGCGCCGGGATAGATCTCGAGGTCCTTGCCGATGCAGATGAAGCGGGTGTGGTTATTGCCCGCATCCTGCACGGCGTCGGCAAGAATATGCAGGCCGTACAGCTCCGCGCAGCTCCGGGACGAGAGCGCGGCGACGTCGCTGCGGTCGGATTCGGCCACCAGCTTGGCGGCGACGGCGGTGTTTTCAACAGTGGTCGCCTTGATCTCGGGATGGCTGCGCAGAAACTCCGCGGACTGGCTGAGGGCCTGCTCGTGGGAGAAGATCTCGCGGATATCCGCAAGCTTCGCGCCGGGCTTGGCCAGCAGGTTGTGGTCGATCTTGATGCGCACGCTGCGGATGATGCTGAAGCGGTACTTCATCATCAGGTCGTAGATGCGGTTGACGGAGCCGGCGGTGCTGTTTTCGAGCGGCAGCACGCCGTAGCGGCACAGGCCGCTGTCGATGGCGGAGAACACGGCCTCAAAGCTGCTGACGTAGGCGATGGACGGCTCGCGGAAGAGCTTTTCCACGGCGATCTGCGAGTATGCGCCCTCGACGCCCTGACAGGCCACGTTGGCTTTTTCGGGGAAGAGGCAGGGCGTGCTTTCCAGCGCGGCGGCAATGCGGGCGCATTGTTCGCTGCGGCCGGTCGTGAGCACGGCGGCCTGGTAGCTGCGGCCGACTTCGGCGAGCGTGGCATAGAGCACGCCGGCGTAGCCCTCCAGCTCCTCGCCGGCGCGCTCGCGGAAGCGGACGCGGGCGGCGCGCTCGCCGGTTATATCGGGGACATAGGCGCCGCCGGCCGCCCGTTCCCGGGCGATCTCGGCGCAAAGCGCCATCCGGCGGGAGAAGAGACTGCCGATCTCCCCGTCGATTTGTTCAAGCTGTGAATGCAGGTTGTCCAGTTCCATATTGATTTCCCTTCCGATAAAAAGAGGCTGTGCAGCGGATTTCCTCTGCACAGCCGTAATACGTTGGTCCTACGCAGCCGAAATCCGTTTTACCTCTCTGCAAAGAAGGTAAAAAAGCTGAATTCGGCCGTAAAGAAACGCATATCAAAACTCCTGACAGCAAGTATATGGTTATATTACCCCGATTTACGCGGGCTGTCAATCCCCATCAAAAAGAGCCGGGACGCAAGGCCCCGGCCCGATATGGTTTGTGATGCTCAGGCGATGTCGGTGATGCAGTGACGGGGGCAGATGTCGGCGCAGTGGCCGCAGTGGACGCACTTGCTCTGGTCGACGACGGCCAGGAAGCTCGCCACGGTGATGGCGTCCGCGGGGCACTCGCGCGCGCACTTCTGGCAGCCGATGCAGCCGAAGTCGCAATATTTCATGACAACGGGGCCCTTGTCGGTGGAGCTGCAGGCCACGAGGTCGGTGGAGGCGGCGGGGACCTTGACGATCAGGTTCTTCGGGCAGGCCTCGGCGCACTTCATGCAGCCGACGCACCGGGAGCGGTCCACCTGCGCAATGCCGTCAACGATATGCATGGCGTCGAAGGGGCAGGCGGCGGCGCAGTCGCCGCAGCCGAGACAGCCGGAGGTGCAGATGTTCGCGCCGCTGCCCCCGCCGAGGCGGGTGGCGGCCAGACAGGAGGTCAGGCCCTGATACTCAAACTTTTTCCGGGTGTGGCCGCAGGTGCCGGAGCAGCGGACGAAGGCGTAGAAGGTTTCGCTGTCACCGGCGGCGACGCCCATGATCTCGGAGATCTTCCGGGCAGCTTCCGCGCCGCCCGGCACGCAGGCGTTGACAGGGGCCTCGCCCTTGGCGACGGCAGCGGCATAGCCGGAGCAGCCGGGATAACCGCAGGCGCCGCAGTTCGCGCCGGCGCAGGCTGCGAGAACGGCCTCCTCCTTGGGGTCCACCTCGACGGCGAATACCTTGCCGGCGATCGCCAGCAGGACGCCGAACAGCAGGCCGAGGACGCCCAGGATCAGAATGGCATAAATAACAGTCATTGACACAAGCCCTCCTTACATGATCTTCATGCCGGAGAAGCCCATGAACGCCAGAGCGAACAGAGCCGCGGACACAAGACAGATGGCGAAGCCCTCGAAGGCCTTGGGATAGTCAGCGAACTCAAGCCGCTCACGAACGCTGGCGAACAGCACGATGGCGAGGGTAAAGCCGACGCCGCCGGTGAAGCCGTAGACCACACTCTCCAGGAAATTGTAGCCGTTCTGGGTGTTCAGGAGAACGACGCCGAGAACCGCGCAGTTGGTGGTGATAAGGGGAAGGAAGATGCCCATCGCGGAGTACAGGGAGGGGATCATCTTCTTGAGGAACATCTCGACAAACTGAACGAGGACCGCGATGACCAGAATGTAGGCGACGGTCTGCATGAACTTCAGGCCCAGAGGGATCAGAAGATAGGTGTTGATGACCCAGCAGATCGCGGAGGCCATGGTCATGACGAAAATGACGGCCACGCTCATGCCGGTGGCGGTGCTCATCTTGTTCGACACGCCCAGAAACGGGCAGAGGCCGAGGAACTGGGAGAAAATGAAGTTGTTTACCAGAATCGCTCCCAGGGAAATAGATACGATCGAAGCAAGCATTAGGTGTTCTCCTCCTTTTCTTTCGCGGCCTTCTTCTGCGCGCCCTTGGACAGCAGGTGCTGCATAAGCGCGAAGAGGCAGCCGAGCGTCAGG
Source organism: uncultured Oscillospiraceae bacterium (assembly GCA_964406615.1). Taxonomy (GTDB): domain Bacteria; phylum Bacillota; class Clostridia; order Oscillospirales; family Oscillospiraceae; genus CAJOIG01. The sequence goes on from CAYOSI010000021.1 coordinate 15,649, forward strand.
AAGCCGCCGAAGGGCAGGACCAGCGCGCCCGCTGCGTACTCGTCGGAGAAGATACGGATACCGGCGCCGGTGCCGTCGAGGGTAAAGAAGCTGTTTGCGCCGTTCAGGAGGCCCGCGCCGAAGGTGCCGCTGCCGAGAAGCTCACGGATCAGGCACATGGCGACGAGGACAAGCAGATAGCCCAGACCCTGGAACACGCCGTCAAAGAAGGAGTCCTTCACGCTGTTTTTGGCGGAGAAGGCCTCCGCGCGTCCGATGATGATGCAGTTGACGACGATGAGCGGGATAAACACGCCCAGCGCGTTCGACAGCGCGGGGATGAAGGCCTGCAGCAGCAGGTCGACGATCGTAACGAAGCCCGCGATGACGACGACGAAGATCGCCAGACGAACCTGCGAGGGAATGATCTTGCGGATGAGGGAGACGACGACGTTGCAGCAGGTCAGAATGATGAGCACCGAAAGGCCCATGCCGATGCCGTTGAAGAGCGTCGTGGAGATCGCCATCGTGGCGCAGAGGCCGATCTGCTGTACGAGGACGGGGTTGTTGGTGAACGCGCCCTCAAAAAGCTGTTGTTTTCTGTTCATGGATGTACCCTCCTTAACCCAGGGCCTGGCATGCCGCCAGGGCCGCGGTGACGCCGCGGCAGACTGCCTTGGAGGTGATGGTCGCGCCGGAGATGGCGTCGATCCCGCCGCCTTCCTTGGTCACGGAAACGGTGCCGGACTGGCCGATGAACTGGGCGCGGAATGCGTCGCCCTTTTCGCTGGCCTGACCGGCGATCGCGCCGAGACCGGCGGTCTCGCTCGACTCGGTGATGGAAATGCCGCTGCAGGTGTAATCGGCGTTCACGCCGACCATCATGGTGATGAGGCCCTGCGAGCCGGTCTCGGTGACCTGCACGACCCAGCCGCCGCTATCTGCGGCGTAGACGGCCTCGACCTCGCCGTCGCCCGCCGCGCCGACATCGGTGTAGGAGGAGGCGGGCAGAACGGCCTGCATGGCGCTGTTCATGGTCTGCTCGGCGATGTCCGCGATGCGCGACACGGTAGCCGCGTTCACAAGACCGAGGATCAGGGCCGCGGCCGCCGCGATCAGAAGAAGCATCAGGCCGGGCTTGAGCATTTGCAGGGTTTTACTCATTTGGCGGCCTCCTTTTTCTCCTTCTTGGCAAAGAGCTTTTTGGGCTCGGTGCCGAAGCGGCGGGGAGCGGTGTTCTTGTCGATCATCCAAACCGTGAGGTTCATGATGAGGATGGCATAGGACACGCCCTCGGGATAGGAGCCGAAGTAACGGATCAGCACGGTCAGCAGGCCGCAGCCCACGCCGAAGATGATCTGGCCCTTGGGGGTGACGGGGCTGGTGCAGTAGTCGGTCGCCATAAAAATCGCGCCGAGCATCAGGCCGCCGGAGAGGAGATTCTGCAGCATCCATTCAACATGGGCGTTGCCGCGGGAGAAGATGAGCGTGACGACGGCGACGGTGCCGATGAAGCTCAGGGGGATGCGCAGGGAGATGACCTTGCGGTAGACGAGGTATGCGCCGCCGAGAAGCAGGGCGATGGCGCTGGTCTCGCCGATGCAGCCGCCGACATTGCCGACCAGCATCGCCAGGATGGAAGAGCTCGAAAGAGCGCCCTGATGCAGGCTGGCCAACGGGGTGGCGTAGGTGGCGGCGTCCACGCCGGACTGGAAGCTCGTGGGCATCCAGCTTGTCATCAGCACGGCGTAGGAGGCCAGCATGAACGCACGGCCCGCCAGGGCGGGGTTCAGGAAGTTCTTGCCGATGCCGCCGAAGAGCTGCTTCACGATCACGATGGCGAAGAACGCGCCGATGATCGGCAGCCACCAGGGAGCCGTGGGGGGCATGCAGAAGGCCATGAGGACGCCGGTGACGGCGGCGGAAAGATCGCCGTAGGTGTCGGGCTTCTTCATGAGCTTGCGATAGGCGAACTCAAACAGGACGCAGCTCGCGACGGAGAGGGCGGTGACCATGATCGGACGCCAGCCGAAGAAGATGATCGAGGCGATGAACGCCGGAGCCAGCGCGATCAGCACGTCCAGCATGATGACCCGGGTGCTCCGCGGGGTGCGGATATGGGGGGAAGAAGAAACAATCAGCTTTCTCTCGTCCATCTTATTTCTCCTCCTTCTTAGCCTTTTCGGCCTCTTCCTTCGCCTTCAGGGCGGCGTTATAGGCCTGGATCTTAGCCTTGCCGGTCTTGAAGGCGTGGGTCAGATGCAGACGGCCCGGGCAGATATAGGTGCAGGCGCCGCACTCCACGCAGTCGGTGATGTTGAGCTTCTGCATCATCTCAATGTCGCCCTTCTCCTCGTACATATACATGTAGATGGGCTGCAGGTTCATCGGGCAGGCGGAAATGCACTGTCCGCAGCGGATGCAGGTGGGGTCGGCGACGGTGCGGTCCTCATCCCCGGCGAAGGCCAGCAGGGAAGCGGTGCCCTTGCCGCAGGGGACGTTCAGGTCGTACTGGGCAAGGCCCATCATCGGGCCGCCCATGATGATCTTCCAGGGCTCCCTGGCGAAGCCGCCGGTCTGCTCGAACACCCACTGCATCGGGGTGCCGACGCGGACCTTGACGTTCTTGGGGTTCTCAATGGCGGAGCCGGAGACCGTGACCACGCGCTCGATGGCGGGCCAGCCCTCGTATGCGGCGCGGTACACGCTGTAAGAGGTGAAGGTGTTGAACACGGCGCAGCCGACCTGTGCGGGCAGACCGCCGGGAGGCACCTCGCGGCCGGTGATGGTCTGGATGAGGGTCTTCTCAGCGCCCTGCGGGTACTGGCACTTGAGAGGAACGATTTCGATGCCCATCTCCTTCGCACCCTTGAAGTTCAGCAGGTCGATGGCGAACTTCTTGTTGAGCTCGATGCCGAAATAAGCCTTATCGACCTTGCAGGCGCGCATGATGAGCTGGATGCCCTTGAGAAGCTCCTCCGGATGCTCCAGCATGGTGCGGTGGTCGGAGGTTATGTAGGGCTCGCACTCGGCGCCGTTGATGATGACGGTATCGACCTTGCCCCAGCCGCTCGTGATCTTGAACGCCGTGGGGAAGGTGGCGCCGCCCATGCCGACGATGCCGGCCTCGCGGATGATGGAAGCGATCGCCTCGGGGTCCTGCAGGTCGTCCTCCGCCGCGGGGACCATGGTTTCCGCGGGGGTGTCCTTGAAATCGTTTTCGATGATAACGGCCTGGACCATATTGCCGAGGTTGTTGAGCCTGGGCTCGATGGCGACGACCTTGCCGGAGACCGACGCATGGACAGGCGCGGACACGGGCGCCTTTGCCTCGCCGATCTTCTGGCCCAGTTTTACCTCGTCGCCGACAGCAACCAGCGGCGTACAGGGAGCGCCGATGTGCTGGGACATGGGGATCACCACCTGCGCGGGCTGCGGGATGGTGGAGATCGCCGCTTCGTTGGCAGGTGCTTTCTTATCGTTCGGATGCACGCCGCCATGGTGCTTAAATAGCATGAGCATCACCTCTGCCTAAAATTTTTATACTAAAGTATAATATCATACCAAAGTATCGCTTGTCTACCGTAGATTCGTCCAAATTCTTCTAAAACCAACCGTTTCCCATGTGGAAATTTTTGCGTGGGCGTTACAGAATATGCGCCTGTCCGCATCCGCGATTCCTGTAACCGGACAAGCGGCAGAAAATACCTTCTCGGTCGTTACAGCCTTTTCTCCAGAAGGACGAGCCGAACGTCCGGGATGCCGTTGAAGGCGCAGGGGACGACGCCGGCCTCCGTGAAGCCGAGCTTCCGGTACATCGCGCGGGCGCGGGTATTGCGTTCGTTCGTGTCGATGCGCAGGTATGGGCAGCCCTGTGCGCGGGCGTACTGCTCATAAAACCACACGAACCGCGTGCCGAGGCCGCTGCGGGAAAGCGCGGGGGAGACCGTCAGCGTGTGCATGACCATGACCTCGTCGTCCGGGGCGGGATACCGCCACGCGCCATGCCTGTATGCCGGGACCTGCTCCCGGTTGAGCCGGGCGCTGCCGACGATGACGCCGTCTGTCTCCGCGACGAACAGATCGCCGCAGGCGACGCCCTGCTCCGCCGTGGCGGCGGTAGGGTAGATCCGCCGGTCCCAGCCGATGACGGCACGCCCGGCCTCCTCCTCGTCATGAAGGGCGTCATAGACGGCGGCGATCCCGGGGATATCAGCGGTTCCGGCGCGGCGGAAGGTCACGGGCGGCTTTCGGCGCAGCTCGTAAAGGTCATGCCGGCGGGCGGAGAGGAGCGGAAGCTGTGCGCGGATATCATCCGCGTCGTCGAGGTCAAGCTCGGTCACAAGACAGCCCGGCTTTTCATCGAGCTGGCCGAGAACATTGCCCCACGGGGAGACGGCGAGGCTGTGGCCCCAGGCGTGATAGGATGCGCTCAAATCCTGCGCAACGGAAGTTCCGGCGTAAAAGCACTGATTGTCCAGCGCGCGGCTGCGGAAGTTCAGCTCCCAATGCGCCGGGCCCGTCGTGGTGTTGAAAGCGGCCGGGACGAGAATGAGGCGTGCGCCGGCGTCGGCCATCAGGCGGGCAAGCTCCGGGAAGCGGATATCAAAGCAGACGCACAGGCCGATTTTTCCAAATTCCGTGTCGAATACGGTGACATGGTCGCCCGCGGTGAGCGTCTCCGATTCCCGGAAGGACTGACCGCCCCGGACGTCAATGTCGAACAGGTGCATTTTCCGGTGCTTGGCGGCCAGCCGTCCGTCCCGGTCAAAGACATACGCCGTGTTGTATACCCGGCCGGTATCGTCGATCTCCGGCACCGAGCCGGCGGAGAGCCAGACATGGTGCTCGGCAGCAAGCCGGCTGAGAAACCGCCTGGTCTCCCCGTCCTCCGGCTCGGCATAGAGCGGGAAGAGGCCGGTCTCATAGGGGCATATAAACATCTCGCCGACGGCGACGAGGTCCGGCGCCTCGGGGTCCAGCCGCGCCATAGCGCCGGCCAGGGCGCCAAGGTTCCGGTCCTTATCGGCGCTGACCGGAAGCTGGAGCTGGGCAAGCTTTAATTTCATAAAAAGTCTCCTGAAAAAGAGGACACGCGGCGGCGTGTCCCGGATGGTTATGCGTTTTCGTCACGGCTTTGCTGGAGACAGATCTTTTCCATCCAGCATTTGTGGCACATGGCGGTGTAGCGGTCGTTGCCGCCGAGTAGGACCTGCTCGCCCTGCGTGACGATGTTGCCGTCCGCGTCGAGACGGGCGTTCACGACGGCCTTCCGGCCGCAGGTGCAGATGGTCTTGATTTCCGTGATGGAGTCCGCAACCTCCATGAGCCGCCTCGCGCCGGGGAAGAAATTGGTCTGGAAATCGGTCCGCAGGCCGAAGCACATGACAGGCACGTCCGCCGCGTCCACGATCTCGCGCAGCTCGTCGATCTGCGCGGGCGTGAAAAACTGCGCCTCGTCGGCGATGATGACGTCGCACCAGCCGGCGGCCTGGTATTTCTCACCGACGCTGTCGTCGGGAGCGATGGCCTCTCCGCGGGCGGACAGACCGATGCGCGAGGCGACGGTATCCGCGCCGTCGCGGGTATCGGTGGCGGGCTTGATGAGCCAGCAGCGCATGCCCTGTTCCTCGTAGTTGAATTTGGTTATCAGGGCCTGCGCGGACTTCGAGGAGCCCATTGCGCCGTATTTGAAGTAAAGCTTAGCCATTCTGACCCTCCAGATGCGCCCGCACCCGCTCGATGAGCAAGGCCATGGCGACTTCGTTATGCCCGCCCTCGGGCACGATGATATCCGCCCGGCGGCGGCTCGGCTCGACGTACAGCTCATGCATGGGCTTGACGGTCGTGAGGTACTGGTTCACGACGGATTCCAGGCTCCGTCCGCGATCGCGCACGTCCCGGACGATGCGGCGCAGGATGCGGACGTCCGCGTCCGTATCGACGAAGACCTTGATGTCCATGATATCACAGAGCTCCGGACTGTCGAGGATGAGGATGCCCTCGACGAGGATGACCGGCGCGGGCTTTATAAGGATCGTCCGCTCCGAGCGGTTGTGGACGGTGTAGTCGTAGACCGGGCAGCGGATGGGCCGGCCGGCCTGAAGCTCGCGAAGCTGGCAGATCATCAGCTCCGTGTCAAAGGCATCCGGCTCGTCGTAGTTGAGCCGGGAACGCTCCTCCATGGAGAGAGCGTCGTGGGATTTATAGTAATTATCGTGATAAAGCGTGGCGACGCTGCCGCTGAAGCGCCGCTGGATGCGGCGGGTGATCGTGGTTTTTCCGCTGCCGGTGCCGCCGGCGATGCCGATGGTGAGGATGCTGCCCATATCCCGGCCTCCTCTTTCTCTGATACGACAACTATAACACAAACGCCGCCCTGCCGCAACCGCGGACGGGGCCGTAATTATGCAGGTTTTTGCGAAAGCCATCTTGAAGTTGCCGGGGCGGCATGGTATAATTTAAACATTCCAGGCAAAAAAGGCACAACCCAAAAATTTGTAAAGGAGAACAAATGATGAAAAAGATTCTTGCCCTTCTCCTCGCGCTGAGCATGGTCTTCGCGCTGGCCGCCTGCGGCAGCACGCCCGCCGCCGAGGAGCCTGCCGCCGAAGAGCCTGCTGCCGCCGCTGAGGAACCCGCTGCCGAGGAAGAGCCCGACGCGGCGGAGGAGCCCGCCGGGGCCGCGTCCGATATCGCCGTCGCGATGATCACCGACTACGGCGACATCACCGACCAGTCCTTCAACCAGACCACCTATGAGGCCTGCAAGGAGTACTGCGAGGCAAACGACATTTCCTTCAGCTACTACAAGCCCGCCTCCGACTCCGATGAGGACCGCGTCGCCATGATCGAGTCCGCCATCGACGACGGCTACAACGTCATCGTGATGCCCGGTTATGCGTTCGCCAACGCCATCAAGGATACCGCCGAGTTCTATGAGGACGTGACCTTCATCGCGCTGGACGTCAGCGCCGGCGACCTGGGCGACGATTACGTCGTTCCCGCGAACCTGTACAGCGCCGTGTATCAGGAAGAGCTCTGCGGCTACATGGCCGGCTACGCGGCTGTGAAGCTGGGCTACACCCGGCTGGGCTTCCTGGGCGGCATGGCGGTCCCCGCGGTCGTCCGCTACGGCTACGGCTTCGTGCAGGGCGCGGATGCGGCCGCCGTTGAGATCGGTGCGGAGGACGTCACCATCGAATATGCTTACGGCAACCAGTTCTACGGCGATGCGGACATCACCGCCGCTATGGACACCTGGTACTCCGACGGCGTCGAGGTCGTCTTTGCCTGCGGCGGCGGCATCTACTCCTCCGCGGCGGAGGCTGCCGCGAAGGTCGGCGGCAAGGTCATCGGCGTCGATGTTGACCAGTCCGGCATCATCGACGGCACCTACGGCGAGGGCATGACGGTCACTTCCGCCATGAAGGGCCTGGCCGCTACGGTCAACACCATGCTCTCTGAGGTCACGGCCGGCAACTTCGCCGAGTACGGCGGCCAGGTCCAGACCCTGGGCCTTGTCTCCGAGGTCCCCGCTGAGAACTATGTCCAGCTTCCCACCACCACCCAGTTCGATGAAAACTTCACCGAAGAGGATTACAATGCGCTGGTCGCCGCCATGTACAACGGCGAGATCACGGTTGACGCCAACACCGACGCCGCCCCCGGCGACTTCGCGACGGTTATCACCGTGAACGATCTCGGCAACCTCAAGTAAAAAGTCCCGAACAAAAAAGACACGGCCTGGAGCCGTGTCTTTTTTGCTGCCGGCGGGGGTCCGGACATCCGTCCGGATGCAGGCCGCCGGAAACCGGAAGATCCGGACTACACGAAATTCGGCCAGAGCTTCCTCGCCTCGTCACGCAGCCTGTCCCGGTCGTCAGGGTGGGCGATGGCGATGAGCTTTGCGATGCGCTCGCTGACGGTTGCGCCCTTCAGCCGAGCGATGCCGTACTCCGTAGCGACGTAGTCGACATAGTTTCGCGGCACCGTCACGATCGCGCCGGGCGTCAGCATGGATTTGATCTTCGACTGCCCCTTCGCGGTGCGGGAGGGGAACGCCAGGATGCCCTTGCCGCCCTTCGACTCATACGCGCCGTAGGCGCAGCAGAACGCGCCGCCGGAGCCGGAGATCTGCTTCGGGCCGACGCTCTCGGAGCAGACCTGTCCCGTCAGGTCGATCTCCACGCAGGTGTTGATGGAGACGAAATGGTTCTGCTTTGCGATAGTCATGGGGTTTATGTGCTCGGAGGATTTCCGCGAGACGCATTCGGGATGGGACTGGATGAATTCATACAGGTTTTCCCGGCCCTCGGCGAACGAGAATACGTGAAGGCCCGTGTCGATGTTTTTCCGCCTGCCGGTGATGTTGCCGGAGAGGATCAGATCCATCATGGAATCTGTGAACATCTCCGTGTGGATGCCCAGGTCGTTTTTCTGCCGCAGGTACATACCCACGGCGTTGGGGATGCCGCCGATGCCGAGCTGGATCGTATCGCCGTCGGAGACGATCTCCGCCACCGCCGCGCCGATGCGGTCCTCAAGCTCCGTTGGCCGGATGCCGGGCAGGTCCTGCTCCTTCCGGTCGGCCTCCAGAATATAGGTGACGGCGGAGAGGGGGATCTCCTGCGCGCCGCGGGCATGGTGCAGGCTGCGGTTTACCTCCAGCACGAGGGGGAGCTTATGGTCGATGGCATATTGGATGCTCTCGCCCTCCTCCGTGTGATTCATGCCCATGTAAAAAATGCCGTTTTCGTCCATCGCGGTCGCGCCGGTATAGAACACCGTCGGCTTATGATGCATGATGGCGGCGGAGAAATAGTGGGCCAGGTCCGACGGCGTGTGGTCGATGAGGCCGAGCGGTTCGGACTCCCGGTAGAACGTCGGGCCGTAGAAATAGGTGAGCATTTCCATGTGCCCCTTCATGGACGGCTCATACATCACGGGGAAATGCCCGGAGCGGCCCTTCCAGATCTTCACGCCCTCCACATAGGGCGCACGCTCGTGCAGGTGCTCCAAAATCGTCAGCGGCTCGCTGTGGTTGTGCGTGGTGTATACGACGTCGCCGGAATGGATCAGCGACAGGCACTGGTCGATGGTCGCCAGCTTTTCCTGATACTCCTTTTGAAAATCCGTCATGACAACAGCTCCTTACAGGGATTTTTTGGTCTCGCGGAACTGCTCGATCATGATCGGCACGACCTTGAAAAGGTCGCCGACCAGTCCGTAGTCCGCGACCTCAAAGATCGGCGCGGCGGCATTTTTGTTTACGGCGATGATGCAGTCGGAATCCTGCATGCCGGCCTTGTGCTGGATCGCGCCGGAGATGCCGAGGGCGATGTACAGCTTCGGGTGGACGGTCTTGCCGGTCTGTCCGACCTGATGGTCGGCGGTGAGCCAGCCGGAGTCGATGGCGACGCGGCTGCCGCCGAGGACGCCGCCGAGGACGTCCGCCAGCTCCTGGCCGAGGGCGATGCCCTTTTCGACGTCCGCGCTGATGCCGCCGCCGACGGAGACGACCACGTCCGCGCCGAGAAGGTCGACGATCTGCCGCGTGGACTTGACGACCTCCAGCACGCGGGTCTTGATGTCCTGCTTCTCCAGCGAGAAGGCGGGGTGGATCAGCTCGACCGCCGCGGCCTTTGCCTCGTCAAACGGAGCGCGGGCCATGACGCCCGGACGCACCGTCGCCATGGCCGGGCGGAAGCGCGGGCAGACGATGGTCGCCATCAGGTGCCCGCCGAACGCCGGGCGGGTCATTTTGAGGTCTTTTTCAAATTTTTTGCGCAGCAGCTCCTCGCCGATGCCCTTGTCGTCGAGCGTGGAGTTTTCGCGCAGGAATTCGACATAGGTCGCAACGTCCACGTCAAGATGCGTGCAGTCGGCGCACAGGCCGGTATTCAGCCGCGCCGCGATGCGCGGGGCAAGGTCGCGCCCGATATTCGTCGCGCCGAAGAGCACGACCTCGGGCTTGTATTCCGCGACGAGGTCGCATACGAGCTTTGCATGCGCCTCGGTGATATAGTCGTGCAGCAGCGGCGAGTTGCAGACATAGATCTTGTCCGCGCCGTAGCCGCCCAGCTCCGGGACGAGGCTGTCCACATCGTCGCCCAGCAGGACGCCGCACAGCTCGGCGCCGAGCTCGTCGGCGAGCTTGCGGCCCTCGCTGATGAGCTCAAGGTCGGTGCTCATGAGAGCGCCGCGGCGCTGCTCGCAATATACCCATACGCCGTGGAAATCGGCGGTGTTGGCATTCTGGAAATGGATCTGCTTCATGCTCCGTCCCTCCTCACAGAATATGCTTCGCGTTCAGACGGGAGACAAGCTCGGTCACGAGGCCGCGCTCATCATCGCCCTCCAGCATGACGCCCGCGCCCTTGAGCGGCGGGGTGAACGATTTGGCGATATTGGTCGGCGAGCCCTTGAGGCCGATCGTCGTCACGTCGATCAGCGGCTCGTCCTTCAGGTCCTCATAGGTGAGCGTGATGACCGGCTTATCGAAGCAGCCGAGGATGCCGCTGATGGACATATACCGCGGCTCGTTGAGCTCCTTGACGCAGGTGATGAGGCAGGGCGTCTCCGTCTCGATGGTCATGTAGCCGTCCTCCAGCATGCGCCGGACGCGCACCGTGCCGCCGGCGTACTCCATGGCGCCGGCGTAGGTGATCTGGGGCAGGTCGAGCTTTTCCGCGATCTGGGGGCCGACCTGCGCCGTGTCGCCGTCGATGGCCTGACGGCCGCAGATGACGATGTCGTCCGGATCAAGGCCGATATGATGCAGACCCGCTGCAAGGACCTGGCTGGTTGCGAACGTATCCGAGCCGCCGAACATCCGGTCGGACAGCAGATAGGCTTCATCCGCCCCCATCGCGAGAAGCTCGCGCAGCATACTCTCCGCCGCTGCCGGGCCCATGGTCACGAGAATAACCTGGCAGCCGTACTCATCCTTGAGCTTCAGAGCCGCTTCCACGGCGTTTTTATCGTCCGGGTTCGTAATGACCGGCATGGAGGCGCGGTTCAGCGTGCCGTCCTCATTGACGGCCACCTTGCCCGAAGTATCGGGAACCTGTTTTACACAGACAAGAATCTTCATTTTCTGTTCCTCCCTTACTTCATGATGGCGCTGGAGATGACCATGAGCTGCACCTCGCTCGTACCCTCATAAACCGGCATGATGCGCAGGTCGCGGTAAAACCGCTCGATCGCAAAGCCCTCCATATAGCCGTAGCCGCCGTGAATCTGCAGACATTTATAGGCAACCTCGTTTGCGACCTCGCTCATGTAATACTTGGCTCTGGACGCCTGCAAAAGCGCGTCCTCGCCGCGATCGACCATCTCCGCCGCGCTGTAGATCATCTGCCGTCCGGCCTCGATCTTCGCGTCCATCTCCGCGATTTTAAAGCGGGTGTTCTGGAATTTCGCGATGGGCTTTCCAAACTGCACACGCTCGCCGGCATATTTGATGGCCTCGTCAAGGCAGCCCTGTGCGCCGCCCAGCGCCTGGGAGGAGACGTTGATGCGCCCCGCGCTCAGGCCGCTGCCCGCGACCTTCCAGCCGCCGCCCACCGTACCGAGGACGTTTTCCTTCGGAACGCGCACGTCGTCGAAGATCAGATCGCAGGTGCCGGAGGAGTGGAGGCCGAGCTTTTTCTCGCGCTTGCCGCGGGAGAAGCCGGGGCTGTCCGCCTCGACGATAAAGGCGGTCAGAGCCTTTTTCCCGCCGTCCCGGAGGACGTTTGCAAACACGACCGCCCAGTCGCAGGTCGGACCGAGCGTGATAAAGGTTTTGCGCCCGTTCAGGATGAAGTCGTCGCCCTCCTGCCGCGCCGTCGTCGAAAGTGCGCCCGTGTCAGAGCCGGCTCCCGGCTCGGTCAGCGCGAAGGCGCAGCGCTTTGTGCCCTCCGCCACTGGGCGGAGATATTTCTGCTTCTGCTCCTCGGTGCCGCATTTCAGAATGGGCATGCCGGAGAGAGAGTTTGCCATGAACATGGATGCGGCGCTCACCGCCGTGCGGCAGATCTGCTCCATCATGACGATGGACGATAAAAAATCGCCGCCCTGGCCGCCGTATTCCCGTGGGATGCAGCAGCCGGTAAAGCCGTAGCGTGCCGCCAGCTCCCAGAGCTCGTCGGGGTATTCCCCGTTTTCCTCGGCGATGTCAATGCGGGGCGCGATCTCGTTTTCCGCAAACTCGCGCGCGAGCTGCTGGATCATGCGGTGTTTTCTGTCAAGCATGGGATAGTTCCTCCTTGCGTGCTTTGTTACCATTTTAACAATTTTGATAATTTGTTGTCAAGAATAGATGTGCCCAATTTTTGACCGTTTTAGGGAGCGGATTCAGCCGAAATCAACAAAACCGATCTCTATGCAACATATAAGAAGTTCTTATCCATGCCGCAAAAACAGCGCGCCGGTCGGGTTCTCCGACCGGCGCTCCGGGCGTATGGGGTTATTTTCCGCGACGGCGGACGCGGTCGGGGCGCAGGCTGCGGAAGCAGCTGCTGCAGAGGCGGCCCGTGTGATGCAGCGGCAGGGCTGTGCCGCATTTGGCGCAGAAGCGGATGTTGTTTTTCAGGTTGTGAAGAAGGATCTGGTTGATCTCATCCGCGATCTTTTCGCGCTCGTCGTACAGAGCATCCCGGTCCACCGGGCAGTCAAAGGCCTTGCAGAAGGAGAAATACAGGTCGAGCTTCCGGCAGTACAGCTCCAGCTCCGGCAGCGTGTAGGGGGTCTGCTTTTCCGCCGGCGCCGGCTGTTCAAGGGTTTGCCCATCCTGCCACAGGCGCAGAAAGCGGAAAAACAGGGCGGCAAGCTCGGTATCCGTCTCGTCAAACGGGATATTCGCGGCGCGAAGCTCCTGTTCCTTCGTGAGATGGAAGCCCGCCTGGCGCATTCGTCCGATGAGGGAGATGTAGCGGCTGACGTCGAGCTTGACATACGGCGCGGGCGTGACCATGCCGCTCCAGACCTCCAGCACCTCCAAAAGGTCGAAATCGACCGTGATTACGAGGTCGGAAAAGCCCACGACCGCATATTGCAGCGGCGGGACGACGGTCTCGAGGCCCGCGCGGATCAGGCTCAGATTCTCCATCGCGCCGACATAGCCCTTGTCGTACATCCCAAAGCGGCCGGCACGGCCGGCGATCTGCTGGATCTCCTCGGGCCGGAGGCCGCGGCGCTCATGCCCGTCGAATTTCTCAGTCTCCATGAAGATGATGCGCCGGATGGGCAGGTTGAGGCCCATGCCGATCGCATCGGTGGATACGACGTATTCCATGTCCCCGGCGAGAAAGCCCTCCACCTGCTTGCGCCGCGTGGAATAGGGCAGTGCGCCGTAGATGATGGCGGGCTCCTTGCCGCGGCTGCGCAGGTCCTCCGCGACGCTGAGCACGCCGACCTTGGAGAAGGTGATGAGCGCGTCGCCCGGCTGGACCGCAGCGTAGTCCACGACCCGGTTCATGCAGATGAGCGGCGTTTTGCGCTCGTGCTCGATGACCTCGAAGGTATCGCCGCAGCTTCGGATGAGGCGCAGGAGCAGGTTCCTTGCCTCCGGCGCGGCGCACAGATGCACCTCCGGGGCCAGCACGCCGAGAATGGCCCGCGTCCAGGCGTAGCCGCGCTCCGGGTCCGCGATCATCTGGCATTCGTCGATGACGGCGACCTCGTACTTTTGGGAAAGCTCCAGCTTTTCCGCAGTCGCGGCGATATGGGTGTCGCCGGGCCGGCGGTCCTCCTCCTCGCCGGTGGTGAGGGAGCAGGCGACGCCGTAATCGAGCAGAAGCTCCTGTGCTTCCAGCGCGAGAAGGCGGAGCGGGGCGAGATATACGCCCGTTCCGGCCTGCCGCAGACGCTGGAATCCGGCGTAGGTCTTGCCCGTGTTCGTGCCGCCGATGTGCAGGACAAAATGCCGCTTCATCGCGCGGGCATCGGGATACTCGTCCTCGGGATTCATTTCCGAGAGGAAACGCAGGCTTTTGCGGATGGCGCGCGGCACGTAAATGACCGACCAGACATAGTCGAGGGACTGATTCAGAAGCTCCGTGAGCGGGAAATCCTCCATCGTGAGGAGCGATTCCGTATTCGCCTCGCTGTGCGCGGCGGAAAACTCCGTGAGCGCCTGCTCCGCGGCGAACAGGAGAATTTCGACGTATTTTTCACGCAGCTTTGCCATGAGGCCGGTTTCGGTATTTCGTCCCATCCAGGGCGCGGCGGTGATGAAGTTTTTCAGAACCGGGCCGAAGGCGGATTTGCCCCGGTCGAGGCTGAGAAAATGGTCGATGCGACCGATGGCCTGTCCGGGTTTTAAACGGTCGGCCCATGCCACGATGGACACGCCGTGCAGGACGGCCTCGTGATATTTACGCGCGAGAAGCGCGGCGCTGCCGGGCGCAGGCTCATGTGCGTCCCATGCGTCGGAGAGAAACGCCGCCGCAGCCTTCAGGGCCGCATCCACGTCAAGCTGAACGGCCGGACCCTGCGTCTGCGAGTCGCGCATGGCCTTGACGGCGAGGCGGAAACGCTCGCTCTCTTCCGCAGCGCGGACGTCCGACTGCCGCCACGCGGGAACGGAGCGCCCGCTGCCAAGCGGAAGAAAGCGAGGCTTCGGCAAAAGCTCCTTTGTCAGCGGACGGGTCCAGCCGCGGCCCTTTAGCTGGCCCCAGGTCCAAATTGAATCTTTCCTACTCATAACAGCTATAGTGTAACACAGAAACGTCGAAATGAACATGAAACCCGCGATGTTTTTCGTCAAAAACGAAACGATTTTCTTTGCTATTCTTCGACATATATAGTATACTGAAACTAAAGATCCCTGCACATAGAGAAGAAAGGAAGTGGGCCGGTTTTGGAATCGCAGTATGCCATTGAGATGCTGAACATCACCAAAAAGTTTCCGGGCATCATTGCAAATGATAACATCACCCTTCAGCTCAAAAAGGGTGAAATCCACGCCCTGCTGGGCGAAAACGGCGCGGGTAAATCCACCCTGATGAGCGTTCTGTTCGGGCTTTACCAGCCGGAGGAGGGCGTCATTAAAAAGGACGGCGAGGTCGTCGAGATCAAAGACCCCAACGACGCGAATGCGCTGGGCATCGGCATGGTGCATCAGCACTTCAAGCTGGTGGAGTGCTTCACGGTCCTTGACAACATCATCATGGGCGTTGAGCCGAACAAGTACGGTTTCCTGCAGAAAAAGGAGGCCCGCGAAAAGGTCCTGGCGCTCTCGGAGAAGTACGGCCTCCGGGTCGATCCCGACGCGCTTATCGAGGATATCACGGTCGGTATGCAGCAGCGGACCGAGATCCTGAAAATGCTCTATCGCGAGAATGAGATCCTGATCTTCGACGAGCCCACGGCGGTTCTGACGCCGCAGGAGATCGAGGAGCTCATGCAGATCATGAAAAACCTCGCCGCAGAGGGCAAGAGCATTCTGTTCATCTCGCACAAGCTCGCGGAGATCATGGCCGTGGCCGACCGCTGCACGGTGCTGCGCAAGGGCCGGTACATCGGCACCGTCGAGACGAAGAAGTCCTCGATGGAGGAGCTTTCCGCCATGATGGTCGGCCGCGACGTGAGCTTCCATGTGGAGAAAAAGCCGTCCGAGCCGGGCGACGTCGTTCTGGAGATCGAGAACATGACCGTCGTTTCGAAGCTGCATAAGAAGGATGCGGTGCATAATGTGTCGCTGAAGGTGCGCCGGGGCGAGATCGTGTGCCTTGCGGGCATTGACGGAAACGGCCAGTCGGAATTCGTATACGGCCTGACAGGGCTTGAGCCGCTTGCCTCCGGTACGATCAAGCTCGGCGGGAAGGACATTACCCGCGCCTCCATCCGGGAGCGCAGCGTTCAGGGCATGAGCCACATTCCTGAGGACCGCCACAAGCACGGGCTGGTGCTCGATTACACGCTTGAGGACAATCTGGTGCTTCAGCGCTATTTCACGCCGGAGTTTACCAACAAAGCCGGCTTCCTGCGCCGGGACAATATCCGCGGCTATGCCGAGCGGCTGATCGAGGATTACGATATCCGCTCCGGGCAGGGCCCGGTCACTGCGGCTCGGTCGATGTCGGGCGGCAACCAGCAGAAGGCGATCATCGCCCGCGAGATCGACAAGGAGCCGGAGCTTCTTGTGGCCGTTCAGCCGACCCGCGGCCTGGACGTCGGCGCGATCGAGTTCGTTCACAAAAAGCTGGTGGAGCAGCGGGATGCCGGCAAGGCGGTCCTGCTCGTGAGCCTCGAGCTTGACGAGGTCATGGATGTGCCCGACCGCATCCTCGTGATGTACGAGGGCGAGATCGTCGGCGAGCTGGACCCGAAGACCGCCACCGAGGAAGAGCTTGGCCTGTACATGGCCGGCGCGAAGAGAGACGAGGTGAAGGCATGAAGAAAAACATTCTGAAAAGCAGCGCCGTTCAGTCTCTGATCGCGTCGCTTCTGTGCATCGTGCTCGGACTGCTCATCGGCTACCTGGTGCTGCTGTTCATCAATCCCACCGGCGCCGGAGAGGCGATCATCGCGGTCATCAAGAATTTCTGGAACTACTCCAAAACGGCGCTGCAGATGAAGAACTTCGGCAACACCCTCGTAAAGACGGCGCCGCTTCTGATGTGTGCGCTGAGCGTGCTGTTTGCCTATAAGGTGGGGCTGTTCAACATCGGCGCGGCGGGGCAGTATGTCGCCGGCGCCGGCGCCTGCCTGTACGCGGCGCTGGCCTGGGGCTGGGGCTGGCTCGGCTGCATGCTGTTCGCGATCGTGGTCGGCGCGGTGTTCGGCGCGATCGTCGGGCTCCTGAAGGCCTACTGCAACGTAAACGAGGTCATTTCCGGCATCATGCTCAACTGGATCGGCCTGTATACGGCGAACATGATCCTCACGAACGTGAAGGAGCCGACAAGCCCGTACACGATCCACCTCAAGGACGAGGCGGCGCAGGCGATGCTTCCGACCCTGGGCCTTGGAAAGCTGTTTGGCAACAGCCAGTATGTCACGATCGCGATACCGCTTGCGGTCGTCATCGCGATTCTGATTATGATCGTGCTTGACAAGACGAAATTCGGGTACGAGCTAAAAGCCACCGGCAACAACAAAAACGCCGCGAAATACGCCGGCATGGCGGAGAAACGGAACATCATCCTGACGCTGGTCATCGCCGGCGCGCTGGCAGCGCTGGGCGGTTCGTTCCTGTACCAGACGGATTATGAGCAGTGGCAGTGTACGGCGTCGTCCGTCCCGGGCATGGGCTTCAACGGCATCGCGGCGGCGTTCCTCGGCGGCCTGAATCCCATCGGAACGGTTTTCGCGTCTTACTTCATTCAGCACATCACCGTCGGCGGCGCGTATGTGGATAAGACCATGTACTGCTCGCAGATCTCGGACCTCATCTCTTCGCTTATCATCTATCTCTGCGGCTTCGTCATGTTCATCAAATACGCCATCAACAACGGCATCGCCAAGCGTGAGGACCGGCGGGCGCACAAAGCGGCCGTGGCTGCTGCGGATGAAGACGCTGCGAAAGGAGGCGACGAATAATGCTGCTTTTGGTTCAATATACGCTGATCTTTTCCTCGGTTCTTCTTCTCGTTGCGCTGGGCGGCTGCTTTGCGGAGCACTCCGGGGTCATCAATCTCGGCCTGGAGGGCATCATGGTCATCGGCGCGCTCGGCGGGGCGCTGGTCATGCGCTATGCGCCGGCAGGGATTCCCTCGCTTGCCATGATCCTGCTGGTGCTGCTGGGAGCGGTCGTGTTCGGCGTGGCGTACTCGGCGCTGCTGGGCGTGGCGTGCATCAACTTCAAGGCTGACCAGACTATCGTCGGTACGGCGCTCAATATGCTCGGGCTCGCGGCGGCGACCGTTCTGGTGAAGGCAATCAATACCGCCGCCGACCCGAACGACGTCTCCTCCACGATCCAGTATGTGGAGCAGAAAAAGAGCTTTCTTGTGAACATCGGCAGCTTTGAGTTCAACTGGTTCATGCTCATTGCCGTGGCGGCCCTTGTCATTGCCTATGTGACGCTTTATAAGACGAAGTTCGGTCTGCGTCTCATGGCCTGCGGCGAGCATCCGCAGGCGGCTGCCAGCGTCGGCATCAACGTTTACGGGATGCGCTGGGCCGGCGTCCTGATCTCCGGCATATACGGCGGCCTCGGCGGCATCTGCTACATCCTCGCCGGCGTATCGGAGTGGAAGTTTGAAAACGGTGTGGCGGGCTTTGGATTTTTGGCCCTCGCGGTTATGATCTTCGGCCAGTGGAAGCCCTGGCGCATCGGCCTTGCGGCGCTGCTGTTCGGTCTGTTCCGCGCACTGTCGAACGTATATTTCGGCTTCAGCTTCCTGACCGCGCTGAATATCCCCGGCTCGGTGTATAACATGATGCCGTACATCATCTCGCTGCTGGTCCTGGCCTTCACATCGAAGAACTCCCGCGCCCCCAAGGCGGAGGGTATCCCGTACGATAAGGGCGCACGGTAAGCGGCCCCGCCTAATAAGAAAACTCCCGTCCGTAAGGATGGGAGTTTTTGTGTGATTAAAGGGTCATTCTCCGAGCCATTCGCCGAGGCAGTAGTTGCAGAGGTAGGCGGCAAGCTGGGCGCGGGTGACGGTGGAGGTGGGGAGAAGCTTCGTTGTTCCGTCGCTTTCGAGGCTTCCCTCCTGGAGACCGACGGCAACGCTCCATATCTCAGTGTTCCTGGCCCAGTCGGCGATGCGGCCTTTATCGGGGAAAGCCTCAATGACCTTCTCATCCCAGGTCTTGTTCTCGTCGACAAGCTCCAGGTACACGGACATGCGGTAGAGGAAGGTCACAAACTCCTGCCGGGAGACGGTGCGGTTGGGGCGGAAGGTGCCGTCCGGATAGCCCGTTGTGATACCGGCTTCGCTGGCCCATGCCACGGCGTTCAAATACCAATCGGCCTTCGGGTCATTGTCCTTCACATCGGAGAAGGAAGATGCGGAGGTCACTTTCGGCGAACCTGCCAGACGGTACAGAATGGTGACGGCCTGGGCGCGGGTGCCGGTGCCCTGCGGCTTGAAGGTCGTGGCGGACATGCCGTTCATAAGCTCAAGCTGATAGCAGAGCTGCACGGCGTCGTGATACCATGCGTTCGCGGAAACGTCGGTGAAGGTCCCTTCCGTCCAGGTGCGGATCCAGGTGGAATGAAGGTTGCCGTCATATTCTGCGCCGGCGCAGATCTCCTCGCTTGTGAAAACAGCTCCGGTCTCATCCGTCCAGCCGATGAACTCATAACCGTCCCGCTCGGCGACGTTGATGGTTTCGAGCTTCGCCTTCCGTTCGTCACCGTCCTCGAGGGTGAAAAAATACGGATTGATGAAGCCTTTGCCGAGCACTTGGATGGTGGAGGGAAGATTCAGCGTTTTGAGGCTGGTGGAGGAACTGAAATAATAGGGG
Source organism: uncultured Oscillospiraceae bacterium (assembly GCA_964406615.1). GTDB lineage: Bacteria > Bacillota > Clostridia > Oscillospirales > Oscillospiraceae > CAJOIG01. Next base: position 35,035 of record CAYOSI010000021.1, read on the forward strand.
GGCACAACGGTGATGCCCTCTTCCAGCGTGGCGGTGACGAGTTTTAAATGATCTGTGAAGGGGATGGTGTCCATCGAGCCCAGACTGCCGGGCAGGGTCAGCTCCGTATAGGTTGCGAACAGAGCGTCGAAAGCGTAGTCGCCGATATAGGTCAGACCGTCCGGCAGGTCAAGCGATTCCAGCCGGGTCCGACTGAAAGCATATGTTTCAATGGTCGTCAGCGCGGTGGAGAAGGTGACATCTTTGAGGGCGTCACATTCTGCGAAAGCGGAGGCTTTGACCGTGACGACGCTGTTGGGCAGGACGATGGCGGTCAGAGACAGATCATAATAAAACGCATATTCGCCGATCGTGGTGACTCCATTGGGCAGAGAGACCTCGGTGACGAGGGGCAGGTAGCGGAAATTGTTTTTGCCGATGGCCGTGATGCCGGAGCCGACCACGATTTTCGTGATGACGGCGCGGCAGTCCCGCCAGGGAGTGTCCGCCACGTCTTCGTAATCCGGGAGGGCGCCCGTACCGGAGACGGTCAGAACGCCGGTGGATTTATCGACGGTCCACTGGATGCTTGTTCCCGGGATGGAGCCGCTCGTGACCTCCGGATCCTCCGGTGCATCGCCGAGCATCGCTTCAATGGGGTCAATGCCGGCGCCGTCCGAGGTCAGGCTCTCCGGTTCAGCGGGAGTCTGCTCCGGTTCGGTGGGAGCCTCATCGGGCTCGGAGGGGGCTTTCTCCGGCTCGAATTCCGGGGCTTCTCCGGCGGATTCCGATTCCTCGGCGGCGGACTCCTCCGTCTCCTCGACCGGGAGTGCTTCCCCGGCGTCAACGGGTTCTGTTATGGCTTCCCCGGCCGGGTTCGCCCCGGCGGCCTCCTCCGGCGCGGCATAAGCCGGCAGAACCAGAAGGCCGGCCAGCATGGAAAGAGAAAGGAGATAAGACAGTAATTTTTTCATTCCATATACCTCCGATAGTTGACTTACTTACATTATAGCGAAAGCGGTTGGGATTTGGAAGCCTTTTCTGCCATGACGGAGAATTTATCGGTCCATTTTATTCGTCCAGCTTTAGGACGGCGAGGAAGGCTTCGGTGGGAAGCTGTACGCTGCCGAGGGAGCGCATTTTCTTTTTGCCCTCCTTCTGCTTTTCGAGCAGCTTCTTCTTCCGCGTGATATCGCCGCCGTAGCACTTGGCGAGCACGTCCTTGCGCATGGCCTTGACGGTCTCACGGGCGATGATCTTGCCGCCGATGGCCGCCTGGATCGGGACCTCGAAAAGCTGGCGCGGGATGTTCTCCTTGAGCTTTTCGCAGAGCCGCCGGGCGCGGGGATAGGCCTTGTCCTTATGGGCGATGAGGCTCAGCGCGTCCACGGGGTCGCCGTTTAAGAGCAGATCGACCTTCACAAGCTCCGACGGGCGGTATTCCGCAAAATCGTAGTCCATGGAGGCGTAGCCCTTGGTGCGGGCCTTGAGTGCGTCGAAGAAGTCGTAGATGATCTCGCCGAGCGGCATCTCATAGGTCAGCTCGACCAGGCGCTCGTCGAGGTACTGCAGACCCTTGTAGATCGCGCGGCGGTCCTGGCACAGAGGCATGATGTTGCCGACGAACTCCTGCGGCGTGATGATCGTCATGTTGACGTACGGCTCGCGGGCCTCCAGGATGGCGGAGACCTCCGGGTAATTATGCGGGTTGTCGACGTATTTCACGGTGCCGTCCGTCATCTCGATCTCGTAAATGACCGAGGGGAGGGTCGTGACGAGGTCGAGGTCAAACTCGCGCTCCAGGCGCTCCTGCACGATCTCGAGATGGAGCATGCCGAGGAAGCCGCAGCGGAAGCCGAAGCCCAGCGCTGCGGAGGATTCCGGCTCGAACGACAGGCTCGCGTCGTTCAGCCGGAGCTTTTCGAGCGCGTCGCGCAGGTCGGGGTATTTGGAGCCGTCCTCGGTGTAGATGCCGCAGTAGACCATGCTCCGTGCCGGGCGGTAGCCAGGAAGAGGCGCATCCGCTGGGGTTTCCGCGCCCGTGACGGTGTCGCCGATGCGGGTATCGGCGACGTTTTTGATGCTCGCCGTAAAATAGCCGACCTCGCCGGCATAGAGCGCGTCGCAGGGCTCCATGCGGGTGGGGAGAAGGTGGCCGACCTCGACGACCTTGTATTCCGCGCCCGTGGCCATGAACCTTATGTCCATGTCCTTTTTCAGCGTGCCCTCCATGAGGCGCATCAGGACGATGACGCCGCGGTAGCTGTCATACTGGCTGTCGAACACGAGCGCCTTCAGCGGCGCGTCTGCGCCGCCGGTCGGCGCGGGTACGGACTTCAGGACGGCCTCCAGGACGGCCTCGATGTTGATGCCGTTCTTGGCGGAGATCTCCGGCGCATCCATGGCGGGGATGCCGATGATGTCCTCGATCTCGGCCTTGGTGCGCTCCGGGTCGGCGGCGGGCAGGTCGATCTTGTTGACGACGGGCAGGATCTCAAGG
>CAYOSI010000022.1:0-36496 GCA_964406615.1 uncultured Oscillospiraceae bacterium
GCGGGTCCTTTCCGCTTTCCCTAATGTGTAACACTTCATTGACAAACCTACAAATTAATACTCGTTTATAATTCCGGATGCGGACATGCCCCGTCATGGAGGGCTCCTTCAAATGGGAAAACGCCGCCTACGGCGGGTCCTGCCGTGGGCGGCGTCCGGCGTGTTCAGGAAAGGTATCCCTCGCGGGGCGTGAGGCCGAGGTGGTCTGCCTGCGCGCGGAGCTGTTCGTCGGTGATGGTGTTTTTAAGCGGCAGGTGAGCGATCTTGAGATAGATCTCGGCGGCCTTTTCCGCCGTTTCGATGAGGCCGAACGCCTCGTCCAGGTCCGCGCCGGCGCCGTACAGCCCGTGCTGTCCCCAGACCACAAGACGGGCGGTGCGCATCTTTTCCGCGGTGGCCCGGCCGATCTCGTTTGTGCCGCAGAGCATCCACGGCAGGACGTTTACGCCGTCGGGGAACACCATCATGCACTCGGTGCACATTTGCCAGAGCGTGCGCGTGAAGGCTCGTTCGTCCAGGTCGTGGACATAGGTCATGGCGAGAAGGTTCGTCGGGTGGCAGTGCATGATGACGCGATGGTCCGGCCGGACGCTGAGCCGTACGGCGTGGCTCATCATGTGGGCGGGCAGCTCCGAGGTGAAGCGGCCGCCGTCGGCAAAGCCCCAGAGAAGCTCCGCCGTCTCGCCGCCGCCGTTGAGGCGGATGACGCCGAGGTTGACGTCGGGGTCGTATTGTATGTTTTTAAAGTATTTGCCCGTGCCGGTGAGGAGAAAGTATTTCCCGTCGAGGCCGGCGGCTCGGAAGCCGGTCGGGATGGTGCGCAGGATATTTTCGGTGTCGAGGTATTCGGAAACCTCGGCCTCGTCCAGCAGGAGGCTGACATTGCCGCCGTTTCGCTCGTCCCAGCCGTGGGCGTACATATTCGTCGCGGTGCGGATCATCTCCGTCATAAAGGGAGCGGTCAGTATGTCTTTCATAAAAGTTCCTTTCCTGCCTATGTCGGGGGGCGTTCGGGCTTGCGGGCCTTTGCTGAAACGGGGAGTCGGCGGGTGGACAGAGGCACGCCGCAAGGCTGTTTCGGCGTTTCATCCCCGGATTTGACTACTATACCGCAGATCCGCCGCTGAATTGGGCATCTGACCGGCGCCGAACCATTCCGTTTTTGCGGGAAGGGCTCACTATTGAGAATAACCCACATCGGGATATAATTAGAAAACGAGCATATCCCGATCCTTTGCGCAAAACCGTTCGGAACCCTTCAAGACCAGCCCGGTCTGCATGATGAGCCGTTCGTTTTGGCAGAGCGAATAATCCGGCAAACGGGCGGCAATGCGCTGGAGAAGGATATTCACCGCCTCTTTTCCCATTTCCACCGTGGGCCTGGAAACATGGGATATGTTTCCGCACAGGGTGCTATCAAGCCCATCAAAGCCCACAAGGGCGATGTCATCGGGAATCAGGAGCCCGGCGTCACGCAGGGCCTTGATGCAGCCGAGGGTCATAACGTTGTTGCAGCTGAATATAGCCGTGACGCCAGGGGCATCTGCCAGAATGGCCCTGCTTTGCTCCAAGCCGCTTTCATAGGTGAAGCTGCCTGGAAAACAAAGCTCCGGGGCCGGTATGACCCCGTGGTCACAAAGAGCCTCTCTCCAGCCCTGGAGCCGCTCTCTGCCAGGCGTGGTGTTTTCCGGGCCATGGATGATGGCAATATACCGGTGCCCCGCGGCAAGAAGGCTTTCTGTGGCGCGGCGGGCCCCGGTGACGTTATCAATCAAAACGCGATCACAGTCCACCCCTATAAGGTCGCGGTCAAGAAGGACTGTGGGGATGCCGGCGCTTTGCAGCTTTCGGATATGCTCTGCCGTGGCGGGGTTGTTTTCCTGCTCCGGCGCAAATATAAGCCCGGCAATGCCGCGGCCCTGTAAGGATTCCAGCGCCCGCTGCTCCATGTGAGGGTCTTCGTTCGTGTTATAGAACACAAGAGAAAATGCGGTATTGTTCAAAACTGCGGTAATGCCCCGGATGGCTTCGGAAAAGAAGGGGTTTGTGATGTCCGGGATGATTACGGCGATGGTATCGGAAGAACTACGGGAAAGACTTCTGGCGATGATATTAGGGGCGTAGCCAAGCTGGCTGACAGCCTCCATAACGCGCTCACGGGTACTCTCTTTTACATAGCCGGAGTTATTTAAAACCCTCGAAACGGTGGCAATGCTGATGCCCGCCAGTTTGGCAACATCCTTGATCGTATAACCCATAGCCTTCTCCAAACCCTTGATTTGCCCCGAGTATAGCACATTTTATGCAAGGAAACAAGGAAGGGAAGCTTATTTACAAATCCAGAGAAGCAGTGTATATTTAACAGATGGGAGGCTTATAGAATGAAAAAAATATTTGCGTTCATGGTTATGATACTGGTGCTGACGCCCATTTTGGAGATCGGTGCATCCGCAGACGTTATCGCGGAAGTAAGGGAGATCCTGCCGGCGGACACGGCGCGATATGGAGAATGTGCCATGGGCGATCTGACGGCCGATGCCGTGCGGATCGTCTGCGGAACGGATGCGGCTGTTGTCCACGGCGGTGTTTTTGCCTCCAATCTGCAAAGCGGAGAACTGTCCGGGGAGGACTTTTCCCTGTACTTTATGGAAGACCCGGAAATCTGCACAGTGAGTATTTGTGCTGCGGAGCTGTATGCAATGATGGAGAATTCCGTAAGTCATATTGTGCAGAAGGCTACCGGCGATATTGACGGTGAAAATTCCGAATTTGACGGCTACCTTCAAGTATCCGGCATATCCATGATATGGGATCTGTCTGCGCCGGTAGGTGAACGGGTCGTCAGCATCACAGGCGGAAACGATCAGCTCCTGGACCGGGAGGATGAAGAAACCATGCTGACGCTTGCGGCGCCCAGGGAAATACTGAGCGGAGATTATGGTTATCCGATTGCCGACGCCTCCCGGATCGACAGCACGGGACTGACGCTGTGGCAGTGTGCGAGCTCCTATTGGAGCGAGCTGGGTGAATTGCCGGTGCCGGAGGGAGGGCGCATTTATGTGCGGTCGGCCAATCAGAATCGTATTATCGACCGTTTTCCTCTGCCGCTGATCCTGGGGGCGGTTGTGCTGGTGCTGCTGTTCAATGCACCAAAATATTTGGAAATACAGAGAAAATCAAATCGTTAATTTGTGGATACTGACAATTTACGCTGCTGTTTGCGTTTTTTCCTTGACAATTTGTTTTGGAAAAGCTATCATGTAACACAAGGATGTGGAAACGGTTTCATGTTGAGTTCCTCTCCCCGAACACACTTTGAAGCGCCTTCGTTTTTCGTGGGCGTGTAATATTTAGACAAATATGGAAACGGTTTACTTTTTGGCGCAGGGGGAGCATATGGCGAAGAAAAAGAGAATTGTTGTTTTTGGCAGTTACATTACCGATCTGACAGCCCGCTGTGAGCGCTTTCCCCAGGCGGGAGAAACCGTGTTTGGCAGAAGTTTTCGCTATGGCCCCGGGGGGAAAGGATCTAATCAGGCGGTCGCGGCGCACCGGGCCGGAGCGGATGTAATGTTTATCACCAGGATCGGCTGCGACTATTTCGGCGAATATGCCCGGGCATTTTACCGCAGCGAAAACATGGACAGCAGCGCGTTCATATGTGACGCGAAACATGCCACAGGCGCGGCGCTGATCACAGTTGAGGACGGCAGCGCGCAGAATGAGATTGTTGTCATACCCGGCGCCTGTGTTAACTTTACGCAGGAGGATTTGCGCCTGGCAGAGACGCATCTGGAGGGGGCGGACGTCCTGGCTGCCCAATTGGAAACAAATATAGATGCGGTGGTCTATATGATGAACAGTGCCAAGCACCGCGGCATGACAACGGTGCTCAACCCGGCTCCTGCCTGCGATCTGCCGGAGGAACTGCTGGCTGCCACGGATGTTATCATCCCCAACGAGACCGAGGCCATGCGTATCACCGGCATGGAGCTGGAGCGCGATATGTCCAATGTGCCCGCGCTGGCGGCCCAACTGCGCCGGATGGGTGCGGATAAGGTTATTATCACCTTGGGAAAGCATGGCTATTACGCCTGCGATGGTCAGCGGGAGTGCGTGGAGCCCGCCCATGATTTCTTTCCGGTTCTGGATACTACCGGCGCGGGCGACGCATTCATTGGCGGATTCTGCGCAGGGCTGTCCAGCGGGATGGATTTCTTTGAATCGGCCCGGTTTGCCAATGTCGCCAGTTCTCTGGCAGTTTCGCGGCAGGGAACCGCGCCGGCGATGGCGACGGAGGAAGAGATCCGGCGTTACTTTGTCAGTCAAACCAATTTATAAATTAACAAAGAAAGGAAAAGAGAAATGAACAGTATGAAGAGAATCCTGTCTCTGCTGCTGGCGCTTGTCATGCTTGCCACGCTTTGCGCCTGCGGAAACGCTTCCCCGGATGAGTCGGCGGCTCCCGATGCCATTCAGGGGGAGGAAGACGCGCAGGGAAACCTGACTATTTCTGCGGCAGAAGATACGCAGACCGTTGCACGGAAGACGGAGGATGGAACCTTGACTGTTGGACTTATGGGCTCCGCCTATGACTTTGATCCGGCTGTTTCCAGCGCTTACGGCGATTATCTGGTCTATGACACCCTGTTTACCTGGGATGTGGAAACCCATGAGATTGTTCCCCTGCTGGCTGAGTCCTATGAATATGAGGGGACCAATCTTCGCATCAAGCTGCGGGAAGGTGTGATGTTCAGCAACGGGGAAGAGCTGAAGGCTTCCGATGTTCTATACTCCTTCCGCCGCTTTTACGAGATCGGCTCCATTTATTCTCCCTGCTTTGACGGCTGGGATCTGGACGCCTCCTATGCCGAGGATGACTATACCGTTGTTATGGTGGCAGATGAGGTCTATGCGGCCGGCCTGTCCTATCTGGCCCATCGCTTTGCCTGTATCGTGAATGAAGACTGGTGCACAAGCTGCGCCGCCGAGGACTGGTGGGACAAGCCCTGCGGCACCGGGCCCTATACCGTGGAGGAGAATATCGACGGCTCCTATACCACCTTTGCTGCCCGCGAGGACTACTGGGGCGGCACTCCGGAATACAGCAAGATCACGCTGAATTACTACGCCGAGTCCACTACCATGTTCGTTGACTATGAAAACGGCGTTCTGGATGTGGCATATAACATTACCTCAAACGATGTTGACCGCATTAAGGCCGGTGAAGTTGCTGACACCGAATGCGTTTTGGCTGTATCCAACACACTGGTGTATGTCATTCTGCCGGAAATCAATGAGTACTTTGCCGACTACAATATCCGCAAGGCGTTCGCCTATGGCGTTGACTGGGAGGCCGTCTGCGAGGTCGCCTATGGAAACCTGTTCACGCTGGCTGATTCCTGCACTACCCCGCTGGAGTACTTCCAGACAGAGACGGGACGCTTTGAGTATGACCCGGAGCTTGCCAAGCAGGCCCTTGCCGATGCCGGCTACGCTGACGGCGAGGTCGTGCTGGATCTGGTGCTTGTCAACAGCGAGAGCGCTGTGAAAATGGCTGAGACCATTCAGGCCTATCTCAAGCAGATCGGCATTACCCTGAATATCCAGGCGCTGGATCTGGCCTCTGCGATCCCTTATTTCGTGGCCGGCGAGTCCGCCTTCCAGCTTGTGGAATCCGCTAACCCCTATCTGGACTGCGATTACTTCTATACCACCAACGGCGCCAATGCCTCCAATATCCTCAGCCGCAATACCAACGAGGAGTTCAATAAATGGATGCAGATCGGCCGCACCAGCGAGGACTATGATACCCGTTCGGAAGCTTATCAGAACGCTTATCAGGTTATGTATGATGAGATCTGGTGGATACCCCTGTGCTATCAGACTATTGCCATCGCGCAGCACAGCTATATTGACAGCGCTTTGCAGCTTGATTATTCCTGCCCCAATCTGCGCAACATTCATATGAAATAAACCCGTCGGATGCTTTTTCACGCCGAGCCCGCACACAAAATTGGCGGGCTCGTTTTTAAATCTGCGGAGAGCGCATCGTCTCTTAGGGAGGTCTTTACATGCTTCGATATATAATACGCAGGCTTCTGCTGATGATCCCGGTGCTTGCGGGGGTGATCTTCATCGTATTCACCATCAATCGCATGACGCCCGGCGATCCGGTGCAGGCTATGCTGGGAGCCTCTTATACGCAAGAGCAGTATGACATCACACGCGAACGTCTCGGCCTGGACGAGCCGTATATCGTGCAGTTGTTCGATTATTATAAAGGGATCGTGACGCATTTCGATCTTGGCACCTCATACCGCACAGGGCGTGCGGTCACAACGGAGATCGCGGAACGCTTCGAGGTGACAATGGTACTGGGCCTGATCGGCGTGTTTATAACGATCATTGTAGGGGTTCCGGCCGGCATGATATCGGCGACGCGGCAATACTCGGTGCTGGACTATGGCGTGACGCTCAGTTCCATGTTTTTTGCCGCGGTTCCCAGCTTCTGGCTGGCGCTGATGCTGATGCTTGTCTTTTCTGCCAAACTTGGCTGGCTGCCTGCGTCCGGCATATCCTCCTGGAAAAGCTGGATCATGCCGTGCCTGGCCGTTGGTCTTCAGCCGGTGGCGGTGGTGGCGCGAATGACCCGCTCCAGTATGCTGGAGGTGATCCGCCAGGATTATATTAGAACGGCCCGGGCCAAGGGACTGAGCGAGAGGATGATCATTCGCCGTCATGCCTTGAAAAACTCCCTCATCCCTGTGATAACCATGATCGGCATCCAGATCGGCACCATAATCGGCGGTGCGGTGGTCATTGAGGCGATCTTCTCCATTCCCGGCATGGGCAACTTGATGATGACGGCCATCAACAATCGGGACTATCCGCTCGTGCAGGGAAGCGTTCTGGTACTGTCAATGTCCATCTGCCTGATGAATCTGATCGTGGATATCGTCTATGGCTTCGTTGACCCGCGGATCATGGCGCAGTATAAGCGGAACAAAAAGCGCCCGGCGAAAACAAAAGGGCAAATAGCGGAAGGGCAGGCGTGACACATGAAAAATAAGAAAGCAAAAAAGCGCGGCCCCTGGGGAGAGGTTCTGCACCGCTTGGTGAAAAACAAGCTGGCGATGTTTTCTCTGGCGATCGTCGTTGTGATCGTGCTGGTTTCGATTTTTGCTGATTTTATCGCGCCTTATGGCTATGATGAGATCGACATGACCGCCCGGTTCCAGTATCCGTCCAGGGAGCATCTTCTGGGAACGGACAATTATGGCCGAGATCTTCTCAGCCGCATTATTTACGGCGGACGGATATCTCTGCTTGTGTCGGTGCTGGCGGTGGCGCTTTCCTTTGTCGGGGGGTGCCTTCTGGGCGCCACAGCGGGCTATTTTGGCGGTGTGTATGAAAATATCGTCATGCGGCTGATGGATATGCTTATGGCGATCCCCATGTTTTTACTGGCGGTTTCCATATCCGCGGCGCTGGGCACCGGCATACAAAACTCGTCCATCGCCATCGCGGTGGGCTTCCTGCCGGCAAGCACCCGGCTGATGCGCGCCACGGTCCTGACGATAAAGGATCAGGAATATGTGGAGGCCGCACGGGCCACCGGCTCCGGCCAGATGCGCATTATCATGAAGCACATTATGCCCAACACGCTTGCGCCCATCATTGTTGACACGACCCTGCGCATCGGCGGTGCGATTCTGGGAATCGCGAGCCTCAGCTTCATTGGTCTAGGAGTTCAGGCCCCTATCCCCGAATGGGGCTCGATCCTAGCTTCCGGCCGCGAATACATCCGCGACTTCTGGCCTTTGGTCACATTCCCCGGCCTTGCGATCATGATAACACTGATCGGATTCAATCTGCTGGGCGACGGCCTGCGCGACGCGCTTGACCCGAGGCTGAAGCAGTGAGGAGGATCGGAACATGAGTCTACTTGAAATCAAAAATCTGCGGGTGCAGTATGCATCCGACGACGGCGTGGTGGAAGCGGTTAACGGGATTGATTTGAGCATCGGGCCTGGCGAGGCCCTGGCGCTTGTAGGCGAGACAGGAGCGGGTAAAACGACCACGGCAATGAGCGTTCTGCGGCTGATTGCCGATCCACCCGGAAAGATCGTCTCCGGCAGCATCTTTTTTAACGGCGAGGATCTTCTGGAAAAAAGCGAAGCGCAGATGCGCAAGGTACGCGGCAAGCAGATATCCATGATCTTTCAGGATCCCATGACAGCGCTCAACCCCGTCTTGCGGGTAGTGGATCAGATCGCGGAGATCATTCGGGTGCATGACCAGTGTTCCCGCGAGGAATCGGTCATGCGGGCTTCCGATATGCTGGAGCTTGTCGGGATCGCGCCGGAACGGGGCAATGATTACCCCCACCAGTTTTCCGGCGGGATGAAGCAGCGTGTGGTTATTGCGATCGCGCTGGCCTGCACACCCCAGCTTTTGCTGGCGGACGAGCCTACCACAGCCCTGGATGTTACCATTCAGGCGCAGGTCTTGGAGATGATGAGCCAGCTTCGGGAGAAATCAAACACAGCCATGCTGCTGATAACCCACGACCTGGGGGTTGTGGCGGATATCTGCGACCGCGTAGCTATTATGTATGCCGGCGAGATCGTAGAGAGCGGCACGCTTCTGCAGATATATCAGCAGACAAAGCATCCCTATACAAAGGGCCTTTTCGGCTCTTTGCCCAGCCTGGACAAAAAAGTGCACCGGCTCAAGCCTATCACAGGCCTGATGCCGGATCCCACCGACCTGCCCTCCGGGTGTAAATTCCATCCCCGCTGCCCGGAAGCCACGGAGGAATGTGCCCGGATATGCCCGCCGGCGGTGGATACCGGTGAAGGGCATATGGTGCGATGCCTTAAGCATTGCGGGAAGGAGTGAGCAGGATGGAAAAATTGCTTGAAATCAGAAACCTGAAAAAGTACTTCAATACGCCGTCTGGCCCGCTGCATGCGGTAGACAACGTATCTTTCACCATTGAGCAGGGGAAGACCCTGGGTGTAGTGGGCGAATCCGGCTGCGGCAAGAGCACGCTGGGGCGTGTGATCCTGGGGCTGATTGAGGCAAGCTCCGGGGAAGTTATCTTTGAGGGCGAGGATGTGACCCATCTGAAGGCAAAGCGGAGAAAGGAAATGTGCCGCGAGATGCAGATCATTTTCCAGGATCCCTTTTCCTCGCTGAATCCCCGGCAGAGTGTGGCAGAGATCATTGCCGATCCTCTGAACGCCTTCCATGTTTATCGAAACAAGGAAGAGCGCAACCAGCGTGTGGCCGAGCTGATGAAAACTGTGGGCCTGGCCGAACGGCTGGCGAACGCTTATCCGCACGAACTGGATGGCGGCCGCAGACAGAGGATCGGCATTGCCCGCGCCCTGTCCCTGAACCCCCAATTTATTGTCTGCGATGAGCCTGTATCCGCGCTGGATGTGTCCATTCAGGCGCAGATCTTGAACCTGCTTCAGGACCTTCAGGCGGAGCGGGGCCTTACCTATATTTTTATCACCCATGATCTGTCCGTAGTTAAGCACATTTCAGATGATATCCTTGTGATGTATATGGGTGTTATGGTGGAGAAATCCGCCGCGGACGATTTGTTTGACGCGCCGCTGCACCCCTATACGAAGGGCCTTTTGGCGGCGATACCCGTTCCTGCGGTGGGAGAGCGTAAAAAGCGAGTGATCCTCAAAGGCGAGGTGTCGTCCCCTATTAATCCGAAGAGCGGCTGCCGCTTTGCCGGGCGCTGCGACTACTGCCGGGAACGCTGCCAGAGCCAGACACCGGAGCTGGAAGAGATCCTGCCGGGACATTTTGTGGCCTGCCATCGGGTCAGAGAGATCAACGACCTCTAACGCCGGAAAAACAAACCTTGCGCAGCGCTGGCTTAGTGTTTTATTATGGAATCAGACCTGAATGCTTTCCTAAATTTTATAAGGCGGGAGAAGAAAAATGGCGGCAACGATCAAGGATATTGCGGAGCGCTCCGGCGTATGCCGGGCAACGGTTTCCCGTGTGCTCAACAATTCGGGATATGTTCGGCAGGATACGCGGGAGCGGATATTACAGGTAATCAAACAGATGAACTATACGCCCAGCGCCAACGCCAGGGGTCTGTCCAATCACCGGACAGCCACCGTCGCCGTTATCATACCGGATATCACGAACCCCTTTTTCTGCGATGTTATCAGCGGCATCACACAGGTTTTGAATCAGGAGCAGTACGACCTGATATTCTTTGATTCCAACGAGGACGCGGACAGGGAGCAAACCGCGCTGGACACAGTGGCGGGATATATGGTAAGCGGCATCATATTTTGTCCGCAATCGGATCTGCCACAAGGCCTTACGAGGCTGCGCCCGATCATTGAGGACAAAACGCCAATCGTTCTCATTGACCGAGAGATCAGCGGCCTGTCATGCAGCGGCGTGTTTACGGATAACTGCCGTGGTGCGAAGGATGCGGTGCAGGCGCTAATCGATGCTGGCCATGAACGCATTGCCGTGATCCATGGGCCGGTGGACACTCTGCCCGGGCGGGAACGGCTGAGAGGCTATCTGGAGGCTATGGCGGAGGCGGGGCTCTTTTGCCCGGACAGCTATATTAAACAGGGTGACTTTATGCAGGAGAGCGCTGCCAGACTTACACGCGAGCTGATGGCGCTGGACATGCCGCCAACGGCGATATTCTCCTGCAATAATCTGATGTCTATCGGCTGTGTGCAGGCACTCAATGAGCTGGGCCTTGCAATTCCGAAGGATGTGGCGTTTGCTGGCTTTGATGCGTTGGATCGCTATGGCGTTCTGGGCGGCGGGCTGACCGTTGTATCCCGCGATAATACGGAAATGGGCAGGGAAGCGGCCAGACTGCTGCTGGAGTGTATCAATGATCCGGATGCGCCGCCGCGCAGGATCGTTGAACAGCCGACGCTTACCGTGTGCGGCTCGGAGCGCTTTATATCAAAAGACAAAGATGTATGAGGATTTCTATGGACAATAAAGAACTGCTTGAAAAATTTGAACAAACAGTGGATATTCCCGCCGGATCATATATATATTTTGTCAGCCACGATGTGATAGAAAGCGGCTGCCAGGTGGATCATGGCCCCCGTCAGGTGTCTGTGCCTCACATTCGGATGGGAAAATATCCTGTTACAAACCTGCAATATCAGATATTTCTGCGGGAAACCGGCTATGCGCCTGCGGACAGCCACAACTTTCTTGTGGGCTGGAAGGACGGCCAATGCCCTACCGGCAGCGAGAGCCTGCCCGTGACATGGGTCAGTCAAAATGATGCGAAAGCTTATGCCGCCTGGAAAGGCGGGCGGCTGCCCTGGGACGAGGAATGGCAGTACGCCGCCGGCGGCCCGGAAAAACTGCGCTATCCCTGGGGCGCGGTTTTGGAGGAACTGCGCTGCAACGGCGCGGGTGATGGACTCACGCCGGTGGATCGCTATGAGGATGGTGCCAGTCCCTTTGGCGTGATGGACATGTGCGGCAATTGCCATGAGTGGACACAAGACGTTATCGACGATGGGATGAGCCTGTTTACGCTCCTGCGCGGCGGCAGTTATCTTCAGAGGCCCGCCATGTGGCACATGAGCGGCGGAGCCAGGCCCAACACCCATCATCAAAAGTTCTATCTGCTCAACGAAGGTCAGAATCGCTGTGAGACCGTTGGTTTCCGCTGTGTCTGGGATGTTTGAGAAGGGAGAAAATGCTATGATCGTTTGCGATATGGGCCACGGCGTTTACAGCATGGAGACAGAGGCTATGCGCCTTGGCATCTCTACAGGATCCGGGCTGATGCTGACCAGCATTTTTCATAAAAAAAGCGGTCGGGAGTGGCTGACGGAGAGCTCTGAATTTTTCTGCATTGAGGTGCTAAAGCGGCTTTACCCCGGTTCGTCTTTTGAAGTGACCGATGTTCAGGAAATGAAGGATGCGGCGGACGAGGGCCTTTCCTTTACGATGGCCGCGCCTGCCTGGGGAATTACCGCCCGGGTGATCATCCTGTCGGACCCCTATGCGGATTGCGCGGTATTTCTGCAGCTGGGGGCGAAATGGCCTGACAACCAGCCCCAGAACGTATATTACACCATGCCGTTTATGAAAAATTTTCGCTGCGGGGACAGCAAATGGCGTCTGAGCGGCAACCCGTCGCCCCGGCAGGACGGCAGCAGCGCCATGGCGCTTCACATAAATTATCCCATGCCAGCCTGCAATCTGTCGGCTGACGACCGAGACGGCTTTGCCATGCGGCCGTATGAGCTGGACATAGGCTTCGGCGGCCTGAATATGACCGGCCGCTGGTTTGACGCACCGGCGGAAGGCCCTTTTATCGACCACCGCCTGTTTGTGCCCATTGACGATTATCCGCTGACCAATATCATTGCATTTAAGCTGACTGCGGTCAATGAAGGATGGTGCGAGGCGTATGACCGCTGGCGCCGGGATATGCGGGCTTTGGTGGACTTGTCGGGTTATCAGCGGGAGGATTTGAGGTGGATGCATGAGGCCATGTTTCCCGGCTTTGTTTTTTCCTATTCCCGCCAGTTCTTCGATTATGAAACGCAGCAGTTCGATATCGACAGGGTGATCGACTATGGCGAGAAATTCGGCGGCTATGATTTTCTGATACTATGGCATCAGTACCCCCGCCTGGGCGCCGACCATCAGGGGCAATGGGACTTCAACCATAATGTGCCCGGCGGCATGCACGGTCTGCGGAAGATCGTGGACAGAGCCCATGCGCGGGGTGTGAAGATCGTGTTTCCCTATAACCCGTGGGACGACGAAGGCATTCCCGAGGAGCAGTATGTGGAAAACATGGTGGAGATGGTTCGCGCAACGGATTGTGACGGGATCTTTTTTGATACGATGGATACGGTTCCCCTTACCCTGCGCCAAAAGCTGGATGCCCTGCGCCCCGGCGTGGCATTTTTCTCGGAGGCGCCCCCCAGAAATGAAAAGATGGCCGCCCTTATCATGGCCAACTGGGATCAGAGCCCGGATTTCCTGGATATGCCCCAGAGCTTTGTGCTCCGGTATCTTTTCCCGGAGATGAACAGCATGACGGTTGGACGCTGGCGCGTGGGCGAGGGGAAGGATATGCTCATTGACCGCGCTGTGTTTAATGGGACAGGCTTTTTCCTGTGGGAAGAGGTTTTCGGCAGATGGCTGCCATTTAGCGAAAAGCATGTGGCAAAGCTCAATAAATGGCGCGGGATATTGGAGTCCAACCGGGATATATTTGTTGCCGGCAGTCCGATCCCCTTCTATACCGTATTGCAAGAGGGGCTTTACGCAAACCGCTTTGCGTCGAAAAACGGGGACAAGGTGGTATTTACCGTTTATAATGGCAGCGACAGAGTGATCGAAGGCAAACTGCTGGACAGCCGTATCGCCCAAGGAAGGGCCGATGAGCGCTGGAGCGGTGTCTCCGTGGCCTGCACGGACGGCCTCCTTTCTGCACGTATCGAGCCCGGCCAGGTTTTGCTGGTATTTATGGAGCGGGGGGAAAGGATATGAACATTCAGGATATACTGAAACGCTGCGACCACACCCTGCTGCGCGTTGACGCAAGCGTAAAAGAGATCAAACAGCTCTGTGACGAGGCCATTCGCTATGGCTGCGCTTCGGTCTGCATTCCTCCCTGCCATGTGGCCGGTGCTAAGGAATATGTGGGCGATCAGATGTCCGTCTGCACCGTCATCGGTTTTCCCAATGGGTACAATACGGTAAACGTTAAGGTGTTTGAGGCCCGGGATGCTATCCGCAACGGGGCCGATGAGATAGATATGGTCATCAATATTGCCATGGTAAAGGATGGATGCTGGGACGATGTGCTGGATGAAATACGCCAGGTACGGGAGGCCACAAGAGGCCATATCCTCAAGGTAATTATTGAAACGTGCCTGCTCACAGAAGAAGAAAAGCGGAGGCTGTGTTCCATCGTATCCGCCTCCGGGGCGGACTATATCAAGACCTCTACCGGCTTTTCCGCCTATGGAGCGACCAGAGAGGATGTGGCCCTTCTGCGCCAGTGCTGCGGCAGTCATGTGCGGGTAAAGGCCGCGGGCGGTATCAAGACGATCCGGGATGCGGAGGAATTTATCGCCTTGGGGGCGGATCGCCTGGGCACCAGCCGAATCGTGAAACTGATCGAGGCGCAGGATAAGTCCGATATTTCTGTGCCTTAAAAATCCAGGGTGCTTTTTTGACAGGCTGGGGAGGTGTCCGGCAGAGTATGAGCCGGAAAGGGAACTGTCCGGATAATGCGGTCATAGAAAATTTCTTCGGTCTGCTCAAAAGTGGATTGCTGTATTTACAGGAGTTTGAATCCATGGAACATTTCAAGCAGGAGCTAATCAATTACCCGGATTATTATAACAGCAGGCGTATCAAGGCAAAGCTGAAGGGCTTGCCGTCTGTGTTGCACAGACAGCAAGCCCTTTCGGCTGGTTAAACAATTTTTATTTAAACATTGTCTCACTTTTTGGGGTCGCTTCACGTCCGGTCACGCGGCGCTTTTGCGGCTTATTTGTTTTTGAGGGGGCGGTTTTTCTCGTACAGCACCTGAAGGCCCGTGATGAGAAGATCCGGCTCTACATAGAATTTGCGCTCGCAATACGGCTCGATCAGGGGACTCAGCCCGCCGGTGAGGATAGCGTTCACGGGCTCGCCAAGCTGCTTTTCCAGGCGTCCGATCAGCCCGTCCAGCATAGAGGCGCAGCCGATGACGGAGCCTGCGCGCATGCAGTCGATGGTGTTGCGGCCGAGCAGCTCCGTGGGGCCGGTGAGGTCGATGTACGGAAGCTGCGCCGCATGGGCGGACAGGGAGTTGAGCGATACCCAGACGCCGGGAATGATCATGCCGCCGACATAGTCGCCGTTCTTATCAATGACGGCGAGGGTCGTGGCGGTGCCCATGTCGATGATGGCGATGGGAGGCTTATACTTTGCACGCGCGGCGACGGCCGTGACGATGAGGTCGCTGCCGACGGTGGCGGGGTCGTCCATGCGGATGTTCAGGCCGGTCTTGATGCCGGAGCCGACGACCATGATGTCCTTGCCGGTGAGCAGGCGGATGGCCCGGGGCAGTACCGTGCGCAGATAGGGAACGACGGAGGAGAGAATGCCGCCTTCAATGTCGGCGGCATCCACGCCGTGCATGGAAAGGATGCCGCCGATGGAAAGGGCGTATTCGTCTTCGGTCTTGTTCCGGTCGCTCGCGAGGCGGCAGGAAAACATCTGTTTTCCATCCTGAATGCCGCCGAGCACAATATTGGTATTGCCTACGTCAATGGCAAGAACCATGGCTGTCTCTCCCGTTTAAAAAATGATTTCAGTCTCTCTTGAGCGCGTGTGCGACGCCCTTGCCGACGCCGCCGCCTACGATGGCCCCGGTCACGGCCTCCACAAGCCCCTGAACGCCGACGGACAGGACGACAAACATAAGCGGTCCGCTGGCGCCGAGCGCGGCGACGCGCTCCTGCACAAAGTCGGTGCGGTAGAATACCAGCACGATATAGCCCATGAACAGCAGAGTGTTCAGAAGCGGGGCGGCCAGGCCGCCGAGAAAGTAGCATGCCGTTTTGGTGCGGTCGAGCCTGTGCAGCAGGCGGAACAGCCAGCCGGTGCCGACGCCGACGAGCACGCGCATGACAACGCACAGAACGATGGTGTTGAGCGGGCTGATCTGAAAGAAAATACCAGTCATCACAGAGCCGCCGGAAACGGCGTCGTAGAGGCTGGTAAAACCATAGATCATCCCCAGCACGCCGCCGGCAAGGGGCCCGAGAAGCATGGCGCCGATGGCGATGGGAACCATCGTAAGGGTCATGTTCAGCGGCCCGACCGGGATGCTGGATAGCCCCGTCAGCTTCATCACGAGGATGATGGCGACGAACAGAGCAAGCTCAACCAGGTAACGTGTGTTGGGTTTCTTTTCCATATTCAGTTTCCTCCTTGCTGTTGTTCCGGGTCCTGCCGGATACAGCGCAATTGATATGCGTCTGACCGAACCGCCGGGATCGGACTACCGTCCCATACGGGTACGATGTCGCGGACAGCTCGTTCAAACAAGTGCATTATATAGGCATTGCCCCCGAAATGCAAGAGGTTTTTGCTGCCGGGCTCACCGGCCGGCAAGGCCCAGGAAGCCGTAAGCGGAGCGCGCGGACTTTACGGCCCGGACGATGGCGCGCTCCATGACATGGGCGGCCAGGGCGCCGACCTGGTCGGGCGTGGCTTTTGCGTGGCCGGTCGAGAGCGCGTAAATGCTGTCGCCGTCAACGCAGGTGTGTACCGGGCGGATGGCCCGGGCGTAGCCGTTGTGGGTCATGCCGGCGATCTTTGTCAGCTCCGCTTTGGAAAAACGGCCGTTTGTGACCACGATGCCAAGCGTGGTATTGCCGCCGAATGTGCCGCCGGAGGAAGCGGCGGCGTCCTGCATGATCTCTGTCAGGGAGCAGGAAAGCGCCGCGCCGTCCGGCGTCCGCAAGCCCGCCAGCACCTTGCCTTCGCCGTCATAGACGTCGCCGAAGGCGTTCACGGCGACCATGGCGCCGACGCGGAGGCCGTTCGTTTCGACGGCATACGCGCCGAAGCCGGACTTCATCGCGCGGTCAAGACCGCGGCATTTTCCGACGGTGCAGCCGGTGCCCGCGCCGACGTTTCCCATGGCCGGGGGATCGCAGGAGGCGTTTTCACAGGCGGCGTAGGCCATGGCCGCATCCGGACGTACATCGGACCGTCCGACGCAGAGGTCGAAAAGACAGCTCTGCGGAACGAGGGGAACAACGGCAAAGCCGGTGTCGAGGCCGATGCCGCGCTCCTCGAGGTAGCGCAGCACACCGCCGGCAGCATCCAGGCCGAACGCGCTGCCGCCGGAGAGCAGCACCGCGTTGACGCCCTCCGCCGCCATGCGGGGGTCGAGAAGCTGGGACTCGCGGGAGGCGGGGCCGCCGCCGCGTATATCCGCCCCGGCGGGGCTCGGCGCGTCGCAGAGCACGACGGTGCAGCCGGTTCCGGCCTCCGCGTCCTGCGCGTGGCCGACGCGGAAGCCGCCGACCCCGGTGATGGGAATTTCCTTCAAAACAATCCCTCCTGTCGATGCATATGGTATACAATCGGACACGCCGTCTTGGACGTCAGAACGGCGCGGAAAGGGAGGGCGGCACGCTTGCCGTCCTCCCGGTTTTGGCGCGGAATTATTCGCAGACGAACTGTCCGGCAAGACGGCCGTGGGTTCCGGCCATGCCGATGGAGCTGCCCGCGCAGGGCGTGCAGTAACCGGTGCCGTAGCGTCCGCCGAGAGAGTTGCCGCAGGTGTAAAGGCCCTTGATGGGGTTGCCGCTGTGGTCAAGCACGTTCAGGCGGTCGTCGGTCATGACGCCGGACATGGTGACCATCGTGACGCTGGCCGAGCCGCCGCCGACGGAGCCGGTGCAGGCGTAGAAGGGGCCTTCGTCAACGGGGATGAGGGCCTCGGCGCGCTTGCCGAAGTCATCGTCGCGGCCTTGATAGCACATCTCGTTGTAGCGCTTGACGGACTCGACGACGTTCGGGACGATATCCTCGGAGTAGCCGACCATGCGGGCGATATCCTCGATGGTCTCGGCGCACATGACGGTGCCGCCCATGCGCTCGGCGATGGTGCAGCCGATGATGTTGGCGCGCTTGCCGGGCTCGAGGGCGTTCATGCCGTCGATGATGTCCTGATAGAACTGGGGACGGCCGCCGTTCGGACCCTGGTGCTCAAGGCCGGAGTTGCAGACGCCCTTGAACCATTTCTGGTCGGTGATGAGGCAGGCGATGCCTCTTTTCTGACGGGCGGAGGCGGTCTGCGCCGCGGTGATGTTGCCCTCGTTCGTATAGCGCTTGCCGTCGGCGTTGAGCCACAGCATGGAGTTTGCGCCCCACGGGCCGCCGGACGGACCGCCGCCGAGGACCATCGTGCCGCGCGGCGCAGGCTCGATATAGCCGCCGGCCCAGCACATCATTTTGACGGAGGAGCCGTCGCGGCCGGAGGAGTAGAAACGGTCCTTGGAGCCGCCGGCACGCTCGGTCCGCTCCATATACTCGTTCAGCAGCGCCCAGCTCATGTCCTTGTTGCCGGCATAGTCGCCGCCGGCCATGACGACGCCCTTGGCGGTGTTGATCCGGATGTACTCGCCGGTGGCGTCGTCATGCACGATGACGCCGGTGACGGTCTTGTCGTCGTCCTGCACGAGGACGACGCCGGATGTGCCGTACAGGATCTCCGCGCCGTAGTCGCGGGTGGCCTTGTCGAGGCAGGCCTGCTGGACGATGCCGAGCTTGGAGTTGGCCGCAACGCCGGAGACCATGGTGTCGTTGTACTCGCCCATGAACTGGCAGGAGGCTGCCCAGGTCTTGGTGCCGGGCCATATGGGGTAATCCTTGCGGAGGCAGTCATAGATATCCGCGCCGGATTTCCACTTGTCGTAGTCGAAGTTGGCCTGAATGATCAGCCAGCCGTCGCGGGTGTTGTCATAGGTATAGACGCGCTTATCGACGCCCATCTCCTTCGCGACCTCCAGCATGTGGTCCATGGTCGGGCCGGAATTGTGGACGTACAGACGCACGATCTCGGGGAACGCGCGGCCGCCGCCGCGGGTGATGAACTCGTCGACGACCTCGCCGAGGTTGTAGGGGCCGAAGCCGGCCTGGTTGACCTGCACATCGGAGTTCCAGCAGCCGAAGTCCTCGCCGAACCAGGAGTGGGTATCCTGGCTGTGCTTCTCGACGCCGATGACCTTCGCGCCGGTTTCCGCCGCCGCGAGGAAGGCCTGTGTGCCGGCATGGCCGAGGCCGATGACCGCCACATCCGTGTCGATCACGCGGGCGATGGCCAGCGCGGAGACGTCGGGGGCCTTGCCGAGCCAGTCGCCGGGGCCGGAGTAACCGAAAACGCGGTCGTCGGTGGTGACCTCGTTGATCTCACCGGAGCTGGACTCGCCGGAGCCGCCGCCCTGGCGGGAGGATTCCTCCTCGACGGCGGAAGCGCCCGTCACGGCGTCCTCCGCCGCAAAGACGGAGGTGCCGAACAGGCTGACCGCCGCCGCGCCGACCGATACCGCGCCCGCGCCTTTGAGGAATTCGCGCCGGGAGAGCTTTTTCCCTTTCTTCTTTTCCATGGGATCTCCTTTCCAATATATACCGATTTTATTTGGTTACGTTTTATTCCGCGAGATATGCCTCCGCCCGCTGCATAAGCAGGTCGGCTTCGCATTCGGCGGGGGTGAACGGGATGTATTCGTCCGGCTGCACCGGGCCGAGGGGCCGGCCCTCCTGCGCCTCGCGGGAGATCGCCGTGGGCCAGGTGAGCGTGTAGCGCTCGTCAAGCTCGTAATGCACCTCGCCGCCGTAGTCGAGCGTGCCGAGGCTCGCCCGGCCGATGAGATGCGCGCCGGCGCGCTTTGCCGCCAGCGCGAGCGCTTCGGCGTCGTCCCGTGTCCATGTGTCGATCAGCACGGCGGCTTTGACGGGATGCCCGCTGCCGGGAAGGATCGTGTCGTCATCATCCGGCTCGTAGAGGAAGCCGCGGTCGAGCTTATCGCGAAGGTCGGCGATGCAGTCCGCGGCGTCGGGGTCGTTTGCGTAGGCGGCCGCCAGGATGAGACAGTTGAGCCGCGTATAGTTTACATATACACCGCCGCCGAGGAGATCGGAAAGCGGCGTGTCGGTCCGGCAGAGCCGGGACAGAAGCGATTCCATGGAATGACCGCCGAGCGTCTGCGCGTGGCGCAGGTCGAGGATCAGGCCGCCCGGGCGCTCATGCACCGTGATGCCCGCCGGCGCTTCGAGGGGGTAGCGCCGCAGGTCGAGCTTCTCCGTCGAGCCGTCGGGGTGGGTCACGTCGATGAAGCCGGCCATCTTCAGAAGCCCGCGCCAGTCCTCGCGCTCCGGCTCGTCGGAGAAGAGGAAATTTTTCTGAAACACATGCCGGTGATGCGAGGGGGAGCCGCCGTTGACGGCGGTGATCCTGTCGCCGGGGCGAAGCCTCGTCTCGCCGCCGACCGCCGTCACGATCAGCGTGTCGTCGAACCGCCGGGCAAAGAAGCCCGAGGACCACGGCGCGTAGGTTTCCGACGGGCGCAGACGGATGCGCAGATGCCGCTCGCCGATGACGGCCAGCATCTGGCTCATATACCGAAGGAACAAAAGCTCGTCGAGCTTATCGTCGTGCCACGCCTGCCCGACGGCGGTATTGTAGTAGCGAGGGTCAAAGCGCTCGGAGAGCCGGTCCTTTCCGGCCCAGTCCCGGCGCAGGATCGTCACGATCTCGCCGAAAAGTTCATCGTATCGTTTGCTCATAAAGCCATTATAGTTAAAAATTTGTTATTTTGCAATTGCTTTTTGCTTGCCTGCCAAACATTTGCGTGGTATGATATGGGAGCAGGAGAATAGGGAGAGGCTTTATGAAAGAAAAACGTACATTTTCCATCCCGCCGTATGTGATGCTCATGCTTGTTGCTATTGTTATGAGCTTTGCGATCGCGGGGGTTTATGCGGTCACGAAGGACACCATCGAGGCCGCGGCGATGGCCGAGCAGGAGGCTGCGCGTGCCGCCGTGATGGACGGGGCAGCCTATATGACCGAGGTGGTCCTGCCCGAGGATGCGCCCGTCGATTACGCCTACGAGGCGTATGACGAGGCGGGGAACCTCATGGGCATGGTCAGCCAGATCGCCGTCGTCGGCTTCGGCGGCGAGATCGAGGTCACGGTCGGCATGGACACGGCTGCGGTCATCACGGCCATTGAGGTCGGCGGCGCGAATTTCTCCGAGACGTCCGGCCTTGGCGCGAAGACCCGTGAGCCCGCGTTTAAGGATCAGTTTTCCGGCATGAGCGGCATGCTTGTGCTCAAGCAGAATATCGACAGCGTGACCGGCGCGTCTGTCAGCTCCGGCGCGGTCGTCAGCGGCGTCAACAAGGCGGTTGAGTACATGAAGACCCTGCTGCCCGAGGGCACGCTGGCGGTCGATGCCGAGGAGCTTCCGCTCTCCGCCGAGGAGATCGCGGTCCTTCTGCCCGGCGCGCAGAGCGCTGCCTGGATGGGCGGCGGCGCGGGCGTCACCGGCTGGCGGCAGGCCGATAACGGCTATATCGTCCGCGCGACCGGCTTCGGGGAGGGACCCATCGCCGTGACCATGGGCTTTAACGCGGACGGCGTCGTGACCGGCATAATCATCGGCGATGAGAACTTTATGGAGACGGAGGGCCGCGGAGACGGCGTTCTGGCCGATTGGTACAAGGCCCAGTTTATCGGGCGGTCCGGCGCGCAGGCCTATGGCGAGGGTATCGACGCCATTGCCGGCGCAACCGTGACCTCGGATGCGACGCTTGCGGCGATCAATGCCTGCATGACCTTTGATCCGGCCGCGCCCGGGACGGCTGCACCCGTGACCGAGGCGAGCGTCGTCGAGGAGGAAACCGTTTCGGAGCCGGCCGTCGTCGGCGTACCCCTCACGCCCGTACCGACATCCACCCCGGATGCCGCAGCGGCGGCGAGCGTTCCCGCAGAGGAAGAGGTCACGGCCACTCCCGTGCCGACGCCTGTCCCGGATGCCGCGACTGAAGCGAGCGTCCCGGCAGAGGAGAGCGAGCCGCTGAGCACGATCGTCATCCCAAGCTGGAAGCCGTTCGTGCCGACCATCGTGCCGAGCGAGGCGTATACGGCGCCGGACGCCGTCACGGAAGCGAGCATTGTCGAGGAGTCGACTCCAACGCCTGCGCCCACGCCCACGCCGGACGCGGTGACGGAGGCCAGCATCCCGGAGGAATAAGACCATGTCAAGGATCGGCTTCGGCGAACTGATTATTATACTGATCATCGCGCTCGTTGTGCTCGGGCCGGAGAAGCTGCCCGAGGCGAGCCGTGCCCTCGGCAAGGCGATCCGCTCGGTGAAGAAATACATCCGCGAGACCACCGAGGAGCTTGACGTCATGGAGGACGTCCGCGAGATCAAGAAGGACATCGACGACATCCAGAAGGATGTGCGCACCATGGGCGAGAGCCTTGAGAAATCCGTTCAGGGGGAGACGCAAAAGGTGGAAGACGGCATGCGCGCCGTCGAAAACGATATAAACGCCGCCGTTCACAGGGCCGCCGCACCCGCGACAGACCCGGTGCAAACGGAAAACGCCCCCGCTCCGGCGGAGGCGGAGGATCATGCAAGCCAAACTGTACAGGAGGAAGAACAGCATGGGTAAGATCGGTATTTGGGAGCTTCTCATCATTTTGGTGATCGTCCTGATCATCTTTGGACCGAAGGCGCTGCCGAAGCTCGGCAAGTCCGTCGGCAAGACCATCGGCAGCTTCAAGAAGGGGCTCAGCGAGGACGATGACGACGAGGACGACGAGCCGGAGGTAAAGGCCGCCGGGACGGAGAAAAAGCCCTACGACCCGGAGAATTGAGCGCCTCTGTTCAAAAACAGGATGACAAGGCCATGACCATCACGGGCCACCTTTCCGAGCTGCGCCGCCGTCTGATGCGGTGCGCGCTGGTGTTCGTGGCGCTGTCCGTGGTCTCGTTCATCTTCATACAGCGATTTGTCGACATCGTGCTGGCGCTCAGCCCGGAATTTGACTTCATATACCTGTCGCCGTCCGAGCTTGTGACGTGCTATATGAAGCTGGCGCTGGTGCTGGGCCTGGTGTTCTCGTCGCCGTTTATTCTGTGGCAGATCTGGGCCTTTGTCCAGCCGGGCCTTACAAAGACGGAGAGCCGCTCGGCCGGCTCCGCCATCGTCGGCGGGTTCGTGTTTTTTCTGATCGGCACGGCGTTCTGCTTTTTCGCCATACTGCCGATCACGCTGGAGTTTTTCTATAACTTCAACGGCTCAAAGGATATCACGGCGAGTATTTCGTTCAATAACTATATGAGCTTCGTGCTCGGGATGCTGGTGGCGTTCGGCGTTATTTTTGAGATGCCGGTGCTGGCGTTCCTGCTCGGCCGGCTCGGTCTGCTCGGCCCGGGGCTCCTTGTGAAGGGACGGAAATATGCGATACTGATTATCTTCATTCTGGCGGCGATCATCACCCCGCCGGACGTGGTGAGTCAGATCATGACCGCCGTGCCGATGATCGGCCTGTACGAGCTGAGCATCGCCGTCTCCCGCGTCGCATGGAAGCGCCAACGAGAGCAGGAAGCCAAACAAAAATGATAATGTTTTAACACAGTGGGCGCCTTCAAATGGATTGTAACGAGCCTTTACAGCACTTCTGATGATCCGGTAACCATTGTCCTGTTGGGGAATAGATATGAACTTTAAGAACAGAACACTTCTCGTTTCAGGACTTGTGGTGTTATTCCTTTTGGCCGTAGTGTTATTCGAATTGGCGCCACCAAAAGAGATTGCGCTCATATCGGCTGATAATACCTTCCTAAACTGTAATGTTTTGGTTAAAAACGAGTATGGGGAGCTGGTCAGGCTGGAGATTGAGGATTTGAATGCATTGAGAGATTGCTTGAGCTCCGTTAAAATAGTAAGAATTGACCAAGAATTATTTCAATTTTTTTGGCCTGACGTTCAAATCGTGTTTGTAGAGTCGAACAACGGAGAGTTGGTAAATGTCTTGTTTGGCGAAAGAGCCGTCGTTATAAGAGACGGTATCGTATACGAGATCATAGGAGCAGAGCAACTCATAAGGGACTTAGAAGAGCTTTTTGGTATTGACACAGGGCTTGATGAGTTCGTTCCATACAAACCAATCTAATACACATATAAGGATAAGAAGGGGTATATCTCGTCAGAGGTACACTCCTTCTTTTGTGTATACGATTGGCAATACGGTCTTGCTGCGGAGCGAACCATGCCGGGCACGGGAGGCGGGATCGCGCTCTTCCGGGGTCCTGCTCAAGCCCCCGGCGCCGCCGGCTCGGAACGCATATGGTAGATGCGGCGCACCTCGTCCGACGGAGAACCGTCGGCGCCGCACAGGATCAGCGACGGCATGGCGGCAAGGCCGGGACGGCCGCCGCGTTTTCCGGCGATCAGGACCAGCGCCGGCGCGCTCCCGGCCGTGTGACACACCATGCGTAGGCGCTTCGGCTCGATGTCCGCCAGGCGCATCGCGGCGAAGATGTCGGTGAGAAATTCCGGCTTGTGGACAAGGCAGAACTCGCCGCCCTTTTTGAGCAGATAAGCCGCCGCGCCGGAAAACTGGGCGGGGCTGAGCTGTCCGCCGCGGGCCGTGCCGCGGGAGGGATCGGACGATTTCGGGCCGTTGTAATAGTAGGGCGGATTGCAGACCACAAGGTCGTATTGTCCCGCGCCGGGCAGGCTGCGGTGGGCTCGCACGTCGGCGCACAGCACCTCGCCGCGGATATGGTTCGCGGCGAAATTCCGGCGGCATATGTCGGCCGCCTCCTCACGGATATCGACGGCGGTGAACGCGGCGTCGCGGCAGCTATCGTGCAGCAGCACCGACAGCAGTCCGCCGCCGCAGCCGAGGTCGGCGCACTTGGCGAAAATTCGGCTGCCGGCAAAATCCGCCAGGAGGACGGAGTCGGTGGTTATTTTGAAAGCCGGGTCGTCCGCATAGACCGGACCGCCGGGCCATAATTGCTTCATAGCGTCTCCTTTATGGAAAAAAGCGGTATGCCGACGCATACCGCTTTTTTCGGTCGATAAGTATCTTATGCCTCAGCGATGGCACCCATGGGGCACTGTTCCGCGCAGGAGCCGCAGGACAGGCAGGTATTCTCGTCGATGACGTACTGAGTATCGCCCTGAGAAATAGCCGAAACGGGGCACTGGTCGGCGCAGGAGCCGCAGGAGATGCAAGCGTCGGAAATACGATAAGCCATGAATATTCCTCCTATTTGTATTTATGACACAGCCATATCATATCACAAAAAATCAAAAAATCAACCGCTTTCCGTGCTTTTATTTGCAGAAGGCTGGGTATAATCCACCCGGAGGCGATTCCAATGCGAAATTCGGACAAGCTGACCCGACGGGCGCGTTTTGCCATCGGAGAGGCTTATAACACCGCGTCGGAGCTGGGGCACAGCTATGTCGGCACGGAGCATATGCTCGCAGGGCTGCTGCGGGAGGGCGAGGGACTTGCCTGCCGGGTGCTGACCCGCGCGGGCGTCACGGAAAAGGAGCTGACGGCGGCCATTGAAAAGGAGGCGGGACGCGGTACGCCCGGCCCTCCTGCGAACGGCCTGAGTCCCCGGGCGAAGCGGGCGATGGAGCTTGCCGCGATCGACGCGGGAAAGCTGGGACATGCCTTTGTCGGCACGGAGCACATTCTGATGGGAATCCTGCGCCAGCCGGATTGTGCCGGGGCCAAAGCGCTTGCCGCGCTGGGCTTTGAGGCCAACCGGCTTTACACGGACGTTATGGAGGTTTTCCGGGGCGCCCCGGCGGAGACGCCGCGCACAGCGGCGAGCGCACCCCGGCGGGTGGATACAAAGACCCTTGACCAATACAGCCGCGACCTGACCGCGCTGGCCGGGAAGGGGGAGCTTGACCCCGTGATCGGGCGGGAGCGGGAGCTGCGCCGGGTGATTGAGATCCTCTCCCGGCGCACAAAAAACAACCCGGTCCTCATCGGGGAACCGGGCGTCGGCAAAACCGCGGTCGCCGAGGCCCTGGCCCAGCGCATGGCGGTGGGCCGTGTTCCGGAGGAGCTTGCCCGCAAGCGGCTCATGGCGCTTGATATCCCGTCGATGCTCGCCGGGACAAAATACCGCGGTGATTTTGAGGAGCGCGTCAAAACCGTCCTGCGCGAGGTGCAGCGGGCGGGGGACGTCATCCTTTTCGTGGACGAGCTGCACACGATCATGGGCGCCGGTGCGGCCGAGGGCGCGATCGACGCGGCGAATATCCTCAAGCCGGCCCTGGGACGGGGGCTGATCCAGCTTCTCGGCGCCACGACGATCGACGAGTACCGGCGGCACATCGAGAAGGACGCCGCGCTGGAGCGGCGCTTTCAGCCTGTGACCGTCGAGGAGCCGACGCGGGAGCAAAGCGTGCGCATCCTGACCGGGCTGCGCCCGCGGTATGAAAAGCACCATGGCCTCATCATCACGGACGAGGCCGTCGAGGCGGCGGTATCGCTCTCGGCGCGGTATTTGCCGGGGCGCTTCCTGCCCGACAAGGCCATTGACCTCATGGACGAGGCGGCAAGCAAGGTGCGCTCCTCGCGTAAGCCGCGTGAAAAGCAGGTGAACGCCGGGGATATCGCAAAGGTCATGTCGGGCTGGACGGGCGTGCCGGTCGAGGCGCTGACCACGTCGGAGCGGGAGCGGCTCAGCCGCCTGGAGGAGATCCTCCATCGCCGCGTTGTCGGACAGGAGGAGGCGGTCAACGCGGTCTGCCGGGCGATCCGGCGCGGCCGTTCGGGCCTTGCCGACCCGGACAGGCCCGTTGGCAGCTTTCTCTTCCTTGGTCCGACGGGCGTCGGCAAGACGGAGCTTTGCCGGGCGCTGGCGGAGGCCGTGTACGGCGATGAGCGGGCGCTCCTGCGCTTTGATATGTCGGAGTATATGGAGGCGCATACCGTGGCGCGGCTGATCGGGGCGCCCCCGGGATATGTGGGCCATGAGGACGGCGGGCTCCTGACCGACAAGGTGCGGCAGCGCCCGTGGTCGGTGGTGCTTTTTGACGAGGTGGAAAAGGCGCATGCGGATGTGCTGAACCTGCTTTTGCAGGTCCTCGAGGACGGCATGCTGACCGACGCCCGCGGGAGGCAAACGAATTTCCGCAGCACCGTGGTCGTGATGACCTCCAATGTCGGGGCGCGGGCCATGACCGCCGGACCGCGGCTGGGCTTCGGCGGCGACGCCGGCTCGGAGCGGCAGGAGCATCTGCGCGAGCTGGCGCTGTCGGAGGCGAAACGGTATTTCCGTCCGGAGCTGCTCAACCGGGTGGACGAGCGCATCGTATTCCGGCCGCTTGACCGGGCGGAGCTGCGCCGCATCGCGGCGGGCATGGAGCAAAAGCTTTCCGACCGCCTCGCGGCGCAGGGCGTGACGCTGACCGTCACCGAGGAGGCGCTCGACACGCTCGCGGCGCAGGGATATGACCCGAACTACGGGGCCCGGCCGCTGCGGCGGCTCCTGCGGGAACGTGTGGAGGACCCGCTTGCGGACATGCTCCTGCGCGGAGAGCTGGCGCCGGGCGACGCCGTGCGTGCCGTCCGAAAAGGAGAAAATATCGTGATCGAGCGGGCCGGCCCCGCGGCATCGGAGTCCGTTCCTTGCTCCGACGGCGCCGTTGTGGTACAATAAGGGGGATTTTTTGCCCCGGAGGTTTTGCGGTCATGCTCGATATGGCGGTATTTCGGCAGTATATGAATGAGGCGCCCGGCTTCAACCGGCTGAACGGGATACGGTTCACGGTCGTTGAGGAAGGGTATTGCGAGTGCGAGGTCGAGATGACGCAGGACTCTCTGAATCCGCAGGGCGTTGCGCACGGGAGCCTTCTGTTCGCGTTGTGCGACTGCGTGACCGGCATGGCGACCGCGTCCACGGGGCGCGGTATGCTGACCCAAAGCGCGAGCATTCATTTTCTGCGTCCCGGCGTCAGCGGGAAGCTCACGGCGAAATCACGCCTGGTCAAAAACGGCCGGCGCACCGCACTCTGCATCGGCGAGGTGTTTGATGAAGAGGGCCGGCTCCTTGTGACGAGCGAGTTTGAGGTCTTTTATACGAGCGATACGCTTAGTCTGCCGGAAAAGGATGAAGACGGCCGGTGGCATGCGCCGGAGGGTATTCAGGCATGACGGAGCGAGGTTCCGGGGTAGTAGTGCGCGAGGATCTCGGCGTATGAAAGCCCCTGCTCGGCGAGGAGCTTTGCGCCGTACTGGCTCATGCCCACGCCATGACCGTGTCCCGCGACGGAAAAGATGAAATTCGTTCCGTCGTAGCATACGTCAAAATCCGTACTTCGCAGGCCGAGGGCGCTTCGGACGAAGGTCCCGGAGAGAGACTGTCCGCCGATGCGCAGAAGCGCAACGCGACCGGCGTCGTCGGCCACTGTGCCGACAAGCCATGTATCCGGCTCACCCGCAGGGGTGAGCCCTAATTTTTCGCACAGCTCGTCCGGCGAAAAGACGGCCTCGGACAAAAGCCCCGGCGCATTGTCGGCGCTCTCCGGGCTTGACACGCTCACAAGGTAGGGCTGGGCGCTCCATACCGCGGCGGCGTCTTCGGTTGCGCCGCAGGAGCTTGCGTGAAACACGGCCTGCACGATGCTGCCGTCGTAGGTGATTACCTGCCCGTCGGTCGCGCGGACGGCGGCCTCGGCGGACGCTTTGGACTCCGCATCGGGTATCTGCCACGCAAGACAGCACGCGCTGTCGGTGCATATATCCGCATCGTCATGGCTGTGGGTGGCGAGTACATAGCTTCTGGCGGCGACGGCCTGGGCCTTGAGCGCCTCCTCACCGAAGGACACGGGCATCTCCGCCGCCACGCTCCCGGGCAGGTACTCCGCGAGCGTCATAGCTTGTACCTCACCGTCGGGCATGAGCACGCGGATGGTGGTGCTGCTGTCAAAGGTGGCCTCGGCGCCGATCGGGACGGCGCAGTGAAACAGCGCGGCGAGGACAATAAACAGCGCGGCCCAAAACAACAGCCGGGCCGAAAAGTGTTTTTGCAGCATAGTCATTTTCTCCTCCGTATCTTGACGAGTGCTCCTGAATGGGTATAAAATATTCCAGACAATCTTATGAACAGAGGAAGAACGATATGCAGAACGAGGCCTATAAGATCACGGGCTTTACGGCGGTGGCGGCCGCCATGGGATTTCTGATCCGCTGGCTCCAGAATATGAAAATCATTGACGTCGATACCGGACTGGCGATCCCCGGTGCGCGGATCAGCGTTATCGTGGCGCTGATGTTCCTGGCGGTGACGGCGGTCATCGGCGCGGCGGCGTGGCGCATGAAACGCTACGACGCGCCGCTGGATGCGGCCTCCGCGCTTGGCGGGGAGCGCTTTGTGACGACGGCTGTGTATATGCTGCCGGCGCTGCTGTTGTTTGCTGCGGGCGTTGTGCAGCTGCTGACCGCGGATGCGGAGCATTTCCCGGAGACGCAGGTCGGCATGCGCCGTGTCTTCGGCGTTTCGGCGCTGCTCGGCGCGGCCGGTACGGCGCT
The DNA here is from genome assembly GCA_964406615.1 of uncultured Oscillospiraceae bacterium. Classification (GTDB taxonomy): domain Bacteria; phylum Bacillota; class Clostridia; order Oscillospirales; family Oscillospiraceae; genus CAJOIG01. Next base: position 29,162 of record CAYOSI010000022.1, read on the forward strand.
GCTCGGTGCAAACCTTAAGAAAAACAAAAAGGCGGGGATTCTTCGTCTCGGCATCGGTCTGCTTCTTTTTTTCGGCGCGATGTGGCTCATCACGGAGTATAAATCTGCGGCCTCCGACCCGGTCCTCTGGCGGACGGTGCCGGAGATTTTCGCGATCTGCATGAGCCTGCTGGCTTACTACTATATCGCGGGTTATTTCTTCCTGTCTCCCGGTCCCCGCGGGGCGGTCTTCAGCTGCTTTTTGGGGGCGTACTTCTGCATTGTGTCCGCGGTGGATGAACATCCGCTGTGCGAGTCGATCACATTTGTGGCCGCAGCGATCCAGCTTATGGCCTGGGGCTATCACATTGTCCGCAATCTCCGGCCCGCCGGGACGCTGACGTCCCCGGAGGGGAGCGATCCGGAGCCTCCCCAAACAGCCGAATAAAGCTTCACCCCGCTTGAAAGACGTACCGTCTGCCAAGCGGGGCGATTTATTATAATGTGTATAGGCATTTTTCAGGAATAGGGCAAATGCCGCGGCCTTCGCCGTTTTTTTCGCCGCGCACCCGCCTGCTTCCGACGAGATATTACGTTTACCATAATTTATAATTATGTAAACAAATCGCGGAGGTATACATATGGCGGCGTGGACATGGAACGGCGGACGCGGCGGGCTCGCAGCAGCATGGCGGCAGAAGCCGGGGCTGCGGACGGCGGCAAAATGCGCCGGGTATTTTTTGCTCGGCATGGCAACGGGGGCGGGGCGGCTCTTTTCGGGCTGCGGTCCGTTCGGTGCGGCGATGGTCGCGGCGGCCGGATCGGAGCTTACAGGGGTGTTCTGCTTTCTCGGAGCGGGGGTCGGGTATGTGCTTGCGGCAGGGCTGTACCACTCTCTGCGTTATATTACCACGGCGCTGATGGTGTTTACGGTCGGATTCATGGCAAAGGGCCAGCCGTGGCGGGGACATCGTGCGTTTATGCCGGCCGTGGCGGCTGCGGTGACGGCGCTGACCGGGGCGCTGTATGACGGCTTCACCGTGAGTGGGAGCGGGATACCGGCGTACATGCGGCTGTTTTTGGAGGTTGTACTCGCGGGCGGGTGCGCGTATCTGTTCGGGTATGTGACCGCGCCGGAAAAGCAAAACTCCGAGGCGGCGGAGCTGAGACGGGCGGTGAGCACGGCGGCGCTGTGCGCCTGTGCGCTCATGGGGCTTGCGGGCCTGGAGCTGTTTGGCGTGCTGTCCATCGGGCGCTTCGGCGCGGTGATTGCGGTTATGGCGGCAGGCTTCTGCGGCGGACCGATGACTGGCTGCGCTGCGGGGGCGGCGATCGGACTCGGCATGGACCTGGCTCAGTGGGGGAGCCTTTTCTACGCAGCGGCGTATGCGCTGGCGGGGCTTTTTGCCGGAGCGCTGTATCGCTACGGACGGCTGACCTTTGCGGCGGCGTTCTGTGCGGCGAATGCCGTGGCGGTGCTGCTCGCATGGAACGGCGGTGCGCATATCCCGGCTCTGTATGAGTGCTTTGCGGCATCCGTGGTGCTGTTGATTCTTCCGCAGTCGGCGCTGACCCCGGTAGGGGCGCTTCTGCGCGTCGGGCGCGGTCACGGCGAGGTGGCCTTCCGGCTGTATCAGGCCGACCGGCTGGACCGGCTGTCGCAGGGCTTCCGGAGCCTGTATGACGCGGCGGCGGAGGGGTCGGAGATCTCGGAAAAACGGCAGGCACGGAGCGAAGCGGCGGCGGCGTTTGACCGGGCGGCGGATATCGTATGCAAGACCTGTGCGGAAAAGGAGCGCTGCTGGAAGCGGGAGCATGCCGACACGGTGCGCGATCTTGGCTCCATGGCGGAGGGAATGGCCCGGCGCGGGACGGCGGCGGTGTCCGATCTGCCGGTGGCGTTCCGGCAGCGCTGCGTGTCGCCGGAGGCCTTTGTCAGCGCGGTGAACGGGGAGCTGCGGGGTCTTATGTACCGCCGGCAGTATGCGGCCCGCCTGCGGGAGGGTCGCGCCGCAGCCTACGGGCAGTTTCTTGATATGGCGGAGGTCATGGCGGACGCCGCCTGCCAGCTCTCCGGGGCGGCAGGACCGGACGCGGCGGCGGAACGGAGGCTCATCCGGTTCTGCAAAAACAGGGATATGGAGGTCTCCTGCTCGGCCTTTCGCGACGGACGCGGCCGGCTGCATGCCACGATCGAGGGAGCCGGCGTTGAAAGCCTCGGCGAAGAGGGGGATTATCTGGAGCGTCTGTCCGCGGCGGTGGGCGTGCGGCTTTGCCGTGTGAGCTTGGGCGAAAAGGGGCGGATGGTCCTGCGGCAGGCCGAGCCGCTTGCGGTATCCGTCGGCATTGCGAACATGAAAAAGGAGGGAGAGACCGTTTCCGGCGACCGGGGGACCTATTTTAAGACAGAGGGCGGCATACTCTGCGTCATCCTCTCCGACGGAATGGGCACGGGCGAGGCCGCGGCGGGGGAGAGCACCCGCGCCGTCGCGATCCTGGAGACGCTTCTGCGCGCCGGTATGGAGCCTGCATGCGCCATGCGGCTTCTGAACTCCGCGGCCATGCTCCGGAACGGCGACGCCTGGGGCTATGCGACGGTCGACCTGTGCTGCATCGACCTCTTCACCGGGGAGGCGTGCTTTTATAAATACGGCGCGGCGCCGTCCTATGTCAAAACCGGGCGGAGCATTCGCCGGGTGCGGGGCGCGTCTTTGGCGGCGGGGATGCTCGCGGGAGCGGACGCCGCGCCCGATATCGTGCGCCTGCGGCTGCGTCCGGGCAATGTCGCGCTGATCGCCTCGGACGGCGTGCTGGCGGAAAACGACGACCGCTGGCTGCGGGAGATCCTGGCCGGCTCTGACGGCGAGGAGGTCAAATCCATTGCCCGCCGCGCCCTGCGCGCGGCCTGCGCCCGTTTCGGCAGCGCGGACGATATGACCGCGCTGGCCATCCGCGTGGAGGCGCGGCAGTAATGATCGGACGGGGCTTTTTGCCGGGCCTGTATAAATTTTCCTCCCGAGGGGCAGACTGGAGTCAGGAGATCCCGCTGCGCGGCCTGAATCGGCAGGTCGTTGTCGTGCCATCTCCGGATTCGGAAATTTTTACGGAGGCGATTTTTATTTTACGGGAGGACTGGGTCAAAAAACGCAGCGCCGAACAGGTCATCGAGGAGGCCCGCCGCGCGGCCGGCGCCTATCTCGCCAAAACGGGGACGGCGGAAAAGCCGTCCCGCCGGCGGCTTAAAAATATCCTCTTCGCATGCAGCGGCGTGGCGGCGGCGGGAGCGGTCTGGCTGGCGCTCCGCCTTATCGGCGTGTGAACGGTGCCAACTATGTGAAATTCAAAACATAAAAATGTGAAGTCAACATTTTCCCCATTTCTTTTTTATAGGATTTGGGGAAATTTTTGTTGCAAATAAGGAGAAGTGATAGTAATATAAAAATATGGATATTATACTGATATTTCGCCAGATGATTATTATGCTGATCTTTCTGGCGGTCGGCGTGGCGGCCTCCCGCTGCGGGATCATGGACGAGGAGTTCAACCGCCGGTATACGACGTTCAATCTGCTGATCCCGCAGACCGGCATGATTCTGAGCAGTATCCTCGGTACGGATGCAAGCCTCTCGCTCGGCGAAATTGCCTCCATCCTCGGCTTCGGCTTTGTGATGTATGCGATTCTGATCGTTCTCGGTCTGCTGGTGCCGCTGATCTACCGCTGCAAGCCGGAGGACAGAGGCGTTTACAGCTTCATGACGATCTTTGGAAATGTCGGCTTTCTCGGCATCCCGGTGGCGAAATCGCTTTTCGGACCGGAGGCGGGACTGTACGCCGGGCTTTTGAATATTCCGTTCAATCTTTTGGCCTACACCGTCGGCGTGGCGATGATGGCCCGCAGCGGCGGCCGGGAGAAAAAAGGCGTTAACTGGAAGCGGCTCATTAACCTGCCGCTCATGGTGTCGATCGCCGCGCTCCTGCTGCTGTGCTGCCATGTGAGTCTAACGGGCCCGATCGGATCGGCGGCGGAGATGCTCGGCAACATGATCCTGCCCGGCTCGATGCTGATTATCGGAGCGTCGCTCGGGCAGCAGAAGCTCAAGGATGTGTTCGGCGACTGGAAGGTGTATCTTTTTGCGCCGATGCGGCTTGTTGTCGTTCCCATTGTGCTGTGGGGGATCCTGCACCTTATTGTGAAAAACGAGGTTTTCCTCGGCACGATGACGCTGCTCGGCGCGATGCCCGCCGCGGCGTTTTCGACGATGCTCTCCATCGAATACGGGGGCAATGTCGAGATGGCGTCAAAGGGCGTGTTTGTGACGACGGTGCTCTCCGTCGTGACGATCCCGCTGGTCGTGGGGCTGCTGCTGTCCTGATAAGGAGCCTATACATAGTCTATGGATCTTTGTAATTACAGGGAAATACAGAACCTCCTCGCCGCGACGGACGGCTTTCGGTTTTCCAAGGCCAAGGGCCAGAATTTTTTGATCGAACGCCGGGTGCCGGAGCGCATCGCGCAGGAGAGCGGGCTGGACGCGGGGACGGGCGTTGTCGAGATCGGCCCGGGCATCGGGTGCCTGACGGAGCAGCTTGCGCTGCGCGCCGGGAGGGTCGCCGCGTTTGAGGTCGATGAGCTGCTGAAGCCGGTTCTGGCGCGAACGCTGGCGCCGTATGATAATATAGAGGTCATTTTCGGCGATGTGATGCGCCGGGATCTTCCGGCGGAGATTGAGCGGAGCCTGCCCGGTCTGCGGCCTGTGCTCTGCGCGAATCTTCCGTATAACATCACGACCCCCGTGCTGACGAAGATTTTTAGGTCCCGCTGCTTTGAAACGGCTGTTGTGATGGTGCAGAAAGAGGTCGCGGAGCGGATGTGCGCCGGGCCGGGAGAGAAGGACTACGGCGCGTTTACGCTGCTCACGCAGTGGTACGCCGAGCCGGAAATGCTCTTCACAGTCGGACCGGAATGCTTCATGCCCCGCCCGAAGGTCACAAGCGCCGTCGTGCGTATGACCATGCGGAAAACGCCGCCGGCCGAGGTCGACGAGAAGGCGCTGTTTCGCGTCATCCGCGCGGCGTTCAATATGCGGCGCAAGACGCTTGTGAACGCGCTCGACGGCGTATGCGGCAAAGAAAAGGCCCGCGCCGCCGTTTTTGAATGCGGCCTTGCGGAGACCGTCCGCGGCGAGGCGCTGAGCCTTGCGGAGTTTGCCGCCCTTACCAACGCACTCGCGCAATATTGATATATATTTTTGGAGGAAACACCATGGCACTCACGAACAACCCGCATGTCCTCGCATGGATCGACCGCTGCGTCGCTCTGTGCAAGCCGGCTGAGGTCGTCTGGATCGACGGCAGCAAGGAGCAGCTTGACGGTCTGCGCAGGGAGGCCTTTGCTACCGGCGAGCTGATTGAGCTCAATCAGGAGAAGCTCCCCGGCTGCGTGTACCACCGCAGCGCGCTCAACGATGTTGCCCGCGTCGAGAGCCGCACGTTCATCTGCTGCGAGAAGCAGGAGGACGCCGGCCCCACCAACAACTGGATGGACCCGACCGAGATGAAGGAAAAGCTCCGCAGCATCTACGACGGCTGCATGGCCGGCCGCACGATGTACGTTGTGCCCTATTCCATGGGCATCATCGGCTCTCCCTTTGCCAAGTATGGATTCGAGCTGACCGACAGCATCTACGTCACCATCTCCATGGCGATCATGACCCGCGTGGGCCGGGAGGTGCTGGATGCGATGGGCGAGGAGGCCGACGACTTCATCAAGGGCCTGCATTCCAAGGCGGAGCTGGATGAGGATAAGCGCTATATCGTTCATTTCCCGCAGGAAAACTACATTATGTCCGTGAACTCTGGCTACGGCGGCAATGCCCTGCTGGGTAAAAAGTGCTTCGCCCTCCGTATTGCCTCGAACCTGGCCCGCAAGGAGGGCTGGCTTGCCGAGCACATGCTTATCCTCGGCGTCCAGAACCCGCAGGGTGAGGTCCGCTATGTCTGCGGCGCGTTCCCGTCCGCCTGCGGCAAGACGAACCTTGCCATGCTGATCCCGCCCGAGGCTTACCGTGAAAAGGGCTGGAAGTGCTGGACCGTCGGCGACGATATTGCCTGGCTCCGTCCCGGTCCCGACGGCCGTCTGTGGGCCGTGAACCCGGAGAACGGCTTCTTCGGCGTTGCGCCCGGCACCAGCAGCAAATCGAACCCCAACGCACTTGCGAGCACGGCCCACGACACCATTTTCACGAATGTCGTTCTGAAGGACGACGGCACCGTGTGGTGGGAGGGCATGGATAAGAACCCGCCCAAGAACGCCCTCAACTGGAAGGGCGAGCCCTGGGACCCCGCCGACGGCTCCAAGGGCGCCCATCCCAACTCCCGGTTTACCGCGCCGGCGAAGAACTGTCCCTGCATCAGCCCGGAATTCGACAATCCGCAGGGCGTGCCCATCTCCGCGATCGTGTTCGGTGGCCGCCGCGCCAAGACCGCGCCGCTGGTATACCAGTCCCGCGACTGGGCGCACGGCGTGTTCGTCGGCTCCAGCATGGCGTCGGAAAAGACGGCCGCGGCCGAGGGCCAGGTCGGCGAGGTCCGCCGCGATCCGATGGCGATGCTGCCGTTCTGCGGCTACCACATGGCGGACTACTGGCAGCACTGGCTCGATATGGAGGGCCTGCTGACCAATCCGCCCAAGATCTTCAACGTCAACTGGTTCCGCACCGACGACCAGGGCAACTTCATCTGGCCGGGCTTCGGCGATAACCTGCGCGTCGTCGAGTGGGTCCTCAAGCGCTGCTATGGCGAGATCGACGCCGTCGAGTCCGAGATCGGCTGGCTGCCCAAGGCGGAGGATATTGATCTGACCGGCATTGAGGGTGTGACCGTGGATACCGTCCGCGAACTACTGACCGTCGATAAGGAACTTTGGCGCGAGGAAGCCGCCGGTATCCGTACATATTATGAGCAATTCGGCGACAAGCTGCCCAAAGAGCTGGCGGAAAGCCTGGCCGCGCTCGAGGCAAAGCTTGCCTGAGAAATTTGCGGAAAAGGCAAAAGAAACAGTTGACTTTTCCGAAATTAGATGATATGATAATCGGGCGCTGAGAGATCAGCGCCCGGTATATGCGCGAGTGGTGGAATTGGCAGACTCGCTAGATTCAGGTTCTAGTGTGCATTACGCACGTGCGGGTTCAAGTCCCGCCTCGCGCACCAACAAAAAGCCCCGCAACCTTGGAGGTTGCGGGGCTTTGCCATGTCCTGAATGGAGCCGTGGAAAAGCGGCCTGAGAGGTCGGCGTATTGAATTTATCTTGAGTTTGCGAAAACTAACGCAGCTTTTGAGCCCATGATAATTGAGTTT
>CAYOSI010000023.1:0-36479 GCA_964406615.1 uncultured Oscillospiraceae bacterium
TCAGCTAAAAGCGCTGAGCGATAAGAATATGGATTGACGCAAGCTCCCTGCCCGCCCAGGCGGGGAGTTTTCCTGTCATTCCATCTCCTTTACATGGGTTTCGATGAATTCGATCTCGGCCTCGTCCAGACCGTACTTGGCATAGAGCTGCCGGTCGATGCCCGCGATGGATTGCGACCAGTCGATGTCGCTGTCGGGGGTGAAGTCCTGAAGGGGGATCATCTTCCAAACTGGAGGAGGGCAGTGCTGTGTGACTTTCTTCACACCAAGGAGTGCTCGGAAAAACCTACACTTCATATATTTTGCCATATTATTTGGTTCTTCTACGGTTTTAAACGGCCCCGCACAAAGAAACGTATCCGAAGCCCCATCCGTCGGGTAACCAACCGTTGGCTCGGTTAGAGTTTCACCATATGTACCGCTATTATTTGCTTCTGGAATGAATAACTTGTACTGATCTGTATAATCGTTTTCGATAAGGAAATCTCGCTCGATATATTTATAAACCCTCTGGTTCTTCACTCTTCCTAAAAAACGGACGTATTGATCATGATTAGAAACAGTATCAAGAAATACTTGCGGCAATTTCACCATTACGCTCGAAACGATTTTATTACCTGTTCCTTTTCCCATCAAGTCTACTGATTCAGGGTAAGTACGGAAAAACAGTTCTGAGAATCGGTAGAGTCCCTGTGATGCGATTATTGAATCCAACCTTGGTGCATTTCCTACAATATCAGAGACTTTGTGTATTATTTCATTCAATTCTATGTAAGAAGTAAATGTCCCTATTGCTCCATAGTTTTCCCGAGTATTGTGTAAGGTGATTGCTACGCCACCTTTGATTTCCTTGTTGGGGAAAACCCCTCTCGGATCTGAGTTGTAATACAAAACTTTCAGATGCTCATCATCCAACATTTTCCTATTCCATGCTTTGGGAGTCTGCCCAGCGTTGAACAAAAAACGTGCAGGGTGAATCAGTTCAACTACATCGGATAGTTTGTATGATTCATCCATGAACTTATCATATATGGGATTAGCTCTGTCACCTTGGTTTTGAACGTCCTCCTGATAGGGCGGATTTCCAATGATAAAATCGAACTTCATATCCCATCTCTCCTTTTTCAATGAAGCATATTCAACGTCGGTATCTCTTTCCCAATCGTACAGGCGGCATGGGGGCAGGATCTTTTCCTCCGGCTCCGACAAACCATCCATTAAATAGAGAATATCGAACTGTTCAGTTTCCTCAGCCTTGCAATAGGGGATCGCTCCGGTCAGGCCGTCCATCTGCCACAGGTTCCACGCGACGACCTCGCACAGCCGTCGCCCCTCGGGTTTTGTCAGCTTTCGCGGGCGTTTTCCCTGCGCTTTGCGCCAATATTGGAAATGCTCCTCCACGGACATCCAGAGATTTACGCGCGCGATCAGCAGGTTGTCACCCTGAAACTCATATCCATAGGTGGCCTGCACGGCCTTCTGCGCCCAGACGAGCCAGTCAGCCTCGTCCGCAGCGTTTTCCGATACGGCCCGGAGCTTGCGATCCAGGATGCCGCCGCGTTCTTCCACGGGAATGGCCTCGCCGGTCTCCGCGTCATACCGCTGCGCCAAAAACGGCGCTTCCCCGCAGGTGATCTCCAGCCGTGTGGTCTGCACATATTTCTGCCACGGTTGCTTCTGCGTAAAGCGGATATGCCCGCGCTCGTCGGTCTTGTGAAACCCCGCCGCGCGGCCGAACCACATCTCGTCGGCGTAGTCGATCATTTTTTCGCAGACCCACAGCGGGGTCGCCACTTCTCCGCGCTGGCGGGTTCGGATAGCCTGCTGCTCCATGGCCTTGCGGGCGCGGGTCTTGATGATGTCCAAATGCTCGCCGGTGATGAGCGCCGGAGTGATCGGCTCGTCCCGCCCGTAGCCCGGGCCGAGCTCGGCATAGGCGTCCGTAGCCCATAGGATGTTCTGCCCCGTGGTCTTGTCAGCCAGCAGCCGCTCCAGAAGGCCCGCCGCGTGCAACTTCAATATGTTGTCCTGGATGTTGATGATCACGCCGTCGGCCTCCTTCCCGCGGCTATGCACCGTCAAGTGGAAAACAAAAAAGGGAGGCGTTTCTCCGAATAAACGGAGATCTGCCTCCCTGCGTCTTGCCTATATGGAACTATAAGCACACCTTGTGTTCCAGCGTGATTTTTGATAAAATATAGTTATAGTTTTGGGCTATGTATCAAAATCAAGGTCTCTCTGTATCGGAACACAAGGTGTGGTTTGTGCAACAGGTGCTTTGACCCATCGCAAAAAGGTCGTATGGGATATATGCAGGGTGTTTGCCGCAGCCCGAGCTGATAGCTTTCCGGCTTCCCACTCCTGGCGAACCATTTCAAACATCTCCGGGCGCTTCATGGGCTTTCTGCCAAAATGGACACCTCTTTTTTTCGCCGCGGCGATGCCTTCCGCCTGTCGCTGCAAGATGAACTCCCGTTCCGTCTGCGCCACATAGGACAATAGCTGCAAAACGATGTCCGCGATCAGCGTCCCGGTCAGATCCCGACCCTGCCGCGTATCCAGCAGCGGCATATCCAGCACCGCGACGGCGACCTGCTTTTCCTTGGTGATCAGCCGCCACTGCTCCAGAATTTCATCATAATTCCGTCCCAGCCGGTCGATGCTCTTGATGATAAGGGTGTCGCCCGGCTTCAACTTTCGCATGAGCCGCCGATAGCCGGGGCGATCAAAGTCCTTGCCGGACTGCTTGTCCATATAGATTCGGTTGTCCTCAACGCCCGCTTCGCGCATGGCGATCCGCTGCCGATCCTCATTCTGTTCTCGTGTCGATACCCGGATATATCCGTAAATAAAGCTCATATGATCTCCTCCTATCTGGTTTGGAACTATTATGCCCCGATAGAGGAAACCTCGATTGTTATTCAGTTTTGTTTTGCCGCAGGATCTCGTCCCGCAGGTCAAGGTGCTGGCGCTCCAATTCCCTCCATTGCCTGTCCAGCGCGGCAAATTCCCCGTATGCCGCTTTCATCTCCGGCAAATCGTAAGAGACGCTGTGCTCAGCCAGCTCCCGCAGCCTCTCCCGCGCTGCCTCCAGATCGACGCCGAGACTGTACAGCCGCGCCGCCGATGCTAGAAGCAAGTCTTTTCGTGGGTCCATATCCTCACCTCACACTTACGCTGAGTATAACAAAAAAGCCGCGTATACGCAAGTGCGTATACGCGTGGGCGTCATAAAACCTACAATGCCTTTGAGGTGGGTCTTATGAATGTTAAAGACGCGGTAGTGCATCGCTTCCGGGAAATCTGTGACCAAAAAGGAATTAAACCAAATGAGCTTGCCAATCTGTCAGGTGTTACGCCATCAACGGTATACAGCATGATGGACAACAGCCGCCGGGACTTGTCCATCATCACTATCAAGAAGCTGTGCGATGGTCTTGATATGACCCTGGGCGAGTTCTTCGGTACACCGGAGTTTGATACGTTGGAGCAGGAGATAAGATAATCACCAGAAGAATAAGGGCGCGCCTGACGGCTGCGCCCTTATTTGCGTAATATGGATTTGGTTATAGGGTAGACAGAAAACGTTTCATTACATCGTGATCATTTACGGCTTGAATGCGCTTCATAAGCGCTGATTTGTATTTGTCCTCAGAAATCCCGAGTAAGTCAAAAAGAACGACGCGATATAAAAGAGATAGCTTGACTAAGTACATAACGCACTCGCCGCCGTTAAGGTATACTTGATTCTGTCTGCTCTTAATATGTGCAATTCTGTTGCGGGTGTTCACAAGAATCTGTGCGAACCCGGTTCTATTACGTGCCAGTTCTTCGGCAAAAATATCTGTTCCATATTCATCGACAACTGCCAGAAGTGCGGGCTTCAATTCCAATTTTTTCTTTTGGTTGAGCGGGAGTGAAAATGAAGGATGCCTATTATGGATCAGTTCACAAACGCCTTTGAACGCTTCGGTCATAAAAGCGCATTGCATATCTTTTGGCATTTTTACACTTGATAAGCAATATAGAATCATGTTATGAACAAGGTCCAGTTCGGCCCTCAGGGAACACCAGTTTTGAAATAGAATATCATTCAGGATTGTATCATAATCAAGCAGTTTGTTTCCTAACCCAATCATAAAATCAGCGGAGGTGTAACTTGGAAGGCTTCGTTTTTTCCAACTCGACGTAATATCGGCGCCGTCAGATGCGTTGCTAATCGGATAAAACTGCCCATCGCAAAGCATAAGGAGCGTTTCGAGATTGTAGTAAACTGATAATATGTCTTCATACTTACCGGAAGGTGACGAGATCGTTATCTCACGCTGTCCAAGCTGGTTGATAGTGACATCATATCTAACATCATTAATCCCAACAAAGAAGCTATTGGTCTTAGGCCCACCAAGGAATCCGTTTTCCGGCATCTGGGTTATAATAAGTTCCATATTCTTTTTTGCTCCTTGGGCTGTGTTGTAAAGAATATACTTTTTACAGAAAAACAATCAGCGACAGCAACTCCGCGAAAGATTAGGCAGGAGTTAATCTTGCGGGTGGTGATTAGTCTGTTAGATTATTGTTTTTTACAAGCACGTTTGATTTTTGCCATGTGCCTTTTTGTGTCGCGCATGATGTTTTCATCATCACCGAAAACAGAAACCGCATTATTGAGGTAAGTGAAATAATTACCCGCATTCGCCCCGCGATATGAGTATTTTTTGTAGAGATTCTTTCCACTAATATGCTTCCCGGAACTGGTATAGCCACCGCTTGATACGATTGTCTTTGCCTTTCTGTACATGCGATAATAGTATTTGCCAGTGGTTTTAGCGCGGACCCGAACCTTATTTCCATCAAATGAAAAACCAAGGAAATTGATTTCATTATTACTGCAGTCGGCGTTGCAATTAAACCTTGCTCCACAGTTAGAGACAGCTTTTTCTGTGCAAGAGAAGTACTGGGTTTTAGAAGGCTCAAGCGCTAAACCGGGAATAGAATTAAAATAAGCTGTAACCTTCGACAATGTTTCCATGGCTACATCTTCTGAGACGTCAGATAGCACAATTATAAAATCGTCGCTGTAGCGCATATATAGACCAGCAAATTCTGATACTAGATCGGATATATACTTATCAGCATCTAGCATGTATATATTTGCCAGTGTAGCGCTTATGGGGGAGCCTTGGGGAATGCCTAATGTCTTCTTGTTTACAGTAATATGAGATTTGTTGGCATGGAATTGTTCTGGCGTTAATACACGAGGAAGCTTGTTTAGCTTCTTAATGCCAGATTTTGTGTTATCTAGTCCGTTTAAGTATAGTAGGTCGCGTCTCTCCCATATGCTAAAATGTGTAACGCTTCGAAAAACTTTGTAGTGATCAATAGGTAGCGTACCGACATTTAACACGGAGCACCATTGACGTTTGAGATACCTGTGATCTAAGTTATCAAAGAATTTGGTAAAATCACCTATCATCACATAGCTTGTCGCATGAGAGCGAATAAAAGAAATGGCACGCTTGGCGAGCTTTATATTGTTCTCGTGGAGATTGGTTCGATATGCTACCGCGGCACGTGCGATACCCTCATTTTCCACGCGTTCATTGTATAATTCGTTTAGGAGGTGACTGTAATACTGGTATATGCATCTGTCTATATGCGCTGCATAACATATATCTCGAGTCTTTGGCTGTTTACCGCCTGTTGCGCTATATTTTGTGTAGTCTTTATCGTAATGAATAAACGGATAAAATGAGTGAGCAGCTATTTTTGCGGGATCAGAGATGTAGGTGGCACAGGAGGAAATATCGCAGCGGCGATCGAAGTGTGCATACGCTTTTCTGCTGCGGGTGATTGTCCTTTCGGCGGTGAGCCATGAATTTTCCAAGTAATATACCTCTTACATGCAGTATCCGCCGGCATGGAGGATAGCATTCCTAAGCCGGCGGATATACGTTTTTACGTGGCAGCTCTTGTTCCTGCTGAGCAGAGACTGTGTCTAGATCTACCAGCTATCCGATGTGCAATACTCAATCATGGTATAATTGAGCGGGAGGAATGTGTCATGAAGCTCATATGCGTCTACACGATGCTGGCCGCGCTGGCCGAGCCTGTTTCTGCAATACTCCGCGAAATCCTGATCGGGATTGTCGTGGAGAGCTTGACAACAATTCTCGTCCCCTGTACCTTCTTGTACAGGGCAAATTAATTATAGCACAGTCAAATCGGAAAATCAATTGGCACTCAGCAAAATCGAGTGCCAATTCACAATATATTTACAATTCTGTGTTTTATATACACTATATTTTGGGATGGTGGTTACTGAAGTGTCACAATTTAATCCTAATTGGAATAGTAACCATGGCGGCGAGTGTTTGGCTCGCCGCCGGGGGCGTTTCAGCTATAAATCAATTCGTCCTGTATGATCTCCTCTGCACGATCACGGATGGAATTCATCTGCCGGACCCACTCCATTTGGTCAGTGGCTTTGAGTTGCTCCGTGACGCCTTCGGTCTGTGCCATCTGATTGATGATCCGATCCAGCAGCTCCTCGGCCTGCTCATTTACATCGGCCAGGTGGGTCTGCAGCTTGCCGGTGAGGATGAGTTGGTTGTACAAAACGGGTCGATGCTCCCGTAGATAACGCTTCCTCATTCTGCCCCATCGCCCGATGGGGCGGTCTTCTTTTGGCAGTTCCAGTTGGGGGATGTAATAGTCTCCGACCAGCACATAGTCAATGCCGTTTTCGGTGAGGCGTTTTTTCAATTCAGCCATGTCGATTACCTCGCTTGTAAAGAGTATTCAGAAGCCTTGTAAGCGCGGGTTGATGATTTCGTCTCATTAACTGAGTCCGACCTCCTTGAGCTCCCACGGGACGTTATAGAGATATTCGGCGATGCGGTGGTCGCAGAAGGGGACGCGCACCTCCAGCGCGCTGTACATCGACATCCGGTCCTTCCGGTCCAAAAGCGTCTGCATGAACCAGTCGGTGTTCAGACGCATCATTTCGCGCATGCGGCGGTCGGTCGGGCTGTCGGTCCCGAGGTACTCCGTATCGGCGACGGTGCGGCGGTAGCGCTCCATGACATACTCCTGCGGGTCGACGCCGCGCAGATAGTCCGGCTGCAAAAAGGCTGACCGCCATGCGGTGGACTGCGCCCACGGGAACCCCTCCGCCGCGCGGATGCTCTCATCCCGGTACCACGGGTACCCGCCGAAGAGCTCGTCGGCGCACTCGCCGGACAGCGCCACGGTGACATGCTCTTTTATCGTTTTGCAAAACAGCAGCAGCGACGAGTCCACATCGGCCATGCCGGGCAGATCGCGCGCATCCACGGCGTCGTACAGCGCGTCGGCAAGCTCCTCCATGCCGACGGTCACGAGGACGTTGCCGCAGCCGAGCCAGTCCCGCAGGCCGGGGATGTAATCCGCGTCGGTGTTCGGCTGGAATTTCCCGGCCTTGAAGTATTTGCGGTTGTCGGTGTAGTCGACGGAAAAGGTCATGAGCCGCTGACCCCTCTCTGCCATGCGGCGGTTGGCGACGGAGCTGATGATGCCGGAGTCGAGACCGCCGGAGAGGAAAGTGCCGAGCGGGACGTCGGAAACGAGCTGCCGCTCGATGGCGTCCGTAACGAGCCAGCGTACATGGGCGACGGTATCGGCCTCGCTGTCGGTGTGCGGCTGCGGCATGAGCTTCCAGTACCGCGTCATATGAAGGCCGTCGGGGGTGAAGTACCCGCAGTATGCCGGCGGAAGCTCCCGGATATCCCGGAAAACGCCGCAGCCCGGCGTGCGGCCCGGCCCGGTCAGCAGAAGCTCCAGGACGGAGTCCCGGTCGGCCTCCGGCTCCACCCACGGATGGGCGAGCAGGCCCTTGATCTCCGAGGCGAAGATCAGTGCGCCGCGTTTGAGCGTGTAGAACAGAGGCTTTACGCCCATGCGGTCGCGGGCGAGAAACAGCCGTTTTTCCTGCGGTTCCCAGACCGCGAAGGCAAAGATGCCGTTGAGGCGCTCCACACAGGCGCCGCCCCACTCGATGTATGCGTTCAGAAGCACTTCCGTGTCGGAGTGGCCCGTGAAGGTGCAGCCGCGGCGGCTCAGCTCGGCCCGAAGCTCCGATGTGTTGTACAGCTCGCCGTTGTAGATAAGGACATATTGCCGGCCGTTCCGGCGTATGGTCATGGGCTGGCGGCCGTTTTCGGCGTCAATGACGCAAAGACGGTTGTGAAACAGCGCGGCGGCTTCGTCGCGGTATTGGCCTCGCTGATCCGGGCCGCGGGAGGTCATGCAGTTGCGCATGGCGGTCAGGTCGAGGCCGCGCACATCCCGGGCAAAATCGATCATGCCTGCAATGGAGCACATGGAGATCACCTCATCATAAAATCAGAAAAAGGCACAGCCGTGCGGCGTGCCTTTTGTTTCTTTTTCAGTATATGCGGCCGGTCCTGGGCGGGTTCATGCCGGCGCGGCGTTTGTCATGAGAGGTACTCGAAATGCAGCTCGGCGATGCTGATGGTGTCGCCGTCCTCGAGTCCCATCTCCTCCATGCGGTCGTAGACACCGGCCTCGCGCAGCTTGCGGTCGAGGTACATCCGGGACTCGTAGTCGGAGAAGTTCACCCGCGCCACGAGGCGGTCGAGCCAGTCGCCCTGGATCGTCCAGACGTCGTCGTATTTCCGGATGACGAGATCGTCCGCCGTGCCGAGCCTGACCTCCGGGGCGACATAGTCCGCCTCGAAAACGGCGACGGGGGGCAGGTCCCGGAGCTTTCCTGCAGCGGCCATGGTCAGCTCGTGCAGGCCCTGATGTGCGCCGGCGCTGATCTCAAAGAACTCGTAGCCGCGCTCCTCGACATAGGCCTTCAGCTTCTCAATCGGTTCGCGGTCATCGCCCAGCAGGTCGCATTTGTTCGCGGCGACAAGCTGCGGACGCTCGGCGAGCTCGGGACTGTATTCCTTCAGCTCGGCGTTGATGGTCTCGAAATCCGCGATCGGGTCTCGGCCCTCGCTGCCGGATATGTCGACGACATGGATCAGCAGGCGGCAGCGGTCGATATGGCGCAGGAAGTCGTGACCAAGACCGGCTCCCTCGCTCGCGCCCTCGATGATGCCGGGGATATCCGCCATGACGAAGGAAACGCCCGGCCCGGCGTAAACGACGCCGAGGTTCGGGAACAGGGTAGTAAAGGGATAGTTCGCGATCTTCGGATGAGCACGGCTGACGACGGAGAGCAGGGTGGATTTTCCGACGTTTGGGAAGCCCACAAGGCCCACATCCGCCAGAAGCTTCAGCTCCAGAACGACCTCGTGGGCCTCGCCGGGCAGGCCGGGCTTGGCAAAGCGGGGCGTCTGCCGGGTCGGGGTCGCAAAGTGCTTGTTGCCCCAGCCGCCGCGTCCGCCTTTGGCGAGAACGAAGGTATCCGCAGCGGACATATCCTGCATGACCGCGCCGGAGGCGGCGTCGCGGATGACCGTGCCCGCGGGGACGCGGAGGATCACGTCCTCGCCGTCCCGGCCGGAGCAGCGCTTGCCCTGGCCGGGCATGCCGTTTGGCGCGACGAATTTCCGCTTGTAGCGGAAGTCCATCAGCGTGGACATGGACGGATCGACCTTGACGAGGATGCTGCCGCCGCGGCCGCCGTCGCCGCCGTCGGGCCCGCCAGCGGCAACGTATTTTTCGCGATGGAAGGCCACCGCGCCGCTGCCGCCGTCCCCGGCCCGGACGCTGATCGTAACTTTATCAACAAAGGATGTGCTCATTCAAATCACTCATTTCGGAAGGGATATAAAAAAGGAGCGGTAGATGATGTACCGCTCCTTTGCAAATTACTGCTGAACCTCGTAGACAGAAACCTTCTTGCGGTCCGCGCCCAGACGCTCGAACCGGACGATGCCGTCCGCCTTTGCGTACAGGGTGTCGTCGCCGCCGCGGCCGACGTTGGTGCCGGGGTGGATCTTGGTGCCGCGCTGACGGACGAGGATGTTGCCGGCCAGAACGAACTGACCGTCCGCACGCTTCGCGCCGAGACGCTTGGAATTGCTGTCACGACCGTTCTTGGTGGAGCCGCCGCCTTTTTTATGTGCCATGTGATTTCCCTCCTATCTCAGCCGATAGCGCCGATCTCAACCTTGGTGTAAGGCTGACGATGGCCCTTGGTGTTGCGGTAACCCTTTTTGGGCTTCATCTTGAAGACGCGGATCTTCTTGCTCTTGCCCTGCTTGACGACAGTGCCGGCAACGGATGCGCCGTCCACATAGGGAGCGCCAAAGGTGCTGTTGTTCTCGTCGATGACGGCCAGGACCTTGTCGAAGGTAATGGAAGCGCCTTCCTCGGCGTTCAGCTTCTCGACATAGATCACGTCGCCCTCGGCCACGCGGTACTGCTTACCGCCGGTTTCGATGATTGCGTGTTTCATGCGATATAAAAATTCCTTCCTTTCGGGCTCGCTGTCCCGGGGGCGGCCGAAGCCGACTTAAAGAGACCCCTTTCAAAGCGGCTTTGATATGATAGCACAGCAAGGACGGGCTGTCAAGGTTTTGATGCGAAGCCCGCGGGAAAATTTCCCGCTTTGTTGACTTGGCATACAAAATAGATTACAATCAAAAAAAGCGTTGCAAGAGCGCTGTTGAGACTGTGAAAAATCCACAAAAAAGGGAGAGAAAAATGAAGCAGGCAAAAAGAATGGCTGCCGTCATGCTGGCGATGATCCTGAGCGTGCTCATGCCCGGCAAAGCGCTGGCGGCAGAGGGCTACAGAAGCTACACCGTCGACGAGGTGCAGATGAAATTTAATGTACCCGATGACCTGTATGTTCTCGCGCGGAACATGGAGGAAGATGACCCTGCGCTTGCGTACTTCGGTGTAAGTGCGGCGGAGGTGGAAGAAGCTCTCGGCGATTTGAGCCTTGCGATTTTGCCGGAGGACGGCACATGGGAGATCGATGTTACGGTCTGTCCCCTCGGAGAAGGCACCATGTTTACCGATGAAATGGAGGATCTGTCGGAGTACAACGCGATTGATCTGACCCTGATGAAAGGGCAGATCAATGAACAGGACCCGGAAAATCCCGTCGAGATCACCGAAGTGGACGGTTATCCGTTCTTCTTCGGGACGATCAACGGACTTGGTTTTTATACGCAGGCGTATGTCTCTGTCATTAACGGTTATGAGGTGTGGCTTGTCCTGAGCGGACCCGATGAGGAGCCGGGCGAGAATATGCTTACCGAGTGGGAGGACATCCTGTCTAATATCGTGATCGGCGAGGCGGACGAGGCTCCCGAGGAGGAGATATCGGAACCGGCTGAGGAGAAAGAACAGCCCGAGGCGGAAGAGCCGGCGGAGCCGATGGAGGAAGAAAAACCGGCGGAAGAGCCGGTTCCCGATGTGTCCGGCACAACGCTGTATGAGCTTGACGATATCGGCCTGAACATGGAGCTCGCAAATGCGTATCATGTGTTTACGCGCGATATGGATGAGGACGATCCGACGCTTGCGCTGTTCGGTCTGGATGCGGAGAGCGTGAACGCGCTTCTCGATGCGTCCGGGGCGTATATTGATGTGTTCCCGGACGATGTGGCGTGGGAGCTCGGCGTCACGGTTGAAAGCAATAAAGCGATCGAGCAGATCGGCGAGATGGCTCTGTATTCGCTCGAAGATATCGAAGATTTTCTTTCGGGGCAGGAGGAAGAAATCTGCAAGCCGATCGCCGAGCAGCTGGGTGAGGATATCTCGGCCGTGCAGGTGAAAAGGGAAGAAGCGGTACGGATCGGCAACTATAACTATTTCAGAATGGATATCACCGCTGAGAGCGAGAACGCAGTCAATCCCTATATGAGCATGTACATTACGGCGTATGGCGGAACGGAATATGTCTTTGCTTTTGCCAGCCAGAGCAGCACGATGGATCTGACGCAGATCGCGGAAGAGATCCTGTCCGAAGTGGAATTTACACATGAAGCGACCGGGATCACGGAGCCGCCGAGCGGCTTTTCCATCGATTGGACGAAGGTAGCGGTCTTTGCGCTGGTCGGCGTAGTTGCGGGGGCGGTCTGCGTAATCTTTTCCTTGCGGTCGAAGAAGCGGACGGAAAAAAGGACCGCCGGCACGGCCCCGGATGACCGCAGCGCCGATTTTTCGACGAATGGGCCGCAGGGCAGATACAGCTACTCCATTCCGGGCAGTAAACAGGGAAGCGACAACGATACAGAATGAAAATGCGCGAATCACCCCTCTCTGTTTGAGAGGGGTGGTTTTCTTTACGAAAACGTTTGGAAATTGACTTGTCCTGCGGAAGGGAGTATTATAAATCAGGAATAATCGAAAGAGCGTGGTTCCATGAAGGAAGACATCTTTGACCGGCTCATGCATTGGCCGCCGCTGCGGAGCTTTGAGCCGCTTTACAAAAAGCATAAGGAAGTGCTGCTGTACCTGCTCTTCGGCGGCCTGACGACGGTTGTGAGCATCGCGTCCTTTGCGCTGTTTCTGGCGATAGGCGTCGGCGAGCTTACGGCAAACGCGCTGTCATGGGTCCTCGCGGTGCTGTTCGCGTATGGGACGAACCGCACCTGGGTCTTTACCGCGAAGGCGGATACCCGCGTCGGCGTCCTCCGGGAGATCACGGCGTTTTTCGGCGGCCGTGCCGCGACGCTGCTCGTCGAGGAGGCGGTCATCTATGTGTTCATCACGCGGCTGCGCTTCCCGGCTCTGGCGGTCAAGATCGCCGCGCAGATCCTGATCGTCGTGCTGAACTATGTGGTCAGCAAATTCTTTGTGTTTAAGGATAAGAAAGGGGGATAAGGCTATGTCGAAGCTGTCGGTCATCATCCCCTCCTACAATGAAGAGGCGATGATCCCCAAAACGGCGCAGGTGATCCATGCGCTTCTCGCGGAGAACGGGATCGGACATGAGCTGATCTTTGTGGATGACGGCTCCAAGGACCGGACCTGGGCGGAGATCGGGAAGGCGGCAGAGGCATGCGATGCGGTCCGGGGTATCCATTTTTCACGGAATTTCGGAAAGGAATCGGCGATCTACGCCGGGCTGTACTATGCGCGGGGCGACTGCTCGGTGGTTATCGACTGCGACCTTCAGCATCCGCCGGAAAAAATTGTCGAGATGTACCGCCTCTGGGAGGAAGGCTATGAGATCGTCGAGGCGGTGAAAAGCGACCGCGGCGAGGAATCGGCGTTTCATGCGTTCGGTGCGAAGCTGTTCTACGCCGTCATCAGCCGGGTCACAAAAATCGATATGCGCCATGCGTCGGATTTCAAGCTCCTCGACAAAAAGGCAGTCACCGTGCTTCTGAACATGAAGGAGAAAAATTCGTTTTTCCGGGCGCTTTCCTCTTGGATCGGCTTCAAATCCGCGCAGATCGAGTTTGAGGTGCAGGCGCGGACGGAGGGCGTGTCGAAGTGGTCAACGAGGTCGCTTATCCGCTATGCGCTGTCGAATGTCACGGCCTTTTCCGCGGCCCCCATGCAGATCGTTACGGTGCTGGGCGTCGTGATGTTCGCGGTTTCCCTTGTCTTCGGCGCGATCTCGCTGATCCAAAAGTTTACGGGGCGGGCGCTCGGCGGCTTTACGACGGTCATCCTGCTGGAGCTGATTTCAAGCAGTGTCATCATGATAAGCCTCGGCGTCATAGGATACTATATCTCCCAAATCTACGAGGAGGTAAAGGGCCGTCCGAAATTCATCGTTTCGGAGGAATGCGGCCGCACCGAGGACGAATAAGAAGTCAAAAACGCCCCCGGGTTCCGTTCGGAATCCGGGGGCGCGGCTTACGGATGCGTGGGAGGGCAATCAGCCCTCGACGAGCTCCTTGGTATCGCGGGCGATGACCAATTCCTCGTTCGTGGGGATGACCATGACCTTTACCTTGCTGTCGGCGGTGGAGATGACGATGTCCTCGCCGCGCTTGGCGTTGCACTCCGGGCAGATCTCGATGCCGAGATAGGTGAGGTACTCGCAGATGGCGGCACGGGTGGAGGCGCTGTTCTCGCCGATGCCGGCGGTGAAGATGATGCCGTCAACGCCGTTCATGGCCGCGGCGTAAGAACCGACGGTCTTGGCGACGGAGTAGTGGAACATATCCAGGGCCAGCGCGGCGCGGTCATTGCCCTCGGAAGCAGCGGTGTCGAGATCACGGAAGTCGGAGGAGACGCCGGAGACGCCCAGAACACCGGACTTCTTGTTCAGGATGTTGGTCAGCTCCGCGATATCCTTGCCGGTGTTGGAGGCGAGATACTCGAGGATGGAGACGTCGATGTCACCGCAGCGGGTGCCCATGGGCAGACCGGCGATGGGGGTGAAGCCCATGGAAGTATCGACGCTCTTGCCGCCGTCGATGGCGCAGATGGAGCTGCCGTTGCCCATGTGGCAGGAGATGAGCTTCAGCTCTTCAATGGGCCTGCCGAGCATCTCGGCCGCACGCTTGGAGACATAGCGGTGGGAGGTGCCGTGGAAGCCGTAGCGGCGGACCTTCAGGTCGGAGTAATACTCATAGGGAATGGCGTACATGAAAGCCTTGCCGGGCATAGACTGATGGAACGCGGTGTCGAACACGGCAACCTGGGGCACATCGCCCATGACGGCCTTGCAGGCCTCGATGCCGGTGATGTTAGCGGGGTTGTGGAGAGGCGCAAGGGGAATGCACTCGGCGATAGCCGCCATGACATCGTCGCTGATGCGGACGGACGCGGCGAACTTTTCGCCGCCGTGGACGACGCGGTGGCCGACGGCGCCGATCTCGCTCATATCCGCCACAACGCCGTACTCGGCGCTCGTGAGCTTATCCAGAACGGCGGCGATCGCTTCGGTGTGGGTGGGCATGGCGACGTCCTCGTCAAAGACGGGCTTGCCGTTCTGGGGCTTGTGGGTCAGATGGCCGCCGATGCCGATGCGCTCGCAAAGGCCCTTTGCCAGGAGCTTCTCGCCCTCCATGTCCAGAAGCTGGTACTTCAGGGAGGAGCTGCCGCAGTTGATGACAAGAATTTTCATACTCGTTTCCTTTCGTCTTGTAAAAAAATTAAAAACGTGTAAAATGAAACCATAACGTACCTATTTTAACGCAAATTTCCAAAAACGCAAGAGAAAGGTGAGCCATATGGACGTGATCGGCGTTGTGGGGGAGTTTAACCCCTTCCATCTGGGGCATTTCCAGCATTTTGAACAGAGCCGTGAGCAGTTGGGCGGCGATGCGCCCGTCGTGTGCGTCATGAGCGGCGATTTTGTGCAGCGGGGCAGTCCTGCGGCGTTTGACAAGCATGCCCGGGCCGAGGCCGCCGTCCGGTCCGGCGCGGATCTTGTGTTTGAGCTGCCGCTGCCATGGTGCGTAGCCTCGGCGGAGCGGTTTGCCATGGGCGCGGTCGGACTGCTCGACGCGCTCGGGTTCGTGACGCACCTGTCCTTCGGCAGCGAGTGCGGCGATCTCGCCCCGCTGACCGCGCTGGCGCTTGCGGCGGCAGAGCTGGAGAATGTCGAGAAGATCAAAACTCGCCTGGGCGAGGGGATGTCCTTCGCGGCGGCGCGGGAAATGGTCCTGAACGAAACGGTCGGGGAGGAGGCGAGGCTCCTTGAAACGCCGAATAACCTGCTCGGCGTCGAGTACCTAAAGGCGCTGTTTGCGCTCCATTCCGCCATGAAGCCGGTGACGACGGCGCGTTCACAGACGCAGCATGACATGGAATCCACCGGTCCCCTGCGCAGCGCCAGCCAGCTCCGCGCCATGATGGAGGCGGGGGAGAATATCGCCGGGTATGTGCCGGAGGGAGCGCGGGCTATGCCGCGTGAGCAGATGAACAAGGGCCGCGGTCCGGTGACCATGGAAAAGCTTGAGCAGGCGATCCTGGCCCGGCTGCGGATGCTGACGGCGGAGGATTTCGCCGCTCTGCCCGATGCGACGGAGGGGCTCGGCAACCGGCTGTATAAGGCGGTGCGCAGTGAGGAGAGCGTGGACGCGGTGCTCTCCGCGGTCAAGACAAAGCGCTATCCGCTGAGCCGTCTGCGCCGGATGGTGATGTGCGCGGCACTCGGCGTGAAAGCGGGTATGGGCGGTACGCGCCCCGGCTATGCGCGGCTCCTTGCCTCGACGGAGCGGGGCCGCTCCCTGCTGCGGCGGAGCGGGGACCTGCCGGTCATCACAAAGCCCGCCGCGGCCAGGACGCTGTGTCCGGCGGACCGGGAAATATTCGAGCTGACCGCGAATGCCCGGGACTTCTACGTCCTCGGCTACGACGTGATCGGGGAAAGAAAGGGCGGCTCCGACTGGAGAACATCTCCCGCCATGATCTGATGTATGGACGAGAAATTATCCCAAATCGAGGAAAAATATGAGCGCCTGACCGCGCAGATGAACGCCCCGGAGGTCTATTCGGATGCGGCGCGGTACGCCGCGCTCGCCCGGGAGCAGAAGGAGCTGTCCGCCGTTGTGGAGGCGTGGCGCGAGGTAAAACGCCTAAAAGCCGTCCGGGAGGAGGCCAGGCTGCTGCTCAGCGGCGAGGAGGACGCCGACCTGCTCGCGCTGGCGGGGGAGGAGCTTGCCGCGGCGGAGGGGGCGCTTCCGAAGGCGGAGCTTGCGCTTAAAACGCTTCTGCTCCCGCGTGACCCGAACGACGGGCGGAACGTCATCCTGGAAATTCGCGGCGGCGTCGGCGGCGAGGAATCCGCGCTTTTTGCACACAGCCTCTACCGGATGTACGCGATGTACGCCGAGCGGCGGGGCTTCCGCGTGACGGTCGCCAATCTCAGCGAGACGGCGCTCGGCGGCGTGAAGGAGCTGAGCGCGGTCATCGAAGGCGAGGGGGCGTATTCCCGCTTCAAATTTGAAAGCGGCGTTCACCGCGTCCAGCGCGTGCCGGAGACGGAGACGCAGGGGCGCGTGCACACCTCGACGGCGACGGTGGCGGTGCTGCCGGAGCTGGAGGAGACGGAATTTGCGCTCGACATGTCCGAGGTGAAGATCGACGTGTTCCGCTCCTCCGGCGCGGGCGGGCAAAAGGTCAACAAGACCGAGACCGCCATCCGCGCGACGCATCTGCCGACCGGCACGGTCGTGGAATGTCAGGACGAGCGGAGCCAGTATAAAAACAAGGCCCGGGCGCTGCAAATTCTTGCCTCCCGGCTGGCGGAGGCCGAGCGGCAGCGTCGGGCCGACGCCGTGGCGGACGCCCGCCGGTCCCAGATCGGCATGGGCTTTCGCAACGAGAGGATCCGCACTTATAATTTCCCGCAGGGCCGCGTGACGGATCATCGCATCGGCCTGACGCTGTATAAGATCGACAGCATCATGGACGGGAATCTGGACGAGCTGATCGACGCGCTTGTGACCGCCGATCAGGCGGAGCGGCTGAGGGAAGAGACATGAAAACAGAGATCATAACAAATGACCTTGAAAAAGCGGCGGAGCTTCTCCGTGCCGGGGGGCTCGTCGCGGTGCCGACCGAGACGGTCTACGGCCTGGCGGGAAATGGTCTGGATGCGGCGGCTGTGGATAAAATATATGAGGTGAAGGGCCGTCCGGCGCAGAAGCCGCTGAGCCTGATGGTCGCCGGGGCCGAGGCGATAGCCGGTCTGTGCAAGGATGTGCCGCCCGCGGCGTATGCGCTGGCGGAGCGTTTCTGGCCGGGGCCTTTGACGATTGTTTTGAAAGCGAAGAGCCATATCCCCGCGAATGTCCTCGCGGGCGGCGGCACCGTGGGCCTGCGCTGTCCGGACAGCGAAAAGACACGGGAGCTGCTCCGGCTCTGCGGTCTGCCGCTGGCCGCGCCGAGCGCCAATCCCTCCGGTGCGGAAAGCCCGAAGTCGGCGGCGGATGTGACAGCCTTCTTTGACGGGGCTATCGACGCGGTGATCGACGGCGGCGTATGCCGTCTCGGCACGGAGAGCACCGTGGCGGCACTGACGGAGGACGGCCTTTCCATCCTGCGGCAGGGTGCGCTGCCGGAGGCGGATATCCGACGCTGCCTTATCGACAGCCTGCGGATCGTCGGCGTGACCGGCGGCACGGGTACAGGCAAGACCACGGCGCTGGACGCGCTCCGGGACCTCGGCGCGCTGGTCATCGACGCGGACGAGGTATATCACACGCTCTGCCGCGAGAGCGCGGAGATGCTCGATCAGATCAGCGCCCGTTTTCCGGGCGTGGTCGAGGACGGCGTTCTCCGGCGCAAAGCGCTTGGCGCGGTGGTGTTCTCCGACGCGGCAGCGCTCGGGGACCTGCGGAGCATCACCGACCGCTTCGTGGAGCGGGAGATCGACCGCCGCCTGTCCGACCATGCCGCGGCCGGCGGGAAATATGCCGCCGTGGACGCGATTAATCTGGTGGACACGAAGCTGCGCTCGTACCTGATCGCGGCCGTCGGCATCACCGCGCCGGAGGAGGACCGTGTGCGCCGGCTGACCGTGCGGGACAATATTTCCGAGGAATACGCCCGGCTCCGCATCCGTGCCCAGCAGCCGGAGGCGTATTTTGAGAAAAACTGCGACTACACCATCCGAAACGACGGTACGGTGGAGGATTACCGCCGCCGCTGCGATGAGCTTTTTGCAAAATTACTGGAGGAATAAATCATGGATGAACTGAAAAAAGAACTATTTTACCAGCCGAAGAACGGATATGACCGCATTGACACGGCCGAGCGTCTCGCCATCGAGGACTATGCCCGGGGATATATGGACTTCCTGAACCGTGCCCGCACCGAGCGGGAGGCCGTCCGGGAGGCCGTCGCGCTGGCGGAGGCAGCCGGCTTTACCGCGCTGACCGATGATATGGGTGCTATCCAGCCCGGACAAAAAGTGTATTATGTAAACCGGGGAAAATCCCTGCTGCTCGCGGTCGGAGGCAAGAAGCCCATGAGCGCGGGCTGCGTCATCGGCGCGGCGCATGTGGATGCCCCGCGGCTTGACCTCAAGCAGCGCCCGCTGTATGAGGACTCGGAGCTTGCGTATTTCCGCACCCATTATTACGGCGGCATCAAAAAGTACCAGTGGACGGCGATCCCGCTTGAGCTGCATGGCGTGGTGAGCCTGCGTGACGGCACGGATGTGGAGGTCTGCATCGGCCGCGACCCGGAGGACCCGCAGTTTGTGATTACCGACCTCCTGCCGCATCTGGCGAACGATCAGATGGCGAAGAAGGCCGAGAAGCTGATCGAGGGCGAAAAGCTCTGCCTGCTGGCGGGAAGCACGCCCTATGACGGCGAGGGCGGCGACCGCGTGAAGCTTGCGGCGCTGAGCATTCTGAACGATAGATACGGTCTGACGGAAGAGGATTTTATCTCCGCGGAGCTGGAGGTCGTACCTGCGTTCGAGGTGCGTGAGCTGGGGCTTGACCGCAGCCTTATCGGCGGCTACGGACAGGACGACCGCGTATGCGCCTATGCGGAGCTTGCGGCGATCCTGGAGACCGAGGCGCCGGAGCGCACGGCGGTCTGTATCCTCGCGGACAAGGAGGAGATCGGCTCCTACGGCGTGACCGGCATGCAGAGCCAGGCATTTGAGCGCTTCATCGAGCGGCTGGCCGGCGGCGAGTGCTCCGTGCAGGCCTGCTTCTCGAAGAGCTTCTGCGTTTCCGCCGACGTGACGGCGGCGCTTGACCCGCTGTATGCCGAGGTCAGCGAACGACAGAACGCAGCGCTCATCAACTACGGCGTGGGCTTCTGCAAGTACACGGGCGCCCGCGGCAAATCCGGCGCAAGCGACGCCTCGGCGGAGCTTGTCGGTTACCTGCGCCGCCTGTGCAGGGACAACGGCGTTATCTGGCAGATGTGCGAGCTAGGCAAGGTCGATCAGGGCGGCGGCGGCACCGTTGCCATGTTCATGGCCCAGCGCGACATCGACACGATCGATGCGGGCGTGCCGGTGCTTTCGATGCATGCGCCGTACGAGACGACCTCGAAGCTCGACTGCTACATGACCTATAAATGCATGAAGGCGGCCTACAACGCCTGAATCAAACGATAATCGACACCCATACCGGGCAAAATGGTATGGGTGATTTTTTATGGAAGAAATAAAGGACGTCGGTGCGGCGCGGCCCTCGGAGATCCAGGTACTCACGATCATCGGACAGATCGAGGGGCACCAGGTACTGTCGGAGGATACCAAGACCACGAAATACGAGCATGTCTATCCGCTGCTCGCGGCGGTGGAGGAGTCGCCGGATGTAAAGGGGCTTCTCGTACTCATCAACACGGTCGGCGGCGATATTGAGGCGGGGCTCGGCATCGCGGAGCTGATCGCCGGAATGAATAAGCCGACGGCGAGCCTGGTCCTCGGCGGGGGGCATTCCATCGGCGTGCCGCTGGCGGTGGCGGCCAAGCGAAGCTTCATTGCGCCGACGGCGGCCATGACGATCCATCCCGTGCGCATGAACGGAACGGTCATCGGCGTGCCGCAGACCTATGAGTATTTTGCCCGGACACAGGAGCGGATCGTGCGCTTTGTGACCGAAAATTCCCATATTCAGCGGGAGACCCTGCTCGACTATATGCTCCGGACCGGGGAGATTGCAAACGACGTCGGCAGCATCATCGACGGGGAGGAGGCGGTGGCCTGCGGGCTCATGGACGGCGTCGGCACGCTGGCGCAGGCGCTTGCATGGCTTCACGAACAGGAGTGAGCGGGGCGGCACTTGTTCTTTTTGCGAGGTTGTGGTAATATATAATAATGTTGACATAATGAAGTAAACTCGGGAGGACCGACTATGAACATACTGTTTGCGATCATTCTTGGCGTGGTGCAGGGCGTGGCGGAGTTTCTGCCCATTTCCAGCTCCGGGCACCTGGCGCTGATCGAAACGATTATGGGCTCCGGGAAGGGCGCAGAGCTGATCGCCGCGATGGACGGAAGCGCGTTTTTCAATATCATGCTGCATCTTGCGACGCTGGTGGCGGTCATCGCCGCTTACTGGCCGGACGTCCGGGACATGGCCTGCGAGTGCGTCGGCATGGTAAAGGGGCTGACCAAGGGCGAGAGCCTGGCCTCCGGGAACATCCCGGCGCGGCGTCTTGTGCTGATGATCGTGATTGCGACGCTGCCGCTGTTTGTGATCGTGCCGTTTCACCATGCGATTGAGAGCCTGAACACGGTGCCTTGGTTCATTGGCGCGGCGCTGATCGTGACGGGATTTCTGCTGTTTTTTGCCGACCGTATGCCGCAGGGCAGAAAGACCGAGCGGGACATGACCGTATGGGACGCGGTATTCATCGGCATCGCGCAGGGCGTTGCGACGCTCCCGGGACTGTCGCGCTCGGGTACCACGATCACCGCCGGCATGAGCCGGGGGCTTAGCCGCGATTTTGCGATGAAGTTCTCGTTCCTCATGAGTCTGCTGTCCGTGCTGGGCGCGGTGCTCCTGTCCCTGGTGGATGTGATCAAGGACGGCGTTGAGGCGAGCCTTCTCCCGGCGTGCCTTGTCGGCATGCTCGTTGCGGGCGTCACAGGCTATCTCTCTATCCGCCTGCTGAAGAAGCTGGTGTCGCAGGGCCGGTTCGGCGGCTTTGCCTATTACTGCTGGGGCATCGGCGCGGTGGCCCTTGTCCTGTCTCTCGTTCTGAAGTGAGGTAAGAACCCATGGCGCAAAGCAAATCCTCCCGATCCGGCGGCGGGGCAAAAAAGCCCACCTCCACCGCCCGGAATACCGGGACGAAAAATACTTCCTCCGGCTCCCGGACTGCCGGCACGTCGAAAAGCGGCTCCAGCCGCAGCACAGGCACGGCCAAGCGGAACGGGGGACGGAACGAGACCCGCACCCAACCGGTCCGCCGGGAGGTGGGGGGCATGGTGCTGCTCTTCCTCGGCATCGTGGCGGTCATCGCGCTCTTTCCCTCGGAGGGGTGGCTTGTCGATGGCTGGCGCATGCTGATCGGCGGCCTGTTCGGCTGGGGCTACTATATCGGCGCGGCGGTGCTTTTATGGGGCGCCTATATCCTGGGCTTTCACCGGGGGCGGCCCGTGCGGCTGCGCCTTGTCTGCGTACTGCTTCTGCCGCTGGTGTTCGGCGCGTTCGTTCACGCGCTCTGGAACGACTATGACGGCGCGGCGGTCAGCCGGCTCTGGCTGGACGGGTCTGCGCTCGCGGAGCATTGCGGGGGCGTGCTGGCGGGCCTTTTCGGCTTCGGTCTGAGCAAAGCGCTGAGCCGGGTGGGCGCGTTCATTCTGCTGATGCTGGCGTTTGTGCTGATGCTGATCGAAGGGCTGAACCTGTCGCTCCCGGCCCTGGCGGAGATGATAAAAAAGTGGCTGCAGGAACGGCCAAAGCTTTTTTACGAGCCGGAGGAGGAGAACATTGACGAGCCGGAGCTTATTGATGACGCAGACCGGCTGAACCCGGAGGACTATCTCTTCCCGCTGGACGGCAGCTCGCCGATCCGCCGGAGGAAAGAGCGCGGCGCGAAAAAACAGCAGCCCGTCCGGACAGCGCAGACAGCGCAGAAGGCCGACGGGCAGGCGGTCATCCGTCGGCGGATGTACGACGAGGCCTGGGAGGAACGGAAGGACAAGCTCTTTGCGGCCATGGAGATCGACGACGGCGCGAAGATGCGCGTTGCGGCGGCGCTGCGGGAGGAGCAGCGCGCATCCAGGGAACGCCGCACGGCGGAGGCCGTGGCGAAACGGAGCATGAAGAAGGACAAGCCTGCCGCAGAGCCGAAAACGCCGGCTCCGGCAGACTTCACAAAGGATGTGGAGCCGATCGCGCTGGCGGAGGCCGCACAGATCGCGGGCGTGGAGCTGAATTCGGCGGATATGGACGCCGGAGCGGCGGCGCCGGCGTCGGAGAAAAAGGAGAAGATCGACAAGGACGCCGAGGCCGCGCTGGTCGCGCAGGAAATCGCGGAGGCGGACGCCGAGGACAAGCCCGAGTACATATTCCCGGATCTCGGGCTGCTCAACCGGAGCAAGCCCGGCAGCGGGGCGGATATGTCCGGCATGGACGACAGCGAGGCGCGGTTGGAGGCGGCGATCCGCAGCTACGGCGTCGGCGCCGGGATCACGGGCGTTGTCCGCGGACCGTCCATCACCCGATATGAGCTGAAGCTCGATCAGGGCGTGAAGCTCAACAAGATCACAAATCTCGCCGGGGATATCGCGCTCAGTCTGGGCGTGTCCGGCGTGCGCATCGCGCCGATCCCCAATAAGATATCCACCGTCGGCGTGGAGGTGCCGAACCGGGTCAAGCAGACCGTCTGGCTCGGCGATGTCATCGACTCCGATGAGTTCCGCAGTGCGAAATCGAAGCTCTCCGTGGCGATGGGCAAGGATATCAGCGGCCATGTCATCATCGGAAATATCGCCAAAATGCCGCATGTGCTGATCGCCGGCACCACGGGCTCCGGCAAATCCGTCTGCATCAACTCCATCATCCTGAGCCTCTTGTACAAATCCACCCCGGACGAGGTGCGTATGATAATGATCGACCCGAAGATGGTCGAGCTTGGCATCTATAACGGCATGCCGCATTTGTACGTCCCGGTGGTCACGGACCCGAAAAAGGCGGCCGGTGCGCTGCAGTGGTCGGTCGTGGAGATGCTGAAGCGCTACCGCCTGTTTTCCGAGGTCGGTGTGCGCGATCTCGCGGGCTATAACGCCGTGCTGGCACAGAACGAGCAGCCCGCACTGCCGCAGGTCGTCATCATCATCGACGAGCTGGCGGACCTCATGATGGTCGCGTCCAAGGAGGTCGAGGAGTCGATCTGCCGCGTGGCGCAGATGGGCCGTGCGGCGGGCATGCACCTCGTCGTGGCGACGCAGCGTCCGTCTGCGGACGTCATCACGGGCCTTATGAAGGCCAATATCCCGAGCCGCATTGCGTTCGCGGTGGCCAGCTCGCTCGAAAGCCGCATCATCCTCGATCAGCAGGGCGCGGAGGCGCTGGTCGGAGCCGGCGATATGCTGTACTCTCCGATCGGCAAAAAGCCGACCCGTGTGCAGGGCGCTTTCGTCACCGACGAGGAGCGTGAGGAGATCATCCGCTTTGTCAAGCGTCAGGCTGAGGCGGTCTACTCCGACGAGATCCTGGCGGAGATCGAGAAAGCTTCCGCCGATAAGAACGACAAAGGCGGCTCCGACAAGGAGGACGCCGCTCCGCAGAACGATTATGACGAGCTGCTGCCGCAGGCGGTGGAGGTCATTTTCGAGACCAAGCAGGCGTCGGTCTCCATGCTGCAGCGCCGGCTGAAGCTGGGCTACTCCCGTGCCGCGCGGCTGATCGACCAGCTCGAGGAGGTCGGCGTCGTCGGGCCGTATGCCGGCTCGAAGCCGCGCGAGATCATGATTACAAAGCAGCAGTGGCAGGAGATGCAGTATGCCCAGGGCACGGCCCCGGTGGATACGATTGTCGAGGACTCCCTGACCGCGCAGTTTAACGAGATCGCGGACAGCGAGGCGTTCAGCCGGCCCGCCGGGGAGGAAGAGGACGGGACGGAGGAGACGGCCGCTGAGCCTGCGGACGATGCGCCCTGGGAGGAGGACGAGCCTTGATCGGAACGCATACGCCCATGGACGGCGCGGCCCTGAACGCGCTGGGCATTTTGAACCTCGCCCATGTGGGGGACGGGGTATACGAGCTTTTGGTGCGGACGCAGCTCGCGCGGCAGGGTGCGATGAAGCTCTCCGAGCAGCACCGGCGCACGATCGCATATGTGTCCGCCCCGGCACAGGCGGCCGTTATGGAGCGGCTTGTACCGCTGCTCACCGGGGAGGAGCACGGCATCTACCGCCGCGGGCGCAACGCCCGTGTCCACGGCGTGCCGTCCGGATGCACCGTCGCGCAGTACCATGCCGCTACGGCGCTTGAAGCCCTGTTCGGCTGGCTTTGGCTGTCCGGACAGACGGTGCGCATGGAGGAGCTTTTCGCCATCGTATGGGAGGACGGGAACGATGCCTCTTGACGCCGTATATATATCCGGGCTCCTGACGCAGCTTGCGGATATCCTGCCCGGCATGAAGATCGACCGTGTGCGTCAGCCGGAGCGGGACACGGTCCTTCTGTCCCTGCGCGGCAGCGGACAGAGCCGGACGCTCCTTATTAATTACGGCTCGGGGAACGCCCGCGTGTGCTTCACGGAGGCTTCCTTTGAAAACCCGCCCCAGCCGCCGATGTTCTGCATGCTCCTGCGCAAGCACCTCATCGGCGCACGGATCACCGGCGTCACGCAGCCCGAGCGTGAGCGCATGCTCCGGTTCTCGCTTCTGTGCTATGACGAGATGGGCGTGCCGGTCGAAAAGTCCATGGCCGTGGAGCTGCTGGGCCGGAACGCGAACCTGGTTCTCATCGACGGGGAGGGGCGCATCATCGACGCGGCCCGGCGCGTGGACGCCGAGATGAGTCCGCTCCGACAGCTTTTGCCGGGGCTTATCTATCGCGAGCCGCCGAAGCCGGAGCCGGGACGGTTTTCCGGCCTGTCGCCGCTCATTCGCAGGGAAATGGAATTCCGCGGCCTGCCCGCCAGCCTCGATTCGCTGGAGGGGCTGGAACGCGCGCCGTATATGCTCCTCGAAAACGGAGCGCCGAAGGACTTCACCTTCCTGCCCATCCTGCAGTATGGGCCGGCGGTGGAGAGCGTGAAATACCCCGGCTGGTCGGAGCTCCTGGAATCGTTTTACGCCGAGCGAGACCGGGCGGAGCACCAGAAAAACCGGGCAAAATCCATGGCAAAGCTCGTCCGGAACGCCCGCAGCCGCACGGAGCGAAAGCTTGCCCTGCGCATGGAGGAGCTCGGCGCAACCGAGGACCGTGCGCTCGATCAGCGGCGCGGGGACCTCATCACCGCGAATATCTGGCGGATGCAGCCGGGACAGGAGGAGCTCGTGACCGAGGACTTCTATGAGGACGGGGCGCCGCCGGTGAAGATCCCGCTGGATAAGCGGAAAACACCGCAGCAGAATGCCGCGGCGTATTACAGGCAGTATACGAAGAAAAAAGCCGCACAGGAGCATCTGACCGGGCTCATTGAGCAAAACGCCGCGGAGCTTGAATATCTCGGCTCGATCGCCGAGGAGCTTGAGCGGGCGCAGACACAGGCCGACCTGGAGGATATCCGGCGGGAGCTGGAGGCGGCGGGCTATGTCCGTGCGCCGAAAAACGCCGGGAAAAAGGTCAAGAAGCCGAAGCCCGTTCCGCCGCTGGCCTTCCGCACGACGGCGGGGCTGGAGGTGTATGTCGGCAGGAACAATGTCCAGAACGACGAGCTTACCTTCAAGCTCGCCCGGCGGACGGATCTGTGGCTTCACGTGCAGAAGCTGCACGGGGCGCATGTGGTCCTGTGCTGCCATGACGCGGAGCCGGACGAACAAAGCGTGTACGAGGCGGCCTGCCTCGCGGCGTATTACTCTGAGGGGAAGCAGGCCGGGCGCGTGGCCGTGGATGCCGCGCCGGTGCGGTTCGTGAAAAAGCCCCGCGGCGCCAGGCCCGGCAAGGTCGTCTATACCGACCAGCGCACGATCCTCGCGGAGCCTCGGCATACGATCTGAGCATCGAAGGAAGCTATGAGACGAAAAACCCTGTTTTGGGCCGTGCTGTTTGCCGTGATCGCGGCAGCGGCCGGCGGATATGGCGTCCTGCACAGCGGCGCCGCAACGACGGCCTCGGTCTATGTGGACGGGGAGCTGTACGATACGTATGACCTGTCCGCGGCGGTCATCCCATACGAGGTGACGATCGAGAGCGGGTACGGCTATAATACGATCCGCGTAAGCCACGGAGCCATCGCGGTCTCGGCGGCCGACTGCGAGGGGCAGGACTGCGTCCGCCAGGGGGAGATCCGCGACAGCCTGCTGCCGATCGTCTGCCTGCCGCACCATGTGGTGATCGAGATCGAAGAATGAGAAGTGCGAAAAAACTGGTTTTTATGGCGCTTTTGACGGCCCTGTCCCTTGTGATATGGGTCATCGAGGCGCAGCTCCCGCCGCCGCTTCCCGTGCCGGGCGTCAAGCTCGGGCTTGCGAGCGTCGTAACGCTCACGGCAACGGCGGTTTTGGGACGGAAGGAGGCGCTCGGCATCCTGCTTGCGCGCGTGCTGCTGTCGGCGGTGTTTGCCGGGAGCATGTCGGCGCTGCTGTTCAGCCTGACGGGCGGCCTGCTGTCGTGGGCGGTCATGGCGCTGACGGTGGGGCTGTTTGAGCGAAGGCTTTTGTGGGTCGTGAGCGTGTTCGGCGCGATCGGACACAACGCCGGGCAGCTTCTCGCGGCAATGGCGGTGACGAAAACCACGGCGCTGATCGCCTACGGTCCGATCCTTCTCTGCGCGGCCATCCTCACCGGCGCTTTCACCGGCATCGCCGCGACGTATCTGACGGCGGCGCTGGAACGAGTCAAAAGATAAGAACCCCTTTTGAAAGGATGTGGCAACCCATGCTTGATCGGAAAGAACTCAAATCAAACGCCCGTGCCGCGATGCGCGGCGCGAAGCCCCATCCGGCGCTGGTAACGCTGGCGGTGATCGCCATCCTCGCCATGACACGGCTCCTGAGCCTGAATATAAGCGGCGATCTCGCGATGTACCGAAAGCTCCTGGAAAGCGTCGTGAACGGCGATCTCATGGAGGCGTATTCGTACATGCAGTCCGGCGAGAGCATCGGGGCGCTTCCGTGGCTCCTGACGCTGGCGCTGAATCTGATGACGATGGTCGTCTCGATGGGATACACGCTGTATACGCTGCGCCTTATGCGCGGGAAAAATCCGGGCATCGGGGATGTGTTTGACGCCTTCGGCCTGTTCCTTCGCGTGATCCTGCTGAGCATTATGAAGAGCTTTGTGCTCTCGCTGATATCCTTTATTTATGCGGTCCCGGCGGCGCTCCTCGCCATATTCATAAACCCGTGGCTTGCCAGCGTGGTCTGCCTGCCGTTGATGGCGCCGATGTTCGTCGTGGCCTACAGCTATCGTCTGTCGGATTACATCCTGCTCGACAATCCCGGTTATCCCGGGCTCTACTGCCTGATGCTGAGCCGCATGGCGATGAAGGGACGGAAATGGGAGCTTTTCAAGCTTGATCTGAGCTTCATCGGCTGGTGTTTTCTGTGCATCATCCCGGTTGTGGTGCTGTGGGTGCGCCCATACAGAATGGCGGCTGTCGCCGGTTTTTATGACGCCGTGATGCCCGGCTTTACGGAGGAATTCAAAAACCGTCCGGGTCCCCGGAGATCGACGTACAGCTGGAGCGTGCCGGGTGAGAAGAAGGATGAGCCGAACGATGATGATTTTGAGGACCACGACTGGTTCTGACGCCGCAGAAGCGCAGCAAAAAATCCCGCCTCAGGCGGGATTTTTGCTGTTTGGGGAGAACCTCAGCCCGCGTAGGGCAGGTTCTGATAGGTCATCGTGCTGCCGTCGGCGAAGGTGTAGGTCACGTTGGCGGTGCCGTCGCCGTTTTCGGTGAGGGAGCTGACAAGGTCGGCGTTATACAGCGCGTCGTTATCGTCGAGGCCGGTGTAAATATACTCGCCGTCCTCCACGAAGATGACGTTGCCTGTGGCGGTGAACTGATCGGTAACGCCCACCATGCCGAAGGAGCAGACGACGGTGTCGCTGCAGTCCATAGTCACGTCGATCCTCTGAGCAATGTCAAGGTACAGCGTGGAGTTGGACTCGTAGGACAGAACATCGTCGTTCCAGCCGCGGACGGAGCTGAAGCAGTCGCCGGCCACTGCCACGGAGAATGCGGCCGGGAACATGGACTCGGCGTCCACTTCCACATACATGGAGGCGCCGGTGTAGCTGTTCGGACCGCCGACGGAGATGAGCGTGTCGCCGGCGCCGCCCGTCCAGTTGATGCGGGAATCCACAACGTGGAAGTAGCCCCGGCCGCCGCGGGTGGCGTTGACGATCGTGCCGGAGGTGTTCAGAAGGTCGGTGTTCACGAGCACGACCTCGCCTACGTCGGAGGTCATGGAGGTCTTGTTGGAGAAATTCCAGGAGCCGCCGGTCTCAACGGTCGTGTTCGTCAGGACAGCCTGCGCGTTGCCGTTTACCTCCCAGCCGGAGAGCTTCGTGACAAAGGTGTTTACGAAGTACGCGGAGCAGGTCTCGTCCATGACGGAGGCTCCGGAACGCTCGACGGCGACGACGTCGTTGAAGATGATCGTGCCGGAGCTTGCGTCGGAGTTGAAAATGCGGCCGCTGTTCATGAGGCTGTCGTTGTCGAGGACGAGCACGCCGTTATAGAAGATGCTGAACGGATGACCGGAGGCGTTGCGCAGCGTGGAGCCGCGGATGATCGTTGTGGAGGCGGAGCCGGCATAAATGCTGCCTGCCGCCGTGCTGCCGGTGCCGATCAGGAAAATCCGGCCGTTGTCGTTTTCGATGGTGACGGCCGTGTCCTTATCGGTGACCTGCAGGCCGTCGCCGCCGCCGAAGAAGCGGTGGGAGTCGTCACGGATATCGTCGCCGGTGCCGCTGGCCTGCGCGAGGACCGTGATGTTTTTGAGTTCGGCCTTCACGCCGTCGCGGACCCAGAGACCGGAGCAGTAGAAGGAGCCGACGTCCGCGAGGTTCCAGGTCGTGCCGGTGGCGAAGGTGGGATAGCCCTCCACGCCGGAGATGACGAGCGTATCGCCCTGAAGCTCCCATGCGAAAGCGAGCTCGACATAGTCCTTCTCGCCCTCGTACTCGTCGGCGGAGCAGCCGGCGAGGTAGCGGATGCTGCCCTGCGTGTCGGAGACATCGGCCTCTTCGACGATCGCGGTGTCATCCACAAGAATGAGGTAATCGCCGGCGGTGTAGACGGTGCAGCCGTCCCACTCGGCAAGATCGACCGTGTCGGCCGGGGAGATCGTCACGGCGGCCATGGTGGTCAGACCGTAGTGGTTCGTCTCGGCGGTGTACTCGGCGATGCCCTTGCGGGCGTAGTAGGTATCGGTATCGAGGTAGGTGTCCTTGGCAAGAGAGCCATGCTTCGTGGTATTGTAGAGGTAGGTGTCCTCCGTGTTGTCGTCCGGAAGCTCCTTGGCGGCGTCGGACGTGCCGCGCAGGTAATAGAAGATCATAACGGCGTCCCATTTGGAGACAGGCTTCTCAAGAATCTCGCTGATGTTGTAGGGCATGTCGAAATACTCGAGCACCGCCAGCGCCCGCTCATAGCGGCTCTCGCCGCCGATGCGGAGCAGGACGTCCTTTACGGATTCGCCGTAATCGCTCAGCGCGGACTGACCGCCGGTTACGGCGTTGTAGATCATGTTCAGGAAATCGCCGTAGTTAATGGCCTCGTCAATATGATAGGGAAGCTGTCCCTCGGTGCCCAGCTCGGCGCGGTATTTGTACATACCGGTTTCATCGGTGTTGGTACCGTCGGGATCAACAAGGCTGTCATACTTGAACAGGCCGCCGGAGCGAAGGGCGGGGTTCAGCGCCTGGAACCAGGTGCAGTAGTAGTGACCCCAGAAGAAGTCGTCGAAGTTCTCGAAGAGCTTGTTCATGTTGTCGGCGAAGATGCCGGTCACGTCGTCGCCCGCGGTGACTTCATAGGTGGTATTGTTCATCCAGTAGTAGCGGAAGAGGTAGTAGCAGGCCTCGACGCGCAGATAGCCGTCGCCCACGGGGACGGGATCGGTATCGTCCGTTGGGTTCACGTTCACGAGGCGGTCGGTCAGGAACTCCTCCCAGGTGTCGCCGCCGGTGGTGGCGCCGTTCGAGAGATACCAGTCAACCGCTTCGAAGAGGTCATCGGCGTCGTAGCCATAGGCCGCCGCTGCGGCCTCAATCTCGTCCGCGAAATCCTCCGCGGAAAAGAGGTCGATGGCGCCGCCGATGATGGCGTCCGCCCGGCCGTCATGATAATAGACTGCGCCGGGGGTGTAGCTGTCCGCGTCATAGCGCAGCGCGTAGCCGTTGTAATCGGTCTCAGCGTTCAGATAGGCCTGCGAGGCATAGCTCACGACATAGACGGGCACGGGCGTGAACTCCGTCGCGCCGTCGTCAAACACGACATAGCCGTAGACATTGCCCTCCGGGGCCGTGTCGAAGGAAAGTGTCAGCGTCTCGCCGTCAAAGGCGGCGGTCACGCCGGGCAGAGCCGTCCCGGCGCCGTCATCGGTGTACACCGCAGCGGTCGTGCCGGCGGCAAAGGGCAGCAGGGTGAAGGCGTCCGCCGCGTCGGCGTCCGTGGTATTGTAGTAGCCGTAAAGCCGGAAGCTTGCCTCCGCCGCGTCGGCGCTTTCCAGCTCGCACACGCCGGAGGCGAATACGGGACGGTTCTCATAGCCGGTGAAGGCTTCGCCGGAGCCGGAACCGGAAGCCTCGCCGGAGGCGAAGGCTGCGGCGGACAGGCTGAACGTCAGGCAGAGCGCCAGGAGCAGAGCCAGCGGTTTTCTCATGTTTTTCATGCGGGTCTCCTTTCGGTTTGGTTGTTATGTGACAGCTAGATTATAGTCGATGGACGGATTTTTAACGTGACACATTCATATCAAATAGTAACAAAATATAAACGAAGCGTTATTTTGAGAGGGAAATGGTGCGTTTGCCGTCCGTATAAAGCAAAAAACCGATCCCCCGGCAAGCGGTTTCGGGCCTTGCGGCCGTAGAGCATAATTTATGTCTCCGATGAAATTTCAGAATGTGGGCATAACGATACTGCCGGTTAGGAACATTTCGATTTTTTAATAGCCATTCAATGCTTTTTCGTCTCGTTCCGCTATACTGTATTTAGGAGCGGTCTCCAATTCGTTTCCTCTTGACAGAGGATTGTTTTCATGTTAGTATATAACAGTGATATATAACGGTGTTATCAGAGGGCAAGCAATGAGTGAAGAACAGACGACTTTGGGTTTAATTCATTCGGTCGCCATGCAGGAATTCCTTGAAAAAGGGTTCAAATCTGCCTCTTTACGCAATATTGTCAAAACGGCAGGTGTGACAACAGGCGCGTTTTATGGATATTATAACAGCAAGGAGGATCTATTTGAAGCGCTGGTAGGCGAGCATTATGCTTTTTTATTGGACTGCTTTTGCAAGGCACAGAAGGAATTTGCAGAAATCCCGCCAGAGAACCAGCCCGACAATCTTGCGTCTATTTCTGGTGAATGTATGTATGAAATGCTTCTGTATACTTATGAGCATTTGAAGGAATTCAAGCTCATTCTCTGCTGTTCGGAAGGGACGCGCTTTGCAAAACTGATTGATGAAATGGTGGAAATAGAAACCAAGGGAACACATGATTACTTAGCGGTGCTTGAGAAATTGGGCAGACCGTCACCGCCCATTGATGAGCGGTTGGAGCATATTTTGATTACAGGGATGTTTAATACCTTTTTTGAATTGATTATACATGAAATGCCGCTTGAGGATGCGAAACACTATCTGCAAGAAATGAGGGCCTTTTACACGGCCGGATGGATGAAAATTATGGGGCAATAGCCCTATAATTTTTGCACAATGGTTAGTATATACTAACTTTGGAGAGCGATAGCTAACTGATGGGGATATCCGGGGACGCATAGTCTGTCCCTATATCATAGAAATTTCAAGGAGGTTTTATTCAGTGAAAAAACAGTCCAATCTGTCAAGATTGATGGGCTATGCCGGATCAAAAAAGATATTGACCTATCTTTCATGGGTGTTGTCGGTTATGAGTGCGCTGCTGGCTCTTGTGCCTTTTTGGTATATATGGCGCATTATTCACGACATACTGGAAGTTTCCCCGGCCTTCCCGCAAGCGGAAAATGTCACACGTTACGGTTGGTCCGCCGTATTGTTCGCAGTTATCTCTATTGTTGTCTATATAGCTGCTTTGATGTGTTCGCACATAAGCGCGTTTCGGGTCGCCGCTAATATCCGAAAGGAGCTTATGCGGCATATTACAACCCTGCCTCTTGGCATAACAGAGAAGTACGGGAGCGGAAACCTAAGAAGAATCGTAAATACTTCCAGTGCCGCTACAGAAACATATCTTGCACACAGACTGCCGGATAAGGCGGGGGCGATTGCAACCCCCATAGGACTGCTGTTTTTGCTTCTGGCCTTTGACTGGCGGTTAGGCTTATTAAGTCTTGTTCCCGTTATTCTCGGCTTTCTGATTATGATGAAAATGACAGGCGCGGGAATGGAACAAAAAATGAAAGAATATCAAAATGCGCTTTCAGACATGTCAAATGAAGCGGTTGAATATGTAAGGGGCGTACCCGTCGTTAAGACCTTTGGACAAACCATTTTCTCATTCAAACGCTTTAAAGCCGCGATTGACAATTATGAAACATGGGTGATTGCATACACGAAAGCGTTAAGACTGCCGATGATGTTTTATACAACAGCAATTAACGG
This sequence comes from uncultured Oscillospiraceae bacterium, assembly GCA_964406615.1. Classification (GTDB taxonomy): domain Bacteria; phylum Bacillota; class Clostridia; order Oscillospirales; family Oscillospiraceae; genus CAJOIG01. Next base: position 33,249 of record CAYOSI010000023.1, read on the forward strand.
CGTATTCGCCTTTCTGATTGCCGGAGGCATTCTTTTTGCAAGGGGCGGCGTCACAAATGAATTGCTGCTAAACCTTATCTTCTACATTGTGATTACGCCAGTTATCGGCACAACGCTCACAAAAATCATGTTCATGAGTGAGGATGCAATGATCGTAGGGGACGCAATTAACCGAATCGATGAAGTGCTGAATGAAAAGCCGTTGCCTGAAAGCAGAGTAAATAATATACCGTCGGATAATTCGATTATATTAGAACACGTTAGTTACAGCTATGACGGGAAGAAAAACGCGCTGAATGATGTATCTCTGTCGATCAAGCCGGGACAGACAATCGCGCTCGTAGGAGCGTCCGGCGGCGGCAAGACGACCCTTGCAAATATCATCACAAGATTTTTTGACCCGCAGAAAGGGCGTGTGCTGATCGGGAATATCGACATACGCGACATCCCCAAAGAAACATTGATGAACAAGGTATCTTTTGTATTTCAGAACAGCCGGCTTATCAAAGCGTCCATATTGGAAAATGTGCGCATGGCAAAGCCCGACGCGGCACGCGAAGAAATCGCCAACGCTCTGAAAGCTGCACAGTGCTTGGATATTATCGAAAAATTACCCGACGGCATAGATACAGTTATCGGCACAAAGGGCGTGTACCTGTCCGGCGGCGAACAACAGAGAATAGCGATTGCCCGCGCGATTTTGAAAAATGCGCCTATTCTGATTTTGGACGAGGCCACGGCATTTGCCGACCCCGATAATGAGGTGCGTGTACAGCAGGCTTTGTCTGCCCTCTCCAGGGGGAAAACGGTCATTATGATTGCACATAGGCTATCGTCAATTACAAAGGCAGACTGCATTTATGTACTGAAGGATGGCAGGATTGCAGAAAGCGGTACGCATAGCGGTTTGATACAGAAAAACGGTATATATTCAAAAATGTGGAAGAATTATTCCGAGGCGGCAGAATGGAAGATTTCGAATGAAGCCGTGAGAATGGAGGTAAACGCATGATTCGGACATTACAAAGACGCTTTGCGTTATCAAAGCAAGGTGCTGTTGATTTGATAAAAGGCTGTATTGCCTGCGTGGTACAGGATATATCCTTTATGCTTCCTGTCGGGCTTCTGTACGCTCTGGTCATTGATATGATGGGTGGGGGCGTAACCGGAAAACGAGCGGTTTTCTATGTGATCGGAGCTTTGGCCTGCTTATGCTTCATATTTGCTGCGACTTGGTTCCAATATAATGCGACCTATCTGGCGACTTATGTGGAAAGCGGTGTAAGGCGTATCTCCTTGGCGGAACAGATCCGCAAAATTCCGCTGTCCTTTTTCGGGAAAAAAGACCTGGCAGATTTGACGAATTCCATTATGGGAGACTGTGCGGCATTGGAAACCGCCTTTTCCCATTATGTCCCCGCTTTAGCGGGTTCGCTTATCTCGACAACGCTGATCGGGCTTTGCCTTTTTGCTTACGACTGGCGTATGGCGCTTGCGGCTGTCTGGGTTTTGCCGATTGCGTTTACAATCACCTTCTTTTCCGCCCGTATACAGGAATATTTCAACCGCAAATCGGTAGAAGCCAATGTTGCGCTTGAGAGCGGTGTGCAGGAGTGCATCGAGAGTTTACAGGACTTAAAAGCGAATAATGCGGAAGCAAATTACCGGAAGGGGCTAGAGCAAAAAATTGATTATGCGGAAAAGAGGCATATTATTACGGAGCTTGGGACGGCCCTTTTTGTTGTTTCCTCAACACTGATATTGAAATTTGGGATTGCTACGGTTGCGCTGACAGGCTCTGCTCTGCTTATTCGCGGAGAAATAGATATTCCGTTGTTCTTCATGTTTTTGCTTGTTGCTTCAAGGCTGTATGCTCCGCTTGAAGGGGCGCTGCAAAATCTTGCCGCGATTATCTCCACCAGAACGAATATAAACCGCATGAATGAAATCCTTGACCATCCGATTCAAACAGGCGGCAATGTAATGACAAATAAAGGCTATGATATTGTATTCGACCATGTGGCTTTTGCTTACAATACAGGGGAAACCGTATTGAAAGACGTATCCTTTACTGCAAAACAAGGGCAGGTTACGGCTTTGGTTGGTCCGTCTGGCGGCGGAAAAACAACCGTATCACGTCTTGCTGCGCGATTTTGGGATATCAATGAGGGTAAAATTACTGTCGGCGGCATGGATATATCCGAAATAGAGCCGGAAACGCTGTTGTCGCTGTACTCCATTGTTTTCCAAGATGTGACGCTGTTTAACAACACGATCATGGAAAATATCCGAATAGGCAGGAAGGACGCAGCCGATGAAGAAGTGATTGCGGCGGCAAGACTGGCAAATTGCGAGGAATTTGCGATGAAGCTTCCGGATGGATATAACAGTATGATCGGCGAAAATGGTTGTGAGCTTTCCGGCGGTGAAAGGCAGCGTATATCCATTGCCCGCGCTTTCCTGAAAGATGCCCCTATTATTCTGCTGGATGAAGCAACTGCGAGCCTCGATGTGGAAAATGAAACCTTAATACAGACCGCCCTGTCAAGACTGATAAAGGATAAGACGGTACTTGTGATTGCTCACCGCATGCGTACCGTAAGCGGCGCAGATAAAGTAGTGGTGCTTTCGGATGGTTCTGCCGCTGAGCAGGGAATGCCGGAGGAATTGATGCGCACCGGCAAAATTTACCCTCACATGGTAAAGCTGCAAACAATTAGTCAGGATTGGGGTCTATAATAATGCGGATTTAATAATCCGAAAGCGCTGCAGTAGACATGGTATGGACTTGGCCCTTCATACAGCCGTTCATAATCCATTGCTTTTCTGTTTTTGCCGAATATGATCCGTCGGCGCCAGCGTATCCAAATCGGTGATTACGGGTTCTTGATGCGCATTTTTCATCTGCGTTTCCATCAAAACGCCCCCGTTTCCTCTATTATGTCGGAAACGGGGGTACTTGTATAGTTCTTTGACAGGCTGAAGAAAAAGCCTGTCCCCAAAGGGCAGACTTTTTTGCGGCATCACAGCACGATAGATGCCAAGGCTTTCCGGGTTACGCCCGAACCGAAGTTCAGCGCAGCGGGTTCGGTTGGGAGAGGAGGAGCGACGGAATGCGTGAGAGATGACTTTTTGATAAAAAAGTCGTCGCGAACGATATGCAGTCCGCGACGACGTGGTGACCTGGCGGGGATTCGAACCCCGGGCCCACTGCTTAAAAGGCAGTTGCTC
>CAYOSI010000024.1:0-35671 GCA_964406615.1 uncultured Oscillospiraceae bacterium
ACCTCATTCTGCCAGACTCCTGCAAATTAATTTGCGCATAATTCTTGACAGTACCAAAGTGTTACGATATTACAAAAAATCGACAAGCCCCTGACAGCGCTTGTCGATTTTTATTTATTTCCTCTTCGCTCATTTTGAAGGGATGATTTTTAGATTTGCTGATGACTAGTGATATATATTCTGAATTGTTATTCAATAGAGGCTTTGTACTCTTCTCCCCAATTCCACATAGCGTCAAGAATGGGTTTTAAGCTCTGCCCAAGGTCTGTCAGAGAATATTCCACTCTCGGAGGAACCTCCGCATACACCTTGCGGTTTATCAGCCCGCTTCCTTCCATATCCCGAAGCTGTGCCGTTAATACCTTTTGTGACACATTGCCGATGGACTTTTTCAGTTCTCCAAAACGCTTCGTACCAGGGAGCAAATCCCGAAGAATCAATACCTTCCATTTATCGCCGATGAGCGTTAAGGTGGTTTCGACCGGGCAAACCGGTAACTCTTTTTTTGTAGTTTGTTCCGCCATAATGCCTACCTCCGAATATGAAAATCAGCCAATAGTTCCTTTTTGGTAACTACCGTATTTTATTATACCTACTTTACAATTTCTCTCTACAGACATACCATATCATTGCGCTGAATCATTGTCAAGGCGGGCATGGGAAAGCGGGAATAAAATACGACATTTTGTCGAGAATTGCAGATTGCTTTTGCGTTTTTGCCGTGGCTGCCCTGCCGTAGCGGCAGGCTATCACGGAAATATGTATGCGCCCGACCCACAGTGCTGGAAAGAACTAATGGAATAAGGAGGAACCCGTTTATGGACGCACAAACTTGTCTGAAAAAATTAGGTTATGTGGGTGTTTTGTCTTTCGCTACTGTCGATGCGGACGGCAGCCCGCAGGTGCGGAATATCAGCGCCATTCACTATGAACCGGACGCCATTTACTTTTTCACAGCCAGAGGAAAAGACTTCTGCAAAGAACTTTTGGATACGAAAAAGGTACAGGTACTTGGCTACACCATGTATAAAGAAATGATTCGGCTGACCGGAACGGTAAAGCCTGCCCATGCTGACGAACAGGAAAAATGGAAAGACGTTATTTTTACCGAGCAGCCGTACCTCGCCAATGTTTATCCCGGCGACACACGCAGCATTGGGATTATTTTCTGCATCAGAGATATGGCGATTGAATATTTTAACCTTGGCGTTAATCCAATTTTCCGCGAAAGCTATGTGATCGGAAACACCCAAATCAAACCGAAGGGCTATTATGTTACTGACGAATGTATTAGCTGCGGGAAATGCGTGAAGGTATGTCCCCAGGGGGCAGTCGAAAAAGGGAAACCCAGCGTGATCCATCCGGAACATTGCCTGCACTGCGGCAACTGCTTTGAGCATTGCCCGGTTTCCGCAATTAAGCACAAATCATAAGTTGAATGGAATATATTTCCGCCTGCTGGAATGTCCAGCAGGCAGGTTTTAATTTACAGACAAGCAAAAATATTTCAAAAAATTTTTTGAACTTTCCAAAACGCTGAAACTCCTTGATATTACGCAATCGTTTCCTTTTGGTAACTGCCCAATAGTTCCCTTTTAGTAACTACAGCACAATATTGTGCTTACTTTACAGTTGAAACCTGCCTGCCTATACTATAGCCAAGAGCTGAGGAGAACGGCCGCTCCAGGACTCGATGAAAACCAAACAAATATCCAACATATTAGGAGGAATTCAAAATGAAAATCGCAGTTATTTGTGCAAATGGTAAAGCCGGTAAGCTCATCGTAAAGGAAGCGGTAAACCGAAGCCTGGACGTGACCGCTGTTGTCCGCGGAAACAACGCCACCGCAGCGCAGGAGACTTTGAAAAAGGATTTGTTCGACCTGACCGCTGCTGACCTGAAGGGATTTGATGTGGTAATTGATGCGTTTGGAGCGTGGACGGAGGATACCCTTCCTCAGCACAGCACGTCTCTGAAGCACCTGTGCGATATTCTCTCCGGCACGGATACCCGGCTACTCATTGTCGGTGGCGCCGGCAGCCTGTATGTGAATCCAGAACATACCGTCTGTGTGGCCGACGGCCCGGACTTCCCTGACATCTTCAAGCCTCTTGCTGCCGCTATGGCAAAGGCTCTGGGCGAGCTCCGGGAGCGGAAGGACGTCAAGTGGACATACATCAGCCCTGCCGGTGATTTCCAGGCAGAAGGTGCCCGTACCGGCAAGTATATTCTCGGCGGCGAAGAATTGACGCTCAACTCCCAGGGCGAGAGCATCATCAGCTATGCCGATTATGCCATTGCAATGGTCGATGAGGCTGTAGGCGGAAACAACATTCAGAAGCGCATCAGCGTGGTAAGAGAATAATATTTTAAATTTAGCTTTTAGGAGGAAGCCTACGATGAAAAAGACGATCGCAGTTCTTTAACCCTGACCCTGATTGCAGCAGTATTGACAGGCTGCTCCAATAAGGCTGCCGGTGATACTGAAACCGCCAGGAGCCTGCTGGCGGAGGGCCGCATTCCGCACAATCTGGCCTACAGCACCGGCCGGGAAGCGTTCCTTGGTTCTGTTAAATATCTCGCTTCCGCAGAAACTAAGACCACGGTCGAAAACATCCGTGCCTTTGAGGACGGCGACAAGGTATTCCTGCAAACTGTCTATAGCTTTGCCGGCGCTGGTGAACAGGTAGTCTTTGACATCTCCTTCTTCGATGAAAACGGCCTGATTGCCGGGCATTGGGATAGAGTGGAAACGATTGCTGAGGAATCCACCTGCAGAACAATAACGGTAAGTTCGGATCGGCAATAACAAGTTCTTGCGGGCGCCGCACGCCTGCAGGAACTTGTTCCATATGGAATGACATTAGTATCCTGTAGGTAACTACGGCACAATATTGTGCTTACTTTACGGATGGTACGGGCGGCGGTATAATGACGCCATAAGGAGGCTGGGGAAATGACCGCAGCAGAATTTTTGATATATCTACAGAAGGAAATCCATACAACCGTTGCCGCTACTGTCGATGAGAATGGTCTGCCCGTAACCTGTGCAATCGACATGATGGATGCGGACGATAATGGACTATATTTCCTGACCGCAAAAGGAAAAGGGTTCTACGACCGTCTGAGAAAAAGAAACTATCTTGCGTTGACAGGAATGAAGGGTGGGGACACGATGCACTGTGTTGCGGTGTCTGTGCGCGGCAAGGTAAGAGATCTGGGCGGAGATCTGCTTCCCCGCCTGTTTGAGAAAAATCCCTACATGAATGAAATCTATCCCACCGCAGAATCACAAAAGGCACTCACTGTTTTTCAGCTTTATGAGGGCAGCGGCGAGTGGTTCGATCTATCGAAAAAGCCCATTGAGCGTGCTTCCTTTACTTTTGGCGGTGCGGAGGAAAAAAGAGAGGGTTACTTTATTACAAGCGCCTGCATCGGCTGCCGCATCTGTGAATCCGTCTGTCCGCAGAGCTGTATTGATTTCACGGGGACAGCGGCGTTGATCCGTCAGGGTAATTGCCTGCACTGCGGTAATTGTATGAAAGCTTGTCCCCAAAATGCCATCGTTCGGGAGGGATGGAAATGACACAGAAAGAAAGACGCCTTTATCTCATCAAAGAGCTTCTCCATGAACAGCCGGGATATGCGGATCTGGAAATCCCGGCGGGCGAGCAGGAACAAAAAATTCTGCTCCGTTCCCTTTTCAATATTCGGATGCCTAGACCGGTAACATCCACATTTGGGGAAATACAGGACGCCTATCTGAAAGAAGAAACAGAAAGAAAAGGGATTACCGATCTTGCCGATTTGACTCCGGTGCAGGAGGGCATCTATCTCTGGAAAGGCGATATTACAACACTCCGCTGCGACGCCATTGTCAATGCCGCCAATAGTCAGATGCTCGGCTGTTTTTGTCCCTGTCACGGCTGCATTGATAATGCGATTCACACGTTTTCGGGGATTCAGCTTCGTGCGGCTTGTGCTGATTTAATGGAAAAGCAGGGACACGAGGAAAAACCCGGTACTGCCAAAATCACGTCTGCATACAATCTGCCCTGCAAGTATGTTCTGCACACGGTAGGGCCCATCGTTTGCGGCCGGCTTACGAAAACGGATACAGCCCTGCTGGCCTCTTGCTATCGCTCCTGTTTGGAGCTGGCAGAGAAAAATGGTGTACAGAGCATCGCCTTTTGCTGTATTTCCACGGGCGAGTTCCATTTTCCCCATGACAAAGCGGCGGAAATCGCGGTAAAAACGGTAAAAGAATATAAAGCACAGACAAACAGCAATATGGAGGTGGTATTTAATGTTTTTAAGGAGACCGACTATAACATCTACCAGAGATTACTCGGAGCAGATTAAAAAGCTGAAAAATGAGCTTGAAACCGCAGATGCCATTGTGATCGGCGCCGGTGCAGGAATGTCTGCCTCCGCAGGAATGCGTTATGATGGGGAGCGGTTTGAAAAATACTTTTCAGATTTTCATGAGAAGTATGGAATTAGGGATATGTACTCCGGCGGTTTTTATCCCTACGACACTTTAGAAGAATACTGGGCCTGGTGGTCACGGCACATTTTTGTGAACCGCTATGACGCCGGCGTTGGAAAACCATATACCGATTTGCTGGAGCTGGTAAAGGACAAGGATTATTTTGTGCTTACCACCAATGTGGATCATCAATTCCAGCTTGCCGGCTTTGATAAAAAACGGCTGTTTTACACCCAGGGAGATTACGGTCTTTGGCAATGTTCAAAGCCCTGCCATAACAAAACATATGATAATGAGGATATCGTCCGGCAGATGGTCGCTGCGCAGAAAGATATGAAAATACCAACGGACCTGATTCCAAAGTGTCCTGTCTGCGGTGCGCCCATGACGATGAACCTGCGCTGTGATAATACCTTTGTTCAGGATGACGGCTGGTATGCTGCTGCAAATCGCTATGACGAATTTATCCGTCGCCATAGGAATCTGCATATTCTGTTTTTAGAACTTGGCGTTGGTGCAAATACGCCGGTTATCATCAAATATCCGTTCTGGAAAATGACGGCAAAGAACCCCAAAGCCATTTATGCGTGTATCAATTACGGAGAGGCTGTTTGTCCACGAGAAATTGAAAGGCAGTCCCTTTGTATAGATTGTGATATTGGATATGCTCTTTCGTGTGTTCTGCCCTTATCATGATAACCTCAGCGGCCGTATTTCCATGGACAGCGTAGCGGATTTTTTCTGCACGGCTGCAAAAAAACTTTATGATCCGGCTGTCCAGAGAATAATCCACCGCCGTGGCATAAATATCCGTAATCCACATCAAAAAGCCGTCCGATCGCTTTCTCTGTCCGTCAAACATCGTGATCCTGAACGCGAACTTCGATGCCAGCTTCGATTCCTTTACTATCATGCTTTCTTATTCCTGCCCTGCTCTTGTAAACCCTGTGCTTGTTCTTGCACTTCGGGCTGCAAAATACAGCGCGGGGCCTGCTTGCGGCAAAGGCTTTCATACAGTGCTTGCAAAGGCGGATGGGATTCTGGCTGTCCGTCAGCATAAAGCTGAGCATCATTTGTACGCCCGACAGCAGGGAGTGAAAATCCCATACGATTGTCGGTTTATCCAGCAGCGCAATATGGTAGGTAGGCGTAATGCCGCCGAAAGCCGCCATGCTTTGCTGCATGAACTGCCGGGATTCCTCGTTCATGGTGCCGCCGTCCTCATAACACAGCATGCTGGTGACATAGGTAAACGCCCAGTCGATAAATTGCTGCTTCATCCAATCATATCGCTCGGCATACTCCCTTTGAAAGCTCATATGAACCGCCATTGGATTATCGGTCATCGTCATAGCCGGCACCATCATTACACGGTCATTTTCAATATCCCACGTAGATTCAACGCCACATTTGATGACATCCGGCTTGTCAAAGGGGAAAAACAGTTTCAGATAGTCCTCCGTGGACAGGGATTTCTCTTGGATGAAACCGTTTTTCAGCAGATACACCGCTTCATAGTCCATAAAGCCAGGCGTAGCTGACAGGGCGGTCATCAACCCAAATAGACCGTATTTGACGGCAAACTGTTGGATCTCCTTTTGAATTTCTGCATCCGGCTTCTTGGTCATCCCCATGCGCCCGATATTGACGGCATCCAGGACGATCCGCTGATACTCTGCCAGCGGGTCATAGATGCTCGGCTGCGCTGTCTTTGTTGGGGTCAGGTACATTGTACCATCCGCCGTCGCTTTCCATTCGTATTCACTATATCGTACCCAGTTGGACCTGGTGCGTTCAAACAGGCTTTTCATCACAAAACCCTCCGCCATGTATTGTAACTCCAATAACTCAAATTATATTATCATTGTACCGCTTCCTTTTCACGGAATCAACCGCTTCACCATTATCCGCTAAAATTCCCTTCTCAATAAGGTTACGGATTGCCGCTTCCCGTGCTTATCAACGGGTGCGGCAGGCCGCTTTCCAAGCCGGAACCGCTGCCGGACACAGAAAAACCGGCGTGACTTTCGCCACGCCGGTTTCACCGAAATTTTAATTTGCTTCCTTATGAGCCTCCGCCCAAATGGCGGCAGCTTTTTGATTCAGGCAGGGACCGGGGTTACGAAGCCTCTCCGGAGGCCTCGCCGGAGGCGGAGGAGCCTCCCTCCAGAACGACGGTCACGGTGCAGTCAGTGTTCATGGCGATGTTGTAGTCGTACTCGCCATAGTAGCCGTCCGGGTCGTCCGGCGTGATCTCACTGATGACGGCGTCGCCCTCGGTTACTTCCATGGAAACGACGTCATAGCTGCCGGTGGACAGCGTGAAGTAAGAGGTCGAAAAGGCCTTGTAGGCCGCGAAAGCGCCCACGCCGTTGACGGCGTCGCCCTCAGCCGTCACGAACACGAAGGTGGCGGTATGGCGGGGATCGGCCATATCAAACGCGGTCAGGGTGTTGCTGTTGAAGTCGCGGGGAACGTAATCCTCCTCGACGATCGTGACATTCGCGCCGACCTCGCCCTTGATATCAAGCGTGCCATAGACATGGATGGTCACGGGAGCCGCCGCCTCGATCGCGGAGCCGGCCTCGACGACCAGATCGTTGACATAGCAGGCGTCCGCCTCACCGCAGGTGCCGTCCGCCAGAACGACGTTCCAAACGGAGCCGTTGGTCAGGGTGAGGTTCAGGGGGTTGTTGACCTGCTCGTTCGCCACATTGTACTGTGCGCCGATCTTATGGTAGTCGGAAACGCCGGCCTTCAGGTAGTTGCCGGTGGTATCCGCCTGCAGAACGGTGCCGTTCTCCATACGGGTGCCGTCATCGTTCAGATGATAGCTGTAGGAAGAAGAGATGGTGCCGTTCACGGTGGCGTTGTCGAGCGTGACATCCAGGGCCTGGACCTTGTTGTAGATGTTGTTCCAGATATTGCCGGTGTACTCGCCGTTGGCAAGAGTCGCGGTCGAATCGGAGACGGCGGCGGTAGCCGTAGCCTGCGTGGCCTCGTCGCCCAGGTCGCTCACGGTGAAGGTGGTATTGCCCGGGTTGCCCGCGTCATCGGACTCGACGAGCTCGACCAGCGTGCCGCCCCAGATGGAGTCGGCGGTGAAGTTCACCTCGGTGTTGTCGATAATGACGTTGGTATAGCCGTTGTTGGCGGCGCCGGACTTGATCTGCACGCCGGTCTCGGCGACATTCATGACAGAGTCAACGACGGAGATCGTGCCGCCGGCGTTCTGCTGGGTCATGATGCCGATGTGGCCGGACTCCAGAACGGAGTTGGTGTAGAAGGCAGAGGAATTGGAGGAAGCCATGATCTGGACCTCGTTGCCGCCGTAGAACTTGACGTTATCGAACCGGTCCCAGACGCCGGAGTCGGCATAGGCGACATAGCCGGAACCGCCTGCAATGTAGCCATAGGTCACGCCGCCGACCGTCTTGACGTCAAAGTAGCCCTCGGTGCTCGCGCCGTTGTCGAGGACCTCGATCGTGCCGGTGCCGGCCGTGGTGTTGGAAACATCCAGCGCGTAGGTGCCGACCTGATTGTAGCCGTTGCCGGAGTCGGTGGACAGGACGCCCCAGCCGGTGGAGACAATCAGGGAGTCGGTGTAGATGCCCTGGGCGGCGCCCAGAACGTTGGTAGCGCGGACAACGCCCTCAAGGCCCAGCGCGAACGGCGTGCGCTTCATCATCGGGACGACGAGCGCGTCGTACTCCTCCTGGGTATCGGCGGTCTCCTGCGCATAGATCACGGAGCCGTTGATGCGCAGAACGGAGCTGCCGTTGGCAGCCGCAGCGGTGCGGATCACGCCCTCGGTGATGATGGCGGTGTCTTCGATGGTGACGTCGGCCGTCCCCTGCGCCAGCACCATCGCCGCGTTGCCGGTGAAGTCGTTGGCGCCGTCGCCGATGCCGGTGATGGTCATGTCGGAGATGGTATAGTCGGCGGAATCCACGATGATGCCGTTGAAGAACGGACCATAAGAGTTCAGCTCGCCGCTCGCAATGCCGGCCTCGTCATAGGTGGCCTTGGTCAGCAGTGCGGGGATGGTCTCCTCCGCATTGATGCCGTCCTCCCCGACATACAGGGCGGAACGGTAGGTGTACTGGGCGGTGTTGCCGGCCATATTCATAAACTTGCCCATCTCGGAGCGGCCGGTCGCGCCGGACGTGCTCTCAAAAGAGTATGTGCCGTCCTCGAGCACGGTACCGTTCTCGACATAGTCGAGAATATCGTAATGGTCGCCGTTCACGACAAGGGTGAGCACGCCGCCGTTTTCCGCCTCGATCACGGTGCCGTCGGACAGGGTGACGGACGCGATGTTGGAAGACGCGGACGGGCTGTTGATGGTGTCGTCGTCCGTTGCGGCGGTGGCAATATAGCTCTCACCATAGGTGACGTCCGTGATGGTCACGCCGGCTTCACCGGAAGCAAACGCGGACACGGAAAGCAGCATGCACACTGCCAGGAAAAGTGCGAAAACTTTCTTCATGGTTTTTCCTCCTGATACTTTCTGCCTTACGCGGCATTATTCGGGCTATATTATATACAATTCTTTACCTTATGTCAAAACATAAATCAGCGATCTGTTTCCGCCTTTTTCACCGCACAAAACGCCCGGACTTCACAGTCCGGGCGTCCGTTATCAAAGGGACCGATCAGCCGGCCTCCGCACAGAGGCCGATGCGGACGTCCTCCCGGGTATCTACGAGCGTCAGCTCGACCGGGCTGTCGCTGCGCAGGCCGAAGCAGACGGCGCACTCCGCCGTCTCGCCCGGCGCGATGTCGGTATCGTACATCCCGTCCTCATCGGTCGCGACCGCCGCTGCGGACGTGTCCAACTGGACGCCGTCCTGATAGGCGGAGAAGTTGGAGTCCCACCAGCAGCTTGAGAGTTCCTCGCTGTGATTGGTATATTCGATATAGAAGCGGATGACCTGGTCATAGCCGGTGTAATCGGCGGCGTCAACGACCTCCGCGCGCAGGATCTTGAAATAGCCGGCGCTGTACGCGCCCTCCGCCGCCCAGCCCGCGGTATAGCCGGGCTCGGCAATCGTCTCGATCGCGCGTACCTCAGCCGGAGCGCCGGGCAGATTCCCGGCGTCGACCTCCACGGTCATGCTCTCCCCGCTCCACAGGTCCTCCAGAGAAACGGCGATCAGGCCGCCTTCGTCGGGGCTATAGCTCATCTCCTCAATGCAGCGGATGGTGACGCCGGGATAAACATTCAGCCAGTGGTTGCCGTACTCATCGACGTCATCGTCGATGTTCGCATAGGTGCCGGCCAGCTCCGAACCGTTCTGCCGGGCCGTCACGTAGATATCGGAACCGGATCGGACCTCATCGGCGTTATTGGTGAAATCATAGTAAACGCGGACAGCGGGAGCACCGAGGTGGTCCTCGAATTCCTCCGCGCCGACCACCTCGACATAGTAATCGCCCAACTCCGCGCCGGTCGGCTCGAAAGCGCCGGCGGCAGACTCCTCCGCGGGCTCCGCAGCCGGTTCTCCCTCCGGGTCTGCGGCCGGTTCCACAGGCTCCGCGGCCGCCGTATATTCGCTGGAAAGCTCCGCCGCCGGCTCCTTCGCGCCGCAGGCGGCAAGACCCGCCGGCAGCGCCGCTGCCAGCAGGAGGGCCAAAATCTTTTTCATAAGCATCCTCCTTGGTATTTTCACCGGTCCGCCGGGTCCTTCCCCGGCCGGCCCCGTTCCTTTATGATTGCATTATACATGATTGCGCGGCGCTTTGCGACTGTTTTTATGCGTTTCACCCCAACCTCCCCGGCGGCATAGACTGGCATATGACCCGAAAAAGGAGCCTTGTACCCATGTCCGAAACGAACCGACTCACACCGTATCTCTCCGTGCTTCGACGCTGCCCGGATGCGCATGCCGTTCTGAACGGGAGCCCGAAATGTCCGGCGCTGCACGGGACCGTCCGCTTTTATCAGACCCCGCGCGGCGTTTTGGTCGCCGCCGAGGTCACCGGACTTCCCCGGCCGCAGAACCGCTGCGGCTGCTCGGTCCACGGCTTTCACATCCACAGCGGCCAAAGCTGCACCGGAAATGCCGCCGATCCGTTCGCGGACGCACAGGGACATTATAACCCCTGCGGCTGTCCGCATCCCGCTCACGCCGGCGATATGCCGCCGCTGTTTGCCAGCGACGGCTGCGCCTTCCAGGTTTTTCTCACAAACCGCTTTACCGTGCGGGAAATTTTGAACCGAACCGTCATCCTGCACAGCGGCGCGGATGACTTCACTACACAGCCCGCCGGAAATTCCGGCGCAAAGATCGCCTGCGGGTGCATCCGGCCGCACTGACCGTATAATTTTGCCCCGCCGCAGAAAAACTAACCCTGAGGTGAAGCCGTATGGCAAAACAGGGAATGAAGCGTCCCGACCGGACGCATACGCAGCCGCGCAATCAGACGGATCCCGTCCCAGAGCTGCAGGGCAAGGCAAAGCACACCAAGACGCCGGCCCCGCCCATCATTGCCGGGACCAAGGGCAGCCGGCAGAAGGTATATCACGCGGAGCGTTCGATCCCTTCGGACGTTTACCCCGTTATCGACACCGATCTTGCGCGGGATAATCTGGAAAATGACATCCCCGCAGCCGATCTGTCCGAGCTGTGAGCCTGTCCTGACAGGGCAAAGCGCTGGAAGCACTGCTCCCGGCGCTTTGCGTTTTATTCCGGGAGCTCGCCTGCGCCGTCCGGGCCGGCACCGATCTCCTGCACGCCGCGCAGCTTCCGCCGGATGGCTCTGGTCCTGGTCCCGATGAGCGTATTGAGATCGCCGCTCGTCTGTTCCAGATGGCGCTGCATTTTTATAAGAACCTCCTCGAATTTTTCAAACTCCGATTTCACTTCGCCGAGGACACGCCACACCTCATTGGACTGCTTCTGGATAGCCAGTGTTTTGAAGCCCATCTGCAGGCTGTTGAGAAGCGCCGCCATCGTGCTGGGCCCCGCGATATTCACATGATATTTATTCTGAAGCTCCTCCAGAAGCCCCCTGTTCACCGCCTCGGAATAGAGGCCCTCGAACGGGAGGAACATAATGCCGAAAGTCGTTGTATACGGCGGTTCCACATACTTCTCGGAAATATCCCTTGCCTCCGACCGGAACACACGCTCCAACTGCTTGTACGCTTCCTCGATCCGCGCTTTATCTCCGCTCTCCTGCGCGTCCTTCAGCGATGCATATGTATCCCCCGGGAATTTTGAGTCGATCGGAAGATACACGACATCGTCGTCCGCACCCGGGAGCCTCACGGCGAATTCGACCCGCTCCGAGCTTCCCGGAACGGTCGCGACGTTCACATCATACTGCGACGGCGTCAGGATTTCGGACAGGATCGCCTGTAACTGCACCTCGCCCAGGATGCCCCGGGTCTTCACGCCGGACAGCACTTTTTTCAGCCCGCCGACATCGTTTGCCAGCGTCTGCATCTCGCCCAGGCCCTTGTAGACCTTCTCGAGCTGATCGCTCACGCTCCGGAAGGATTCCGCGATGCGCTTATTCAGCGTATCCTGCAGCTTTTCGTCCACGGTGCCGCGGATCTCGTCGAGCTTCTTTTCATTCTGCTCGCGCATTTGCGCAAGTCCGTCGGACATAGACCGGCGCATGGCCTCCAGCTTCGCCTCACTGCTCTCGCCGTTTGCCCGGATGCTCTCCGCCATCTGCTTCAGCCGGGCTTCCGTCGCCCCCTGCAGTTGTGTCATCTGATCCATAAACGCGGCCCGGAACTGCCGGATCTGCGCGTCTACGGATGTCTGAAACGAATCCTGCTGCTCCTTCAGGTGCCGTTCCGCAGCCTCAAGCTGCCGGTGCTGACTCTCCGACGACTGCTTCTGCCCCTCCGAAAGCGCCGCGGACAGGGGCTGGATCATGGAGCCCATGCTGCCCGAAATATTCGCCGAAAGCAGCGACAGCTCCTGCCGGACGTCCTCCGAGATATTTTTTTCTATTTCCGCTCCGTTTTTCTGCCTGCCGGTTCTCACGATCACGATCACAAGCAGAACAAGGCAGAGCACACACAAGCCGCAGATAATGTATTCCATGGGTCCCTCCGTTATCAGTCCTTCAAAAGCTTATAGGATTTCCACTTCCCCGTGAGGAAATAGATCCCGCTGATGATGACCGGCACATAGCCCGCCAGGGCGCTGCCCAGCCAGAAGCCGTAGATGCCGAGGCTCGCCGCCAGAAGCAGCGAGAAGCCGATACGCGCCGCCACGCCGTCGATGATGCTCGACACAAACGAGAGCATCGCAAAGCCGATGCCGTTTAAGAGCGCGCTCGCCGCCGAACGCAGGCCGTTTCCGATGTAGCTTATAAGCCCCGCCGTGGAATAGATGCGCCCGAAGCTCTGCACCCCGGCGCTCGCGTCAAAGAGCGAGAAGATCGCCTCCGGGCAGAGATACACCGCCGCGCCGCACACAACGCCCCATGCCGTGCAGGCGATGAGCGTACACAGCAGGATCTGCTCCACCCGGCGATACTTTTCCACGGCAATATTCTGCCCGATCATCGCCGCGCTGGCGGTGGCGACAGAGTTCGGCACGATGCGGACGATGTTGTCGAGCTTTGTCGTGACGCCGTTTGCCGCCGAGGCCGCCACGCCGTAGACGTTCACCCGGGAGGCAATAAAAAGCTCCGACAGCAGGATCGCCGCATACTGCGCCGCCATCGGGATGCCGAGGCGCAGCAGCATATGGAGATATTTCCGTTCCGGCCGGAAGCTCGCGGGCTTGAAGTCGAACCCGAACGCCTCCCGGTTCTTATAAAGGTACGACAGCGAGATGACCACCGATATCCCCTGACTGAACGTGGTGGCCACCGCCGCGCCCACCGCGCCCCAGTGGAAACAGGCCACAAACACAATGTCCAGCACCAGGTTCGTCACCGACGAGATCGCCACAAAGACCAACGGGCGTTTGCCATCTCCCATGCCGCGCAGCACGGCGCTGATCGCGTTATATAAAAACGCGAACACGAAGCCGATGCTGCAAATGATCGTGTACCGGCGTCCGTCCGCCAGCGCTTCCGCCGGCAGGCGCAGGAGGCTGAGCTGTCCGTCCACGGTCAGGCAGCTCAACACGCTGCACACCACGGAAAAGCCGAACAGAAACGTAAACACCGCGCCGATGATCTTGCGGATGGACTCCCGGTCATCGACCCCGACATACTGCGCGATGATGATCTGTCCGGCCGACGCGAAGCCCATCGCCACCATGGTATAAAACGTGATGACCTCCCCGCAGTTCGACACCGCGGACAGCCCCGCCGTTCCCACGACACGTCCCACCACAAGCGCGTCCACCGTCGTATACAGCGCCTGCAGGCAGTTGGCCAGGAGCAGCGGCAGGGCAAAGCGGACCAGGTGCCGCGGGATGCTGCCCTCCGTCATATTCCGAACCATGCTTTTCTCTTTCATCGCCGCTCCATTTCTCCATTAAAATAATTAAGACCATTATATGTCCTTCCGCGGACTTTTGCAAATAGCAGTTCCCGGACTTTTGCCGGAGACAATACTGCCGGTACAGGCATGAAAAAATCGCCCCCGGTCCCGGAAGCGATTTTTCGTTATGTTGTTTGTCAGCCGAAGATCGCCGCCATATCCGGCTCTTCAAAGCCCTCATACCAGACGACCTCCGCCTCGGTGATCCAGCTCTGCATCTCGTTCAGATAGGTCTGATAGGCCGCGGCAAAGCGCAGCGTGGACTCCTGCCCGCTGGAATCGGTGCCGATGACGGCATCCGGCGTGACCTCCGTGCGCAGAATGATATGGTAGCCATAGGAGGACTCCACGATATCGGAAAGCTGGCCGACCTCCATTTCCTTGACCGCGTCCTCAAACTCCGTGACCATCTGGCCCTCGACGAACACATAGCCGTCGGGATAATACTCGTAGCCGGTGTCCTCTGTGTACTCCGCGCAGAGCTCGTCGAACAGAGCCTCCTGCGCCTCCGGGTCGGTCTCCGCCCGGAGCTGGGCAAGCAGGTCCTCCGCGCGCTGGCTCTTCTCGGCGATCTCCTCGTCGGACAGGGCCTCCATCGTCGTCGTGTCGACCGTGGCGATCAGGATATGCTTGGCCGCCATCATGCCGTTCTGCTCGGCAAAGGCCAGCACGTCCTCGTCCGCCATCTTCTCGCCGTCCATGCCGTACTCGTCGACAAAGCCCTCGTCCGCGAGCAGGGAGACCGTGCTCATCATGTCAAAGAACGCGCGGTCCACATTCATCTCCGACAGGAGGTACGCTTCAAACGCGGCGATCTCGTCCTCGGTCGCCGTGCCGTCCCCGTCGCCTGTGACCGAGTCGGCGTTCTGTTCGAGAACGGACTGCAGGGTTTCCTCGTCCTCCTCGCTGAGCGTTACGCCGCGCTCCTCCATCTCCGACTGGATCGCATGGTCCTGGATCGTCTCGCGCTGCGCGTTCTCAATGACGACCTGCGCATTTGTTTCGCTCGCGGAAAGCTCATTTCCGTCCCAGCCGTCGAGCACGACGCCGTACTGGGCCGCAAGCTGCTGGACATAATCGGTATAATAGTTCAGCCAGTAGTAATACTCCATCCAGGTGACCTCGCGGCCGTTCACGGTGCCGACGACGGTCTCCGCAGGGTAGGTGTTGAAGCCGGAGCCGCCCAGACCGATCCCGGCCGCTTCTTCCGCTTCGGCGTCTTCGTCCGCGTCGTCCGCCGCAGCCGCCTCGGTATCGGCGGCCGCATCCGCCGCCGGCTCGCTGTCCTCATAGGGAACGACCTCGCTTCCGCCGCAGCCGGCGCACAGGGCAAGCACCAGGCAGAGGCAAAGCGCCATGGCAATATACTTCTTCATTTCATTCTCCTTTGCTTTTAATGCAATGGCTTACATTATAGCCCGCTCTTCCCAAAAAGTAAATTCCCGCCGCCCACGATTTACAAATATTTTAAAAATATCGGCCCGGTCCTCCGTTCTTTGCGGGACGCGGCTTGACGAACCGTCCGTATTGGTGCTAATCTATATTGATTAATAAGGAATTTGACAGGAAGTCAGGTACATCCTATGAACATCATTCTCGTCGGGGCCGGCAAGGTCGGCTTTACCATCGCCCAGCACCTTTCCCGCGAGGGCCACGGCGTCACCGTTATCGACCGCAGCTCCGAGCGCATCGGCATCGTGAACGCCTATCTCGACGTCATGACCGTCTGCGGCAGCGTGGATATCGACCTGCTTCGCCTGTCCAGAGCGGAAAACGCCGATCTGCTCATCGCGGCGACCAACTCCGACGAATCGAATATCCTCTACTGCATGGTCGGCAAAAAGCTCGGCGTAAAGCACACCATCGCCCGCGTCCGGGATGACGAGCACTACCGCGAGGTCATTCTCCTGCGGGATGAGCTCGGCCTGAGCCTCACCATCTCGCCGGAGCACTCGGCCGCAGACGAGATCAGCCGCGTGCTGCGCTTCCCCTCGGCCACGAAGGTGGAGTCCATCGCCAAGGGCCAGGCGGAGCTTGTGGAGCTGAAGCTTGCCGACAGCAACCCGCTCTGCGGCACGGCCCTGCGCAATTACCACAGCCGCTTCGGCGACGGCACGCTGATCTGTGCTGTGCGCCGGGGCGGAAAGGTGCATATCCCCGGCGGCAATTTCGTCCTGCAGGCCGGCGACAGCGTCTCCGTTGTCGGCGCACCGCCGCATATACACGCGCTGTTCAAGGCTCTTTCCATTTTCAAAAAGAGCGCCCGGTATGTCATGATCGTCGGCGGCAGCCGCATCGCGGCGTACCTGGCCAGGCAGCTCCTCGGCATGGGCCTGCATGTGAAGCTGCTCGAAAAAGACCCCGAAAAGAGCGAAACGCTCAAGGATCTGCTGCCGAAGGTGGAGGTCATCTGCTGCGACGGCTCGCGCCCGGACGTTCTCGAGGAGGAGGGCATGAAGGCCTTCGACGCCTTTGTGGCCCTCACCGGCAGCGACGAGATAAACCTCATCATCGCCTCCTATGCCCAGCGGGCGGGCGTTGAAAAGGTCGTCGCCAAGGTAAACGAGGCGCACTATCTCGACCTCTGCGCCGGCTTCGGCCTGGATACGCCCGTGCAACCCCGCTACCTCACCGCCCAGCAGGTGCTCCAATATGTCCGCAGCATGGAAAATTCCGCGAATGTGAGCGGCATCGAATCGCTGCGCCGCATCCTGGACGGCAATGTGGAGGTCCTGGAATTCCGGGCGCGGGAGGGCTCTCCCTGCGCCGGCCGCTCCCTGCAGGAGCTGCCGATCCGGCCGAACACCCTGCTCGCCGCGATCATCCGGGACGGAAAATGCCGCATCCCGCGCGGCGGCGACCACATCGAGCCGGGCGACGGCGTGATCGCCGTCACCACCTCTACTGGCATGAGCTGCCTTGAGGATATTCTGAGGTAAACGCCGTGAATTATCGCATTCTCACGAAGGTTCTCAGCCGGGTCCTGCTGATCGAAGCGGTCCTGCTGCTTGTGCCGCTTGCTACGGCGCTCGTCTACGGGGAGACCGTTCTGCCCTTCCTGTGGACCATCCTGCTGATCCTCGCCGCGGCCGTCCTGCTCCTTATTCCCAGCCGAAAGGCCGACGGCAGCCTGCACGCCCGCGAGGGCTTTGTTTCCGTCGCGCTGAGCTGGATCGTGCTGAGCCTTTTCGGCGCCCTGCCCTTTGTTTTTTCCGGCGTGCTGCCGAGCTATGTCGACGCTCTGTTTGAGACCGTATCCGGCCTCACCACCACCGGCGCGTCCGTCATCGCCGACGTGGAGTCTCTGCCGCGCGGCATCCTGTTCTGGCGTAGCTTTTCCCATTTCATCGGCGGCATGGGCGTTCTCGTTTTCATGATGGCCGTGCTGCCCATGGACGACGCGCACTCCATGCACCTGCTCCGCGCCGAGGTCCCGGGGCCGGTCAAGGGCAAGCTCGTTCCGCAGATGCGGCGCACCGCCCGTATCCTTTACCTTATATACCTCGGCTTCGTGCTCATCGAAACCATCCTGCTTCTCTGCGGCGGCCTGCCCCTGTTTGACAGCCTGCTGACCGCCTTCGGCACGATCGCCACCGGCGGCTTCAGCATCCGGAACGCCGGCATCGGCGTTTACGGCAGCGCCTATATCGAGACGGTCGTCGCGGTATTCATGCTGCTCGCCGGCATCAACTTCAATCTTTACTATATCGTCCTCATGAAGCGTTCGCTCAAGGGCTTCAAGAGCGAGGAGCTGTACTGGTATCTCGGCATCATCCTGTTTTCCACCGTGACCATCGCGCTCAGCATCGCCCGTTCGCTCGGCGGCTTTCTGCCCGGCCTGCGGCAGTCCTTCTTCCAGGTCTGCTCGATCATCACCTCCACCGGCTTCGCCTCAGCGGACTTCGACCGGTGGCCCGCCTATGCCCGAACGCTGATCGTCCTGCTGATGATTATGGGCGCATGCGCCGGCTCGACCGGCGGCGGCATGAAGGTATCCCGCCTCGTCATCGTCGTCAAGACCAGCTTGGGCGAGATCCGCCGCCAGCTTTTCCCCCGCTCCGTGAACCGCTGCGCGCTGGACGGCGAACGGCTTGACAACGTCGTCGTGCGCAACACCCTCGCCTACTGCATGCTCTATGCGCTGACCGCCATGGGCTCCTGCCTTCTGCTGTCCCTGCAGGGCTTTGACCTCGAAACCATCCTCACGAGCGTCATATCCTGCCTGTCGAATATCGGCCCCGGCCTGTCCATGGTCGGCCCGACGCAGACCTATGCTTTCTGGAACGGCGCCGCCAAGCTTCTTCTCTGCTTCTGCATGCTGCTGGGCCGTCTCGAATTTTTCCCCGTCGTCATGCTTTTCGCCCCCGGCGTATGGGTGCGCCAGCGGAAATGATCCCCGCCCCGCCTTCCCACCCGGGGCCTTATGCCGCTCGGGTGGTTTTTATTTAACAAAAACGCATAAACGCAGTCTTTTTTCAAAAAAATCGCCGGATATTCATTTTTATTCCGAATAATCTCTTGAAAATACAGCGCGGCGTCATTACAATAGGTTGCATCATCTTTTTCCGCGGAGGTTTTTACGAGCATGAAACGGGTCTTTATCGACGGCAGCGCCGGGACGACCGGCCTGCGCATCCGCGAACGTCTTTCCGGGCGCACGGATATCCGGCTCGCCGCCCTGGACGGCGCCGGCCGAAAGGAGCCGTCCGCGAGGCGCCGCATGCTGAACGAGGGCTGCGACGTCGCGTTCCTGTGCCTGCCGGACGACGCGGCGCGCGAGGCGGTCGCGATGATCGAGAACCCGGACGTGGTCGTTATCGACACCTCCACCGCCCACCGCACCGATCCCCGCTTTGTCTACGGGTTCCCGGAGCTGAGCGCCGAACACCGTGAAGCCGTCCGCACCGCGCGGCGCATCGCCGTGCCCGGCTGTCACGCGAGCGGCTTTATCGCCCTGGTCCGCCCGCTTGTGGAGGCGGGCCTCATCGCGCCGGATACGCGCCTGACCTGCCACTCCCTGACCGGATATTCCGGCGGCGGCAAAAAGATGATCGCCCAATACGAGGCCGATGAGCCCGACCCGCTCCTCGCCGCGCCCCGGCAGTACGGTCTGACGCAGGAGCACAAGCACCTCCGGGAGATGGTCCGCATCACCGGTCTGACCGCAACGCCCGTGTTCTGCCCGATTGTGGCGGACTTCTACAGCGGCCTGGAGGTCACCGTGCCCCTTTTCCGGGAGGACCTGCGCGGCACGGCGCGGGACGTCCGGGCGGCCTACGCGGCGAAATACGCCGGTCCCATCGTACAATATAAGGAACACGCGGACGAGAACGGCTTTTTCTCCGCCGGCGCGCTGGCGGGCCTCGACCGCATGGAGATCACCGTCGCCGGGAACGACGAGCGCCTGCTTCTGATCGCCCGCTATGACAACCTCGGCAAGGGCGCATCCGGCGCGGCGGTGGAATGTCTGAACCTCGTGCTCGGGGCGGACGAGACCGCCGGTCTGGCACTGTAACGGAAAGAAGGAGTATTGCCATGAATAGGATAGAAGGGGGCGTCACCGCCCCGAAGGGTTTTTTGGCCGGCGGCATTCACTGCGGCATACGGAAAAACCGCACAAAGCGCGATCTCGCCATGATCCTGAGCGAGAAACGGGCGGCCGCCGCCGCGGTATACACGACAAACCTTGTGAAGGGCGCTCCGCTCACCGTCACCCGCCGGAACCTCGCCGACGGCTACGCGCAGGCGGTCCTGTGCAACAGCGGCAACGCCAACACCTGCAATGCCGACGGCCTTGCGGTCGCGGAAAAAATGTGCGCCCTTGCGGGCGAGGCCCTGCGCATCCCGGCGGCGGATGTGATCGTCGCCTCCACCGGCGTCATCGGCCAGAAGCTCGACATCGCGCCGATCGCCGCCGGCGTCCCCGTTCTGGCGGCGTCCCTCGGGCCTTCCTGCGGGGAGGCCGCCGAGGCCATCATGACCACCGACACCGTCATGAAGCAGATCGCCGTCTCGTTTGAGATCGGCGGCGTGACCTGCCGCCTGGGCGGCATCGCGAAGGGCTCCGGCATGATCCACCCGGATCTGGCGACGATGCTGGTGTTTCTCACCACCGACTGCGCCATCACGCCCGAAATGCTCCGCAAGGCGCTCTGCGCCGATGTGAAGAACACCTTCAACATGGTCTCCGTGGACGGCGACACCTCCACAAACGACATGGTCGCGATCCTCGCAAACGGCATGGCCGGCAACGCGCCCATCACCGCCGAGGGCAAGGCGTTCGACGAGTTCGCCCGTGCGCTGAACACCGTTGCCGTCCACCTTTGCCGCGCCATTGCCGCCGACGGCGAGGGCGCGACGAAGCTCCTCGAATGCACGGTCACGGGCGCGAAGGACGAGGCCGCCGCCAAGACAGCCGCCAAGGCCGTTATCTGCTCAAGCCTCGTCAAGGCCGCCATGTTCGGCGCGGACGCCAACTGGGGCCGTATTCTCTGCGCCATCGGCTACAGCGGCGCGGATGTGGATGTGACCCGGACCGACGTCCGGTTCGTCTCCGCCGCCGGCAGCGTTGTCGTCTGCGAAAACGGCGCGGGCGTCGATTTCCCGGAGGAGCTTGCCAAAAAGGTCCTGTCCGAGGACGAGATCAGCATCGCCGTCGCCTTTCACGAGGGCGACGGCGCCGCCTCCGCCTGGGGCTGCGACCTCACCTACGACTACGTCCGCATCAACGGCGATTACAGGACCTGAAAGGAGCGGACAATGGCACTTGACTTTGAAACGGCGGCGCTGCGGGCCGAGATCCTCACGCAGGCCCTGCCGTATATCCAGAAATACCGCGGCCAGATCATCGCCGTCAAATACGGCGGCAACGCCATGGTCAGCGAGGACCTGAAAAACCAGGTCATGGAGGACATCGCCCTGCTGCATATGATCGGCGTGCAGGTGGTGCTGATCCACGGCGGCGGGCCGGAGATCAGCGCCGGTCTTCAAAAGATCGGCAAGGAGTCCCGCTTTGTGGACGGCCTGCGCGTCACGGACGGGGAGACCATCGACCTCGTGCAGATGGTGCTCGCCGGCAAGGTGAACAAAAGCCTTGTGAACCTGCTCCAGCAGAAGGGCGCAAGGGCGGTCGGCCTGTCCGGCATCGACGCCGGCATGATCCGCGCCGTCATGAAGGACCCCGATCTTGGCTTTGTCGGCCGCATCACCGGCGTGGACGTCACGCTCATCCGCGACGTGATGGAAAAGGGCTACGTCCCTGTCATCTCCACCCTCGGCGTGGATGACGGCGGCCGCATCTATAATATAAACGCCGATACTGCCGCGGCCTATATCGCGGGCGCGATCGGCGCGGAACGCCTGTTTATGATGACGGACGTCGCGGGTATTCTGCGGGACAAGGACGACCCGGATTCGCTGATCTCCTGCATCGACATCAACGAGGCGGTGGAGCTTTTTCGCACCGGCGTGATCGCCGGCGGCATGATCCCCAAGGTGGAATGCTGCATCGACGCCATCCACCGCGGCGTCGGCCGGGTCATCGTCATGGACGGACGGGTCAGTCACTCAATCCTGCTCGAGATCCTCACCAACGAGGGCGCAGGCACTATGGTCATGGAGGAAAAGGAATCATGAACACAAAAACACTGGACGCACAGTATATCGCCCACACCTATAACCGCTTCCCCGTGGAGATCGTCGCCGGCAAGGGCAGCCTCGTCTGGGACGAGAACGGCAAGGAGTATATCGACCTCGGCAGCGGCATCGCCGTGAACACCTTCGGCTTCTCGGACGAAGCCTGGACCGCCGCCGTCACCGAGCAGCTCGGCAAGTTCCAGCATACCTCGAACCTCTACTATACCGCGCCCGGCGCGAAGCTCGCGCAGATGCTTTGCGGGGCCACCGGCATGAAGAAGGTTTTTTTCGCCAACTCCGGCGCGGAGGCCAACGAATGCGCCATCAAGGCCGCCCGCAAGTACGCGCAGGACAAAAAAGGCCCCGAATACAACCGCATCATCACGCTGAAAAACAGCTTCCACGGCCGTACCATCACGACGCTCGCCGCGACCGGGCAGGATGTGTTCCACCAGAAATTTACGCCGCTGACGCCGGGCTTTCTCTATGCCGATCCGGCCGACCCGGCCAGCCTCGACGCGCTTGTCCGTGAGAACAAGGCCGCGGCGATCCTGTTTGAATGCGTACAGGGCGAGGGCGGCGTACTGCCGCTGCCTGAGGATTTCGTCGAGGCCATGAAACAGACCGCGGCGGAGCACGACCTTCTCCTCGTCGCCGACGAGGTGCAGCTCGGAAACGGCCGGTCCGGCGCGCTGTACGGCTACATGAACCTCGGCCTCGAGCCGGACATCGTCTCGACGGCCAAGGGTCTCGGCGGCGGTCTGCCCATCGGCGCCTGCCTGCTCGGCGAAAAGGTGCAGGATGTTTTCGGTCCCGGCGATCACGGCTCCACCTTCGGCGGGAACCCCGTGGCCTGCGCCGGAGCGATCAGCATTCTGAGCCGCCTGACCGAGGATGTTCTCGCCGGCGTGCGTGAGCGCTCAAAGCTCATCTTTGACGGCCTCGCCGGCGCTCCGGGCGTGAAAAGCGTCACGGGCATGGGCCTTATGATCGGCGTCGAGACCGAACGCCCCGCCGCCGAGGTCGTAGCCGCCTGCCGTGAGAACGGCGTGCTCATTCTGACCGCCAAGACAAAGCTGCGCCTGCTGCCCGCGCTGAATATCCCCCTCGAGCAGCTCCGGAGGGCCATCGAGGTCATCAAGTCCGCCTGCGCCTGATGTATGAACCCCCGCCGCCGCGCATATTGTGTGGCGGCGGGGCGTATTTTACCGTAGACAATCCCGAGGCTTTTGTGCTATATTATCGGTGTTTCCATCCTGAATCACAAAACCGGAAAGGAGCCGCTATGAAGTTCTATCCCCTCACCGCGACCGCAGACGAAAACGGGCTCGCCGCCGAATACAAGGCCGCCCGCGAGATCGGGAATGTCCGCCTGGGCGAGCTTCACCTGTTTCTGCGCGCCGGCCTGAAAAAATATTACATCCCTTACCGCGACGTGCGCCGCTGCTTCCGCCGCGTCCAGCTTGTAGAGGCCAGAATGTGCTGCGGCCGGGGCGGCTTCGAGATCGAAAACCTCGTGGTCTGCGGCGATGCCGGCGAGCTGATCCAGACGCAGCTCCCCGGGGCGAAAGCCGCCGTGATCCTCATGAACGAGCTGCAGGAACGCATTCCCGAGGCCGATTTCGGGAAACCGCCCGCACCCGATGCCGAATGACCCGCATTTTTTTCACTTTTTTTGCGCGAAATTGACATAAAAGACTTGTTATTTTCAGAAAGACGCATTAAAATATAAGGACACATTCACAGATTGTTTAAATTTCCCGGGGGCCGTACACCGTTTTTTCTAATGGATCGCTCCCCCGCCTTCGCAGGAGATACGCTATGACCGCTGCCGACGCGCTGGATAAGGTCCTGCCTCTGTTCCAGGCATACTACGACGTCCGACAGGACGACGTCACCCCGCCCTTTGACGCAGAGGCCTCGTTCCGTTCCCATGACGAACGGTATTTCCTGGTGAAAAGCGCGAAAATGTCCGAGGAGGATGCTTTCGAGCATGTTTTCTTCGTTGCGCTGGACAAGCTGACGCTCCCCAAGGTGAAGGAGCTGGAGGAGATCGCCTGGAATGAGGGCGTCAGCCGCGCCAAACCCGGCCCTCACCACCGCTGCACCGACGTGACCCTCATCCTTCTGGCGGACGAGATCGACGCCGACGCCGGCGCTTTTCTCCAAAAGCTGCGCCGCACCAAAAACTATGGCTTCCTGTTCTACGGCTACAGCAACTATCACGCGATTGCCATAGAGACTTCCACGGGACGCATGACCTGCAACCGATTGGGCCGGCATCTCCGGAAGCTCTTCAGCAATATAAATTTTTTAGAGTAGGAGATTTGTCATGGCTATTCTAATCATCCTGGCAGCAATCGTCCTGCTGGTCCTGGGCTATATTTTCTATGGCTCCTGGCTGGCAAAGCAGTGGGGCATCGACCCCGAAAAGAAGACCCCCGCGGTCGAAATGGCGGACGGCGTCGACTACGTCGCGGCCAAGCCCGCAGTCCTGATGGGTCACCACTTCTCGTCCATCGCAGGCGCAGGCCCCATCAACGGCCCCATTCAGGCGGCTGTTTTCGGCTGGGTCCCCGTTTTCCTGTGGTGCGTCATCGGCGGTATCTTCGTCGGCGGCCTGCATGACTTCGGTTCCCTGTTCGCCTCCGTCCGTCACGGCGGCAAGTCCATCGGCGAGATCATCAAGGACTCCATGGGCGACCGCGCCAAGAAGCTCTTCATCATCTTCGCGCTTCTGGTCCTCATCCTTGTCATCGCCTCCTTCGTGAACGTCGTCGCCGGTACCTTCGCTTCCGAATCCGTCGGCATCACCACCAACCCCACCGGCAACGAGACCACCTCTATGGTTTCCATGCTGTTCATCCTCCTGGCCGTCATCTACGGTATCCTCACCAATAAGGCCGGCATGAAGACCGGCACGGCTACCATCATCGGCCTCGTCGCGATCGTCGCCGTCCTGGTTCTCGGTCTGAACGTCGGCCTCGCCCTGGGCCGCACCGCTTGGATCGTTATCATCGGCGCTTACATCACCATCGCTTCCCTGGTTCCCGTGTGGATCCTGCTCCAGCCGCGCGACTATCTGTCCAGCTTCCTGCTGTACGCGATGATGATCGTCGCTCTGTTCGGCATCGTCTTTTCCACCTTTGCCGGTACCGCTACCTTCCAGCTTCCCGCTTTCGCCGGCTGGACCGTCAACGGCAACTTCCTGTTCCCGACTCTGTTCATCACCGTCGCCTGCGGCGCCTGCTCCGGCTTCCACAGCCTGATCGCCTCCGGCACCTCCTCCAAGCAGCTTGCCAACGAGCGTGACGCCAAGCCCATCGGCTACGGCTCCATGCTGATTGAGTCCGCGCTGGCTATCATCTCCCTGATCGCGGTCGGCATGGTCTTCAGCAAGTATACCGCCGGCGACTACGGCTCTCCCTCTGTCGCTTTTGCAGCCGGTATCGCCACCATGTTCGGCGCGGAGACCTCCAAGGTCTACGGCGTTATCTACGCTCTGCTGACTCTGTCCGTCTCCGTCTTTGCTCTGACTTCCCTTGACTCCGGCACGCGCCTGAGCCGCTTCATGTTCTCCGAGCTCTTCCTGAAGGAAGGCGAGGCCACCTGGAAGGACGCTTCCGGCGCCCGCAAATTCCTGGCCCATCCTCTGGTCGGCACCCTCATCATGGTCGTCATCGGCTGCGTCCTGGGCGGTCTCCAGCTCAGCGCGATCTGGAGCCTGTTCGGCGCCGCCAACCAGCTCCTCGCCGGTCTGGCTCTGATGGCCGTCTGCGCCTGGCTCGGCAACGCGGGCAAGAACAACAAGATGTTCTACATCCCCATGGCCTTCATGCTGATCGCCACCCTGACCCAGCTCGTCATCACCGTCATCAAGAAGTTCGGCGCGGTCGCTGCCGGCGCTCCCTGGGGCGACTGGTTCCAGCTCATCTTCGCGGTCGCCATGGTCATTCTGGCTGTTATCCTCGCTGTTGAGGGCATCCAGAACATCTTCTCCAAGAAGGCTAAAAAGGCTTGAGCTGTTAACCCATAACATACAAAACTCCTCCGCTTTCGGCGGAGGCTCATAAGGAAGTAAATTAAAATTCCGATGGAACCGGCGTGGCAAAAGTCACGCCGGTTTTTTGTGGCTGCATGCGGCTCCGGCTTGGAAAGAGGGCTGCGGATTTTCCCCACAGTCTTTTGAACATGTACATCTTCCTCCTGACAGTTAAAAAATCCCCTCATTATACATTTCTTTTTTTGAGCAAAAGCGGGTGGTCTAAGACAAATGTAAGTCAAAATTTATGCAAACCGAAAGGCTGCCGTGACTTTTCAGACACAAACAGCCTCTCTGACGGATTGCATATTGAATTTATACCCAACGCCGCGGACACTGCTGATATAATGGGGGATATCCGGCTCGACTTTCAGTCTTTGTTTGATACGGCTCATCCGATCGAGGATGGCTTTTACAAAGGAAAAAATGTATGTGGGCATATAAACAATCTAATTTCCATTCCCATACAATGCGATCATCAACAGCCATCCCGCAGAAAGAACACGCCGTTTCATTGTTCCACCTCAATATTTCCGTTGTTTGTTTCTACCTTGACGGTCACAGTTGGATGCTCGCCAACCGTGCCGCTTGTTGTTCTTCCATCAATAGAAACATTTTCCTGAAAGGTGGTGGAAACAGAACCATTTTTCGTTGTGGCCTCAAACTCAAATTCCAGATCAGCCGGAAGCGTAACATGGATACTGTCATTTTTGTTATAGAATGAGAGGTCGCCGGTTACTTCGGTATATAGTACATTCAATTCGCCTGAATTGTTGGCTTTATAGGTTCCTGAACCAATGGCCGACTTAATATCCGTATTTCCGCTTGTCGTGGTATAGGTAACATTCCCATTCAGTTTTTCACAGGAGAAGCTGCCGCTGGTCGCAGCTATCCTGATCGTGTCTGCGTTCAGATTATCCCCATCCAAAACCCCGCTGGTCGTGGAAAGATAAAGGCTTTGGGCCTCCACAGTATGGAGCTGGACAGTTCCGGCAGTGCTATCAATACGGAGCGCATTTAAGAATAGTTCCAGCCTTGAAATATCAATATCCCCGTCAGTTGTGGTGACTGTAAGATTTTCATGGTAAGACGCCGGCAGATAGACTTCAATATAACGGTAAAATCCATCTTTGAAGAACGGTTTCCCGCCCTCGCTGATTTTAATGCTATCGTCGCTTTGATCTACCTTGGCATGATAGCTGTTCTTATTTTTCGTCATGTACTCTTTAATCACCAGTTCATCATTTCCACTTTCATAGAACGTCACTTTTTCCTCGTCGTATGAGATAGTCACCTCTGATATGTTGTCTAATGAAAAAGTGATCTCATTTTCCAGCTGCGCCGATTGCCCGTGGGAACAGCCTGTCAAGGCCGACACTCCAATGGCAACGGCCAGACACACCGCTATTTTTTTGATTTTCAAAATGATTTCCTCGCTTTCTTTGACAAATGAACGATTCATTCACAATCAGAGAGAAAATTAGAGGGCGCTAAGCCCTGCTAATTTATCGCTTGTATGCGGCCACGATATTATCCATGCAAATCTGCTTCGCCAAATCCATAGGAATATCTTTTGTTTCAAAGGAGGTGTAGCGAATATCCATCGCCCACCACGACAAGATTTCGATTATCAGTGTCGTGGACAATTCAAGATGTTCCATCGGGCGAACCGTCCCCCGATCAATAAATGCCTTGATGTAGCGCATCATGGTATCAAGAAATTGTTTGCGGTATGCTATATAGTGCTGTGCCAAATTCTTAAACTCAAATTGGTTTCTTTCAATGAACAGGCATCCAACCGCATACTGGGCCAGAATATCAAACGCATCACTAATAAGGGATTCAAAGTCATAATCTTCCAGATCGCCTTGAAGACGGTAGGCAAAGGCATTCCCCGATTTTTCAAAAGTGGTGATGATTTCATTTTCCAATCCGGCGAATAGATCATCTGTGATGGGCCGCTCAAACTCATGTTCTACAAATAAGGGATCTATGGTACATTTCAGGATAAAGTGCATGATTTCCTTTTTCCCTGTAAAGTCGAGATAGATCGTACCGACAGAAACACCAACTGCTTTGGCGATATGGCTGATCTGCGTTTTTGCATAGCCTTGTTGGAGGAATAGCCGTGTAGCTGCATCGGCTATATCCTTAATTCGTTGGGTCAAATATACCGCCCCCTTATTATGAATGAACTGTTCATTTATAAAATAACACTCTTTCGTCCACAGGTCAAGCGGATAGGATATTTTTATGAAGCTGGCTAAAAAATAAGATTTTCAAATTCGCAGGCAATGCAATTTCCCGTAAGATTGCGTATTTTAGAGGATTTCCCGTTATCGTGAAAACCTCTAAAATGCCTGTTGGTAACATGAAACCTCTGCGATCACGACCTGCGGTGACGGCTGCGCATTCCTTCGGAACGCTGTTTACCGGGCAAAAGTCATATCTTCCTAAATGTTTTCTTATGGCTTACTGCCGTTGCCGGAGGAGTTTTTCTTGCGCGGCCCGTCTTCACGGTGTATACTGTTTCCCACCCCATCGAAAGGAGGGCGGCGTCATGTTTCTGCCCCAAAGCATTCAATATATCCTCGACCGGCTCACCGGCGCGGGCTATGCCGCCTATGTCGTCGGCGGCTGCGTGCGCGATGCGCTCACCGGACGTACGCCGCACGACTACGATGTCTGTTCCTCCGCCCGACCGGACCAGGTCCGCGAGGTCTTTGCCGGACACGCTGTCCGCGATACCGGGCTGCGGCACGGCACCGTGACCGTCGTTCTCGGCCGCGAGCCCTTTGAGATCACGACCTTCCGCGTGGACGGCGCCTATTCCGACAGCCGCCATCCCGATAATGTGACCTTTACCGACGACATCGCCTTAGATCTTGCCCGGCGGGATTTCACGATCAATGCTATGGCCTATCACCCCAAAATGGGCCTTGTCGATCCCTTTGGCGGGCGGGAGGATCTGAAAGCCGGCGTCATCCGCTGCGTCGGAGCCCCACACGAGCGCTTTGCGGAGGACGCGCTGCGCATTCTGCGGGCCCTTCGCTTTGCGGCTCGGTTCGGATACCGTGTCGAGCCGGCGACCGACGCCGCCCTGCGCTCGCTTGCGCCGTCGCTTTCCCGAATCGCCGCCGAGCGCGTAAAGAGCGAGCTGGAGAAGATTCTTCTTGCCTCCGATGCCGGAGAAATCCTGCGGGCATATCCCGATGTTCTCGGCGTCGTTCTCCCGGAGATCCTGCCCTGCGTCGGCTTTGAGCAGAAAAACCCGCATCATTTATATGATGTCTGGGAGCACACCTTACGAACCGTAGACGCCGCACCGCGCGACCCGATTCTGCGCTGGACAATGCTCTTTCACGACCTCGGAAAGCCCCGGACCTTTTCCCTAGACGAGCACGGCGTCGGCCATTTTTACGGGCACGCCCGCGTCTCCGCCGCCCTTGCCGACGACATCATGGCCCGGCTGCGCTTTTCCAACGCGGAACGCGAGACCATCTCGGAGCTTGTGCGCCGGCATGACGGCGTGATTGGACCGGACAAAAAGGCCGTGCGGCGGCTTTTGGCAAAGCTGGGCCGCGGGCAGTTTGACCACCTGCTGGCCGTACACCGCGCCGACAGCATGGCGCAGGCTCCGGAGCTTACAGCGCCGCGCCTGCGGGTGCTGGCGGAGATCCGCGCACTCGCGGACGAGGTCGAGCGCGGCGGCGAATGCACGGATGCGCGGCAGCTCGCCGTGAACGGGCACGATCTTATCGCGCTCGGCTATGTCCCCGGCCCGGCCCTCGGCGCGGAGCTGAACGCTTTGCTCGGCCGCGTCCTCGACGACCCGGCGCTGAACGAAAAAAATACCCTCCTCCGACTCGCGAAGGAGGACAAAAAATGACCGCTGCCCGGGCAGCGGTCATTTTCCGTTTCGTTTTGCCACGTAGTACGAGGCCGATGCCGTCGCGATCTTCCGATCGGGCGCACCCTCGGCCCAGAGCGAGCCCACCGCATAGCACACGCTCATGCCGCGCTTTGTAAGCTCTGCACGGATGAACAGGCGCTTATCCAGCGGTCCGGCGCGCAGATACTGCACATCCATGCCGATCGTCGGCGTCATCATGCCGCCGGAGCAGTAACGGCACAAAAGGCCCATCGTCATATCCAGCACGGACGCCGTGATGCCGCCGTGCAGGATCTCCATCGGGTTGCCCATCCACGGCTTCGGCTCCATAACCAGCGTCACGGTGCTGTTTTCAAAGTCGCACTCCCACAGCTTTGTCCCGAGCATATTATTAAACTGCCCGGCAAACGCACGTTCCGCATCCACAAAATAGCCCCGAAACGCACGTTCCATGCCCGCCTGATCGTGCAGATCTTCCGGTTTCAAAACGATCATTCCGCCGCCTCCGTTTCTGCGGCCGGTTCGGCAATGTAAATAACATCCAGATCGACATCCCCCTCGATGCCGGGCACGGTCCCGGTAAAGGAATACTGCCAGATCTGATGCTCGTAATAGTATTCAGGCCAGGAGCCGGGATCGCCCATCCAGATCGTGAGGTCCTTGATGGCATCCATGTCGTATTTATAGTAGACCGAGGGTATGTAGGTGTATACGCCCGCTTCGATCCCGGCGGATTCCAGCAGCTTGCAGTATTCCAGGCAGGCCGCCGTGACGGTTTCCCCGTCCACGTCGTCCGTGCGGGCCGGCTCCGTGCCGATGGTCTCCCAGTCGAAAAAGACCGGCAGATCGAGCGAGTAGCCCTCCAGAAGCTGCGCCGTGAACACCGCCTCCTCGGCCGCCTCCAGCACGCTCACCGCCTGGGAAAAGAAATAGGCCCCGACCTTCAGCCCCGCGGCCTGCGCCCCCTCAATGTTCTGCCGGTACATCTCATCGGCGTTGATGGTGCCGCCCGAAAAGCCGCGCCAGCCCACGCGGATCAGCGCAAACTCGATCCCCGCATCCGCCACGGCCTGCCAGTCGATCTCGTGCTGGTACTCCGACACGTCAATGCCGTGCATCAGCGTCACGCCGTCCTTGAGGTAGGTCACGCGCCCGTCGCTGACCGAGAAGGAATAGCGGTCGGCCGAGAAGGGCTCGGCCTCATGCGCCTCATCCACCCATATCGTACCGCCGGAGCCGTCCGTCACTTCGATCTGCCCCGCATGGGGGTCGGGCGTGGCTTCGATCTCCGGTTCCGCCGCTTCCTCCCGGCCGCAGCCGGCCAGCAGGCCCGCAAGCAGCGCAAGCGCCGCAAAAAAAGTCAAAAATCGTTTTTTCATAGCCCCCTTACCATACCACAATCCCGCCTGCTTTGCAAATTGGCCCCGAATCCACAGAAAGTCCTTGATTTCAGGCGAAAAGAACGATAAAATAAATACACTGAAAAATATTGACAACGGAGGAAACGACTATGACTCCTGCTCTGGAAAACATCCTCAAGCTCGCCGACCGGGATATGGCCGCCGGCCGTTATGCCGACGCGGAGAGGGAATACAGCCTGCTCCTCGAGTCGGACGCCGATATGTACTTGGCCCTGCACAGCCGCGGCATCGCCCGCACCTGGCAGAGCACCCTGTTCGACGGCGACCCCGTTGCGCTGATCGACAGCACCGACGAGGCCATCAAGCTGTGCCGGCAGACCGGCGGCGATGAGGCCGCGTTCATGCGCCGCGTCTCCTTCGAGATCATCAACATCACCGCCAACAAATACAACGAGCTGACCCGCATCTACAACAGCATTGTCAGCAAGGAAAACCAGAAGGCTCCTTCGCCGCTGTTTTTCTACACCTCGTCCATCACCCGGCCCAACGGCTTCACGCTGGATGACGTCTACATCCCCCTCATCAATTATCTCGCCGCCATCATCATGGACAGCGAGTACCTCGACCGCCTGCTCGAGGGCCGTGAGGACCTGAAGGACCGCCGCCTGCACAACATTACAAACCTCGCCATCTTCTATGACTGGCTCACCACCTTCTATCCCTCCGGCAAGGTACATGAGGACTATTACGCCGACATCCTGGCCAAGAAGGAAAAGCTCGCCGCCGTCCGCGCCTCCCTCGAGGGTGAGCTGGCCGCGCCCACGGTCCAGAATACCCCCCGCCAGTTCCCCGACGGCAAGCCCCTGCCCGGCATCGCGAAGATCGTCGATGAGGGCAACAAGCTCGCCCATTTCCCGACCCGGCCCCCCTTTGAGGTCGTCTGCCCCATCTGCGGCACTTTGCAGAAGTCCAACCGCTCCATCTGCTATATGTGCGCCTGCAAATTCGTCTTTGACGACGACGAGCTCGACTGACCGGCACAGACCCGCTCCCGGACCCCACGGCCCGGGAGCTTTTTTGCCGCGGCAGCTATTTACAGCGCCGCTGATTTTGTATATAATAGCTTAGTTAATCCACGAGAAGGAATGATACCATGCTGGAATTTGAAGAATATAAGCAGAAGCTGAACAACCGCCGCCCCGACCTCGTCCGCCTCGGCGAGGCCATGCACCTGGAGGACGCCCGCGGCGAGATCGAGAAGCTGCAGGCCGAGAGCACCGAGGAGGGCTACTGGAACGATGTCGAGCGCAGCCAGAAGGCCCAGAAGCGCCTCCGCACGCTCCAGAACAAGTGCGAGAGCTTTGAAAAGCTCGAGGCCGCCTGGGACGACATGATGACCATCTGCGAGATGGCTCTGGAGGAGGACGATGAGTCCATGCTCGGGGAACTGACCGAGGGCTATCAGAAATTCGACGAGGAGCTGGAGCAGCTTCGCCTTTCCACGCTGCTCACGGGCGAGTATGACGCGAACAACGCCATCCTCACCTTCCACGCGGGCGCAGGCGGCACCGAGGCCCAGGATTGGGCGCAGATGCTCTACCGCATGTACACCATGTGGACGGACCGGCACGGCTTCAAATACACCCTCATGGACTGGCAGGACGGCGATCAGGCCGGCATCAAATCTGCCACCATCATGATCGAGGGCGAGAACGCCTACGGCTACCTCAAGAGCGAGCACGGCGTTCACCGCCT
Source organism: uncultured Oscillospiraceae bacterium (assembly GCA_964406615.1). Lineage (GTDB taxonomy): Bacteria > Bacillota > Clostridia > Oscillospirales > Oscillospiraceae > CAJOIG01. The sequence continues at coordinate 32,636 of CAYOSI010000024.1, forward strand.
TGTCCGCATCAGCCCCTTCGACGCCTCCGGCCGCCGGCAGACAAGCTTCGCTGCCGTCGAGGTCATGCCGGAGATCGGCGACGCGGAGGAGATCGAGCTGCGCGACGAGGACATCAAAATGGACGTTTACCGTTCCTCCGGCGCCGGCGGGCAGAAGGTCAACAAGACAAGCTCCGCCGTCCGCCTGACCCATATCCCGACGGGCATCGTCGTTTCAAGCCAGGTCGAGCGGAGCCACTTCCAGAACCTTGAAAACTGCAAGCAGATGCTTCGCGCCAAGCTCGCGGAGATCAAGGAGCGCGAGCACCTGGAAAAGATCGAGGATATCAAGGGCGTGCAGATGAAGATCGAGTGGGGCAGCCAGATCCGCTCCTATGTCTTTATGCCCTACACCCTCGCGAAGGACACCCGCACGGGCTTTGAAAACGGCAACATCCAGTCCGTTATGGACGGCGATATCGACGGCTTCATTAACGCCTATCTTGCCATGAAAGCGAATCAGTAACCACCCAAAGGCCCGCCGTTGTGCGGGCCCTTTTCCGCCCGAAAGGAAATCAATATGGAATTTCACTATCTGAATCAGCCGATCCGGGTCGGCCGGCTCACGCTGAAAAACCGCATCCTCATGACGGCCATGCACACGCTTTATGCAGACAAGGGTCTGCCCTCGCCGCGGTTCAACGAGTTTTACTGGCGGCGTGCCGAGGGCGGCGTCGGCCTCGTGGTTGTCGGTGCGTGCCGCTTCGACGAAAAGGGCGCCGTCGTCAGCACCATGGACCTGACAAACGACGCCTGTATCAAGCCCTGGCAGACCTTCACCGCCGGTATGCGCGAGCGCGAATGCCCCGTTGCGGTGCAGCTCTACCACGCCGGGCGCTATATGAAAAGCGCAGCCGTTCCGGACGGAAACGGCGCAATCGCTCCCTCCGCGACCTATACTCCGTTCACCCGCGAGACGGCGCGGGCCATGACCGTCGGGGAAATTCACGCCGTCATCGACGCATGGGCGGCCGGTGCGCGCCGTGCCCGGGAGGCAGGCTTCGACGCCGTGGAGATCTCCGGCTCTGCCGGCTATCTCATCAGCCAGTTTCTGTCCCCGCTCACAAACCTCCGCGAGGACGAATACGGCGGATCGTTTGAAAACCGCTGCCGCTTCCCGCTCGAGGTCATCGCGGCCGTGCGGAAGGCCGTCGGCGACGATTACACCGTGCTTCTGCGCTATGGCGCTCATACGCTCGTCCCCGGGGCGGGCGACAGCGGCGTATGCCGCGATTTTGCCGTCCTCGCCGCGCAGGCGGGGATCGACATGCTCGACCTGACCGGCGGCTGGCACGAAAGCCGCACCCCGCAGCTCACCGGTGAAATGCCCAAGGCGGCGTTGTCCTATCTTGCGGCGGACATCAAAAACGCCGTGGACATCCCCGTTGCGATGGCAAACCGCATGGGCGACCCCGTCCAGGCCGAAAAAGCGCTCGCGCTCGGTCGCTGCGACGTCATTGCCATGGGCCGCCCCCTCATCGCCGACCCAGACATCGGAAAGTACATCATGGCCGGCACGCCCGAGCGCATCCGCCCCTGCACAAGCTGCAACCAGGGCTGTCTCGCCGGCACGTTCTTTGAAAAGCCCATCCGTTGCCTCGCAAACGGCTTCGCCGGCCGCGAGTACCGTCTTCGCTCCGAGCCGGCTGCCGCGCCGCAGAAGCTTCTTGTCATCGGCGGCGGCCCCGCCGGCATGGAGTGCGCCCTACAGGCGGCAAGGCGCGGGCATGATGTGACGCTCTGGGAAAGAGCCGACCGCCTCGGCGGACAGATGGCGCTGTTTTCCACGCTCCCGACGAAGGACTCCTTTGCCGAGCTCCTGCGCTGGTACGAGCGAACGCTCCCAGAGGCTGGCGTCCGGGTCGTCCTCGGCAAAACCGCCTGCGCCGAGGATGTGCTCTCCGGCGGCTTTGACCGCTGCGTACTCGCGCATGGCCGCGATTACAAGCCCATCCCTGTGGAAATCATGCCGGACTCCGTGCCGGTATATACGATGCTGGACGTCTTTGAAAAGCGGCCTATCCTCCCGAAGCGCGTCGCGGTCATCGGCGGCAGCTTCGTCGGTCTGGCGCTTGCGCGCTATATCGTCATGGATGCCGCCATGTCCCCAGAGGACCTGTTTTACCGCATGCGCTACGGCGTCGAGCCGGATGCACGGCTGCATGAGCAGCTCGACCGCTCCGACCGGCAGGTCGCCGTGTTTGAAAAGGACCGCATCGGCCTCGGCTATGAGGCGGGCGTCGCATGGCCCACGCTGGGCGACCTCAAGCGTTTTGGCGTAGCGCTGAACAAGAATACCACCGTTACCGCCGTCACCGGCGAGGGCGTGCAGACCGCGGACGGCACATGGCCCTGCGACGCGGTCGTCGTATGCCCCGGCACCATGGCGGACGACCGCCTTGCAAAGGCGCTCTCCGGCCGGCTCCCGTTTGACGTCGTCGGAAACGCCGACCATCCCGGGCGCGTCATCGACGCCATCGAGGCCGGCTGTGCCCTAGGCTGCACGATTTAACTTGATTTTACTGCCCCCGGCGTGTATAATATCAGATACGTGCCGGTATGATGGAATTGGCAGACGTGACGGATTCAAAATCCGTTCCCGGAGACGGGGTGTGGGTTCAAGTCCCACTACCGGCACCAAACCAATATAATCCGAACCTGTTTCCAATTGGTAATAGGTTCGGATTATTGGTTTCCTTTGACCGATACGAGAGCACTCATTTCCGCAATGGGGTACAGCGCAAGCCGACCTCCAAACCGAGAGACCCACGGAAAAAGAAACAGGCCCCATAAGTCAAAACCTCTGGCTAAGCCGGAGGCTTGAGTAGGCCCTATAAGGGCCTGATGCCGCCAACGCCCCTTAAGGGGCCCCGAAAGGTTTGCCGACTGCATTTCTTTCTCGGGCCACCCCTTAAGGGGCCTTTCTTATGCCTTCTTGTTCTCGCGACCCGTAAACGGGTCAACAAACTCTTTCATCCCTATCTGATCCGCCATTTG
>CAYOSI010000025.1:0-33355 GCA_964406615.1 uncultured Oscillospiraceae bacterium
TGTTCTCTTGTCTACTATTTTACCACGCTTGTCCACTTTTTTAGTATACATCCACTCTGGTTGACAGCGACTACACGTCGGATGTGTGGGATGGACTTCCGCCCAGACGCAAAGCAGAAATTGTTAAGGAATTTTTTGATGGGGAGGTAAAGCAAGATAACTCCATGCAGGCGGAAACAAGGGGCGACTGGCTTTATTCGTGTCACACAAAATTAGCCGTGATTGGCAGTAAATATTCATCCACAGTGTACGCTTATAGTGACAGGGTGGAGATACACAGGGAGGGAAAGACGGCCCTGCCCAAGGATATGACCCTTTTCTTTGACGATATAACAGTAATTTCTGGTGGAAATAGCAGTGGCAGGTCATGGATTTCTTTCTCTGTTCCGGGTATGTTCAATGCGGGACGCGGCGTTGTAACAGCCGCAAAACCCGGACAAATTGTCATTGCCGGCCCAACTATCCCATATGACGATCCATGCACCGTTATGTATGGCTTGGGAGAAAAGAGAGAAGCAGAGGAGGATTGCAGGCAAATCAACGAAATTTTTATGACATATAAGGCTGAATCCCGGAAGCGGAAAGAAGTAGGTGCGCCCTCTATTATGCAGGAAAGTGCTTTAGACCAGCTAAAAAAGCTAAAGGAGCTTTTCGACATGGGCGTCATCACCGAGGCCGAGTATAACGAAAAGCGCGAAAAGCGCATGAAGGATATATGACAGAACAAAAAACGGACGTGCTGAAAAGAATCCATTTTGCAGCGCGTCCCGGAGCATACCATGTTCGTTCTCACAACAGACGGCATGGAAAACGCCAGCCGTCAATATGACGCTGTCCGCGTAAAGCGCATGATCGAACACGAGAAACTGCCCCAAGTTCATAGTGAGATGCAAAGACTGCACAGGCTTTCTTGAAGGGCCCGTGCAGTCTTTTCTTGTGTTGAAAAAAGCATGCGCACGGTCGGAAACCGTGCGCACGATGTGTTCCTTTCGGAGAGATCAGTCCTGTCCGGGGACCTTGGGGAGACCGGCGAAGCCTTTGGCCAGGTCCTCGTCGGTGGGGATATAGTCGCTCATCTCCCCGTCGTTATACTGCTGGTAGGCGACGAGGTCGAAGTAGCCGGTGCCGGTCAGGCCGAAGAGGATCGTCTTTTCCTCGCCGGTTTCCCTGCATTTGAGAGCTTCGTCGATGGCGGTTCGAATGGCATGGCTGCTTTCCGGCGCGGGCAGGATGCCCTCGACACGGGCGAACTGCTCCGCTGCTTCAAAGACCGAGGTCTGCTCAACGGCGCAGGCCTCCATATAGCCGTCATGGTAGAGCTGGCTCAGGACGCCGGACATACCGTGGAAGCGCAGACCGCCGGCATGGTTCGGGGAGGGGATGAAGCCGCTGCCGAGCGTGTACATCTTGGCAAGCGGGCAGATCATGCCGGTGTCGCAGAAGTCGTAGGCGAATCTGCCGCGGGTGAAGCTCGGACAGGAGGCGGGCTCGACCGCGATGATGCGGTAGTCGGCCTCGCCGCGGAGCTTCTCACCCATGAACGGAGCGATCAGGCCGCCGAGGTTGGAGCCGCCGCCGGCGCAGCCGATAATGATGTCGGGCTTAACGCCGTATTTGTCAAGCGCGGCCTTGGCCTCGAGACCGATGACGGATTGGTGCAGCAGGACCTGGTTGAGCACGCTGCCGAGAACGTAGCGGTAGCCGGGGTTCGAGACGGCGACCTCGACGGCCTCGGAGATCGCGCAGCCAAGGGAACCGGTGGTGCCCGGGAACTGCTCAAGGATCTTGCGGCCGACATTGGTCGTGTCGGAGGGGGACGGCGTCACATCGGCGCCGTAGGTGCGCATGACCTCGCGGCGGAAGGGCTTCTGCTCATAGCTGACCTTGACCATGTAGACCTTGCAGTCGAGGCCGAAATGGGCGCAGGCCATGGACAGCGCGGTGCCCCACTGACCGGCGCCGGTCTCGGTGGTGACGCCCTTGAGGCCCTGCTTCTTGGCGTAGTACGCCTGCGCGATGGCCGAGTTCAGCTTGTGGCTGCCGCTGGTGTTGTTGCCCTCGAACTTGAAGTAGATCTTGGCCGGCGTATCGAGGGCTTTTTCCAGGTTGTAGGCCCGGACGACGGGGGAGGGGCGGTAGGTCTTGTAATACTCCCGGATCTCCTGCGGGATCTCGATATAGGCGGTGTCGTTGTCAAGCTCCTGCGCGACCAGCTCCTCGCAGAATATGCCGCTCATCTCCTCCGCGGTCAGGGGCTGACCCGTGCCGGGATTGAGAAGGGGCGCGGGCTTTACCTTCATATCCGCGCGAACATTGTACCAGGTCCGGGGAAGTTCGTCCTCGGAAAGGTAGATCTTGTAAGGAATCTTGTTTTCACTCATGATACGTTTATCTCCTTTTTATTTGATATTTAAACTAAAAAAATCCTGTCCCAGCAAATCTCTGCTGGGACAGGATCGAAAAACATATCCTGCGGTGCCACCCGGCTTAGCGCATACGCGCCCGCTTAGTCCGTGCCATCACACGGCGGCTTTGATAACGGAGTGCCGCTCCGTCGCACATAGGGCGGATGACTCCGCCTTCCGATTGCCCTCCGAAGTCCATTCACACGGTCCTGTCTGTGCCGCGCTCTCAGCTATGCGCCGCTCTCTGTGACAGCTCCCGGACCGGTTACTTACTCTTCATCAACGGTTTGCTTTATGAAATTGATTGCATTGTAACTCTTTACACTGTCAAAGTCAAGAGGAAATTCAAAAAAATTTTTTCTCACGCTGTAAGCACGGCATTACGGACAACGACTTCATAGTCGCAGATAAGATCCACTCATTCTAGATATAGCCTGAACGTATGGGATAGTTTTTAAACGCTTGGGCGGTATAGCGGATAATTACCGTATCTTCTATTATTCTGGCACGGGTTTTGTTGCCGCAGACGGGGCAATGTACCCATTCTGAAAGTATTTCCGCCATATCATCTATCTGCCTTACCATTGGTAACGGATTTTTTGGGAGCGTTTTTGTAAAAATAAAATATTGAGCGGGAAATAAAGCTATTTCCACGGCCTATCATTACCAAGCCAGCCCTGCTGCGCCCAATATTTCCCATCGAGATATTCAGGGTCTGATTTATGTAAGGATTTCTGCATAATACGGCAAAAGGAGAACCTGAATTTTGTAATCAAATTTGTGTGCGCAGGTTTCGCATAGTTAATGTGTGCCAATTTTTGGGAAAGCCTTTTAACCCTTCTTGTAAGTTGCATTTGCTTCTTTTCAGACAGCTTTTCCCAAACAATATCGCCCATCAATGCGCCGGTAAATACCCCGATTTTGGAAATACCCCACCAGGATAAACTGTGCCTTATATCTTTTGCCGCAGATTTTGCCCCGGCGCCCAGGCATTGCGTTATAATGACCGCCCGTTTTCCAAACATTTCGGGAGCAGGGCGGTGCGGCATCCAGCGGTAGGCAAAATGGTCGAGAAATGCTTTCATTGCTCCCGTAGCGTGAAATACATATGCAGGGGAGGTCATTACAATCAAGTCTGCTTCCAAAAGCGATTGTTCTATATTTCCGATTTTCTCTGCATCCTTGCAAGTATTTTCGCCCTTTAATATGCAGTTCAAGCAACCGGCGCAGAAGCTCGGACAGTCCTTTGGAAGATAATATTCTGTGATCTTTGCTTTATCCTTAAACTCGGCTAAAAACATCTCTTTCAAGCGGTAGGTAACGCCGTGCTTTTCTGTTCCGTTTATGACGGTAATATTCATTTACTGCACCTCCAAAATATCGTGCAAAACCTGCGTGTGAAATGTCTTGCGGTTTTCTCTTTTTCTAAGGTCAACACCCAACATCTGCGATATGGTTTCATGCCGCAGAAACATTTGCTGCATGACTGCAACCAGGCATAGGGTTTTTCGCTTTACGGTTGCTTCATCCCAGTCAGGGCGGCAGGCGGCGACAAGCGGCAAATACGCTGCATAAGTTCTGTGGGTATTGTCATTGTCTTTTGGCGTCTGCATATCGGTAAGGACAGAAATTCTGGATACAGCATAATGCTCAAACAAAAAGTCAAGCGTCATATTGCCGAGATATTCCAGTTTTTCAAAGGGCATAAGTCCTTCTGTTTTCTCCCGTATATTCTGAAACTGTTCAACAATCCCGTTTATAATACGCTCAACGCATTGCTCGATGAGTTTATCCTTATTTCCAAAATGATAATTCACAAGACCTAATCCAACACCGGCTCTTTTGCATATCTCACGGACTGTGATTTCTTCCAGGTGCTCACCATTTTCTTCGATGAGTTTAATGGCTGCTTGCATTATCGCTTCTTTGCTATCCACACAAAACCTCCTGTTGAACGTTGTTCAAATCAATTGTACTGAACGGTGTTCAAAAAGTCAAGCGCAGGTAATTGACTTTTATAAAAATAGTGGCGGAGCATTACACCCTGCCACCCATCTGCTATGCGTAAATGGCTGCATTCCCCCTATGAGCGTTCCAAAGTGTTCCTGCGCTTGCCTGTCTAGCGGAAAAATTGGGATAAATCCATTATTTTCAAGCGCTTTGGGGGATTTTATTCACGTCCTATGCGGGGCGTGAGTACTTATGAAATCGTGGCTTTCAAATTAAAATTTGTCGCCTGGTTATGTGAATTAAGTATATTATGATTTTGGCTCAAAGCAATGGCATGCTTCCTGTCAGCTTGTTGACTTTCTTTTTTGCTCCGAAGATTGCAATTCCAAAATAATTCAAGTCGATTTCGGATGCCTCTTTCATCTTGTCTATAAATTCATCATAGGTCTTGCATCCCTGCGCCAAATCCGAAAAATCAACCGCCGTCAAATCTGAAAAACCCGGCTCATAGAGCTTTTCTCGGATTGCTTTAATGCTTTCGGCATTCCCCTTCAAAATAGGTACGGGAAATTCAATAATTCCTAAATGTTCATTTCCCGTTTTGTCGGTCACATCCGCACCGACTGCTTCCGGCATTTTCTTTCCCAATGTAATTCCCATGATGGCCGCCGTGTTTGCAATAATGCCCAATGGCAAGTGCTCATCAATTACCATGACGCATTTTTTATTCTGTAAATCCATTTTCAGCGCCTTTCCTTTCTGGTTTATACTCGGACAGGAACAACCCTATCAAGGTTAGAATGGTCCCTATTCCCGCTAATACAGTCAACTGTTCATGTAAAATCAGAATGGATGTAACGACCGTTATCACGGGAACCATATAAATATACACGCTTGTTTTTACTGCACCCAGTTTCTTTACTGCAAAATTCCAGGTAACAAAACAGAGAGCAGAAGCCCCTAATCCCAAATACAAAATGTTGAATAGGTACGTCATATTTGTGAACCGGGATATATTTAACTCAAAATCAAAGAAAAACAGCGTCGGTATCATAAACAAAATTCCGTAGAAAAACGTCCGGCGGGTTGAGAGAATAATAGGATAACCGAAACGACTGATTTTCCTTGTCAATATGGAATAGAAGGCCCACACAAGAGCTGCGATAGCTGCAAGCAAATCGCCCATGGGGTTAAGCTCCAATTTTGAACCGTTAAAGCTAATTAAAATGATTCCAACCATTGCGACGACAAATCCAATAAAGAATTGTATTCGCAATTTTTCTTCTGACTTCATAAACAAATGCGCCAGTATTGCCGTAAAGAATGGGGCAACGGATATGATTACGCCCACATTAGAAGCCAGCGTAAAGGTCAAAGCGATGTTTTCCAGCAGATAATATAAACATATACCGCATAGTCCTGCGGCCGCAAAAGTCAATTCCTGCTTATAGTCTGCGGTTTTTAATTTTTTAGGGTACGCTGCAAATAAAACCAAAAATCCCATAACAAAGCGGAAGAATAAAATCTCCACGGGTTGAAAATCCGCTAACAGGATTTTGGTGGAGATAAATGTGGTTCCCCATATCACAATCGTTAATAACGCCGATAAATGTCCGGCGGTCCGTTTATGCTCCATGCCGCTGTTCACCGTCCTTGCTCTTGTCGAAAAATATGTCGCGATAAACGCCGGGGGCAAGCCCAATAAAGCTATTGAAATAGTTGGTAAAATGGCTCTGGTCTGAAAACCCTGTCCGCATGGCGGCTTCTACAGGCGGCACACCTTTTCCCAACAATGCCTTTGCTTCGTTGATGCGGATCGTTTCTAAATATCGGTACGGAGTAACGCCCTTTGATTTTGTAAATGCCCGAAGTAAGGTGGATTTACTCAATCTGGCATAGCGGCATATCTGGTCTAGATAAATTCGCTCGCCAAAGTGCCGTCGGATAAATTCACATGCCTTTTCTATTTCCTGCGGACACTCCGGTACGCAGCGTTCAAATGGCTGGCCGTAATTCTGTATCAATGCGGAGATAAGGAACAGCAGCGTTTCCTCTTTCCCAAAATCAGAAATGCCGTTCATTACCATTTCATGCAGCAGGCGCAGATAGCAGGCAATTTCATCATCGTAAATGACATTTTTTGAAAAGCCGGGAAGCGCCCGCTTTCCCGTCACTTCTTCCGCTAAATCAAGCATGATGCTTTTGGAAATATTAAATCCACGATAATCAAAGGCTCCGTCGTCGCTCTGGACACAAGCATGGTTATCCCCCGGATTGAAAAGAATAACGCTGCCCCGCGCTATGCTATATTCCTTGTTTTTACAGGATAAGCAGCGTTCCCCGCCCTCAACAAATCCTATCACATAATGCTCATGGAAATGGTTTGGGAATGGCTGCACGATCCCCTCAAAACGGTAGGCTTCAATCCGCAGCTCGTCATCATAGACTACCGTCCTTGTTTCTTTCTTCATGTCTTTTTCGCTCCTTTCCGCCCATATTGTACCGCCGTAGCCTCAGAAAGTCTTGTAAAATATCTTCAAGTTTTCGGAATGGTGTAGGTTGGCTGCCTTTAAACAGCATGAAACCATCTGTGTTTCTTTCGGTTCCCCGGCCATCTGTTTTCATCCTTGCTGTTTATCATGCTCTTATCGCCTCTGTTGGCAGGTGCAGCGCCATATCCCTACTCGTATTTCTCTGGTCTGACCGTGCATTCCGGCCAACAAAAAACTGGTATATGGAGAGTCCGTTTCTCCTACCAGTTATTACATATTTTTCCCTTACTGCATACATGTTTTCCTATGCTTTATGTATTGTATGGGCATATTCAGTTATTTTTACTGCGTATAACGCTCTACACAGCCATAACCCATGCGGCAGTTTTTGTCCCCAGTCAATCATTGCGGAGGTGCGCCAAAATAAAATTGTCAGATACAGCTATCCAGAATAGCTGTATCTGACATTGACTAACGGCTCTGCCAAAAAGGATTACCGTCGTGAAAAAGCCTGCTGGTATAGTGGAAGTGCGGTCAGACAGCGGCACAAGCAAAATATCAGCTTATACCTCCGTCATCCACAGGCCGTGGAGGTTGCAGTATGCATAAACGGCCACGGGCCGGTCATCGCCGAGGCAGAAGGTCACATTCGGCTCGTCGCCGGGCTTCAGCGCCTTGCGCTGGCCGCCGTTCTCAGTCCGGACGTAGACCCATTCAATGAAATGCTCCGGGAGCATGGGATGATCGGCGGAGCCGATATGGACGTTGACGACGCTGCCCTCCACGGTGACAACGGGCAGGTGCTTTTCGCCGCTGGCCTCGGTGGTGTTGGGCTTCAGCGCCTCCATTTTCTCGCCGCAGCACATCATGGGCACGCCGGAATCGTGGATCGCGCCTACCAGATTGCCGCAGTGGCGGCAGATGTAAAAGGTTGCATTCATCCGTATTTCCTCCTTTATATTTGTTCTGGGACTCTCAAACTGTATTCATTGGCCGCGGCAATTATGGCCGCATTCGTGGTGCTCGCGGCGCTCATGATGCCCGCAGCGGGCGTTGGGATCGAACGCCGGCGTTCCGGCCGCCAGGGCCTCGGCCGCCGCGCGCCCCTCAGCGCATCTCTCCCTGTTTATATAGTATATATTCATTTGCGGCATCTGTCAATTACGTCGTTGACAGATGCCGCAAATCGGCCGCTGGGGGTCAGCCTGATCTTTGCGGCGATGAGGCCAAAACGGGCGAGAAGTTCGAAGCCCTGCAGCTTGGAATGCACACAAAAGTCCTGCTCGCAATGTCGGGCATTGGAACAGAACTTCGCTTTATTTGTTTACGGGAGGCATCATCAAGCCGATATCTCCCATTCTTACAGGCTCTGCGTTACTCTCCCGTGCGGACGTTGAAGCCGAGGGCCCCGGCGATATACGCGAGGCGGTGGAGGTGGGATGCCGTGCGCCGTGAGGCAATCGAACATTGCCTGCGCCCCGCTTATGTCGTCGTCCGTGCGGGCGTCGCGCACAATGAGGATCTCTGTGATAAGAAGGAGCACAGCGCCCGCGGCCAGAACGACCGCCGCCGTTTCATGTTTACACCGTGGGATTCGTCCTGCGGTGATTTTATTTTGTCCGTAAAGGAAGCGCGGGCTTCGTGTCGGGGGGATAAAACGTATGTCCTCACGCGGATCGCCAAACACGACAATTTCCGGTGAATGTACAAAAACTGTACATTCGGGCGGGTTTGTATATATAAACCGCTTCCATCCTGGTTTAAGATGTGGTCATCAGAAGTGACCGGCAGTCATTTTTTGCGGACCGGGCGGCCGCTTCGGTCCTGTCGGAAGGACCTGCGAGCATGACAAGGCATGCAGATGTGAGCATCATCATGGAGGCACAGCATGGGTGGAGTCGAGGAAAAGAAACAGAAAAAGCGCCTGCGTCTCATGGATTCGGCCTTCCAGCTCTTTACCACACAGGGGATCGTCCGGACCTCCATCGAGGACATCGTGAAGAAGGCCGGCGTCGCCAAGGGGACGTTTTATCTGTATTTCAAGGACAAATACGATTTGCATGAGAGGCTGATCGTCCATGAGTCTGAGCGCCTTTTCCGGCATGCGGTGGATTGCTCCGGCTACCGCGAACGGTCCGGTCCGGCGGAGAAGCTCCTGGCGCTTGTGGACGACATACTGTCCCAGCTTCAGGAAAGCCGACGGCTCCTTCAATTCCTCAACAGGGATCTGAGCTGGAGCGTGTTCCATCAGGCGGCGGAACGGTCGGGAATGGATTACCAGCCCGTGTTTGAGGATATTTTCGGCGCGGGGGCGATGGAGGACGCAGAGCGCCGGATCGAGATCTATACCATTCTGGAGCTCATCGCCTCCACCTGCCGCAGCGTCATTTTGGACAGCGATCCGGTGGATATGGACACCTACCGGCCCTATCTGCACCGCTCGATCCGGGCCGTTATGGCGAGCTTTCAGACCGTGTAACCCGTATTCAAGATCCAAGAGGTGATTTCAGATGTATAAATTCGGAAAAGGGGTCGTGAAGCTGCGTGTGCCGATCCTGATACTGGCCGTTCTGCTGCTCCTTCCCGCGTGGCTGGGGATGCAGGCAACACGCATAAATTACGACATGCTGACCTATCTGCCCGACGACATCGAGACGATGCGCGGGCAGGATATCCTGCTCGACGAGTTTGGGAAAGGGGCGTTCAGCTTCATCATCGCCGAGGGAATGTCCGATCAGGAGATATCGGCGCTTCGCCGGGAGATCGAGACCGTCGAGCATGTGGACAGCGCGATCTGGTACGACAGCTTCGTGGACCTGTCGGTCCCCAAGGAGCTTCTGCCCGACAAGCTGCGGGACGTGTTCATAAACGGCGACGCCACCATGATCGCCGTATTCTTTGACACGTCGTCCTCGGCGGACGAGACCATCGAGGCCATAGGGGCGATCCGGCAGCTCTGCGGGAAGCAGGCGTTCGTCTCCGGCATCTCCGCGCTGGTGACGGATCTGAAGAACCTGGCGGAGCGGGAGGAGCCGATCTACGTCGGCATCGCCGTTGCCTGCGCGCTGGGAGCCATGCTCCTGCTGACGGATTCGTGGCTTGTGCCCTTCGTGTTCCTGGCAGGGATCGGCATCACGATCCTTTATAACCTTGGTACGAATTACTTTATGGGGGAGATATCCTATATAACGAAAGCGCTGGCGGCGGTGCTGCAGCTCGCCGTCACGATGGACTACTCCATCTTTCTCTGGCACGCCTACTGCGCCCGGAAGCGGGAGCAGGAGGATAAGCTGGAGGCCATGGCGCTGGCGGTGCGGGATACGGTGCTGTCCGTGACGGGCAGCTCCCTGACCACCATCGCGGGCTTTCTCGCCCTGTGCTTCATGAGCTACACCATGGGCGCGGACCTGGGCTTTGTTATGGCGAAGGGGTGCCTGCTGGGCGTCCTCGGCAGCGTGACCATTCTGCCGAGCCTCATCCTGGTGTTCGACAAGCCCCTTACGAAGACGATGCACCGCTCTCTGATTCCCGATATGAGCAGGGTATCGGGCTGGATCACCGGGCATTTCCGGGTTTTCCTTCTTCTCTTTGCCGTGCTCCTGGTTCCGGCGGCCGTCGGGTATGCCAACACGCCGGTGTATTATGATTTCACGAAAATCCTCTCCGGCGACGATCTGGAGGACCTTGACGCGGAGGATATGCAGTTCCTCACCGCCAAGAACAAGCTGGAGGAATATTTCCAGGTGGCGACCACCCACATGGTCCTGTGCGGCGAGGATATGCCCGCGAAGGACGCCAGGGCTATGATGGATGAGATCGACGCGCTCCCCGGCGTGACGAATGTGCTGGGCCTGAATACCGTCGTCGGCGGCTCGGTCCCGGAGGCGTTTATTCCCTCGGAGATCACCGGGGTCCTGAAAAGCGGCGGCTGGCAGCTCATTCTCATAAACTCCGAGTACGCCGTATCCACCGACGAGGTAAACGATCAGATCGACGCCATCAGCGCCATCGTGAAGCGATATGACCCGGAGGGGATGCTGATCGGCGAGGCCCCCTGCACCAAGGACCTCGTTGAAATCACCGATACGGATTTCACGGTCGTATCGTGGGTGTCCATCGGCTTCGTGTTCATCATCATCCTTGTGACGCTGCGCTCCCTGTCCCTGCCGGTGATCCTGGTGGCGGTCATCGAGTTTGCCGTGTTTATCAATCTGGGCATCCCGTATTACACGGGCTTTACCATGCCGTTCATCGCGCCTATCTGCATCAGCACCATCCAACTGGGCTCCACGGTGGATTACGGCATCCTAATGACGACGCGCTACAAGGAGCTGCGCCGCAGCCATGGCAAAAAAGAGAGCGTAACGCAGGCGCTTTCCTACGCCATGCCCTCGGTGCTGGTGAGCGCGCTGAGCTTCTTTGCCGCCACCTTCGGCGTGGGCGTCTATACGGACATCGACCTCATCAGCTCCATGTGCAACCTGCTGGCCAGGGGCGCTCTGGTGAGTATGCTGTCGGTGCTGCTGGTGCTGCCGTCGCTTCTCATGCTGCTGGACGGCGTTGTGACGCGCACCACGCTGGGCATGAGAAAGACAACGGCCGCAGACAATATAATGGGAGGTACTTCTTTATGAACAACACAATGAAAAAGTCTCTTGCGCTCGGACTTTCCGGGATGATGCTTTTATCCTGCCTCACCGGCTGCGGGGCCGCCCAAGAGGCCTCCGTGGCAGAAGGCGCCGCCGCGGAGGCGGAGCAGATCACGGAGGCGGCGGGCTCTCTCCTTCGCGCACACAGCAGCACGGAGGGGAAAGAGGAAACGGTCTATGTGATCGCGGACGCGGAGGGCAATCCCACGGAAACCATCGTCAGCGCCTGGCTCAAAAACCCCGACGGCTCGGATACGCTGGAGGATCGGACCGACCTTTCAGATATTGTGAACGTCAAAGGGGACGAGACCTATACGGAAACCTCCGACGGCCGCATCACCTGGGCGGCGGACGGCAGCGATATCTATTATCAGGGCACAACGGACAAGGAGCTTCCGGTGACGACCTCCATCGCCTATGAGCTGGACGGAAAGGCTGTGTCCGCCGGGGAGCTGGCCGGCGCCTCCGGGCATCTGACCATCACCTTCCGCTATACGAACAACATTTCGTATGAGCGTCTGGTCGGCGGCGAGACCGTCACGCTCTATCAGCCGTTTCTCGTCATCTCCGGCCTCATGCTGGACGGAGACAGCGCCTCGAACATCACCGTGACGAACGGGAAGGTCATCCACACCGGGGACAGCAGCATCGTCGTCGGCCTGGCGATGCCGGGACTCAAGGAGAGCCTCGGTATCGACCAAATGGAGGACGGGGACGGCAACCCCGTCGATATCGACATCCCGGACAGCGTGACCATCGAGGCGGATGTGACGGATTTCGAGCTGCTTACCACGGTGACGGTCATCTCGAATGACCTGCTGCAGCAGCTCGAGCTGGACGATGTGGAGACGATCGACGATCTGCGTGACGCCATGGACGAGCTGACTGACGCCTCGGCCCGGCTCCGGGATGGGACCGGCGACCTGTATGACGGCGTGGCGGAGCTGTCCGACGGCACATCGACGCTGACCGACGGCATCGCCCGGCTGGACGACGGTGCGGGCACGCTGGAATCCGGAGCGGAGGAGCTTTCCGCCGGAGCGGATCAGCTCTCTGACGGCGTCTCGGCCCTCCGCGACGGCGCTTTGACCCTGCAGGACGGCGCGGGCGCGCTCTCCGAGGGCGCGGTCGGCGCCGCAGAAGGCGCTTCCGGGCTGGCGTCCGGTGCGGCGGCGCTGGATACCGGCGCGCAGCAGATCTCCGAAAGCATGGGCGCTCTTTCGTCCGGCCTTGGCGCCGCCTCCGACGGGGCGCAAAGCCTGGAGGCCGGTCTGTCGCAAATGCAGATCTCGGTAGCGGAGCTTCCCTCGGGCGTGGAGGCGCTGTATCAGGGGACGTTCATGGTGAGCGCCGCGCTGAAGGGCGGCAGCGGGCAAAGCCTCTATGCCGGTGCGCAGGCAATCGAAGCCGGTGCGAATGCATTGTCTGCGGGACTCACGGGGGACGACGGTTCCATATGGACCGCCGCCGACGGGATCGCCTCCGGAGCGGAGCAGTTGGCCGCCGGCGCGGAGAACATATCCTCCGCCGCTGCCAGCCTGCAGGATACGCTTAGCGGGGTGTTGGAAACCGCAAGCGGATATGTGGACACACTCGCCGCGCTGGGGGTCGATGTCAGCGGATATATCGCGCAGGCCAACGCCGCGTATGATGCGCTGGGACAGATCAAGGACGGCGCGGATGCGATCTCCGCCGGCCTTACCGGCGACGGGGCCTCTA
Source organism: uncultured Oscillospiraceae bacterium (assembly GCA_964406615.1). Lineage (GTDB taxonomy): Bacteria > Bacillota > Clostridia > Oscillospirales > Oscillospiraceae > CAJOIG01. The sequence goes on from CAYOSI010000025.1 coordinate 13,216, forward strand.
TCCGCAGCGCCGCCAACGGGATCGCGGACGGCGCTCAGCGGCTGGATGCCGGCGCTGCGCAGATCGGCGCTGGGGCGCAGTCCATGGAAGAGGGGATCGACACCCTTGTCAGCGAGGATAACCTTGGAGCGATCCTGGAAGGACTTGCCGCGCTCAGCGAGAATTCGGAAGCCTTGATGAACGGTATAGATCAGCTTGCCGAGGGGGCCTCTCTCTTGTCGGGCGGTGTCGGCAGCGCGGCGGACGGCGCGGCGGCGCTGGCGGATGGATCGGCCGCGCTTGCGGAATCTACCGGCACGCTCAGCGCAGGGGCCTCGGCGCTTTCCGACGGCGTCTCTCGGGTTTCCGAGGGCGCGGCTCAGGTTTCCTCCGGCGCGTCCGGCCTGTCGGACGGCGCCTCCGCGCTGAACGACGGAGCTGCCGCGCTGAAGGAGGGAACGGCGCAGCTCGCCTCCGGCGCGGGTGATCTCAAGGATGGCACTTCCCAACTGCGCGAGGGCGGCACGGAGCTTGCCGACGGCGTAGCCCAGCTTCTGGACGGCGCCGGAGCGCTGATGGAGGGCATGGCTGAATTCGATGAAGAGGGCATCCAGGAGCTTTCCAAGCTGGTGGAGGAGGATGCGCAGGAGCTCATCGACCGGCTGAGGGCCGTGAAAGAGCTCAGCGAGGAATACACCTCCTTCGCGGGCGCGGACAGCGACAGGCCCGGTTCTGTACAGTTCATCCTCCGCACGGAGTCCATTGAAAAATGAGCCTGTTTCTGACGCTGGCCTTTCTGTTTTCCATCGGCGCGGTCTTCGGCTGGGGACTGGAGGTGCTCTACCGGCGCTTCCTGTCCCCGGCCAACCCGGAGCGCCGGTGGATCGATCCCGGCTTCTGCACCGGCCCGTGGCTGCCCCTCTATGGGAGCGGGTGTGCATCCTGTATCTGCTCGCGAAGCACCTGCAGGGAGCGAGAGAGGCATGGGAGGAGCGGAAAGCAAATGGCAGGAGGTGATTCGGCAAAACAAATGTTCGGAAACATAAGTTGAAATTTACGTTTGAATCATGTTATAGTATGAAGCGGCCGGGCGGTTCCGGCATCGTTCCCGATCCGAAACGGAAGGAACGAGACGTCTGGAAAAGTTTATCGGGAGATCGAAAGGGGACGACCATGCCAAGCCGCACACAAAAAGCAATCATGCAGGCGTTTGAGGAGCTGCTGGAGGCGACGCCCTTCGATAAGATCACCGTGTCCGCCATCACGAACCGCTGCGGCATCCACCACAATACATTCTATTATCACTATAGAGATATCTATGATCTGCTGGAGCACTGGCTGCGGGAGGTCCTGGGATGCTACGCCGTCGAGGAGATAGACGGGGACTGGACGAACAATGTAAAGGCCTTTCTGCGTAACTGTGCGGAGCATAAGCGCATCGTGTACCATGTTTTCAACTGCCTGTCCCGCGACCAACTGGAGCGCTTTGTATTCACGCTGACGGATGATGTATTCCAGCGCTATGTCTCCAAACAGGCGGAGGGATATAACGTACCGGAGGAGAGGCTGGGTGACATCAGCAAGGTCTGCCGCTATGCGACCTGCGGCTATTACCTGGAATTTTTATGGAACAATATGGAGGGCGATATCGACGCCGCTGTGGCAAAACTGAGCGATTTGTTCACAGGCCTTGTCCGATCCGCGATCCAGGACGCGGCCCGAACATGAAATGCTTATAGGAGCAGCTGTGAGCGGTTCCCCCTTTCAAATTGGGGAAATCGCTCGTTTTGTATATATACTTGTCGTCGATTTTGTGATATACTGCTACGAACAATACTGTGTCACGAGGTAAACAAACTTGGTCATTGCCATCATCTGCGATGTGCTGGGCAAAGCGAATAACGGCACCACCATCGCGGCGAAGCATCTCATAACCGCGCTCCGGGAGAGGGGGCATACCGTCCGTGTGGTGTGTCCGGACGAGGAGCGCCGGGGCGAACCGGATTGGTACGTCGTCTCAAAGTATAACTTCGGCCCTTTTCAGAAATATGTGGAGAAAAACGGCGTCGCTCCGGCCAAGGTGGATCACGGGGTTCTGGAATACGCCATCGCGGACGCGGACGTCATCCATGTGATGCTGCCCTTTGCGCTGGGGAAGGCGGCGGCGCGGTATGCCGCGGCGCACGGCATTCCGCTCACCGCCGGGTTTCATTGTCAGGCGGAGAACATCACAGGACATATTTTCCTGAAGGACAGCCCCTCCGTCAATCGGCTGGTGTACCGCATCCTGTACCGCCGCCTGTACCGGTACTGCGACTGCATCCACTATCCCACGCAGTTCATCTGCGATACGTTTGAAGCGGTCGTCGGTCCCACGCCGCATCGGATCATTTCCAACGGCGTCAGCCGGGAGTTCACGCCCGGGCCTTCCCGGCGATCCGCTGGGGACGGGACATTCACGGTCCTGTTCATCGGGCGGTACAGTCCGGAAAAATCGCATGACGTCCTCATCGACGCCGCGGCGCTTTCCCGCCATAAGCAGGAGATACGGCTTGTGTTTGCCGGGTCGGGGCCGCGAAGAGAAAAGCTGCTGCGCCGGGCGCGAAAGCGGGATATTTCGCTGCCTCTCATGCGCTTTTACGGCCGGGAGGAGCTGGTCGATGTGATCCGCGGCGCAGATCTGTATGTCCACCCTGCGGAGGTCGAGATCGAGGCCATCTCCTGTCTGGAGGCCATGGCCTGCGGACAGGTGCCGCTGATCGCGGATTCTCCCCGGAGCGCTACCCGGTATTTCGCGCTGAATGAACGGAGCCTGTTCCGTGTGAACGACCCCGCCGACCTCGCGGAGAAAATGGACTGGTGGCTGGAGCACCCGGAGGAGCGGGATGCCTGCTCGGCCCGGTATCGGGACTATGCCCAGCGTTTCGGGTTTGACCGCTGTATGGACGAGATGGAACGGATGCTGATCGAAATTGCCGGGTGCCGAAACAATGCAAACGAAACGTGTGATCTATTACCGTGATCCGCTCCGGGATGATTTCGCCGGCACGAACATCAAGACCGCGCAGGTCGGCGCGGATTTTCCCTTCCGTCCCGCCTCGCCGCTGTGGAAGTGGATCGCTTTTCTTGTGTACTACCTTATCGCCGTCCCTCTTGTGTTCGCGATCAGCAAGCTGTACCTCGGGCTGAAATTTGAAAACCGGGAGGTCCTGCGAAAGCTCCACGGCACCGGATATTATCTGTACGGCAACCATACGCGGAACCTGGACGCTTTCGTTCCCGCCATGGCGGCTTTTCCAAAAAAGGCGTACGTCGTGGCAAACGCCGACGCGGTGTCCCTTCCGTTTCTGCGAAACATCGTGCAGATGCTGGGGGCCATCCCGGTGCCCACGGAGTTTTCCGGGATGCGGGGATTTATGGAGGCGGTCTATGCCCGCTGTGCCGAGCAAAACTGTGTCGCCATCTATCCCGAGGCGCATGTCTGGCCGTTCTGCACCGTGATACGCCCCTTTCCCGATACGTCCTTCCGCTACCCGGCAAAGGACGGCGCGCCGGTGGTGGCCATGGTGACGACCTATCGGAAGCGAAAGGGACTGTTCCGCTTTGCCGGGCGGCCGGGCATGACGGTCACCTTCTCCGAGCCCATGTCCGCGGATCCCGCGCTGAGCGTGAAAAAAGCGCAGGCGGAGCTGCGCGATCGGGTCCACTCGTTCATGGCGGAAACGGCGGCCGGGAAGGAGAATATAGCGTATATCCGGTACGAGCCGCGCTGAGCGGGCTGGACTCGCGGAGATGGGATCTGTATAAAAATTGTGCAATTTCAGCGGTCTTCCCAGTTTTTGGGGAGGCCGCCTTTTTTGAACATGGTCCGACGGCTTTCTCCCTGTTATACTTTTGTCATAATAATGTAATCATGGAGGGATGATCGTGGACGTATCCACTACGCTGAAAAAGCTGGGCATCGAAAAGATATTCGGTATGCTCTACAGGGACCCTGAGAAAAACCTGCCGAGGCTCATGGACTGGGCGGATAAATTCGCGGGAGAGGAATTTCCGGCCCAGCGGGCGGCCGTCCGGGAGGCGGTCGAGGACCCGAACGACCCCTATTATCACTTCCTGCGGCATATGATAAACGACGTGGACCAGGAGGTGCTGACAACGGTCGCCGTGAACTTCTTCATAAACGCGAACCTCATCGGCTGGCCCAAAGAGGAAGAGCTGCGCCGGAAGTACAACTGCAACATCCCCTGGGCCATTCTGCTGGACCCGACCTCCGCCTGCAACCTGCACTGTGTCGGGTGCTGGGCGGCGGAGTACGGCAATAAGCTGAATCTCACCTTCGATGAGATCGACGATATCATCCGCCAAGGCAAGGAAATGGGGGTGTATCTCTATATCTACACCGGCGGCGAACCGCTGGTGCGGAAGAAGGACATCATTGCCCTGTGTGAAAAGCACAACGACTGCGTATTCCTGTGCTTCACGAACGGCACCCTGATCGACGAGGCCTTTGCGAACGAGATGCTGCGGGTGAAAAATTTCGTCCCCGCCATCTCACTGGAGGGGTTCGAGCAGGCGACGGACAGCCGCCGGGGCGACGGCGTGTATCTTAAGGTCATGCAGGCGATGGAGCTCCTGCACGGCAAAAAACTCCTGTACGGCATCTCGAGCTGCTACACCAGCCGGAACTACGACTCCATCACCTCGGAGGAATTCTACGATACCCTCATCCGCATGGGCGCGTACTTCATCTGGTATTTTCACTACATGCCGGTGGGCAACGACGCCTCCCCGGAGCTTCTGCCCACGCCGGAGCAGCGGGAGCTTGTCTACCGCCGCATCCGGGACTACCGCCGCCGCAAGCCGCTGTTTGCCATGGACTTCCAGAACGACGCGGAATTCGTGGGCGGGTGCATCGCGGGCGGCCGGCGGTACTTCCATATCAACGCCAACGGCGACGTGGACCCCTGCGTGTTCGTCCACTATTCGGATTCCAACATCCGGGAAAAGAGCCTGCTGGAGATCATGCGGTCGCCGCTGTTCATGGCCTACCATGACGGGCAGCCCTTCAACGACAATATGCTTCAGCCCTGTCCCATGCTGGAAAATCCCGGCAAGCTGCGGGACATGATCGAAAGGACCGGCGCGAAGTCCACGGATATGCAGTCGCCGGAGAGCGCGGATCATCTCTGCGGAAAGTGCGACCAATACGCCGCCTGTTGGCAGCCGAAGGCGGACGAGCTCTGGGAGGCGCGGCAGGCGGAGCGGGCAGCGCCGCCGGTTTATGGATCGTGATGCCAAACTGTCCGCTGACAAAGCAGGCTATCCATGCTGTTACATAAGCTGCGGGCAGCCTATATAATGACACGCGGTTTTAGAGGACAAGCCATATAATTTTAAGTTATTTTAAGCTGCAGCGTCTATGCTTCCCGGTAGAACAGATCACAAAATTTGTAAAGGAGGCAACAAAAATGCTTTGCAGAAAAACACGCAAAGGCAGGTCTGTTATCGCTCTCATGCTGGCCGCGGGGGTCTTGGCGCTGTGCCTGGCCGGCTGCGGAAGCAGCGCCGACGATGCGGAAGAGGAGGACATCGTATCGGAGGCGCAAACGGACAGCCCTGACAGCGATATCCCCGCCGGGGAGGACGCCGATGACGCGGCCGGTGCCGGGGATGTGGACGACGCGATCGTCCCGACCGGCGAAGACGGCGCCAGCGGCGAGAGCTCCGCAAGCAGCGATCTGGGCGGCAGCCTGGATGCCGGCGGCAGCTTTGAAAGGACCGGCGGCAAGGGCGCCAGAGGCGCCCAGGGCGGAAATATGGGCGGGATGTCCTCCCACACGGGCGTCGGCACGACGGAGCTTGCCGCCGGCTGGGAGGCCTTTACCTATACGTATAGCAATGCGTCCGGCGCAGAGGCGGAATTGGAGTACGCGGTTTATGTCCCGGCCGCCTACGACGGGAGCGAGGCCCTGCCCCTTGTGACCTATGTGGGCGACGCCACCTATGTGGGCGCAGGCGTGGCGGCGTTCGCGGCGGGCGAGTGTCCCTCCAATTGGATATCGGACGCAAATATGGAAGAGTATCCGTGCTTCTTCCTGGTCATCGGGTTTACCGAATCCGCCACGGATATAACGACGGAGGGCTCCCAGGTCTCCCAGACGGTCAATATCATTGATGCGGTTGCGGCGGAATACGGCATTGATACCAACCGGCTGTATCTGACCGGGCAATCCATGGGCGGCATACTGGATTTCGCGCTCAATGCCGCGTATCCCCGGAAATTTGCCGCCACGGTGTACGTGGGCTGCCAGCCGGGCGAGAACGTGGGCGACGCCACCTATAACGACAGCATCGCGAACACGCAATTTGCCGATCAGACCTTCGCGTATGTCGCGTCGGCGCTGGACCCCAAGGCCCCCTCCGGGCAGGCCGCCATCATGCAGACGCTGGATGACGCCGGCGTGGCGTATGGGCTTCTTACGGACATGGACTATCAGGACATGGAACATGTCAACGAAGATGCGGCGGCCGTGCTGGCCGAGGGCTATGCGCAGAACTTCTTCCAGTTCACCACGGTCACGGACGGCGGCGCCTCGGTCAACGAGCACATGGAGAGCTTCGAGTATGCCTACGAGATAAACGCCATATACGAATGGCTGATGCAGCAGTCCTTGGCGTGAAGTCCTTCCGCAAAAGGCTGCCCCGGCGGCCCGTTTTGTGCGGCGTATATCCGTGGAAAAAACGGGCGCGTTGCAAAACATGCCCTGCAACACAAGAACGGATGCCAGACCCTTTTGGGGCCGGCATCCGTTCTTGTGTTGCGCTTGTTAACAGCGTTACTGCGCGATCACGCTCTCTGCCAGCGCGATGAGCTGTGCCGCTGTGCGGGGCGTGCCGTCCTCGTCGGGATAATCCGCAAGGGTGAAGATCAGACCCGCGTCCTCATCGTACCAGATCAGGTCCGTGTGCATCTCGCCCCAGGACATCTCATAGGGATAGCTGACACAGAGCGCATCGTGACCGTTTACGGAAAGCCCGGTCTGCACCGCGCCTGTTTCGTCGCAGGCGAGAAGATATTTTTCCATCGCCGCAAAGGATTCCGCGCCGTTTTCCACTGTGCGTTCCGCATCCGCCCAGGTACGCTGCCAGGAGAGCATCAGCCCGTCCGCGTAGCTGGCGGCGGCGCTCATGCTCACATAGGGGCCATCCTCCACAAACCAAAGGGGAGCATCCTGCCAGTCCTCGACCTGCTCATCGAGGGCCGCGACGATGCTGCCGTAGGACGCGCCGGGCAGGTCATATCGGCCAAGCTCCTCAAGCACACGCTCCGTTTCGGTGGACATAGACAAGAAAATGGTTGACCACGCCTGCTCCGTTACGCTCTCCGCCAGCGCGACCAGCTCCGCGTCTGCCAGGCCGTACAGGGAGCTCTCCGAGCTTACCTCGAAAATGAGGTCCCGGTCTTCGTCGTACCATTCCACATACTTCGCACCGCTGACGTCGGCGATATAACCGTCGTACAGGCCGACCTTGCAGTCCGTGATATCACCGTAATAGTCGTCGTACTGCTTCTCTACCTGGAAAGCCTCCGCCGTGCGGCCGTCGTCAAAACGCCTGTACCTCAGCGACAGACCGTCCATGCCAAGCTCCGGGGTGATGGAATAGGCCATATACATAGAGCTCCAGGAAGCGGGGCCGTCCCAGTAGTATTCGTACATAGTGTCTCGCCCACCGCCGATAGCGATCAGGTCATCCGCGCCTTCGGGAAGCTCTGTCAGCCCGAAGTTCCCGAGCTCTGCGAGCATCCGCTTCGTCATGGCCTGATCGGCGCCGTAGCTGCTGCCGATAGAGATCATCACTCTACTCAGCGGCATCAGGCTCTGCTGGAAGCGCTCCTCCGGGGTGGAGGCATTCCGCGCCGGCGGATTCTCCGGGGCCGTCCCGGTCACGGACTCCGCCATTGCCATCAGGCTTTCTTCACTCGAGCCGTACAGGGAGATGCGGAACAGAAGCTGCCGGTCCGTGTCGAGCCAGCAGAGGACATAATCTCCCGCGCCTGCGCCGTTCGGCTCCACCAGCATCGCCTCATATCCGTTCACGGTGCAGGGTGTGTGGGGCTCGCCGGAGGGACCGGTGGTCTCCGTATAGGCGGCGAGGGTCTGGCGGGATTCTTCGTTTTCGCCGTCCAGCGGGTCGAGCTCCCGGTAGAAGAAGGAGGCCGTCCCATTCAGGCCGTTGTATTCGCGTCGGACGGAATAGTAGTCACCAAATGAATCCGGTGCATTGGCGCTCATGGCATACAGCGTGACGCCCTCCGGCAGTACGGCGGGGTACCAGTCGCCGAGATAATCCAGCACAGCCTGCTCGTCCTCGCCGATCTCGTCCACGATAGTTGCGGATGAAAGGCTCTCCATGTAATCTGCGATGCTCTGCGCCGCTGCGGCGCGGGCGCCCTCCGTGGCGAAGAGGGCCTCCAGGGCGGAAAGGTCCATGGCGTCCGCGAAAGCCTGCGCAGCCTGCGCGTCGTCCGTCGTGATGGACGCCGTCACGTAGCAGCCGGACAGCGGCGCGATAACGGTGGTATGGCCTCGCAGCGTGTCGGTCATCAAAATAACCTCCAAGCCGTCCGTTGTCGTATAGCTCCACTCCGTGTAGTCCTCGGGGAGGCGGTCGCTCAGGGGGATGAACGAGCCCTTGACGGCATTCCAAATGGTAAAGTCCACACTCTTTCCATTGACGGAGGTCCTGCCGCTCACCTTGAACGTGCCGTTGTCGAAGAAATACCCGCCCTCCATCTCATACTCGTCCGCGAGGAGGCTTTCCAGGCCCAGGGCGCGGCAGAGCTGCGCTTCCGAGCGGATTTCGCTGCTTTCGCTCAAAAGGCTCAGGCCGTATTTTGCCGCGATCTCGTCGAGCACCTCCCCCTGCTCGGAAAGATATGCGGTATAGACGAGATAGTTGGCAGGCGTCTCATAATAGCTGTCGTCCACGCCGAGCTCCGTCCACGGGTCGGGGTGCTCTTCGTTCCACGAGCGGAGCCAGTCCGTCCACTCAACGTATGCCTGATACTCCGGACTGTCGTAAAAGCCGTTCAGGGACAGGCGCGTTTCCGTTTCGCCAGCCTTCCATTCGTAGTGCTCGGATTCCCACGTCGGCACGTCCTCGATGGCCGCATCCCGCAGGGTGTACTGATACACCGCCAGCGCTGTTCCCGCGAGAAGGACGGCGGCGACGGCCGCGATCAGTAAGGTCCGCCATACGGGACGGGCCTTTTTGACCGCCCGCCCGTACTCCGTGGGGGTGATGTTTTCATCATGTATCCGTTTCATAGTCAGCTCCTTGATCTCCGCGGGGTCGCAGCTTTCGCCGGTTCCCCAATCAACGGCTATCTCATCGCCGTAACCAAAGATATCGGAAATTTTCTTATCCAATGAAATAGCCTCCTTCTGTCAGTTCCCGGCGCAGGAGTTCCTTGCCGCGCCGGAGCTTGGTTTTGATGGTGTTGACATTGATCTGCATCGTTTCGGCGATCTCGGATGACGTCTGGTATAAGTAATAGTGACGAATGAATATCGAACGATCCGGTTCCGGCAGGCTGTTGACCGCGTTGCGAAGGGCGGCATATTCCGCGCGCCGGATCGCTTCGGTCTCCGGGCCGTCGATGGGGATCTCTACGATATCATCCTCCAACGGCAGCTCATGCTTCCTTCGCCGGAGCGCGTCTACCGCGCGGCTGCGGGCGATGCGCGACAAATACGCTTTCACTTTTTTGGGCCGGTATTTCTCCGCGTTTTGCCATAGCGTGAAGAAAACATCCGATACGATGGATTTTGCATCGGCTGCGTCCAGCTTTCCCTGCACGATAGTCCACACGATCTTCCAGACGTATGCGGTATATTTGTCGATGATGCTTCCGAGAGCCTCCTCGTCGCCGCCGCATATGGCGTCAATCAGTTCCTCATCCGACAGTACGATGTTCAGCATGCAGTCACCACCTTTGAAAGCTTTCGTTTATAAGACGCAGGAAAAAGCGATTTGGATTCAATAATTTTCTATTTGACCGTTGTTTATTTGCTTTTCATAAGAAACATGCTTGCCGGCATCACAGCTATTTTATAAGAAAGCAGACGGGATAGCCTGTAAGCCCAGATTCGCGGCGGAAGCGGCGAATCTGGGCTTACAGGCTTACGTTGGCGGGATGATGACCGCGTTTTTTCGGCAGCAGATCGTTTGGCGCCGCTTCAAATGCAGCGCAGATTTTCTCCGGCGCTATAATCGTTGGCGCTGTTTGTCCGGGAGCCTGCAATTACAGTATAAATTGCGAGACAGCAGCGCACGACGCGAAGACCATGGCGGCCTTGGCGGCCGGCAGAGTCAGCGCGAAATCAGACGCATCCCGCAGCTCCGGCGGGATCGCCGCGGCGAGGATATAGCAAATTGTGATCCCCAGGGCCGCGCCCCCCGCGCTGAGAAAGAGCTGCTGCACGGCCCGAAGCGCCCGTATGCGCCCTTCCTCCATGCCCATCCAGCGCAGTGCCTGCTCGCGGGAGCCGTCGCCATCTCGGTTTTTCAGCGCGTCCACCTTTTTCATAAACGCGGCGCACGCCAGCACCGCCGTGCCCAGAAGCAGAAGATACAGCGCCTCCCGGAGCTGGCTGTCCCACTTCTCCTGACGGGCGGTGTCCATATTCTCCACCTGGTAGCCCAGGGCCGTTATCTGCTCCGTGACCGCTTCCGCCGCGCCTATATTTCTTATCCTCACCACGGCGGCGGTATACCTGCCGGACTGTCCCTGCCGCTGCAGAAGCTCTTTGGCCATGTCCCGGCTGATATAAGCGGCGGCCTCCTGCCCCTCGATCAGGCCGCTCACCCCGGCCGTCACCGTCATCTCTCCGGTCTGAAGCGCAAAATCAGCGCCAAGCCAGTCGATCGGCGGCAGCTCGTCCGTTTTCTCCTGCGTTTTTTTGTCCGGGTCGGCAAAGCTCTTGGCGGCGGTCTCCGTCAGCACCAGCCAGGGCATGGCGCTTTCCTCCGGGAACATCCCGCCCTGGGTATAGGTCACATCCAGATAATCCCCGTCAATGCCGGTCAGATGAAGGTTCGCGGTATAGCTGCCGCTTGTGACGGAAGCGGACAGCTCCAGCAGCCCGGAAGCTCCTTTCACGCCGTCGAGAGCCAAAACATCCTGGATGGTCTGCTCCGTGATCTCCAGATAGCTGGGCGCTGTGACCGTAAGTTCACACGGTTCCTGTTTTTCCTCGGCCACGGAAACCCAAATCGCCCCGGCAAAGTATACGCAGGCCGTCGCCAAAGCCAGCACCAGCATATATGCTATCGCAAAGCCCCATCGAAGGCTCCGGCCGGCAAGATTCAGCACATCCCTAGTTCTCATACCTTCACATGCCTATGGGTTTTCCGGGCTTTGCGCCGTCCCAGGATGACCAGCGCCATAATCACAACAGCCCCTATGACGACAACGACCCACCACTGGACGGCCCGCTGGGGTTCTTCCTCCTCCTCGCTGTCCCCGGCGGAGATCACAAGCTCCTTCACATTGGTGGAGACTGCCGTTTCATCCGTGTACTCCTGGCCGCTGACATCCTCATAGATCAGCCGCGCGACGCCGCTTGTGTACCCATATCGCTCGTCCCCCTCCTTCATGCCCACGAACACATTCATGGCCGCTTCGGCAGAGGTGCCCGATTCCATGTTGCCGATAAAGGCGGTGCCGGTGGGGGACAGGCCCGGCACATCCAGCTCCACCCGCACGTTGTAAACGGAGCTGCGGCCCAGGTTCAGCACCTGGAAGGTGAGCTGTACCGTCTCCCCGGCGCTGACATCGGAGGCCAGGTAAAACGGGGACAGCTCCACCTCCACCGCCTGGGCGACCTCCACCGTCACAGACCCGGAGGAGGACATGCTCATGGCGTCGCTGTCGTCAAATTCCATGGTCAGGTTAATGGTATACCGCTGGGGCGGCGTTTCCAGATCCGTACCATAGGTTAGCTCCAGGTCTTTTGTTTCCCCTGCGCCCAAGTCTCCCAAAAAAATCGTATTACTGTCATTTTTTAATACAAAGTTGGCACTGTCATTGGACACGGTGACAAGCATATTCTGCACGTCCTGCGTATCACTGGTATTGAGAAGCGTTACCGTGACGGTGAAATCCTCGCCCGCCTGGACCGGCACGGCGCTCACCGCGTACTTGCTCACCAGGATGCGGGGCTTTGACTCGGGGTCCTCCGTTTCTGTGCCCCCGCCCCCGGAATAAACCGGTGTGGTATCGTATGTGGTATCTGTGCTTTTTCCGTCCGTGATCGTCACATAGCAGGTAAAGCTCTGCTGAACGGCAGAGCCGTTGGCGCTCTGTGCCCGAACCTCCAGGGTGATGGGATAGACGCCGTTGGAACGGTCGGAGCGCAGGGGGAAGTCAAAGCGCACCAGATAGGAGGGCACGGTCTGCACGGTCTGCCCCTCCTCGCCGGTGTCGTTCACGGGGTTGTCCGCCAGGGAAAAGGTCTTTTGGTAGTTCCGGTATTGAATAGGCGAGCTGTTCGTGTCACCCAAATTGGGAATGACCGTGATCTCATTGTCCTGGATGCTTCCACTGGCGGTCAGCGGCATCACCAGCGTCACCACACCGCCCGCCACCTGGGGAACATAGCCGTCCTTGTAGGCTTTGTCCATCCCTTCATAGATGTTCTTATCGTCTATTTGCAGCCGAGCCGTCGATGCGGCCGGCTCGGCCGTTTGCGATGGCGTTTCCGTGGGTACGGGTGTGGGCGTAGGCTCCGGTGTGGCGGTAGGCTCCGGCGTGGCGGTAGGCTCCGGCGTGGCGGCAGGCTCCGCTTCCTCTACAGGCTCCGCCGCGGCTTCAGCGCCTTCCTCCGCGAAAACGGGCCGCGCCAGGGCGGAAGCAAGCAGGCATAGAATCAGCACGATCGAATACAGCTTTTTCATGTTCTCTCTCCTATTATCATGCCCCGTTCTGTGAGGAGCGTTTTTGTCGCCGGGATCTCATCCTCCATATCCGCCGTGAAGGACAGCAGCATTTCAAAAACGCCCCGGTCCCAACAGCGCCGAAGGATCGCCCCGAAGCGCCCGGCATAGCTTTCGCTCAGGCCGAACAGGGCATCCTCCAGAATAAGCAGCGCCGGCTGTGCCGCCAGCGCCCGCGCCAAAGCGGCCAGCCGCGATTCGTTGACGGAAAGGCTCTTGGGGTATCCATGGGCCGCATAGCTCAGGCCCACTGTTCCCAAGGCCTCTGCGGCGGCCGCCTCCCGCTCCTCGACCGGCATTCCCCGGACGGTCAGCGGCATGGCCGTGTTTTCCAAAATGGTCAGCTCCTCCCAGAAGGCGGGGACAGCGGACACATAGCCGATGTGCTCATTTCGGAAGGCCGCCGCCTCCCGGTCGTCCAGCTCCCCGAGCGGCTGGCCCATCACAAAAATCTCCCCGGAGTCCGGACGCTCCATGCCGCCTATCAGCCGGGCAAGGACGCTTCCGCCGCTGTCCGTCCGGCCTGCGATGCGGACGCTTTCGCCCCGCTGTATGGTCATGCTTACCTTTCTAAGCACGGGCCTTCCATCCCCGTCGGACCAATTCACGTTTACGATCCTGACGCCGTCGCCCATCACTTGACCTCCGTCATAACGCCCGCGTCCATCTCGCACACGGTGTCGCACAGCTCGTCGATGTCCATCGGATTGTGGCTGGCAAGGAGGATGGTCTTTCCCTGCTCCCGGAGCTCCTTGATAAGCCGGCGCATATGGGCCACGCCGTTTTTGTCCAAGCCGTTGAGCGGCTCGTCCAGAATGAGGATGGAGGGGTTTTCCATGATGGCCTGGGCGATGCCCAGCCGCTGGCGCATGCCCAGCGAATATTTTCCCACGGGCTTTTTCATATCCGGGTCAAGCCCCACCCGGCGTATCGTCTCCCGGATGGCCTCTTTATCTATCCGCCGCCGGAGGGAGGCCAGAAGCTCCAGGTTCTTCATTCCGGAGAGATTCGGCAGAAAGCCCGGCGTCTCGATGATGATGCCGGTGTCGTCCGGGAAATCCATATCCCGACCCACCTGCCGCCCCCGCACCAGCACCCGGCCCGTGGTGGGCGGAAGAAAGCCGCATATGCACTTCATCAGCACCGTCTTGCCGCTACCGTTATTGCCCACGATGCCGTGTATCTTTCCCTCCTCGAAATCCCGCCGGACCTCGTGCAGGACCTCCGTGTCCCCGAAGGTCTTGGACACGCCCTGGACGCGGATGGCGATGTTGGCGCTTCCGTCCATCCCTATCCCTCCGTTCCTGTAAAGACAAAGTTGTATTTCCGTATAGCCATCAGCGCCAGCAGAAAGCCCGACACCATCAATACGCCGAAGATGGCGAAGGACTGCCACATCCGGGGCAGCAGATCATAGCCGAAGTTGTGCATATGGTAGGTGGCCTGATTGAGGGGCGACAGCCACCCCACCGCCACATTGGCCTTGTAGTACAGCTCATCCGGCAGTTGGAAGACGGTCTGAATGGTGCCCGGCTGCAAAAGGAACCCATAAACGCTGAAGGCAAAGCCGCTGATGATACCCGCCGCGTGGCCTTTCCGCAGGTTGAATATCATCATGATGAACACCAATACAATGGCGTAGCAGAGCATGAGAAAGAAAATGGTGAACATACACCGGCGGGGGAAGGACATCTCCAGCGTTTTCACCAGCGCCGGCAGGGCGATGGCCTCGCCCGCTCCGGAATAGCCGAGGATGGCCGCCGTCTCGCTCCACATATTTCCTATGTACGACTGCCGGACGCACACCAGCATGGTGGACAGCAGCACAAAAAGAAGAAAGATCGCAGTCGCCGCGATGGTATAGATAAGCTGCCCGGTTATCCACTTTTTTCGGTCAATACGCATGAGGAAAAAGGGCGTGCCGGAGGATATAAAGGGCATGTCCGTAAACAGCAGGATCAGCAGCAGCGATATCAGAAGGATGGAGCCGCTGTCCCCGAACGTCCAGATAAACGCCTCCCCGATCTGCATGGTGGTGTTATGCTCTATGGCAAACTGCACCGCCTTGTCCGACAGAAGAAAGCTCAGCACAAGGGCAAGGCCAAAGGTGATGATGATCCGGGGATTTTTCCGCCAGAGCCGGAAGTTATAGGCCACCACCGCGGCGATCTGTTTCACTGTGTTCATATCTCGGATACCCTCTTTCTCACCGACCGGGCGAAGCACAGCGCCGTCACCGCTATAAGCTCCAGCAGCAGCGGCGCCACGCTCCATTTTCCTATGACCCATTCCTCTCCCGGAGAGAGCCACGCCTTGGGGTACAGGACATACAGCCAGTCAAAGTACCGCTCGTGGAGGATGATGAGCACATAGTAAAAAATGAAGGGGGAGGCATAGGCGATGTACCGGCTTTCCATCTGCGCCGACATGGTCATGCCAAACAGCGCCCAGAACCCGCCGGACAGGAAAAACAGCCAGCTTACGGAGAGAAGCTCCCATAAATGCCGGGGCGATTGAGCCTCCGGCGCGGGCGCGGCCTCCATGGGAAGAAAGACGATTGCCGCTACTCCATAGGCCAAAAACAGACCCAGCGCCACCACAAGCCCACCGGATATGACGCAGCCGATGGTTCTTCCCAGTATGTACCCCCGCTGGCTGGTGCGGTGGAGATAGAGCTTTATAAACCCGGTCTTTACATCGTCCACATAGCTGGCAGCAAAGGGCAGGGCGCACAAAATGGGCAGGCAGAGGATGATGGTGTCCGACGTGACGGCGTTCAGGACAAAAGTGCCGTGATAGCCATATGCCAGCAGCTCCTCCGAGCGGAAAGCGTCTAAAAGCGCTTCCGTGGAGGCCAGAAAAACAGCCGCCGCCACAAATATCACGCACAGCAGAAATCGCATGGTCAACACGCTCTGCCGCACGCCGGACATGACGGTATTTTTCATAGCCTGTCCCCCTTTCAAAGACCTGTGCCCCTGCCGGTGTGATGGGCAGGGGAGCGGGTCACTTAATATCCAAGCGCCGTGTTGATGATGCTCCCGTCCACGGCGTTGACGACAAGCAGCGTCTCGTCAGAGTACAGATCTTTTAATCCGTTGGCATAAATAAGCGTACTCGTGCCCCGGAATGTATACGCGGGAACCAGATAAAAGTCCGTTTCATTATTTTGAATGCGTATTCTCGTAAGACCAAATTCCACATCTGTGACGGCCTTTTCTACTTTCACTGCTTCATATTCCTCGCCTGTCTGGTAAGCTGTTATATCGTCCAACGCTGCCTGCTCTTCAAAGGCGTTGATAATCTCTTCTACAGATAATATTGATATATTATCGTTTACAATATTGACTATTTCTAAAGGTGCTTGATATTCAAAAAATGTTAGTTGTCCGCCGCAAAACTCAAATTCAATCGTTTCATAATAGTAATTTGAGGCGTATGCATCTCCTGTTTTTAAGCTCGTGATTTGTTCTTGCCGTACCACCGGAATACCCTCATAGCTGGGCAATGCTTTAATGGTGATAGGATAGGCTGTTTGGCCAGTAGATAGATAACGATCATTTACTTTGCAGGAATCAATGATCCAATCCGAAAGGCCCATCTCGTCCAGGATCGTCCGTGCTTGGGCCTGTATACTTTCTACTTCGTTATCACTGGGCTGCTCTAGTCCTCTTCCATATACTTCATTTGTTGTTATTTTTCTGGTATCTGTATATACAAAAATATCATGGATACGATAGTCTTCTTTATTTCGATTACATGCGGAGAATACATAAGGAATACCATCCATTTCAGTTTGAGCCATAATGTATAAGGAATCGCTGTCCCCATATTCAAGATAATGTGTTTCAGGATAGAATGTCCATTGGCAGGGTATTACCTCCACAGTATCACTCGCCGATGCATAGGCTGTTTCATACTTTTCAAGTCTGGCTTCATAGACTGAAACCATGTAGTCTGCAAAATCTTCATCACCGCCACAGCTTTCAAGTATAGTATCATAGTCACTCAGCTTCTGCCGAATAGTGAGAATGGCTTCTTCCAGCTCACTCTTGGACATTTCCTCCGTGTATTCATACATCTCCGTGTCGCCAAACAGCGAAGCTGCAATACTCGTTGCTCGTTCGGATGTAATTTCCTCCGGACGAACCTGTAAAACAGGAACTGCTTCGGTTACAATGGGAACATTTAGATCCACTGTATAAGTAATATTGCCGTCTGAGCTGGTGAAGCTGTTTATATAGACTTCCGATCCGTTTGTCTGCTCGTCATTGTCTGTTACCGCATCTTCCGCCGTCTTTTCCAGCGCCGCTTCAAAAGCACCGTCATTCTTGCTTGTGACTGCGGCCGTCTCCGGTGCGGCCTGACAGCCGTTGGCAGCAAAAAACATAGCCAACACCGTTAGTAATAAGATAATCCTACTCGATTTCACTTTTACTCCTTTCTTAAAGTAATACTCTACAGGCATAGTAAGACAGTAGTAATAGGAGCCTGAACTATGTGCCACAGTAGGTACTGTAGCCATTTTTGGGCCGGTATTTCTCCGCGTTTTGCCACAGCGTGAAGAAAACATCCGATACGATGGATTTTGCATCGGCTGCGTCCAGTTTATTTAAAAATATTTAAATTTTAATGCAGGTGATTTAAGCGTTCTCATAATATCCTATTGGGAATAATATTGTGTCTCATTAGGATACCTGAAACCTTGTTGGTGGAAAATATAATCGATTCCGGCAGGAAAGCCAGAAAAACAGCCGCCGCCATAAATATCACGCCTGGTAGAAAGCGCCCGGTAAACACGCTCTGCCGCACGGCCGGACATGACGGTATTTTTCATATCAAAGACCTGTACCCCTGCCGGTTTCCGGCAAGGGTGCGGGTCTTTTAATATCCAAGCTGCGTATTGATGATGCTCCCGTCCACGGCGTTGACGACGAGAACACACTCGTTCCCGTCCATCGCCGCTCCATCGGTATCGTATACCTCATAAGCGCCGCGGAATGTATAGGCCGGCACCAGGTAGAAATCCTTCTCATTGTTTTTGATCCGCGTGCGGACCAGGCCCAGTTCCACTTCGTCAATGACGTATTCTATCCTCTCGGCGGTATAGTAGTGAGATTGGGGATCGGGATCCTTGATGGTACTCACAAGCAAATGGTTTTTCAGCTTATCTGCGCTCTGCTCCAGGGTCAGTATTTCTACGTCCTCGTTTACAAGATCAACCATATCTAAGGGGGACTGATACTGGAAGGAAATCAGCTCCCCGTCGCTGTAATCGAAGGTGATCTGCTCATAGTAGTAGTCAGAAGCATAGGCGTCCTCCGATTTGATGCTCATCAGTTGTTGCTGATGGGTGACTTTGATGCCGTTGTATGTGGGACAGGCAACCACATAAATGTGGTATACAATATCATCTCCCCCATCAGCCCAGTTCCTTACAGCGCTGATCTCGCATGTATCAATGACCCATTTACCCAGGCCAATCTCCTCCAGCTCCCCAAGAATACGCTCTGTCTCTGCCCGAACCTCCTCCAGCTCTGTCTGGGAGGGTTCCTTGCTGCTGTAATGGGAAACCGTGGCACCCGGCAGATTCAAATACGCGGAAACCATATGCAGGCGAAAATCCTGCTCATCCCGGTTGGCCACACTGAACATATAGGGCTGACCGTCCAAGACGGTAGATGCCTTGATATAGAGGGTTTTGTCGAGACTTTCAACGTCACCGGCCAAGGCCCCGACCTGGGACATATCCTCGTAATAGGATTGGGGGTGGAAGCACCAGTCACAGACAATTGGTTCCACTGTGTCAGGTGCCTGCTCATACTGCTGGGAATACAGCTCTATCATGGCCTGGTACTTCTCAACCACTGTCTGCGCCAGAACCTCATCCCCGTCATAATACGCCAGCAGACCCTCCCAATCCGACACAAGCCGCTTCAACTCCAGAATCGTCTCCTCCAACTCCGTCTTGCTCAGTGCCTGGGAGTATTCGTACATATCCGCCTGGCCAAAGATGGCAGAGGAAAGCTGTTCTGCTTCTTCCGATGTAAAGGTATGGGGCGTGACTTGGAGGATGGGCCAGGTGCTGTTCTCCCTCTGCAACTTCACATTCAGATCATAGGATATACTTCCGTCCGTACTGCTGAAGCTGTCGGAGATAATATAAACTTCCGGAGTCTCCTCCTGAACATCCTCCGTCGTCTCTGATTCCGAAACAGGAGCAGCCTCCAGCGCTGCCTCAAATGCTCCGTCATTCTTGCTTGTGACAGCATTTTCTGATGGCATTCTTTGACACCCCATTGCCGTAATCAATAAAACGACGATAAGAAAGTTCGCAAATACTTTATGCATTATGCTCCTCCTCTTACTACCAACAGGCCAGTTAAAACTGGCCCGTTGGTCGAATGTTTATTCTGCGCGGAATTGATACAAAGATCCAGATGGTTTGTATGTTTTCCAAATTGAACTTGATGTGACTGTTTTCGCATAATTTGACGATCCCACATACGTAGGAGTCAAATTATTCACATAGATTATGCGATAAAAGCTTTCATCGCCTTGAAACCAACCATAATATTCATACGTTCTGTTATTCATAGTTTCAGGATGAAACCTGTTGGCAATCACATTCCATGTTTTCGAACCAACAACTCCGTCAACCACAAGGCCATTGCCACTTTGAAAACTCATCACTGCCGTGTATGTTCCAGAGCCAAACGCCCAATCACAGCCACCTGACGAAGTAATTGCATTGTAGGTAGTAGTGTTATAATACAGCAATGTCTGTTGAATGACCCCTACATATCCATTATTGTCTCCTTTTTCTTGTAGGGGAAACGATTTCATAGTTTCAGGTACTGTCGCATTCGCCGCAAACGCCGGGGCGGCCATGCAGACACACATCACCACAGCCAGAACCAGGGGGACGATTCGCTTCATAACTTTTTTCATATCTTTTCTCCTTTGTTTTTTGGAAGGGCGATTGCCCGCTCCGGCTTTGCCGGGTACCCATCCATGGCAGCAGACCCGGTTCAGAAAATTGTCCCTTCACCCTATATATCCCTCCGGAAGCATATTTTTGGACAATTATTTTGAAAAATTTTTTAAGGCAACACCGCACAAATACCTGTTTGATAACAAAAGGGAATCCCTACCGGAA
>CAYOSI010000026.1:0-33031 GCA_964406615.1 uncultured Oscillospiraceae bacterium
CTTTGAGACCGTACTTCTTACGCTCCTTCATACGAGGATCGCGGGTCAGGAAACCCGCGGCCTTGAGGGGAGCGCGGTAGCTCTCGTCCACCAGCAGGAGGGCGCGGGCAATGCCGTGACGGATGGCGCCGGCCTGGCCGGTCACGCCGCCGCCGGAGACGGTAGCCTCGATATCGACCTTGTCCGCCGTACCGGTGGTGACCAGGGGCTGACGAACGATGAACTTCAGGGTCTCCAGACCGAAATAGTCGTCGATGCTGCGGCCGTTGATGGTGATCGCGCCGGTGCCGCCGGGGATCAGATGAACGCGGGCGACGGAGGACTTACGACGGCCGGTGCCGTACAGATACGGTCTCTTGGACTTGTAGGTAGCCATTAGCTGTTACCTCCTTCGACATACACCTCGGGCTTCTGAGCCTGATGGATGTGTTCAGCGCCGGCGAATACGCGCAGACGGGTAAGCTGGTTCTTGGCCATCGCGTTCTTCTGCAGCATGCCGCGGACGGCAATGCGCATAGCCAGCTCGGGCTTCTCGCGCATGAGTCTGGAATACTGGGTCTCGTGCAGACCGCCGGGATAACCGGAGTGCGTACGATAGTACTTCTGCTCAAGCTTCTTGCCGGTCAGGACGGCCTTTCCGGCGTTGATGACGATCACGAAATCACCGCAGTCGACATGGGGCGTGTAATCGACCTTGCGCTTGCCGCGCAGAAGGTCGGCAGCGATGACAGCGGTCTTGCCCAGGGGCTTGCCGGCGGCATCGATCACGTACCACTTGCGGACGACTTCGGTGGGTTTAACCATAGTCGTGGACATGTGTTTTCCTCCGCATATTCGTAATAAATTTTTTCACATAAGAAAGCGGCGCCCGTCATAAGGACGCTATATTTTTATATCACAACGTTCCTTTAATGTCAACAGCGAATTTAATAAAATCGTCCTTAACTCTATTTTACTCCGTTTTTCTCTTAAATACTCCTGATTCCTCATTTTCAATTTCACGTTTACGAATTCTTCTTTTTATTGTATAATACGACACAGGAGACTTTGGGAGGTAACAGCCATGGATCACGAAAAGACAAGCCTGCTCTTTTTCCAGCACGAGGACAACTGGCAGGATATCAAAAACGCCACGATGAACACCATCGGCAAGACCAAGGGAGCATATCCCGACAGCAAGTGGAAGCGTCAGCTCATTATGGCGGAGCATTCCCCCATCCGCAAAATGAAGTTCTCCTGGCGCTGGGTAAATCTCCCCTACTGGGTCAGCGTTCATTTCGTCCGGCATAAAATCGGCATTGAGCATTTTGTAAAGACCCAGCGCTCCGACCGCACCGGCGTCACCCGCGACGAGCTTCCGCAGGGCGCTCCCGTGAATCACGAATGCGAGGCCGACGCACAGGCGCTCATAACCATCAGCCGTAAGCGTCTTTGCAGCTGCGCCAGCCCGGAAACACGCGCCGCATGGCAGCTTGTGAAGGACGCCGTCGCAGAATGTGAGCCGGAGCTGGCAAGCTGCATGGTGCGCGAGTGCGTATACCGCGGCTTCTGCCCGGAAATGTTCGGCTGCGGCTTTGACAAGACCGAGGCCTTCCAAAAGGAACGCGCCGCCTATATGGGAACCGAGGAATAAACCAAGCAGGGGGTTACACATATGACAGACGCACAGCAGAGGGCGGCGGCAAAGGCTTTCTCCGATTATTGGAAAGATAAAGGATATGAAAAAGGGGAAAGTCAACCTTTCTGGCTTTCTCTGCTTCGTGACGTGTACGGGGTCGAACACCCGGAACAATTTATCTCATTTGAAGAACAGGTGCATTTAGACCATACCAGTTTTATTGACGGCCATATACCGGCAACAAAAGTTTTGATTGAGCAAAAAGGCTCCGGCAAAGATTTGAACAAAGCAATCCGTCAGTCCGACGGTTCTTTGTTAAAACCATTTGAACAGGCAAAGCGTTATATTACAGAATTACCCGTTTCACAGCACCCGCGTTGGGTCATTACCTGCAATTTCACAGAATTTTATGTTTATGACATGGAACGCCCCGGCGGGGACCCGGAAATCATAAAACTTGTGGATTTGCCGAAAGAATATTATCGCCTAGAATTTCTTGTGAAGCAGGGCGATGAACACTTGCAGAAAGAAATGGAAGTGTCCATAGCTGCGGGCGATATTGTGGGCTTGCTTTATGACGCATTTGCAAAACAGTATGCAGATCCGAACCGTGAACAGGCATTAAAAAGCCTGAATATTCTCTGCGTCCGGCTTGTTTTCTGCCTATATGCTGAGGATGCCGGGATCTTCGGGCGTAGAGGTATGTTCCACGATTATTTAGCGGAATTTTCTGCTAAGCAAATGCGTCGTGCAGTTACGGACTTGTTCAAAATTCTGGATACAAAGCCGGAAGAACGTGACCCTTATTTGAAGGAGGACTTTCCGGAATTGGCGGCGTTCCCCTATGTCAACGGCGGCCTGTTCCAAAATGAGGATATAGAAATACCTCCTTTCACCGATGAAATCAGAACCCTTTTGCTTGAAAAGGCAAGCGCCGATTTTGATTGGTCGGAAATCAGCCCGACTATTTTCGGTGCTGTGTTTGAAAGCACATTAAACCCGGAGACGCGGCGCATGGGCGGGATGCACTATACCTCTATCGAAAATATTCACAAGGTTATTGACCCGTTGTTTTTGGAGAGCCTGAAGGCAGAATTTGCTAAAATCTGTGAAATTGCTGTCGTAAAAACAAAGGAAAACAAGTTGCGGGAATTTCAGAAGAAATTAGCATCGCTCGAATTTTTAGACCCTGCGTGCGGGTCCGGAAATTTTTTAACGGAAACTTATATTTCACTCCGACGTCTGGAAAACGCTGTGCTGCGGGAATTGCAGCGTGAGCAAATGATTTTGGGGGACGCAAATTGGAATCCGATACAGGTTTCTATCAGCCAGTTTTACGGCGTTGAAATCAATGATTTTGCCGTCACTGTTGCAAAAACGGCACTTTGGATAGCGGAAAGTCAAATGATGAAGGAAACCGAAAACATCGTCTATATGCACCTCGACTTCCTGCCACTGAAAACAAATGCCTATATCCATGAGGGCAACGCCCTGCGGATGGACTGGGAAACGATTGTGCCGAAATATAAGCTGAGTTACCTGATGGGAAACCCTCCTTTCGTTGGCGCACGGATGATGAATCCTGTGCAAAAGGATGATGTGCTGCATATTTTCGGAAGGGGCTGGAAGAATGCCGGAAATCTTGACTATGTAAGCTGCTGGTATAAGAAAGCATCTGATTATATTGCAGGCAGCGACATCCGGTGTGCTTTGGTATCTACGAACTCTATATGTCAGGGGGAGTCTGTGGCAAACCTCTGGAAGCCTTTGATGGAGAAAGGGGTCCATATTGACTTTGCGCACCGAACATTCCGCTGGGACAGCGAAGCGAAAAGCAAGGCCCATGTTCATTGTGTGATCGTCGGCTTTAGTGTAGCGCCGAACAGCGCACCGAAAGTGATTTACTCTGCTGACCGTCCGCAGGTCGTTCAAAACATCAATGGTTATCTACTCAACGCTGACAATATTTTTATTGAAAGGCGCACAAAACCAATTTCGCAAGTACCTGAAATCAACCTTGGCGGGCAACCTATTGATGACGGAAATTTAGTTTTAACGGAAGACGAAAAAAATGAATTGTTGAACGCAGAACCGCAGGCCGCACCGTTCATTCGTCATTATATGATGGGCAAAGACTTTATAAACCGAAAGCCGCGATATTGCCTGTGGCTCGATAAAGCTGACCCGGTTTTGCTCAGAAAATGCCCTCTTGTTTTGCAGAGGGTACAGAGGGTAAAAGAGTTTCGTCTGAAAAGCCAGCGTGGAAATACGCTGAAAGCTGCAGGTACTCCTACTCTCTTTGGTGCGCCGTTTGAATGCTTGACCGATTATGTAGCAATACCAAAAGTGTCATCTGAAAACAGGAGATATATCCCTATCGACTATTTAGATGCGGAAGTTATTCCCGGAGATAAGCTGTTTGTAATGCAGGGAGCAGGGTATTATCATTTTGGCGTATTGACTTCCAACGTACATATGGCATGGATGCGGGCCGTTTGCGGAAGGTTGAAAAGTGATTACAGTTACTCAAACACAATTGTTTACAACAATTTCCCCTGGCCCACGCCAACAGAGGCGCAAAAAGCAAAAATTGAGCAGACCGCCCAGGCGATTCTGGACGCCCGCGCCCTCTACCCCGACAGCAGCCTCGCCGACCTCTATGACGAGCTGACCATGCCCCCGGAGCTGCGTCGTGCCCATCAGAAAAATGACCTCGCTGTTATGGCGGCGTATAGCATTGCAAAAGACAGTCCGGCGTTTTCCAGTGAAGCGGCCTGCGTCGCTCTGCTTATGGAGCTGCATAGGGAAAAGGTCCGAGCGGCAACATAGCTTCCGACTATCGCTTTCGGTATTCCGAAGGAGCATCATCAAAAACGCGATCCGAAAAAGCTTTTTCATGATCCCGTTTATCCCTTCTATCTTTTATCCGGATCGTCACATCTCCAGATCCCGGATGTAGACATTCTTCGACCGGGGATCGGACTTATCTTCCCGCTCCAGGACCTCAAAGCGGTCGATGGCCTTCACCATGCCGGAAAGCTTGGAGAAGCCGTAGCTGCGGGTGTCAAAATCCGGACGCTTCTTCTGGATAAGCTGGCCGACCGCGCCGAGCGACACATAATCGTTGTCGCCGGTGTCCGCCAGGTCAAGGATCGAATCCGCGATGAGCCAGACGACGCTCTCCGGGATACGGCGCTCCTCCGCCGGCGCAGGCGTTTTGACCGGCTCCGTCTCGGTCTTTTTCGCCGTGGTTTTCTTCGCCTGCTGGCTCGGCTTTGCCTGGGTCTTTTTCGGCGCGGCCGGCGTGTTTTTCGGCTGGGCCTGACGCGCACGGTCGCGGATGACCTCAATATAGATAAACTTGTTGCAGGCCGCGATCAGGGGCTTGGGCGTTTTCTGCTCGCCGATGCCGATGACAAAGACGCCGTCCTCGCGCAGACGGCGGGCAAGCCCCGTAAAATCCGAGTCCGACGACACCAGCACAAAGCCGTCCGTGTTCCCGGAGTAGAGAATATCCATCGCGTCGATAATCATCGCGGAATCGGTGGAGTTCTTCCCTTTTGTATAGGCGAACTGCTGCACCGGCGTGACCGAATTGTCGAGAAGCTCCTGCTTCCAGCTCGACAGGTTCCTCGTCGACCAGTCGCCGTAAGCGCGCTTAATATTGGGCGTGCCGTAGATGGCGACCTCCTCCATAATGCCGCTGAGGCAGTCACGCGGCGCGTTGTCCGCGTCGATCAGCACCGCCAGGCGCATATTTTTGTCGGTATCTGTAATCGGCATAAAACGATCTCCGCTTTTCTGTAAAATAATATGGTTTATTATAGCACGGCGGAGGGCCGTATTTCAACCACACGCTTTTCCGCAAATTCAGAAACATTTTATGAACTCCGGCGAAAAAACTTGAAACACTCCGCGGGATGTACTATAATAATTTGAGTTTTCACTACTAAACGCAAAGGATGTAAGCCAATATGAGTGCATCAAAAGACCGCATCAACCGCAAGCAGCAGATCGAGGCCGGCCTCGACAAGCGTACCAAGGCAGCGGCCGAAGCCGCCGCGCAGCGCCGCAAGTCCAACATCACCTATACCGTCGTGGCGGTGGTTCTGGTGATCTTCTTCGCGTTCATCTGCATCTACAACTCCTCCCTGCCCGTCACCCACACTAAGGCCGTCACCATTGACGGGGAGGATTTCACCGCCGCGCAGGTGAACTACTACTACTCCACCAGCTATATGAACTTCTACAACACCTACAGCGCCTACATCTCCTACGGCCTGTTCTTCGACCCGGACCAGAGCCTCAAGGACCAGATGTACTCCGAGGACATGACCTGGCGCGAATTCTTCCTGGAAAGCGCCGTGGACAACATGACCCAGGTCTACGCGCTGAACAAGGCCGCGGAGGAGGCCGGCTTCACCCTCTCCGATGAGCAGATGGCCGAATACGAATCCGCCATCGAACAGACAGAGACCGCCTGGAGCAGCCTTGGCTACTCGAACCTCGATCAGTACATCAACATGAACTACGGCAAGGGCGTCACCCTCGACATCATCAAGGACGAGCTTTACCGCACCTATGTCGCCAGCGCTTACTCCGAAAGTGTCTACGACGGCTTCCAGTACACCCCCGCAGAGCTTGACGAATACTATGCTCAGAACGCCGACGATCTCGACACCGTCGAGTACGCTTACTACTCCGACTACGACGGAACGGTCGATACGCAGGCCGTCGCCGACGCCGTGAACGGCACCGACGCCGACGCCTTCACCGAGTACATGACCGCCAATTATGAGGACGCAGAGCCCGTGACTCTCTCCTATCAGGCTTCCAACCTACCCGAGGCTTACGCCGAATGGCTGCTGGACGCCTCCCGTGCCGCCGGTGACGCCACCGCCTTTGAAGAGGACGGCTATACCACCGTCGTGATGTTCCTCGACCGTGACAATAACGACTACAACACGGTCAGCTTCCGCCACATTCTCGTTATGGCGCAGGATACCGACGGCGACGGCGTCTACTCCGAGGAAGAGATGGCCGCGGCTGCAGCGAGCATCGAGGACATCTATGCCGAGTGGCAGGCCGGCGACGCCACCGAGGACAGCTTTGCGGAGCTTGCCAACGCCTACACCGAGGACAGCGGTTCGTCCACAAACGGCGGCCTGTACGAGACAGTCACCAAGGGCGCCATGGTCGAGCCCATCAACGACTGGCTCTTTGACGAGGCCCGTCAGCCCGGCGATACCGAGGTCATCGAGTACGAGGGCGACAACTACACCGGCGTTCACCTCGTGTATTTCGTCGGCCAGGACGACCTCACCTATGCCGAGACCATGGCGGACAGCGCCCTGCGCAGTGACGCCTACTCCGATTGGATGACCGAGCAGGAGGAGGCTCTGGACGTCACCATCCGCAGCCTGTCCCTCTGCGGCAAGAACCACTGATATTGAAGGCAGGTAAAATCCCCGATCTTCCGATCGGGGATTTTTTATTTTGTCTTTGGCTTTACAAAGGCAACAGACACCATCTGAAGCACAGCGGCCGCTGCCAGTGCCAGGGCTATTGCGCGGCGGACAACCGGGTTTCGCATCAGGCTTCACCCCCCTGCCGGGGGCCGTTCTCCCCGTTTGGCCGGGGACGGCGGCGGCTGCGGTTGTAGTGACGTTTCTTCTGCGGCTGCTCGGTTTTGCCTGTGCCGCCGTCCGAAGCGGCGGGCTTTGCCGTGTTATTCTGCGGCTTTGGGCTGCGGCGGGCGGCGGGCTTGCTGTCGTTCTCACGCTTCTGCTCGGGCTTCGGCGCTCCCGCGCGGGAACGGCGGGACTTGCCCGACCGGTTCGGCTTTCCGCCGCCGGTGGACGCCGTCGTGTTATCGCGGTGGTTTCGGTTCCGATTGCGCCCGCGGGAGTTCTCCTGCTTTTCGGCAAGCTTCCGTTCCTCCTCCGTGACGATGAGGCGCTCCGGCATCTCCCAGCCGGTGAGCTCCTCAGGCTCCGGCTCCTTGGGCTTTTTCGGCTTCAGTACCAGCACATGGGGCGGCTGACTGCCGTCCCGCGGACGTCCGCCGGGGATCGCCGCGACCTCCTCCGCGTCATAGGTGCGAAAGGCGTCGTCGCCCAGGCTGTCCAGCTTCACCTTCACCGTCTGGCGCAGAACGTTCACCTGCGTGACGTTGCCGTAACCATCCGGCGTTTCCACAAACGCGCCGTTTTTCGGCACATTCTTCACAAGTTCCTCATATGCCGGCTGCTCATGCCGCAGACAGCACATCAGACGCCCGCAGCAGCCGGAGATCTTCGCGGGATTCAGGCTCATGGACTGCGTTTTGGCCATCTTCGTCGAGACCGGGGCAAAATCGTCCATGAACTCGCTGCAGCAGAACGGCCGACCGCAGATTCCGAGGCCGCCGAGCATGCGCGCCTCATCGCGCACGCCGATCTGACGCAGCTCAATGCGCGTATGGAACACGCCCGCGAGGTCGCGCACCAGCTCGCGGAAGTCCACACGTCCGTCGCTGGAGAAGAAGAACAGGATCTTGTTCCCCTCAAAGCTGTATTCCACATCCACGAGCTTCATGTCAAGCCCGTGTTCCTCGATCTTGCGCCGGGCGATGATATACGCCTCGCGCTCACGCTTCCGGTTCTGTTCCTCACTGCGCACATCGGCCTCCGTCGCAGGCCGCACGACGGGACGCAGCGGCTGCACAACGCGGTCAGCGGGAACGATTTGGTTTCCTTTGACGACGGTTCCGAGCTCCAGGCCCTTGGATGTTTCCACCACGACCTTGTCCCCTTCCTGCAGGGTCATCCCGGCAGGGTCAAAGAAATACATTTTTCCGCGGTTGCGGAATTTGATGCTGACTACTTCCATTGTTTCAGACATTTCAGTCATTGGCTGTATTACCTCAAAGCTTCCGCGGCAAGAACGCCGAATACCTGCTTCGGCGACACGTTATGCCGCAGATATTCCCTACCCTGCTCCAGCAGGGCGGTCTGTGTAAAAATCTGTTCTGCACGAAGCCCCGGATCGGGCCGCCGGCGGCAGAGAATGTCGCCCAGGGCGGAGATCACCTCATCCAGCAGCGCGTCCGCGTCCTCCCGGGCCATCTGCCCGCGCAGCATGCAGAACAGCGTTATATCCGCCACGTTTCCGGACGCCAGAAGCTGAATATACTCCCGGGCCATGTCGGACAGCTCCGCAGGCTCCGTCGACCGGACCGTTTCATCCTCCCGCACGCACCGGGAGCGCACCGTCGGCAGCAGCGCATCCGCCGCCGTGGTGCACAGGATGAAGCACACATGCGCGGGCGGTTCCTCCAGCGCCTTCAAAAGCGCGTTCTGCGCCGCTGTATTGAGCTTGTCCGCCTCGCGGATGATGTATACCTTCCGGGCCGCCTCGTTCGGCGCGATCACCGTATCCGAGGTGATACACCGGATCTGATCGACCAGAATATCCCGTCGGAGCTGCCCCTTATCCCCGGCTGTACGTTCCACGCGGATCACATCCGGGTGAACGCCCGCGAAAACCTTCCGGCAGTCCCGGCACCGTCCGCAGGGGGCGTTCGCTTCGCCGCATAGCAGCTCCGCCGCCAGCTGCGTCACACGCGCATCCCGCGCCGGCTCGTCCGGCCCAACCAGCATATACGCATGCGAAAGTCGTTTTTCCGCCATACCGGCCGCGCCGCCTTTCCCTCGGATAGAATACACTATGTTATATTATAGCATAATCGCAGCGTTTCTTACAACAAAAATTCAGCAAAACGCCACACAGATTCTGCCTCTTTCACCTGAAAATTCAGTCATTTTTTTGACAATAATATTTGCATATTCCCAAAAAATGTGATACATTAAATTATGTGAGATTTTATGTGTAGGAGGTTTCCTTATGAAACGTACTAACATTTCCAATAATGTGATCCGCCGCCTCCCCCGTTACCTCCGCAAGCTGGACGACCTCTCCGCCAAGGGCGAAGAGCGCATCTCCTCCGGCGAGCTGGGCCGCCAGATGGGCCTGACCCCGTCGCAGATCCGTCAGGACTTCTCCTGCTTCGGCGAATTCGGCCAGCAGGGCTACGGCTACAATATCGACTCCCTGCGCAAGGAGATCGGCCAGATTCTCGGCACCTATCGCGATTATTCCGCCGTGCTGGTCGGCCCCGGCCATCTGGGCACCGCCCTTGTGGAGAACTTCAACTTCATCATCGAGGGCTATACCTTCCTCGGCGCCTTCGACATCCGCCCTGAAATGATCGGCACCACTGTCGGCAGCTATCCGATCTATGACATCGCCACCCTCGGCGATTTCGTCAAGGAGCACAAGGTCGATATCGCCATCCTGACCGTCCCCCGCGCTCCCGCTCAGGAGCTGACGGACGTGCTGGTCGATGCCGGTATCCGCGCTATCTGGAACTTCACAAACGTGGAGCTGGATGTGGGCGATTCCAACACGCTGGTCGAGAACATCCATTTCGCCGACAGCCTCCTGGTGCTCACCTATCACCTCGCCGAGCAGGATGATTCGAAGAAATGAGCGCCGCACCGGCCCCTTCCTTTGACACCATAGCCGCCATCGCCACCGGCGCGGTCCTTTCCGCCATCGGCATTGTGCGGATCAGCGGCCCGGACACGCTCTCCGTCCTCGACAGGGTCTTTACGCCCTTGTCGGGCAGACCTATGTCCGAACGGCCCGACCGGAAACTGATCTTAGGCTCCCTGACCGCCCCGACCGGGGCGGTTTTGGATATCTGCCTTGCCACCGTTTCACGCGCCCCCAACAGCTACACCGGGGAGGATACTGCCGAGCTGCAATGCCACGGCTCCCCCGTCGTGCTCCGTCAGGCGCTGGAGGCCCTTTTTGCCGCGGGTGCGCGGCAGGCCGGGCCTGGCGAATTTACCCGCCGCGCCTTCCTGAACGGACGCATGGATCTGACGCAGGCGGAAGCCGTCATCGACCTGATCGACGCGCAGACGCCCCGCGCTGCGGAAAATGCCGCCGGACAGATTTCCGGCGCGATCTCCCGGCGCACAGACGCAATCTATGACGAACTGACCGCCGTATGTTCCCATTACCACGCCGTACTCGACTATCCCGACGAGGACATCGAGCCGTTCGAGCTGGCCGCATACCGCACCGTTCTCGACGCCGCCGCAGACCGTCTGCGGAAGCTTGGCGACACGTTCCGGCGCGGCAGCATTCTCAAAAACGGCGTTTCGTGCGCGATCCTTGGGCGTCCCAACGTAGGGAAATCCTCCCTGCTGAACCTCCTGGTCGGCTATGACCGCGCCATCGTCACCGACATCCCCGGCACTACCCGGGACACCATCGAGGACAAGGCCGTGCTGGGCGGCGTGCTGCTCCGCCTTATGGATACCGCCGGCCTGCGGGACACCGACGACCCGGTGGAACAGCTGGGCGTTCAGCGCTCGCGCAGCGCAGCCGGCGCGGCCGAGCTGGTTTTCGCCGTGCTCGACGGTTCCGTGCCCCTCACCGCAGAGGATGAAGCCGTGATGACCGCCGCGAAAAACGCACCGCATGCGATTTTTCTCAAAAATAAATCGGACCTTCCCTCCGCCTGGGAGCAGGAGGGCGTCCTCTCTTTCAGCGCTGTGACCGGCGAAGGCCTTTCCGCGCTGGAGGCCGCCGTTTCCTCGCTTTACCCGCCTAACGCCGCCGCGCAGGCCGGTGAGATGCTGACAAATCCCCGACAGGCGGACGCAGTCGCCCGCGCGCTGGAGTACATCCTTGCCGCCCGGGACGCCATGGACGCCGGGGTCACGCCGGACGCCGTGCTAACCGAGGTCGAAGGCGCGCTGAACGCGCTGGGCGAGCTGACTGGGCGCGTCGTGCGTGAGGACATCACCAACGGCATCTTCGCCCGCTTCTGCGTCGGAAAATAGCCGCATATACAGTAAGTCCCCCGACTGAGGTCGGGGGCTTATTTATCCACGCAGGGGCTTCTTTTTGATTTGGGCATAGCGACGGGGATACTGTGCCGGGGACGGCTTGACTTTTTCGATAACAACCGCCGCATGGGTCACGTTCGTGCCGGGGATCTCATACCGCACGATCTCGCGCACACGACCGCCGAGCGTCCTGACGGCAAACTCAGAGTTTGACACCTCTCCCCCACAATCAGGGCCTTTCATCGCAATAAACAGGCCATCCTTCTCCACTTGGGGCAGGCAAAGCTCCGCCAGAACATCCAGCTCCGCCACTGCACGGCTCACCGCGATCGAAAAGCTTTCGCGAAGCTGCGGCATCTCCTCGATGCGTCCCCAGCGGCACTCCACATCGTCAAGGCCCAGCGCGGCGCAGGTTTCTTTGACAAACTCCATCTTTTTCCCCACGCTGTCCACGCAGGTCAGGCGGATATCCGGCTGCAAAATCCGCAGCGGCACGCCCGGGAACCCCGCCCCGGAACCGACGTCAAGCACCCGTTTACCGGCAAAATCCGCCGTTTTCAGCAGGGCCGCGCAGTCCAAAAAATGCAGCCGCGCCACGCCGGCCGGCTCCCGGATGGCCGTAAGGTTTACGACGGCGTTTTTCTCCAAAAGCCGTTCGCCATAGGCACAGAGCCGCTCGACCGCGCCCGGCGCCGTCTCCAGGCCCATCGCCGCAAGGCCCTGCCGCAGAATCTCTTCCATAGGATCTCCTGACAAAAAGGGTATGCCAGGCGGCATACCCTTGTATTTTTTCCGCGGGGCCATTGTATCACACATCCAGCCCGCTATCAAGCCTCCACCATGAAGCAGTGGTCGCCGATCCATTTCACGCACTCATATCCTTCCCCGAAGAAAAACGTCGCAAAATAGGTCGCGTTATCGGTCACGTCATAGCCCTCCAGGGCCAGCTTCGCCGCCACCACGGCGGAATCGCTCGGCTCCATGTAGATCATGCCGTTTATGACCACCTCAAACTGGTTCTTGGCAAAAATCACGGCGTAAACATCGTTCTGCCCGGGAAATTCATCCGAGGCTATGCGATTCATAACGACATTCCCCACCGCAACCTGGCCAAGCAGGGACTGATTGCCCGCCTCCGCATAGATGACGCGGCTCATCCAATAGATGTCCGTCTCGTCATAGAAGGTGTCGCCGCCCTCGAGCAGCTCGACTCCGTCCGCAGACGTTATGATCTGCCATGCCGCGCGATCCCAGGAAACGGAGAGGCCCAGGCATTTCGCCAGCGCTTCCACCGGCAGACAGACTTGTCCGTTCTGCACAAATACGCCTTCCTCTACCAGCAGGCAGCGGCCGTTGAACGTGAAATAGATATCGCCGTCTGACGCACTGATTTTTATGCCGTCCGACGTCACCATGTAGACGCCATCCGACAGATCCGCACTGGCCGGCAGGCCGGCCGCCCGCAGAAAATCACACACCGGAGCGTAGGGCGTGCCGTCGACAATTGGAAGCGTTCCGCACTCCACGCCGTCAACCACAAACGGGATCTCCGCCCGGTTATCCGTCACCTCATGGGCCGTATCCGGAAGCGCCGTCTCCATAACCTCCGGCGTGCTTTCCGGTTCCGCTGAATCATCGCCGTCTGCCACATAATCAATGACCACAAAGGTGGCCTCCGGTTCCGCCGGCAGTTCCTCGGTCGGTTCATCGCTCCGCGCAAACACAACGCCGCTCAGAACGCCGACAGCCAGACAAAGCGCACAGACAACCGCCGCTGACCTTTCAAGAATACGACTCTTTATGCAGCCCACCTCCTTTGATGAAAAACGGTCGAATTTTGCAAGTCGCCCTTTTTTAAAATTCATTTATGATGTAATTAATTATAACGAAGCAAAAAGCTCGAAAACAATCGGCATTCTGTCTAAAAGACGACTTTTTAAACTGGAAATTGTCACAAATGCACAACTAATTGTGTTTTTTTTGCGCAATTACACCGAATTCTCCTCAATATCTTGTGTCTCAAAATTGGGATTTATTTCCATTTTTCCAGAAATTCGACAAAATTTTCCTATTTTATTTTTTCAGTCAGTTTACCATAACTGAAAATTATGTAAATAAAAAATCATTTTTTCCTTCAAATTATGTTAACTCTCGTCCATCGTTTTCAGCCGTTTCGGTCCTTTTTATCCCCCTTGCCGTTCCCTGCGCGCGAAGCCGAAAACAACACTTTGCTGCGCATTTCCCTCCACTCCCTCCGATTCTTCGCCGGTATCCGCGCGGCGCATCCCCCACCTGTGTGACACATCCCGGCAGCGCTCCGTCCGACCGGCGCTCGCATGGCCCAACCGCCGCCTCATCGCCATATCCGTTATTATGTATCCCTGTCGAAGCCGGTCGAACGATTTTTGGTCTAAAAATTTCATATTCTCTGTTCTCGGTGCATATACTTTATTGATACTTATAAGAACGGAGCATGACAATGAAGCTGAAAATTGCAAGCGCGCTCCTGCTGCTCTGCTGCTTTTCCCTGCTGATCGTTCCATCCGGCGCCGTACCGGTCATTGCGCGCGGGGATGCGGAGGCGGCCGAAGCGCCGGCTCCCACCACCGAGCCAACGGCCGAGCCGACAGCCGCGCCGAGCGACCCGCCCTCCGGGGAGCCATCGCCCGCACCGGAGGCCACGGAAACGCCCGCTCCCTCCGAAGCGCCAATCGAAGCGGAGGATGACGCTCTTCGCCTCATCAGCACGACCATCACAGCGGACGAGCCTCTCGACAACGATACATACTACGACGTCGACATGGAAGCTCTTTTGGCCGAGGATGTTGACTTGGAGCTGCCCGCCGACGGGTATCAGGTCCTCATCCTGCATACGCATGCCACGGAGGCCTATACCCCCGAGTTCCCCGGTCAATACGAGGAAACGGATTCCTTCCGGACCACCGACCCGGCGTACAGCGTCATCCGCGTCGGCGATGAGCTGGCCGCAGCGCTGGAGAGCTACGGCATAAACGTGCTTCACGATACCTCCCTGCACGACTATCCCAGCTATAACGGCTCCTACGAGCGCAGCGGTACGGCGGCGGCGGAATATCTGGAGGCCTACCCCGGCATACGTCTCGTCATCGACCTGCACCGGGACGCCCTGTATGACGACGAGGTCATGTATAAAACCGTCGCGGAGATCGGGGACGCCGAGGCCGCGCAGCTCATGTTCGTCATGGGCTCAGACGTCAACCTCGATCACCCCGCATGGCGGGATAATCTGCGGCTGGCACTGACGCTGCAGCAGGCCGTTGACGAGCGTTACCCCACCCTCATGCGTTCAACGGTGCTGTGCGACTACCGTTACAATCAGCAGCTATGCCCCGGCTACCTGCTCCTGGAGGTCGGCACCAGCGGCAACACGCTCTCCGAGGCCATTACCGGCGTGAAGCTCTTCGCCGAGGCCGTCGGGCCGGTTCTCTCCTCGTGGATCGACGAATAATTTTTCCATAGCCTGTCCATAATCCCTGTGTACATGATAATGAATGCAGGGGGATGCTATGAAAGTACAGGATTTCATGACCGACCACATCATCACCGTGGGCCAGCTCGAGCCGGTCACCGCAGCGGCACGCCTGATGCGGCGGCATAATCTCGGCGCGCTGCCGGTATGCGACGATTCCGGCCGCCTGCGAGGGGTCATCACCGACCGGGACATCACCACCCGCTGCGTCGCGGGCGATCTTGATCCGGCTTCGACCGCCATCCGGGAAATCATGAGCCGGGGCGTGACCACATGCCGGCCGGACGACGACGCCGACGACGTGCTGCGGATCATGAGCGCCGGCCTGATCCGCCGGCTGCCGGTCACGAACGGCAGCAAGGTCATCGGCATGGTGAGCCTGGCCGATCTTGCGCGGAACAACAACTATTCCATGGAGGCCGCGGAGGCCCTGGGCGAGATATCCTCCAACGTCATCCGAAGATAAAAGCATCCCCGGTCTTTCCCGACCGGGGATGCTTCTGCTTGTCGTGTATAAACTGCGGATGATCGCTCAGGAGCGGGTGCAGATCACTTGCCGCCCATGCCCTTCGCTGCGAAGTACGGGCCGCCGAACTCGTCCTTGACCGCCTGCTTGGCCGCCTCGAGATCCTCGATCTTGACAGCGTCCAGAGCCGCGTTGATGGCCTCGATGTCCAGCGCGGGCAGGCCCAGCATCTCACGGGCCTCCGCACCGGTGGCGGGCTCGTCGCCAATGGCGCGGACAGCGTTGGCCGCACGCTCCACCAGCATCATGTTGGTAGCCTTGATCTTGTTGCCGTCCTTATCGACACCAAAGACAACGTTGTCCTCCATGCCGACGCGGATGCCGCCGCCGTTGCCCAGCGCGGAGAACATGACAGGCAGATGGCCCTTGCCGATGCCGAAAGCGGACCAGGTGATCTCCTGGGGCAGCTTGCCGGCGGCCTGAAGGTTCTTGGTCTCCTGGAGCAGGACCTGCAGATCGGAGCAGGTGGCGTCCATGCCGCCCATAACGCCCATGCAGTACTGGAAGTGCAGAGGCTCCTTCACATAGCCCTGCTTCCAATACGCGCCGATGGCGCGCAGAGCGCCGAAGTCAAAGACCTCGAACTCGGGCTTGATGCCGCGCTCAAGATACAGCGTGCCGAGATCCATCAGAAACTGCGGGCTGTTGTGGAACACACCGCCGGGAACGCCCCAGTTGAAGGAGGACGCGTCGAAGGTGCCCATCTCGATGCCGGGGATCATCTTGTGATGCAGGCGGCGCATGGCGTTGCCGTAGGGAGAGTCGTCGGAAACGCGGTTATCGCCGGAGGACGTGCAGTTGATGATGATGTCGCAGTCCTTGTAGGAACGGATAGCCTTGATGGTCTGATAGAACTTGACGGGGTCCATGACGCCCATGCCCTCGTCGTCGCGCATATGCAGGTGAGCGACGGAGGCGCCGAGCTTCCAGCACTCATAAACCTGAGCGGCGATTTCCTCGGGCTTCTCGGGAATGTTAAAGCCGCGGGGGGTAACGGCGCCGGTCATAGCGGCGGTAATGATTCTTTTTGCCATGGTAGTTTCTCCTTATTACATTCTCTTGTGCATCTTCAGCACTTCAATGATGACATTGTCGCGGAAGTCTGCAATCTGGGGCTTGGTGTGACCGATGACCTCGGGGAGATTCTCGATCAGCGGTCCGATCTCGTCGCCGGACTGGTCGGCCCAAGTCTCGGGAACCTTCTTCATATCGGAGATGTCCGCAAACACGGCGTCCGTCATGGCGCCGAACTTGATGGCGCAGCCCTTCAGGCCCAGGTCGCCGCCGCCCAGCTCATAGTGCAGGGAGGGACCGAACGCGGCAAGGCGGATGCCGGGGCCGAAGGTCCAGGCGTCGTCGCAGTCCGCCATGGAGCATACGCCCTCGGTGACCAGCGCGATCTCCTCACGCCACAGGGCGTGCATCAGGCGGTTGGCAATGAACCCGTTCTTTTCCTTGTTCAGGACGACGGGAGCCTTGTCGTATTTCTTGTAGAAAGCACGGGCCAGCTCGATGACCTCGGGGGCGGTCTTTTCACCGCCGCAGATCTCGATCAGGGGCAGAAGGTAGGCGGGGTTGAAGGGATGCGCCACGATGATGCGCTCGGGGTGCTTGGCCTCGGAAGCGATCTTGGTGACGGGGGTGCCGGAGGAGGAGGAGGCGATAATGGCTTCCTCGGGCAGATACTGCTCCATGGTCGCGATCATCTGATGCTTCTGCTCCAGATTCTCCGCGCCGTTCTCCTGCACGAAGTACACGCCGGTGAACGCCTCGGCGGGATCGGTGCACCACTTGATGCGGGACCAGATGTCCTCCGCGCTCTCCGTCAGGCCGTACTTGACATAGGTGTCGATCGCGACCTGTACCTTGGGCTTGGCGCGCTCGACGGAAGCCTCGCTGCGAACATAGACGTTCACATTCAGGCCCTTCAGAGCGAAGTACGCCGCGAAGCCGCCGCCGATCGTGCCGGCGCCGTACATGGCGATCGTTTTGATATCTTCGACTTTCAGCATAGCTTTCTTAGACTCCTATATAACCAGATGTTCCGTCCCCCGCAGGCGCAGGGGACGGAAGAATGTTCGGATGAGGGTAAATCAGCTCGTAGCCACCAGGCCGCCGTCAGGATAGATGGTGGTAGCGGTGACCATGTCGGAAGCCGCGGAACCGAGGAAAATGGCCGGGCCGACGACGTCGATCTCGTAGCCGATTCGCTGCGCGGGCAGAGCGCCGGCGATGCCGTTGCGGACATTCTCATCGGGGGGCAGCAGGCCGACCATCATCGGGGTGTAGGTGATGGTGGGGCCGATGGCGTTGACCTGGATGTTGGGACGCAGGTCAGCCGCGTAAGCCTTGGTCAGCATCTCCACAGCGCCCTTGGTGGTGTTGTAGGGGACGTTGCCGTTGCCGCCGTTGGCCACGGCGCGGATGCCGCGGACGGAGCCGAAGTTGATGATCTTGCCGTAGCCCTGGTTGGGGTTGCACTTGCCGTGCTCGAACGCGGACTCGGGGATCTGCTCAGCGCCCTCGATGTTGTTGGACTTCATCCAGTTGCCGAAGTAGCGGCAGGTCAGCATCAGGGAGGTGATGTTGGTATCGAGCATCTTCTTGAAGAAGTCGGTGTCGATCTCCCAGGACCACATCTTCTTGTTGATGCCCTGCGCGTTCACGAGGATGTCGCAGCCGCCGATGCCATCGGGGCCGGTGACAACCTCGACCGCGTTCTTGACGAATTCCTCGTCCGCCGCGTCGCCGGCGATGTACATGACCTTGACGCCGGGGGCGGCGACCTTCTCGATGTCGGCGACAGCCTCCTGCAGCTTGGCCTCGCTGCGGGAAGAGATGCACACAGAGCAGCCGTTGGCCGCATAGCCCTCCGCGATCGCCTTGCCGAAGCCGCCGGCGCCCCCGAAGATCATGGCCTTCTTGCCGCTGATGTCAAACATTTTGGTGAGATCACCAGTGTATACCTTGGGCATAATAGTGTTTCTCCTTTTCTGAAATGTGTTTTTATGGTTTCCAGAGGAGGCCGGAGCCTCCTCTGGTCGCTATATGAGATTACTTCTTGGGCTCGGGACGATAGGGCTTGTAGTAACCCGGGGTATCGTTGTGCTTATACGGGTTCTCGACCTCGCCGGCCTCGACCTGCTTGAACCAGGCAGCCGCCTTCTTGGGCATTTCGACCCAGGACTCAGCGGTCTGGGGCTTCTGCATATCGGTGGTGGCATAACGCCAGTCGTTGACGCGGGAGATGTACTTCTCGTCCTGCTGCTCGGAGTTCTCGTCGCCGAGGGTGCCGGCGGCGATGCGGAGCAGGGAGCCGTACTGCTCGGAAACGGTGTGCAGCTTGAAGTCCTCCATGAGCCACTTGCGGACCGGGCGCTTCATGATGTTGGCCATGATGCAGCGGTTCTCGTAAGCCATCTTCTTCCACATACGGGCGATCTCCCAGGCGCGATCCATCACGGTGCCGTCGGGCACGACCTCGGACACGAAGCCATACTGCAGCATCTGCTGAGCGTTCATCTGGCGGGTGGTGGACAGGTAGTAGTTACCGGTCTTGGCGCCCATGTAGAACTGGCACAGGCCGCCCATGCCGTCGCCGGGAACAAGGCCGCCCTGGCCGTGGGGAACCTCAAGGACGGTGCTCTCGGTGCAGAGGGTGACATCCGCCAGGAGAGCGGAGTCCCAGTGGAAGCCGGAGCCGGGGATGGCGCCGATGGTGGGCACGTCGAT
Organism: uncultured Oscillospiraceae bacterium; assembly: GCA_964406615.1. GTDB lineage: Bacteria > Bacillota > Clostridia > Oscillospirales > Oscillospiraceae > CAJOIG01. The sequence goes on from CAYOSI010000026.1 coordinate 19,287, forward strand.
ATCGAACACCATGTTCTTGAAGAGGTTGGTGTCGTCGAAGTACTGATGCTCAAAACGCTGGGTGGGCAGCTCGGAGTAGGTCTCCCAGCCGTCGGGGTCGGACTCGATCATCCAGTTGTCGCCCAGGTGGGTGAAGATGATGATCTCGTTCTTCCAGTCAGAGCCGATGATGCGGGCAAGCTGGCCGATCGCACGGTGGGACATGCCGGAGTGATGCATGGGCATATCCTTGGTCTTCCAGGTCACCTGCAGGATGCCGTCTTCACGATAAAGGTCTGCAAAGTCCTTAAACCACTCTGCATACTCCTCAAGCTCGGGCAGCTTGACATAATCAGCCATAGGTTTTCCCATTCGTTTGTTCCTCCTAAAAATATTATTCGTTCGTTTTTATAAATAAACCTTCATCCGAAGGTCTATCGTCATTGGGTCATGTTCTCCAGATTATCGGATACGATCCGGAAGATCCTCTCCGCAACGGCGAGGTCCTCCGGCAAGAGCCCGGCAAACACACGCTCCGGCTCTCCGCTCCGGTCCCGGCACAGCGCCTCGTACATCGCGCTGCCCGCCTCCGTCAGGGAGATCAGGTTGCGCTTTCCGTCCTCGGATACCGAACGGACCACGAAGCCGCTTTTTTCCATCCGGCGCAGCATCACGCTGATCGTCGCCGCGGATACATGGCGGTAATCCGCCAAATCCTTCTGGCTGGACGGCCCGCACTCGCCAAGCGCGGAGATGATGGCACCCTGTCCGGAATGAAGTCCCAGATGCAGAAGTCTGCGTTCGACATACGCCGAGTGGATGCGGCTCATGTCCGTGAGCAGACTCAAAAGTTCTGTGTCCTCCACAAGACTTCTCCTCTATTCAATTTCAAATTTAGCCGACTAAGTATAGTATACTGTCCAACGCCCTCAAAGTCAACACCAAACCGGGAAAAACTTAGAATTTCTTCCGCAAGATGCACAATCAAAACCGGCAAAAAAGCACCGCTGTTGACAAAATAAACAACAACGGCGCTAAATTTTTGTCTTATTCGCCCGCATCGTAGAAGATGCGCTCATCGGGCATGACCAGCCCGAGACGGTCTCTCGCGATGTCCTCGATGGTGGCGGGGTCGTCCTGGTTCTCGATGGCGTAGCGGAGCGAGGCGTTTTCCTCCTGGATCGCTTCGAGCTCGGCCTGAAGCTGCGCCTCCGTCTTGGACGCCTCGGCGACTTTGGTTTTCATATTCATCAGTGTGATGCAGCCGTATGCCAGCAGCCCCGCGATCACGAATGTCGTAAGCCATCCCGCGTTCCGAAGTTTCATCGTAACGACCTCCCCTCCGCGTTTTCCGGACGTTTAACCGTCTGCTTCTTGTTATTGTAAACCAATTCCGGCATTTTGAAAAGACTTTTTTGCAAAACCGCCGCCACAGCCCGGATATTTTTGCCGCCGGCCAGAGCAGGAGCTGCCAAAGCTTCCCCCAGAGCTTCCGCGTCACCGGCGAAACGCCCATTCCCCAGATGACCCATCCCGCTGCGGTGCACAGCAGCATATACAATCTCGGCGCCCCCTCATGCGAGGCCATCCCCGCCGCAAACAGCGCAAGCCCCGCGCCAAGGGAAAACAGCAAATCCGCCGGTGCTCCGGGCAGGTGCGTCCGGTCCCGAAGGCCGCCCAGAATATCGTAGATCAGACCGAGGGCCGCTCCCAGCAGAAACAGCCGCCCCGCCTGCATAAGCTGTACCGATGCCGGTAGCTCCATCAGTGAAAGAGCCTGGCGAAGAACCCGGACGCATCCCGCAGCTCCTCGTAGCCAAGATCGGTCACGAGGCCCGAAACGCGCAGCTCTCCGCTTGTTTTCTCAAGCTTATCCACCTTGAGCCCGCTCCCGCGCACGACGAGCACCCCCTTGACCGTCCGCACCGTCACCTCCTCCTCATGGAAGCTGACAACCTCCTCCACGCCGGACACAAACAGCTTCTGCCGCTCCTCCAGCCGCAGCTCATGCGGCATCGGCGGCGCCGCCGGTTTCTTCTCCTCATAGGACATAAGCGAACCTCCCGCATCCTTTTTGTTTAAGGATATGGGAGGCTTTGGTGATTTATGATATCAGCAGAGCGTCCAGCCGGCCGGGAGGGAGTCCTCCAGGATCAGCAGATGCGGATCGCCGCCGTCCCCCGACTCCGCGGAGAGCAGCATGCCGTTCGACTCAAGACCCATCATCCGGCGCGGCGGGAGGTTCGTGCAGGCGAGCAGGGTCTTGCCGACGAGCTCCTCGGGCTTGTACCATTTGGCGATGCCGGAGAGAATCTGCCGGGGCGTGCCGCTTCCGTCATCCAGCGTGAAGCGCAGGAGCTTTTCGCTCTTTTTGACGTTCTCGCAGGCCTGCACCTTGACGACCGTCAGCCGCACCTTGGCAAACTCGTCGATCGTCACCGGCGCGGGCGCAGGCACTTCCACGGTCTCGGGAGCGTTCATCTCCTCCAGCGCCTTGAGCTCCTTCTCCATGTCGATGCGCGGGAAGAGCGCGTTCCCCTTATGGACCTCGGCCGCTGCGGGCAGGACGGCGTATTCCGCCGCCTGGTCCCAGGTCACGTCCGCCGCAGACGCGCCGATCTGCGCAAAGATCTTTTCGGCGGTTTCGGGCATAAACGGACTCAGGAGGATACCGGCGACACGGATGGTTTCGAGCAGGTTATACATGACCGCCGCCAGACGCGGGCGCTTTGCCTCGTCCTTTGCGAGCGCCCACGGCATGGTCTCGTCGATATACTTGTTCGCGCGGGAGATGACCCTGAACACATCCGCCAGCGCCTGCTGGGTCTGGAAAGCGTCCATATCCTTCTCATAGGCGCCGCGCAGAGCTTTCACCATGCCGATGAGCGCCTCGTCCTCGGGGCCTTCCTCCCGCTCCGCAATCAGCCGGCCGCCGAAGTACTTGTTCACCATCGCGACGGTGCGGGACACGAGGTTCCCGAGGTCGTTCGCGAGGTCCGCGTTGATGCGGCCGATCAGCGCCTCGTTCGTGAAGTTTCCGTCCGAGCCGAACGGGAACTCACGCAGCAGGAAATAGCGCAGCGCGTCCACGCCGTAGCGCTCGGCCAACTGATAGGGGTCCACGACATTGCCCTTGGATTTGGACATCTTGCCGCCGCCGAACAGCAGCCAGCCATGGCCGTATACCTTCTTGGGCAGGGGCATGCCCACGCTCATGAGCATGGCCGGCCAGATGATCGAGTGGAAGCGCACGATCTCCTTGCCGACGATGTGGACGCCGGGCCAGAACTCGTCCACCTGATCGTATTTGTCGTTCATATAGCCGAGCGCGGTCAGATAGTTGAACAGCGCGTCCACCCACACATAGACCACATGCCCCGGATCGAAGTCCACGGGGATGCCCCAGGTAAAGCTCGTGCGCGAGACGCACAGATCCTCAAGGCCGGGATCAATGAAGTTGTGGATCATCTCGTTGACGCGGCTGGACGGCTCCAGAAAATCACCGGTCAGCAGAAGCTCCTTCACGGGCTTTGCATACTTCGACAGCCGGAAGAAATACGCCTCCTCCTTCGCCGGATGCACCTCGCGGCCGCAGTCGGGACACTTGCCGTCCACAAGCTGGCTCTCCGTCCAGAAGCTTTCGCAGGGCGTGCAGTACAGGCCCTCGTAGTGGCCCTTGTAGATGTCGCCGTTTTCGTACATCTTCTTAAAGATCTTCTGGATGGCGGAGACGTGATAATCATCCGTGGTGCGGATGAAGCGGTCGTTCGAGATGTTCATGAGCCTCCACAGGCCCAGAACGCCGCCCTCGCCGTTCCGGCCGAGAACGATATCGTCCACAAACTGCTGCGGCGTGACGCCCGCCGCCTTCGCCTTTTCCTCGATCTTCTGGCCGTGCTCGTCCGTGCCGGTCAGGAACATGACGTCGTACCCGCACAGCCGCTTGTACCGGGCGATCACATCCGTCGCCACCGTGCAGTAGGTATGGCCGATATGCAGCTTATCCGACGGATAGTAGATCGGCGTCGTGATATAAAACTTTCCCTTGCTCATTCTATTTCCTCCATGCGGTTAATCATAAAATCACTCCTCCGGGGCTTCCCCGGCCTCGCTGTCCTCCGGCTCCGGCGTCGGCTCCTCCACCGGCTCCGGTGTCGGCTCTGCTGTCGGCTCCGGAGTCGGAATGGCCGTCGGCGCGGGAGTGGGAGTCGGTGTCGGCTCCGGTGCGGCGGTCGGCTCCGGCGTGGACGTCGGAGCAGGAGTAGCGGTCGGGGCGGGGGTCGTCTCCTCCTCTTCCTCTTCCTCTTCCTCTTCTTCCCCTTCCTCGTACTTGTGGTACTCACTGTAGGCCTCCCGCTCGCTGGATATCAGCGTGCCGTCCGCGGCATATACCTTGCGGTAGGTCTGGGCATAATAGTATTCGCTGTCCTCCCAGGTATCGTTGGAAAGCTCGACATAGCTGCCGTCCACGTCGGTGCCCCAGATCTGCACGGTCAGCTCGCCGTCGGAGACCCAGGCCTTGATCTTGATCGGATAGTCGCGGCTGTTCACGAACCGGAAATTCGGCCCGCCCCAGCTCACGGTGGCGTCCATGCCGCGGGGCAGATAGCCCACCACGAAATAATGGCAGGAGCGCATGGTAATATCAAGGTTTGCCTTCATCGCACAATAATACAGCGTGGAGCTGCCCTGGCAGATGCCGCCGCCAAGCTCGGACACATGCTTGCCGCCGGAATAGGCCCCGGCCTCCTGATAGCCCCGGGCCGCCGTACGCTGGCCGAGGCAGGAATTGTAATCGAAGGTCTCGCCGGGGTTCACGACCGTGTCGTTCATCGCCGCCGCGGCAAGCTCGATGTTGTTGATGCGCCCGGAGGACGACCCGGACAGCGACGTCGATTTCGACGAAAGCAGATCGGCAAACAGGCCGTCCGACAGGTCGGTGATGTCCGCCTCGGTGAAGATAAAGGGGATAAAGACCTCCTCGCCGGGCTCGGCCGCGGCCCACAGCTCCAACGCCGCCTCGAGGTCGAAGCTCACGCCCCGGACGCTCTCGATCGTGCCGCCGGTCTCCTTATCGTACATGGCGTTCACAGGCTCGGTATGGATCGTCTCATACACCGACCGGAGGAACGCCTCGTCCTCGGTCCCGTCCGTCTCGACCGGCACCAGCTCCACGACGATATCGTCATAGGTCTCCGTCTCAAACGCCTCGCGCACCTGCGCGATCAGCGCCTCGCCGTCCACCTTTTCCGCCTGCATGCCCTTTATAAGCGTGACGCCCTCTTCCCCGACCTCCGCCGTGGAATCCAGCACCAGCTCGTTCACCTCGTCCACCGCGGCGCCGACCAGCGTGCGGAGCGCGTTTTCATCCAGCACCGGAGCGGTCTCCCAGCGCATGGATACGGTCTTTCGGCGGCACGCGCGGTAGGTCTGCCAGTTTTCCCGGAGCCCGCCGTCCCGCCCGTAGGCGTACGCCGCCTCCGCCGCGACCGTCACGTCGCTGCTGAGGCCCAGTTCCTCCGCCGTGACCGTCAGCGTCTTTTCGAGCGGCAGCTTCACCGTCACGGATTTCCCCTGATAGGGGTCCGCGCCGGCACCCAGCAGCTTCTGCGCCGCTTCCTCCACCGTAAGGCCGCCGACCTCGATATCGTTCACCGTGATGTTCGGATAGATGGTATCGAGCGAAGCGACCCGGTTCAGCGCCAGCATATAGCCCCCCACGCCGACAAACGCCGCCGTGAGCAGTACCGCCAGCACGACGAGCCAGACCTTCGCACGGCCATGGTTTCGTTCCGGGGAGGACTCCCTCCGGCGACGCTTCCCGGCGGCCGGGTCCTCTTGCTCCGGCTTCACGACATACACATTCCCCGTCCGTTTCCCGGAGCGGGATGCCGCGGCATATTCAGGTGTTTTTCTCTTTGTGTGTTTCCCTGCCATCGGCTTATCCTTTCTCCCAAAAGGCCTTTAGAAAATGGTCCGGTCGGTCGGCAGCCCGGAGGCCTCCGCCGTTCGGGACACCGTCTCCTCCATCCACGGATTGGCTCGGACACGCTGCTCCGCCTGTGCCTCCAGCAGCGACCCGATCAGCAGGTTCGACACCAGAAAGCCCGTCGGCGTAAAGCACCAGCGGTCCTCGCTCAGCCGCTTTGTCCAGCCATCCTTCTCATATTCGCGCAGCAGCGCCTCGATGGGCGCAAAATCGCTGCGGTAAATGCGATGATACTCCTCGCCGGAGATGCCGCGGCTGCGGCGCATGCCCAGCATGATATACTCCGACGCGCGGTCTAGCTCATCGAGCTTTTCATATTCGTCGAGGATATTATCTCCCTTTGTCACCCCGTCGATGTATTCCGACAGGCTGCGCACAAAGCTGTAGCGCGTGTCCCCGATACAGGAATGTGCGCCGGGCCCGAAGCCCAGGTAATCCTCCAGGTCCCAGTATTTCATATTATGCCGCGACTCATAGCCGCGCTTGGCGAAATTGGAAATTTCGTACTGCGTATAGTTATAATGCGCCAGCGTCTGCACAGCATAGAGGTACATGTCCGCCTGCTCGTCATCCGAGGGCATGACCGGGCTGTCCTGATAGCGCTCATGCATGGGCGTGCCCGCCTCGAGCTTCAGCCCATAGCAGGAGATATGCTCCGGCTCCAGCTCCAGCACGCGCGCCAGCGTCTCGGCCCACTCATCCTTCGACTGGCTCGGCAGGCCGTAGATCAGGTCCACGCTCAGATTGCGGAAGCCCTCGTCGCGGATGGCCTTGACCGCCTTTTTCACCTGCGCGAAATTATGCCGCCGTCCGATGAGCTTCAGAAGCTCGTCGTTTGCGGACTGCACGCCCAGCGAGATGCGGTTCACGCCCTCTTTTTTCAGGATGCGCAGGTCCCGGCGGCGGATGCTGTCGGGGTTGCACTCCACCGTGACCTCCGCGGTGCGAAGCACCTTTCCGCTGCGCTTGAGGACGTTGAAGGCATCCGCCAGCCGGCGTGCGCCGTAATAGCTGGGCGTACCGCCGCCGAAATACACCGTGTCGATATAGTAGGGCGACATGGTGCTTTCCGCCTCCTCGATATGATGCAGAAGCGCCTCCTGGTACTTTCCCATGTCGGCGTCACAGCCGGCGAGCGAGTAGAAATCGCAGTAGCCGCATTTCGAGGCGCAGAAGGGGATATGGACGTATACGCCCAGATGCTTGTCTTCCATCACTCGTCTTCCGCTTCCGGCAGAAGATCCGCCTTGGTAAAGGTCACGAGATCCTCCTTGGTAGGTTCCTCCAGCTCCGCCACGCGGTTGGCCTGACGGATCACCATATCCTCAAAGCGGTTGCGGACGTCGCGGCCGTTGCCGAAGTTCTCGTCCCGATCCTCGTAAAGCGAGCGGAAAAACGCCGCCGCCGATTCTTCCGCCTCCGCATCCAGCTTGTAGCCGTTTTTCCGGCACAGGCTATGAAAAATGGCGTTCAGCTCCTCCCCATTGTAATCGGGGAAGCAGATATATTTGTTGAACCGGCTCTCGAGGCCCGGGTTTGAATCGAGAAAGTCCTCCATCGGGCCGGTATAGCCTGCGACGATGACCACCAGGTTGTCCCGGTGATCCTCCATCGCCTTCAGCAGCGTCTCGATGGCCTCGCGTCCGAAATCGTTCTCGCCGCCGCTCGACAGAGAATACGCCTCGTCGATGAACAGCACGCCGCCCAGCGCGGAGTCGATGACCTCCTGCGTTTTGATTGCGGTCTGACCGACATAACCCGCCACAAGCCCAGAGCGGTCGACCTCGACAAGCTGGCCCTTCGTGAGCGCGCCGATCGCGGCGTACAGCCCGCCCACCAGCCGAGCCACCGTGGTTTTGCCCGTGCCGGGATTTCCGGTAAAGACCATGTGCATGCTCATGGGCGCGACCGGCAGGCCGTTTTCCGCCCGGAGCCGGCGGACCTTTATGAGGTTCATGGTGGACTTGACGTCCCTTTTCACCGACTCAAGACCGATGAGCTCGTCGAGCTGCGCCATCAGCTCGTCAAGGCTCGGCTTTTTCTCCTCTGTCCCGGCCGCCGACCCGCCGTCGCCGCCGACCGGACCGGCCGTCTTGGCCGCGCCGCCGGCCGCCGCCGTCTGCGGCGGGTTCTTGTCCATAAACGACCGGTCCGCGCTCGTCACAAAATCCGTCGCCCGCAGGCCCGACTTACCGGGCTTTACGCCCGCACTGTCGCACAGTGCGGAGAGCTTGTCCCCGCACTCGGTGATGTACTCCGCCTCGGCAAAGTTTACGTCGTCATCCACCGCGGCGATATACAGCAAAATGTTCGTAATCATGCGGATGAAAACGCGGGAGATGTCCGTACCGTGCCGCACGTCCCGCTCGGTCAGCGTCCAGAAAAACAGCGGCGGCAGGAACTCCCCGCTCTCGCCAACCGCTGTGGACAGCGCCCAGAGGAGCCAGTCCGGCTTTTTCTCCCCGCGGGAATAGAGCTCGTTGAGCGCGTCGACATGCTCCTGTCCCAGGCTCGAGCTGCGGGCAAAAAGCTGCAGCGCACAGTCGGTGCAGAACTTATCCATCTGCCCCGCCAGCTCCCGGCCGGCCGTTTTATAAAATGCCTCGGTGTTCGCGATATAGGTTTTATGCAGCTCCTCGGGGGAGCGGCTCCATTGGCTGGGCATACAGCTTCACCTTCCCATGATGATTATCTTCCGAATATATATTATATCGCAAGTTTCCATCCTGAACAAGCCCATACGAAAAAATTCCGGGCGGCTTTTGCCGTCCGGAATCGAATCCTGTCTGGTCCCCTCAGTCCGCCGCGACCGGAACATAGGCCTCCACGGCGTCCCGCGCCATGGTCATCAGCCCGTCGTACGTCGTGTCATACCGCGCCATGTCGTTCCAGAGGAACACGCCCTTGGCCTCATGGCTCACATCGTCCGCCTCGGTATATTCCTCCGCCGCCGCCTGGTATCCGGCCGCATCGGAGGCTTTCCCCGCAACCGTGTAGCGCTCCGTCACGACCTGGCCGCTCTCGGGATCGCTCCCGAGAAAACGGGCGCATACGCTCACCGGCGTCAAAACGCCGTCCACGCAGTCAAAGCGGACGATCTCGTCCCATGAGGCCTCCATCGTGCCGTTCGCGCTCGTGACCCAGAAGCAGTAGCTGTCCGCCGTTTTGCTCAGGCGGAAGGACTCAAAAAAGCTCGCGCAGACCGAGACCTCGGAAAAATACGTGCTGTCAAAGGCCCCGGCGGCGCCCTCCTGCACGCTGGATACGCAGTACACCTGCCCGTCGACGAGATCAAAAAGCTGCACGCCGAGCGTCGCCGAAACGCCCTGATCGAACACGATCATCTCCGGCGTGCCGTCGAGATCCAGATCAACGAAGCCCACGCCCGTGACGCCATCCGGCCAGAGCGCGGCGAAAATATCGTAGTTATCGTCCAGGAATGCGAGATAGGCCTCATCCCAGCCCTCCGCCGGCTCCGCCGTTTCCAGCACCGTCGGATGGGGCTGCGCCGTCGGCTCCGGCGTGCCGGCCGCCGCAGTCTCCGCCGGTACGGCCGTCTCCTCCGGCGTTGCCGGCTCCGGCGCAGGTGTGACCTCCGCGCCATGCGCCGTACCGCAGCCGCAGAGCGCAACCGCGATCACAACCGCCCAGATAAAACCGGCCACCCGCTTCATTCCTGCACCTCCCGAATTATGTAAATCTGTTTATCTAAATTATACGCAGACGCCGGCGGAAAGTAAAGGCGCATGGACAAACTGTAATCAACTTGTAATTCCATTTCAACGATTTTTGAACAATTGCATCCGGGCCTTGACATATTTTGCAAAGCGTGGTAAATTAGCACTCGAAATAAAAGAGTGCTAAAACACTGGAAAGGTCTGATTTTTTTGGCTAAGAAACAATTTAAGGCGGAGTCCAAGCGGCTCCTGGACCTGATGATCAACTCGATCTACACCCACAAGGAGATCTTCCTGCGGGAGATCATCTCGAACGCCTCCGACGCCATCGACAAGCTGAGCTACCGCTCCCTGACGGACGAGACGGTCGGTCTGAACCGGGAGGACTTCCTCATCCGCGTCGATGTGGACAAGGACGCCCGCACCCTCACCGTCTCCGATAACGGCATCGGCATGACGAAGGAGGAGCTGGAGTCGAACCTCGGCGTCATCGCCTCGAGCGGCACCCGCCGCTTCCGCGACACACTGGCCGAGAACGAGAATCCCTCCGCAGCCGACGTGATCGGTCAGTTCGGCGTCGGCTTCTATTCCGCGTTCATGGTCGCGGACGAGGTGACCGTCATCACCCGCGCGTTCGGCTCCGACGAGGCGTACAAGTGGCACTCCAAGGGCGCGGACGGCTATACCGTCGAGCCTTGCGAGCGCGGGACCGTCGGCACCGACGTCATCATGCACATCAAGCCCGACTCCGACCAGGAGGATTACGGGCGCTATCTGGAGAGCTGGCAGCTCAAGGATCTTATCAAGAAGTATTCCGACTACATCCGCTGGCCCATCCACATGATGGTGGACCGCCGCGAATGGGATGAAAACGGCGGCGAGGACGGCAAGGGCGCCTACAACACGATCACCGAGGACCAGGTCGTGAACACCATGGTCCCCATCTGGCAGCGCCCGAAGAGCGAGGTCTCCGACGACGACTGCAAGGCCTACTACAAGGAACGCTTCCACGACACCGCCGACCCCGTCGGCGTCATCCGCGTAAACGCGGAGGGGCTTACGAGCTACAAGGCCATGCTGTTCATCCCGTCCAAGGCGCCGTATGACTACTACACCCGCGATTATCAGCCCGGCCTGCAGCTCTATTCTTCGGGCGTCATGATTATGGACAAGTGCGCCGATCTGGTGCCGGAGCATTTCCGCTTCGTCCGCGGCGTCGTGGACTCCCCCGACCTGAGCCTGAACATTTCGCGCGAGCTGCTGCAGCATGACCGTCAGCTCAAGATCATCGCCGGAAACCTCGAAAAGAAGATCCAGGCCGAGCTGACCCGCCTCAAGGACGAGGACCGCGACGCATACCTGACCTTCTACAACGCCTTTGCGCCGCAGCTCAAATACGGCATCGTCGGCGACTACGGCATGCATAAGGACCAGCTCAAGGACCTGATCCTGTTCTACAGCGTGAAGCAGGAAAAGCTCGTCACGCTCGCCGAATACGTCGAGGCCATGCCCGAGGGTCAGGAGAAAATCTATTACGCCTGCGCCGAGACCGAAAAGCGCGCTGCGGCCCTGCCGCAGGCGGAGACCGTCAAGGCCGCCGGCTATGATATGCTCTGCCTGACCGACAGCGTCGATGAGTTTGTCATGCAGTTTCTCGGCAATTACAACGAAAAGCCGTTCTGCAATGTCACCTCCGGCGACCTCGGGCTGGAGTCCGAGGAGGAAAAGGCCAGCACCGAGAAGAAGGAGGAGGAATCGAAGGAGCTTCTCGACTTCGTCAAGGAGAGCCTGCCCGGTCTTGTCGAGTCCGTGCGCCTGAGCCACAAGCTCAAATCACAGCCGGTGTTCCTGACCACCGAGGGCGAAGTCACGCTGGAGATGGAGAAGTATTTCCAGAACCTGCCCGGCGTGCCCGAGAGCAGCGACGTCAAGGCCAAGCGCGTGCTGGAGCTCAACGGCAGCCATCCCGCGTTCGCCGCGCTCGAAAAGGCATACAAAGAGGACAAGCCCCGCGCCGCACGCCTCGCGATGGTGCTGATGGCACAGGCGGAGCTGATCGCCGGTCTGCCGCTGGACGATCCTGCGGCCTATACGGACCTCGTCTGCAGCCTGTTCTGATGAAACACTAAAAACGCCCCTGACCGCACGGTCGGGGGCGTTTCGTGTATTTGGAAGAATTCAATTATCTTGCCGTTTCCGGATTGTCTGTTCTATTCAGAATATAATCCACCGACACATTATGAAAATCCGCTAACCGTATCAGAACCGCCGTGGGTATATCAACATCTCCACGCTCATAATTACTATACACTCGCTGGCTGCACATTAAAATTTTGCTGATCTCTGTTTGGGTCATATCCTTATCTTCTCGCAAGTCTCGAATCCGCCGGTACATGTTGATATACCTCTCCATAATATCTTTTCAGATATTATGGCTTAGCGAATTATTCGCTATTGACTTTTAGCGATAATTTCGCTAAGATGTACATGGAATTGTACAATCCACAAAAATTATGTGAGGTGTATTACAATGAAAACCTTTAAGCGTCTCCTTTCTCTCACACTGGTACTCATAATGGTTTTGTCTCTTGGAGTCAACGCCTTTGCCGCAACCACCAATAGGTTCAATGCTTCGAACTCCTATTGCACCGTAAAAATCTCTCAGTCATTGCTCCGCAAACCCGGGTATCAGACAGCTACTGTTAAGCTCAAGACCCTTGATCAGCTAGGTTGGAGCAGCGGTGCAAAAGTAGTTGTCACGCTCAAAGACGACCGTGGAAATACTATTTGGAGCGGCGTGAAAAAAGCAACCTGTACTTTGAAGCTGGGTGACGACCACAGTGTTTATCGCATCTATGTGCGTCCTTATTATGAGCCTGTTACGGGCGGTTGGATAAAACAGAGCATTATTAGGGGCAATAATTTTACAAACGCAGGCAAATGTGTTAAGTGGGTAATTTCCAATCCCAAGAACTGCACAATCAGTTGACAGCCTATTTGCAAGACGCCTAACAGTTCAAAAAACGCCCCCGGTGCAAGAATGCACCGGGGGTTCTGCAACACGTTTGTCTCTTTGTCAGCAGACGCCCTGCCAGAGCATAGCGTCGGCAACCTTCAGGAAACCGGCGATGTTCGCGCCGGCCTGGATATCGCCCTTCATGCCATATTTCTCGGCGGCGTCGGCGCAGGCGGCGTAGATGCCCTCCATGATCTCCCGGAGCTTGGCGTCTACCTCCTCGAAGCTCCAGCTCCGGCGCTCGGAGTTCTGGCACATCTCCAGACCGGAGGTGGCCACGCCGCCGGCGTTGGAGGCCTTGGAGGGGCTGTACATCAGGCCCGCGGCCTTGATCGCGGCGATCGCCTCGGGCGTGCAGGGCATGTTTGCACCCTCAAACACCGCGGCAGCGCCGTTGGCGATCAGGGTCTTAGCGGCTTCCTCGTTGATTTCGTTCTGCGTGGCGCAGGGCATCGCAATATCGCAGGGAACGCCCCAAATGCCGGAGCAGCCCTCGACATACTTTGCGGTGGGAACATAGTCCACATAGGTCTTGATGCGGTCGCGCCGGACCTCCTTGATCTCCTGGATGACCCGATAGTCGATGCCGTTTTCATCGACGATATAGCCGTTGGAGTCGCACATGGCAATGACCTTGCCGCCGAGCTCGGTCGCCTTCTGGTTGGCATAGATGGCCACGTTTCCGGAGCCGGAGACGATAACGCGCTTGCCCTCGAAGGAGCTGCCGTTGTCCGCGAGCTGAGCCGCGGCGAAATAGCACAGGCCGAAACCGGTCGCCTGTGTACGGGCCAGAGAGCCGCCGTAGCTGAGGCTCTTGCCGGTCAGGACGCCGCTCCACTCGTTGCGCAGCTTCTTATACTGTCCGAACAGATAGCCGATCTCACGCGCACCCACGCCGATATCGCCGGCAGGCACGTCGGTGTCCGCCCCGATGTGACGGTACAGCTCGTTCATGAAGGACTGGCAGAAGCGCATGACCTCGGCGTCGCTCTTGCCCTTCGGGTCGAAGTCGGAGCCGCCCTTGCCGCCGCCCATGGGCAGCGTGGTCAGGGAGTTCTTGAAGATCTGCTCGAAGCCAAGGAAC